>NZ_JAEBEJ010000002.1:0-1005152 GCF_046548895.1 Amycolatopsis sp. cmx-4-54
GTGGAACAACTCGCCCTGGTCGTTTCGGGTGAATCTCGGGGTGCGGCGGACCAGCAACCGTGCGGTGATCTCGCGTCCGGGGTTCTCGGTGACATTGGTGAACGCGGTCAGGGTGGTTTCGGCGATCTCGGCCTGGGTGATCATTTCCCCGGTCTCCGGTGCGGGGATCGGGCGCCGGTAGGCGATCGTGGTCCAGGCGTCCTCATCGATCCGGTCGATCACCGCTGTCACCGCCGTGTTTTTCCGGGCGGTGACCGAGAAATAGGCGCCCGCCTTGCGGGCCGCGGCGATGACCGGGCCGGTGAAGAACGCTGAATCCGCGCGGACCACGATCGTCCCGGTCGCCCCGGCCCGGCGCGCCAGCCGGATCGCCTCGGTGACCATCGACGCCGCCCCGCGACGGGAATCAGCGTTCCCGCCCCGCAGCCGCGCGGTCAGGATCACCGGCGCGCAGACCGGGCTGGAGAGGGTGGCGACCAGGTGGTTCAATCCGCGGACTCCGTTATAGGCGAACCCGCTGCCCTGCTTGGCATGCCCGTAGGTTTCTTTGATCTTGGAATCGATGTCAACAAACGCCAGCTGCTCGACGCCGGCCAGCAGCGACGGCACCCGCCCGGCCAGCCGGACCAGGGCCTCGGCGGTCGCGGACGCGAGCTGACGGACATGACCATGGGTGAACCCCCGCAACCACGAACCACACGTCGACGGCGCACGCAGACCGGTGAACAACCGGTGCATCCCGCCATGCCGGATCACGTCCAGATCCTCGATCGAGTCCGCCCCGGCCACCATGCCCGCCACGACCGACAACGCTTTCGCGCCCGGGTTCGCGCCGACCGGAATCCCCAGGTCAACCCGGTCTTCGATCAACCCGGCAAGATCAACATCCTCGGTCAGCCGCAACACCGGCACCAGCCCCGCGCACGACACGAGACCCGCATCATCGAACCTCACCGACACCGACCCGGCAGCATGAGATGATCGCATCCAGCAGATGCCCTCTCGCTCAATGGATTTTGTTCCGTCGCAAGAACAATCATCCCAAGCCAGAGGGCATCTGCCCCACCACGACACAACCCACCACCACAATTCACCGGTGGATCCAGGTTGGAGGTTGCGAAAGTGGCTTTCGCAACACGCCCCTCGGCCTCGACGGCGCCACGGGCACATCGGCGACGTAGTGAAGGCCTCCTTCCTTACCTTGAAGGTAGGGAAGGAGGCCTTCACGGACATCGCGCGTTAGACGGGCCAGCTCAGCCGAAAGCGGCGCGCAGCGCGGGCTTGCCGCCCGCCACCGGCAGCACCAGCGAAGTGCGGTTCAGCTCGACCGAGACACCGGCGCCCGGCTTCGGCCGGAGCGTGTAGTCGTGGTCGCTGGAGGCCACCAGGAACTCGATCTTGTGCCCGGCCGCGAGCAGATAGTCCTTCGCGACCAGTTCCACCTCGACCTTGTAGTTCTCACCGGGGGTGATCGGGTCGGTGCGAGCGGGGTCGCGCCGGTTCTGCGGGTCGGTCCAGCCTCGGGTGATCACCTTCGCCGTCCCGTCCGGAGCGCGGTCGAGGAGCACCGCGGTCACGTTCGTGGCCGGCTTGTCGAAGGACAGCGACAGGTCGGTCTTCACGGTTCCGGAAAGCCGCACGGGCTGCTTCGCCGCGGTGGTCGAGTACAGCAGCCGGTTACCCGACGACGTCGCGGCGGCGAGCTGTTCGATCGTCTTGCTCGCGTCGTCCGCCAGCGTCTCGACGGCGGCCTTGCCCGGAACGGGATTGCGCGTGTCGAGCTTGCCCTTCGAGGAGCCGCCGGGCCACGGGTAGAGCTTCACGTCCTGGGTGCCGGGCAGCGGCCACTCCGGCTCGTCCACCCACGACTTGTCCTCGCGCTGGATGGTGGCCTTCGGCTCGCGCTCGATGCCGTTGTCCACGTCGTAGAGGTAGTGCGACATCCACTTGTTGAGCGTGGCGAGCCAGACGTCGCGGCGGAGGCTGTACGGATCGGAGTGCCCGGCCTGGTGCAGCCAGATCTTGTGCTCGACACCGCGCGCCTTGAGCATCTCGTACCAGCGGGTGCCCTGGTCGGTCTTGACGTTCCAGTCGCCGAGGCCGTGCACCACGAGCACCGAGGCCCGCACCTTGTTCACGTCGTTGCGGTAGTTCCGTGCGTCCCAGAAGGCGCTGTAGTCACCGGTCACCCGGTCCTGGTCGACCGCGATCCGGTCGATCAGCGGACGGCAGACCGCGCGATCCTGGCGCGTGTGGACGTAGTCCGCGAGCACGTCCGCGTCCTCGCCCTGGAACCCGCCGGCCGCGACGACGGCACCGTCGTTGCGGTAGTAGTCGTACCAGCTGGAGATCGCCGCGATCGGGACGATCGTCTCCAGCCCTTCGACGCCCGTGCTGGCCACGGCGTTGGGCAGCGTCCCGTTGTAGGACACACCCATCATGCCGGTCTTTCCGGTGCTCCAGTCCGCGACCGCGGCCTTGCCCGCCGCGTCGCGTGCCGTCGCGCGGCCGTTCAGCCAGTCCACAATGGACTTCGCGCCGATGGTCTCGTTGACGTCGCCGCTGCTCGGGCAGCCGGTGGACTGGCCGCTGCCGAGCGACTCCCCGTACACCACGGCGAAGCCGCGGGCGGTGAAGTAGTCCTGGTAGCGCCAGCTGATCGGCGCCGCGTTCGGGCCGACGGTCTTCGTCGCGATCCGCGGGCCAGCCGGGGCACGCTTCGCGCCGGGCACGTACAACTCGACGTCGACGTTGTGGTTCGCGACGTCGTTGCCGCCCGCGTAGTACGGGCTGGCCTGGTAGACGACCGGGACCTTCATGCCCTGCTGCGTCGCGCGGGGCCGCACCACTTCCGCGTGCACGAGGTCGTCCTTGCCGTCACGGTCGCTGTCGACCGGCGCGGTGACCCAGACGTTCTCCCGGATGACGTCCGCCGGGTCGAACACCGGCTGGGCTTGGCCGTCCTTGAAGACCGGCGCCGGCGGCGCGTCGGCCTGGGCGGGCAACGCCGTCGCCGGAAGGACCAGGACGGCGGTGAACAGGGCAGCGAGCCTGGCGACTCTCACAGGACCCCCAATGGCGGGCGGGCAAGACCCAGCTGAGGTTTCCGGCCACCCGAACAGGTGTCAAGAGACTAACGTCGGAGGCATGCCGAGCGCACTGGAAGCACCGATCGTCGCCGTCACCGTCTACCCGCACCACGCCCGGATCACCAGACGGGCGTCGGCTGCCCTCGACGGCGAAACGCGCTTCGCCTTCGCCGGTCTGCCGTGGAACCTGGACACCGACTCGGTCCGCGTCACCGGTTCCGGCCCGGCGGTCATCGCCGGGGTCGACGTCGCCGTCGAGCGTCATCCCGCGCCCGCGGACGCCTCCCTGCGCGCGCTGACCGAGCAACGGCGCGCCGATCAGGCGGTGGTCGACGAGGTCGCGGACGCCGTCGCCGCGGAGACCGCGAAGGTCGATTTGCTGACCGGGCTAGCGACACGCAGCGGCAAGAGTTTCGCGAAGGCGCTCGCGGCGGGTACGGCGGAGCCGCCCCGGGTCGCCGAGGTCACCGACGCGCTCGGCACGCAATTGGCCGAGGCGCTCGGGAAGCGCCGCGAACTCGGCATCCGCCTCGCCCGGCTCCGTGACGACCTCAAGGCACTCGACCGCGAGATCGAGGCTAAGCAGGGAACGTCCGAAGTGGACAGCGCGACGGTCACGGTCGAGCTGGAGCCCCAGGAGGACGGCGCGGAGATCGGCCTGGAGCTGTCCTATGTGGTCGCGAACGCGAGCTGGGAGCCGGCTTACGACGTGCGTGTCCGTGGTGAGGACGTCTCGGTGACCTGGTACGGGCGGATCACCCAGCACACCGGTGAGGACTGGCCGGAATGCGAACTGGCCCTGTCCACCGCGCGACCGGCGAACACCGTCGAGGTGCCGGAACTCGATCCGTGGTTCCTCGACCGCGTGCCGGAGTTCAAGCCGTCGATGGCACGCATGGCGTACGGCAGTGCCTCGCCCGCGGGCGGCGGGATCCCGGAGTCGGTGGGCATGCCGGCTCCCGCCGCACCCCCGATGGCGGCGCGGACCGCGTCCGTCGAACAAGGCACCACCGCGGTCACCTACCGGCCCGGCCGCCCGGTGGCGGTCCCCTCGGGGGCGCAAGGGCACCGCACGACGCTCGCGCAGCTGGAGCTGACCGCGAAACTGGGTTACGTCACCGCTCCGGTGGTGTCGCCGGAGGCGTTCCTGCGGGCGACCGTGGTCAACACGTCGGAGCACACGTTGCGGCCGGGCAAGGCGTCGGTGTTCCACGAGACGGAGTTCGTCGGCACCACGCGGTTGGACGTCTGGGCGCCGGGTGAGGAACTCGAACTCGCCCTCGGCGTGGACGACCGGATCCGGGTCGAGCGGGAACTCGCGCACCGTACGGCGAGCAAGGCGACGCTGTCCGGGGTCCGCAAGCGGGAAGCCGCCTACACCACGACGATCGTCAACCACAGCCCGCGCGAAGCCGTCGTGACGGTGCTGGACCAGGCACCGGTCTCCCGGGACGACGCGATCACCGTCCGGGACGTGCGCACCGTGCCGGAGCCGGTGGAGCGGACCGAGCTGGGCGAGTTCACCTGGCGGCTGACGCTTGCTCCGGGCGCGAAGGGCGTCGTGACGCTCGGGTACCGGGTGGATGTCGCGAAGGGGGTCGAGCTGGCGGGGTGGCGGGAGTAGCCGTCCCTCGCGGATGCCATGAAAGGTCCTTTCCTTGCAAATTTTGCAAGGAAAGGACCTTTCATCGCACGTGCCGGACCGAGATCAGCCCTGCGAGATGTACGCCTCCAGCTGTTCCTGGCTCTTCTCCAGCTGCTCCATCCGGGTCTTCACGACGTCGCCGATGCTCACGATCCCCGCCAGCCTGCCGTCCACCAGGACCGGGACGTGCCGGATGCGGCGTTCGGTCATCAGGACCGACAGCTGATCGACCGAGTCCTCGGGGGTGCAGCTCGCGACCATCTTCGTCATGATCGCGGACACCGATCCGTCGAGCAGCTGGGGCCCGCGCTCGTTGAGCCGTCGCACCACGTCCCGTTCGGAGACGATCCCGACGATCCCGCCCTCGTCGTCGACGACCACCAGGGCGCCGACGTTGTGCTCCGCCAGTCTTTCGAGCAGTTCGGTGACGTTCGTCTCCGGCGAGACGGTCGCGACGGCCGCCCCCTTTGTCCGCAACAGATCGGAAATCCGCATACGCGCTCCTCCCGGATGGGTGACCTGAGTCACTCCAGGTTATGGCTTCACCGCCCTGCGCGAAAGTCCGGAGAGTCCGGTTCGATACCGAGCCTGGTCGCGAGCGCGTCGTACGCCTGGATGATCCCGGCGCCGTACGGGTCGTCGCCGAGCGCGCCGAGGGTGCGCCGCCCGAGCTCCCACTGGGCCTTCGCGGCCTCGTGATCACCGAGTTTGCGGTGGTCCTCGGCGAGGTTCAGGTGCAGCGACGGGTAGAACCCGCGCACGGCCAGCGTCGCGTGATACTCCTTGGCGCGTTCGTCGGTGAGCGAATCGGCCGCCGCGAGGGCGCGGAGATCCCAGACGAGTTCGTCGGCCGGATCGTCGCAGACGTCGGCCATGTAGTGCGCGAGCGCGCACCGGTGCAGCGGGTCGCCGTCCTCGCCGATCCGTTTCCACAACGCCGCGAACCTCTCGCGCGCGCCGGCCCGGTCACCGGAGATGTGCAGCTGAAGGCCGGTGTTGATCTCGGCCATCACGTCGTCGGTCATTTGACGTCCGAGGCCGGGGCCGCCCAGGTGTTGCACGCCGACGTCGTCTTCCCGGAGTACCCGGCCTTCGCCCATTTCAGCTGGTTACGACGGCTGCCGTGGGTGTCGCTGTCGTCGGCGCGGCCGTAGTCGTCGAGGGCGGCGTTGGCCAGCGACCTGCTGATCGAGCCACGACCGGCGGCCGCCGCCAGGGCGAGCGCGCCGAAGCAGTTCGCCTGCAGTTCGATGCGGCGGACCAGTTCCTTGTCGGCGGGAGAGTTCTCCTCCGGCGACGACATCTTCTCCGCGGCCGCCGACAGGATCCCGCTGGAACGCTGGACGTGATGCCCGTACTCGTGGGCCATCGTCGCGAGGTGACGGGACCGCTCGAGGCCCGCGTCGCCCAGCATCCACTGGGTCGGCGCGTAGATCGTGGTGTCGCCACCGCAGTAGTAGGCGACGGCCTCGTTCTCGCCCGGCGCCTTCCCGCAGGCGCTGGTCTCGGGCAGCGTCACCTGCACGGAAACCGTCAGCGCCGGCTCGTTCGCCTGGTCCAACGCGGGTTTCCAGGCTTCGGCCAGACACGACACGAACGTCTTGTAGTACGTCTCCAGTTTCGCGGGCTCGCGGCTGATCGCGGGCAGCCGGCAGGTGACCGCGCCGAGCGCGACGCCGTCCGCCAGCAGCGGGTTCGTCTCGAGTTCCCGCACCTCCTTGGGAGCGGGCTTCGCGTTCCCGGCCGGCGCCTTGGCCCCTTCCGAGGTGTACGCGCCGGGCACCGGGAGGGCCCGGCCCTCGACCGTTCGCGGTCCGCCCGCCATCGCCATGCCGGTGGTGGTCAAGGCGGCGACGATGAGCAGACCGATCACGGCGTTCCCCGTGCCACGCGGCTTTTCCGGACGAGGCGGCGAAGGCGCGAACGGTCTGGGTACCTCGTCGGTGCCGGTCATCGTGTCCCCCAAACGTGCGAGTCCACAGCATACGGAATGCCACACCTGGTGGCGCCGGGATGGAGCACCCGGCGAGACTGTCAGCATGAGTGACGAGGACCCGTACCTGTGGCTGGAAGACGTGACCGGCGAAGACGCGCTGGACTGGGTGCGAGCCCACAACGCCGAGGCTCTGGCGGAACTGGCGGGCGGCGAGCGATTTGCCGGGATCCGCGACGAGGTCCGCGAGGTCCTCGACGCCGACGACCGGATCCCGTACATCCGGCGCCGCGGCGAATACCTGTACAACTTCTGGCAGGACTCGGCCAACCCCCGGGGTCTGTGGCGCCGCACGACCCTGGAGCAGTACCGGCACGACACACCGGAGTGGGAACTCCTCCTCGACGTCGACGCGCTGGCCGAAGTCGAGGGCGAGAACTGGGTGTGGCAGGGCGCGGCCGTCCTCCGCCCGGGTTATGACCGGGCGCTGGTCGAACTGTCGAGGGGCGGCGCCGACGCGACAGTCGTCCGCGAGTTCGACCTCGGCGAGCGCCGTTTCGTCGAAGACGGGTTCTTCGTGCCCGAAGCCAAGACCAGGATCGGCTGGATCGACCGCGATCGGGTTTACGTCGGCACCGATTTCGGTCCGGGGACGCTGACCGATTCGGGCTATCCGAGGCTGGCGAAGGAATGGCGGCGCGGCACCCCGCTCGAAGAGGCGACGGTGGTCTTCGAGGGCAAGGCGGACGACGTCTCGGTGTCCGCCCACCACGATCCGACCGGAGGCTGGGAGCGTGACTTCGTCTACCGGTCGATCGACTTCTACCGCACGGAAAGGTATGTGCGGACGGCCGCTGGGCTCGACCGCATCGAGGTCCCCGAAGACGCGCAGACGTCTTCGCACCGCGAGTGGCTGCTGATCCGGCTTCGCTCGGACTGGACCGTCGAAGGCACGACGTACCCCTCCGGCGCTCTGCTGGCCTGCGGGTTCGACGCGTTCATGGCGGGCGAGCGCACTTTCACGACCCTGTTCACGCCGGACGCGCACACGTCCCTGGAGTACTGGGTGTGGACGCACAATCACCTGCTGCTCTCGACCCTGTCCGACGTCCGGACGGAACTGCGCGTGCTCACGCCGTCCGAGGGCTGGACCTCGGGGCCGCTCGCCGGCGCGCCGGAATTGGGCACCGCGCAGATCACCGGCACCGACCCCGACGTCAGCGACGAGTACCTGCTCGATTCCAGCGGCTACACCCAGCCGTCGACGCTGAGCTACGGGCACGTCGGGGGCGACGTCGAGGTCCTCAAGCGCGCTCCGGCGTTCTTCGACAGCGAGGGCATGACGGTCTCGCAGTACTTCGCGACCTCCGAAGACGGCACGAAGATCCCGTACTTCGTCGTACGCCCCTCCGGCGCCGAAGGCGGGCCGACGCTGCTGACCGGCTACGGCGGCTTCGAGGTCTCACTGACCCCCGGCTACAGCGGCATCATCGGCCGCGGCTGGCTCTCGCGCGGCGGCACCTACGTCGTCGCGAACATCCGCGGCGGCGGCGAGTACGGGCCGGATTGGCACACCTCGGTGACGAAAGCCAAGCGGTACAAGGTGTACGAGGACTTCTCCGCTGTCGCCGCCGACCTCGTCGAGCGCGGCATCAGCGAGCCCGCGCGCCTCGGCATCCAGGGCGGCAGCAACGGCGGGCTGCTGATGGGTGTCATGCTGACGCGCTATCCGCACCTGTTCGGCGCGATCGTGAGCCAGGTGCCGCTGCTGGACATGAAGCGGTACCACAAGCTCCTCGCGGGCGCGTCGTGGATGGCCGAGTACGGCGACCCCGACGATCCGGCGGAATGGGATTTCATCGGGAAGTACTCGCCGTACCAGAACGTCCACGCCGGACGCGAGTATCCGCCGGTCCTGTTCGTCACCTCCACCAGGGACGACCGCGTGCATCCCGCGCACGCCCGCAAGATGGTCGCGCGGATGCTGGAGCAAGGGCATGACGTGCGGTACCACGAGAACATCGAGGGCGGGCACGGCGCGGCGGCCGACAACGAGCAACTGGCGTTCAAATGGGCGCTGATGCTCGAATTCCTGTGGGAGAAGCTCGCCTGACCCGCCGGGAAGGGGACTTTCCGGCTCGAAAGTCCCCTTCCCGAGGTCACTCCGCGACCTTCGCCAGCACCACCCCGCCGACGATCAACGCCATCGCGGCGAACCGGCCGAAGCCGAGCGGATCCTTGTGGATCACGATGCCGAACACGATCGCGCCCACCGCGCCGATGCCGGTGAAGACGGCGTACGCGGTCCCGACCGGCAGCGAATCCATCGCCTTCGACAGCAGGTAGACCGCGGCGACGCCGAGCACGAAGCACAGCACGGTCGGCCAGAACCGGGTGAAGTTCTCCGTCGGCTTGATGCTCTGCGACCAGGCGACCTCGACGGCTCCCGCCAGCAGCAGGATTCCCCAGCCCATCAGGCTTCCCTTCCGGCCTTTTCGACGCCGAGGAGGGCTTGTTCCCGCGACGCGATCCGCTCGGGATCACGCGCGCTCAGCAGCGGGTCGACGAGAGCGTTCGTCAGTTCGGAGTTCAGGAACGTGACGTCCCGGACGTCGTAATGCCCGGCGAAGAAGTCGCGCAGGTACCGCTCGTGGTGGTCGACCGGCTCTCGCGGCGTGCCGGGCAGGTAGGTGCCACCGCGCGCTCCCGCGACCACGAAAGCCTTGCCCGCCAAGGACATCTTCGGGAACGTGACCTGGTCGATCCACAGCTTGAGGGTCGCGGGGATCGAGAAGTTGTACATCGGCGCCCCGATCAGCACGACGTCGGCGGCGAGCAGTTCGGCCAGCAGCGGCTCGATGACCGCCCAGGCCTCGCGCTGCTCCGGCGTCTTCACCACCGAGGCGTAACCGGCCGGATCGGTGATCCCGGCCTGGAGGAGGGCGTCGCAGATCTCGGTCCAGGCCTTGCCGATCGGCGGCACCGGATCGGCGGCGACGTCGCGGTAGGTATAGCCCGCGCCCGGGTTCGCGGCACGCCAGACCTCGGCGAAGCGAGCACTCAACTCGCGGGAGAAGGATGCGCTGCGGGCACTGGAGTCGAGGTGGAGAAGGTGGCTCATCGGGCCTCCCGGACCAGGAAGTGGACACGGCGTCCACTTGCTTCGCCGGGTACAAGTGGACGCCGCGTCCGGATATTCCCTAGGCTGCGAACATGCCGACGGAAGATCTGCTCGCGAACGGCCTGGGACGGGAACGCTCGGACGCCGCCCGCAACCGAGCGAAGATCCTGAAGGCCGCCGAAGAGCTCTTCGCGGCACGCCCGGCGGCGGACGTCACCATGGAGGACATCGCCCAAGCGGCCGGAGTCGGCCGGGCGACGCTGTACCGCCGCTACCCGGACCGCTCGGCGATCGCCGTCGCCTTGCTGGACGAGCACGAGCGGAAACTACAGGAGCGGCTGCTCACCGGCCCTCCCCCGCTGGGCCCCGGCGCACCGCCCGCCGAGCGGCTGGCCGCGTTCTACGCGGCGATGATCGGGCTGCTCACCCGGCACGCCCATCTCGTCCTCGGCACCGAGGTCGGGCATTCGCGCTTCACCAGCGGGCCGTACCGGCTGTGGCGCACCCACGTCCGCCACCTCGCCGAGCAGGCGAGAGCGAAGGATCCGGACGCGCTCGCCGACCTCCTGCTGGCGCCACTCGCCGCGGACGTGTTCCTCCATCAGACGGGCGAACTCGGCCTGAGCGCGGAACGGATCACCGACGCTCTGGCCGAACAGGCGCGGCGAGCGCTCGCCTGATCAGCCGGCGAGGCCGTCGACGACGAGCTTCATCACGGACTGCCAGTGCTCACGCTGCGCGGCGCGCTCTTCCGGGCCGACGAGCCGCTCCTGATGGAAGACCACGACCGTCTTGCCCGGCCCGGCCGGCCGGAGCCCCACCTGGACCGTGCTCTCGTGATCCCAGTCCTTTGGACGCCAGGTGAGGCGGATCTTCTCCTGTTCGCGGTAGCCGCAGACCTCGCCGACGGTGCCCTCGGTCGTCTCGTACGGCGCGCCCTTCTCCGGCTCCAGCCGCACGTCACCCAGCCAGGCCGCCAGGCCCGGACCCGAGATGTACTCCCACACCTGCTCCAGCGGATACGCCACCGTCTTGGACACGCCGATCTCCCAGCCCGCGTCCTTCGTCTCGCCGATCATCACGCCTCCGCCGTAACCGTCTTACCTGGTTTCTGGAACCGACGCCCAGGGTGAGCGGTACCGGTTCGATCCGGGCAGCCTCAGCCTCGAGCTCCTGCTGACCGGCGGTCCGGGACCGTACGAGCGCTACGAAATCGCGCACACTCCGTCCGCCCTCGCCGAGTGGTTCACCGGCTCCAGGCTGGCGCTGACCGCTCCCCTGACCGACGTCCGGATCCGGCCCGCCGAGCTCACCGCGCTCAAGGAACTCCGGGACACCCTCTATCGCGTCGCACCCGCGCTCGCCCGTGGTGAAAGGCCGTCGGACGACGATCTCGCCCTGCTGAACAGCGGGACCGCGGAGATCCCGAGGCCGCTCGTCGACCCGAAGACACGAAAGCTCGCCTGGGCGCCGCCCGTCACCGGGAAACAACTCCTCGGCGCCGTCGCCCGCGACGCCATCGGCCTCGTCGCGGGTGAACGATCCGGCCGCGTCCGCGAATGCTCCGCCGACGACTGCTATCTGCTGTTCTTGGACACCTCTCGGTCGGGCAACCGCCGCTGGTGCTCGATGGAGCGCTGTGGCAACCGCGCCAAGATCCGGGCCTCCCGGGCCCGCACCGAAACCGCGTGATCGCTAGGATTCCCCGCGATGCAGGGTGAGACGAAACTGGAACAGCGCGTCGTCGAGACGGCGGAAAAGCTGCTGGCCAAACGGAAATCGGTGACCGCGCTCGACATCCTGAGCGGTATCGGCTGGCTGCCGGAGAACGTGCTCAAAAGCTGGCAGCAGGGCCGGATCCCCGACCTGTCCACCGCCTTGTCGGTAAGTGCGGAGAAACTGGAGTTCGCCCTCGGCGCGCTTCACCGGTGGACACGGGAGAAGGCCCTCGAAAGCTCGGAGATCGAGCATGTCGGCGCGACCCGCGACCGGGCGGTCCTCCGGGTGACTTCGGGTGAACTGGCCGGTCTCGAACCGCTGTTCCGGACGCAGTGGCTCATGCCGAGACTGTCCGAAGCCAAACGTGCGCAAGTCCTCGCCCGGCAACGGAAAGCGCCGGATCTCGTCGTCTCCGTGGCGCTGAAGGACTGGACGTGCGCCGACTGCGGCGGCACCGGCGACCTGCTGTTCATGGAGAACGAGAAGCCGCACTGCCTCGACTGCGCCGACCTGGGCCACCTGGTCTTCCTGCCCGCCGGCGACACCGCCCTGACCCGCCGGGCCAAGAAGGCGAGCCGCCTTTCCGCCGTGGTCGTGCGCTTCAACCGGTCACGGAAGCGCAGTGAGCGGCAAGGGCTTCTGGTCGAGGAAGCGGCGCTGCGCGGCGCCGAGGAACAATGCCTCGCCGACGAGGACGTCCGGGAACGACGCCGCGGCCGGGATCGCGAACGCCGCGCCCACGAAGACGTCGAGTTCACCGCCCGGTTCCACACCGCGATCACGGAGTTGTTCCCCGGCTGCCCGCCGGAGCGGGCCCGCGCCATCGCCGAACACGCGGGCCAACGCGGCAGCGGCCGGGTGGGGCGGTCGGCCGCCGGGCGGGAACTGGCCGAACGAGCGGTGTTCCTCGCCGTCGTCGCCTCGATCCGGCATCTGGACACCGAGTACGACGACCTCCTCATGGCGGGCGTGGAACGGCAGGCCGCCCGCGACCGCATCCGCCCTGCCATCGACGCGGTGCTCGAACGCTGGCGGTCCTGACCGCTGTCACGTTCCGGGAGCGGGCCTCACAACAGTCCCTGAACACGAGCCCAGTCGCCGAACTCGCGCCGGTGCAAGGCAGCCGCATGCCTGTGTCCCGAACGGAGTCGATGAGGTTTCCAGCGGCGACCTCGGTCAGCTTCCCATCCCGGCAGGCCCGCGCCAGGAGCCAGATCGTTCCGTGAACCTCCAGGCCGTACCGCCTGGCCACCCGGAGCGCGGCCTGGTCATCGGTGATCGCCGTACAGTCCTCCAGCTCCGCCACCGCGAAAACGCTTGCCTCGCCACGATCCCGCTCGCCCGCCCCGATCCTTTCCGCCCACTTCACGAAACATTCGAGTTCGCGGATCGTGTCGAGCCGGTGCACTTTGATCCATTCGAGGGTCAAAGCGTCCTGAAGGGCAGGAAGAGCCGCCGAGCCGAGGCGCAGTTCCTGGATGACCACGTAGGTAGTACGACATTCATCGGAGACCAGCAGGTCCCGAAGGACGTCCAGCCGATCGGCGCGCGCGAAATGGTTCAGGCACATCGCGTCGAGCACCAGGGGACGAGAAGCGGTCACGAGCCGCTACCCGTTTCGACCTCCGGCAGATCCTCGATCTCGACCTCTCCGTGCAGGAGCTCGACGGCTCTCGCAGGCGTGACGAAGTGCTGCCGCAAAGCCTCCATCACCGCGTGGGCGTATGCGGGAGGAACCCGTACCCCCTCGAGGTCAGGCTGCGGAACCCAGCCGACGGCATCCCTGAGCTCCGCCCTCGTCGGCGCGTCGGAGAACCATTTGGTCAGTCGCTCTCCCTTGAGCAGACCGACGTGGCCGGCCTGGCGTACGGTAAGTGACCACGAAGTGCGGAAGACGGCGGACAGCTTGATCAGTTCGCCTCGTAGATCGCTCTTCACCACCTGCTCCAGCACGCCGGACGGAAGCAGGAACTCCGCCGCGAACGCGTCGATGACACGTTCCCTCTCTTCGCGAGAAGTCGATACACCGAGATCGGTCGAGTATTCGTCCCCCAGCACCAAGTGCCCCAACTCATGGGCGGCGGTCGCCCGGCGCCTGCCCGGATCGGCCAGCCTGCTGACCACGGACACGCCGAAATCCCCGTCCATCAGCGACGCCCCGTCGCCGGGGAGGTCCGACACCAGGACGTACTGCCCTGCTCGTTCACACTCCGCCATCAGTGTCCGGATCGGCTCTTGTCCGAGGTCATGCCTGTTCCTGAGCCACAAGGCAGCCTCCCGGGCACCCTGCGGATCCTTGACGGTTCTGTCGTACACCGCCGCCTTGCCCGGTTTGAGGAGGCCGAGGGCGATGACTTGGCGAAGGTCGTCCAGCCAGGCCATCAGCTTGGCCTCCAGCCGGTAGGAGTCCCTGGAGAGGGCACTGTCCGTGTCATCGACCAGGCTGGTCCGCCGCGACAGCACCACCGGCTGCTCGCGAAGGAAGTGGCCCATGGGCACCTTCAGTGCGGCAGCCAGCTTCGCCAGCTCGAGCGCATCGATCTGTCGTCCCCCGGACTCGATCTTGGCGATCTTCGTGCGCTCCAAACCGACAGCGCTCGCCAAACCGGCTTGCGACATACCCGCCGCCAACCGGCTCTCCCGGACGCGCTCGCCCACCTCAGTCCATTCCACCGGACCAGTGTGGTGCGATTTTCGCACATTCGTCAAGTCGGAGACCTGTCACCTGCGAAACGATCTCGAACCGATCACCCTGACCGCTGTCACGTTCCGGAAGCGGACCTCGTCCAGTGGGCATGTTCACCGCATATCTCATCGTGGCCATCGTGACGATCGTGCTCAACGCCGGGGCGGCGATCGCCGATTTCGTGTCCGCCCCGTTCGTTCTCAAGAACTCCGCCGCGGTCGACGTACCCCGTTCCTGGATCGTTCCCCTGGGCCTCGCGAAAGCCGCGGGCGCGGCGGGCCTGATCCTCGGCCTTTTCGGGGTGCCGTACCTCGGGGCCGCGGCGGCCGCCGGGCTCGTGCTGTTCTACATCGGCGCGGTCCTCGCCCACGTGCGTGCCCGCATCTTCCGCAGCATGGCCATCCCCGGCAGTCTGCTCGCGCTGGCCGCGGTCGTCCTGCTCCTGGATCTCGCTCAGGCCAGGTAGGGCCCGAAGTGCTCGGCGACGACGTCCGCGACCGCCTCGGCGTCTTCCGAACCGTCGACCCGCAGTACGCGGATGCCGAGCTCATTCGCGGTGCGGACGGCGTCCTCGGCGACGAGCCGATCCCGGTCGATCCGATTGCGCTGCGCGCGTTCGGGATCGCTGACCCGGTGCGCCACCGCGGCGGCCCGGGGCAGGACGCGAAGCTGGCGCTCACGGAAGCCATCCGTGGGAACCATCACGATCATGCGCCGCGGTGAATCCAGCGGCGGCGCGACCAATTCCGGGCGCAACCCTCAGCCTTCGGCGAGAATCGGGCGTCCGGAGACCAGCGCGCGCAGGTCGTCCAGAGCCCATTCGAACCGCAGCGGGAAACCGGCGATCGTGTCGGTGGCCATCTGTTCGGGAGTGGTGTCCACCCAGACGGTCTCCGGGTCGGGATCCGCGGCGAACAGTCCACTATGGACATGGTCGGCGATGCGGCGGTAGACGGTGATGCCGTAGCGGTACGCGAGCAGACGGGAGACGGTGGACTTTCCCGCCCATAGGCCGCCGCAGATCCACAAGGCTCGGCCGAGCGTGCCGAAAGGATCAACGATGGTCACGCACACGCCTCCAGTGTCATGAAAGGGTCGTTCAGGACATCTATCGCCCTGAACGACCCTTCATGACATTCGCTGTGCCCTAGCTGCAGCCGGAGGTGGCGCCGCACCCTTCACACGCGTAGCACGAACCGGCGGGCCGCATCTTGGTGCCGCAGGTCATGCAGAGCGGCGCGTCGGAGGCGGTGCCGAGGTTCAGTTCGACCAGCTCCGCCGTCGAATGCGCCACCTTGGCCGGCTCCGCGGCGGAAGAGTCCACAGTGGACCGAAGGGCGTCGAGGTCGACGTTCTCCGGTTCGACGGCGGGTGCCGTGCCGTAGTTCGCCTCGACCTGTGCCGAACGTTCGTCGGCGGTGAAGATGCCGAGCTGCGAACGCTTTTCGTAGGGCAGGTAGTCCAGTGCCAGCCTGCGGAACAGGTAATCCATGACGCTGGTGGCGATGCGGATGTCGGGGTCGTCGGTCATGCCGGCGGGCTCGAAGCGCAGGTTGGAGAACTTCGAAACGTAGAACTCCAGCGGGATCCCGTGCTGCAGGCCGACGGAGATCGACATCGAGAACGCGTCCATCACGCCCGAGAGGGTCGATCCCTGCTTGCCGAGCTTCACGAAGATCTCGCCGAGGCCGTCGTCCGGATACGAACCGGCGTGCAGGTAGCCCTCCGCGCCACCGACGGTGAACGACACCGTCTGGCTCGGGCGCTTCTTCGGCAGGCGTTTGCGGACCGGCCGGTACTCGACGACCTTTTCCGCCTCGGGCTCGGCCTTCTCCTTCTTACCGGTGGACAGCGGCTGGCCGACCTTGCAGTTGTCGCGGTAGATCGCGAGCGCCTTGAGGCCGTACTTCCAGCCCTGGAAGTAGATCTCCTCGACCTCTTCGACGGTCGCCGACTCCGGCATGTTGACCGTCTTGGAGATCGCGCCGGACAGGAACGGCTGCACGGCGGCCATCATCCGGACGTGCCCCAGCGGCGCGATGGACCGCTCCCCCACCGCGCAGTCGAACACCTCGTAGTGCTCCTGGCGCAGGCCGGGAGCGTCGACGACGTGACCGTGCTGCGCGATGTACTCGACGATCGCTTCGATCTGCTCGCCCTGGTAGCCGAGCGCGGCCAGGGCGCGCGGGACGGTCTGGTTGACGATCTGCATCGAGCCGCCGCCGACCAGTTTCTTGAACTTGACCAGCGAGAAGTCCGGCTCGATGCCGGTCGTGTCGCAGTCCATCATGAAGCCGATGGTGCCGGTGGGCGCGAGCACCGAAGCCTGCGCGTTACGCCAGCCGCCCTTCTCGCCCAGCTCGATGCCGCGCTTCCATTCCTGGGTCGCGAGCGCGCGGACCGCGGCGTCGTTCGAGTGGTAGGTCCGCACCAGTTCGTTGGCGGCGGCGTGCTTGCGCATGACCCTCTGGTGCGCCTCGGCGTTGCGCGCGTAGCCCTCGTACGGGCCGACTGCCACGGCGAGTTCGGCCGAGCGCCGATACGAGACGCCGGTCATCAGCGACGTGATCGAGGCGGCGAGCGCGCGGCCGCCCTCCGAGTCGTACGCGTGCCCGAGCGCCATCAGCAAGGCACCGAGGTTCGCGTAGCCGATACCCAGCTGGCGGAACTTGCGGGTGGTGTCGCCGATCGCCTCGGTCGGGAAGTCGGCGAAGCAGATCGAGATGTCCATCGCGGTGATGACCAGCTCGACGGCCTTCGCGAACAGCGGCGCGTCGAAACCGCCGTCCTCGGTGGCGAACTTGAGCAGGTTCAGCGAGGCGAGGTTGCAGCTGGAGTTGTCCAGGTGCATGTACTCCGAGCACGGGTTGGACGCGGTGATCCGGCCCGATTCGGGGCAGGTGTGCCAGTCGTTGATCGTGTCGTCGTACTGCAGGCCCGGGTCGGCGCATTCCCAGGCCGCCCGCGCGATGGTGCGGAACAGCTTCTTGGCGTCGACCCGGTCGATGACCTCGCCGGTCGTCCGGGACCGCAGGCCGAAATCGCCCTGGGTCTCGACGGCCTGCATGAACTCGTCGGAGACGCGGACCGAGTTGTTCGCGTTCTGGTACTGGACGGACGCGATGTCCGAACCGGAAAGGTCCATGTCGAACCCGGCGTCGCGGAGGACCTTGATCTTCTTCTCTTCGCGGGCCTTGGTCTGCACGAACTCCTCGACGTCCGGGTGATCGACGTCGAGCACGACCATCTTCGCCGCGCGCCGGGTGGCGCCACCGGACTTGATGGTGCCCGCGGAGGCGTCGGCGCCACGCATGAAGGAGACCGGGCCGGACGCGGTGCCGCCGGAGGACAACAGCTCACGCGAGGAACGGATGCGGGAGAGGTTCAGGCCGGCGCCGGAGCCGCCCTTGAAGATCAGGCCCTCTTCGCGGTACCAGTTGAGGATCGACTCCATGGTGTCGTCGACCGAGAGGATGAAACACGCCGAAACCTGCTGCTTCGACGTCGTGCCTACGTTGAACCAGACCGGCGAGTTGAAGCTGAACACCTGGTGCAACAGCATCCAGGTCAGCTCGTGATCGAAGACCTCGGCGTCGGCGGGGCTCGCGAAGTAGCCGTGTTCGCGACCGGCGTTCACATAGGAGCGGACGACGCGGTCGATCAGCTGTTTGAGGCTCTGCTCGCGCTGAGGTGTGCCGACGGCGCCGCGGAAGTACTTGCTGGTGACGATGTTCGTCGCGTTGACCGACCAGAAGCCGGGGAACTCGACACCGCGCTGTTCGAAGTTGACCGTACCGTCGCGCCAGTTCGTCATCACGACGTCCCGGTTCTCCCAGGTGACCTGGTCGTACGGGTGGACGCCCTCGGTGGTGAAGACACGCCGGACGGTGAGCCCGCCTGCCTGTTTCTTCTTCCCGCTCGTCCGCGTTGTGGCCGGGTTACCTGTTCCCACGGTCTCGGTCATGGGTCTTTCCCTCACTCCCACGCGGGAGGCGGCATCAGCCGTCTTTCGCGTCTTGATCGCTCTCGTCCGGTGCGGCAGCCATGGCCTCACGAAGGTCCGAGATCTCCTTCTCGAAGTCCTCGACCGAGGAGAAGGAGCGGTAGACACTGGCGAACCGGAGGTAGGCGACGCCGTCGAGTTCGCGCAGGGGGCCCAGGATCGCCAGGCCGACCTCGTGACTCGGGATCTCCGCCAGCCCCGCCGACCGGATCGATTCTTCGACCCGCTGCGCGAGCTGCTGCAGCGCGTCGTCGTCGACCGGCCTGCCCTGACAGGCGCGGCGCACCCCCCGGACCACCTTGTCCCGGCTGAACTGCTCGGTGACCCCGGATCGTTTGACGACGGCGAGCACCATCGTCTCCGAAGTGGTGAAGCGCCGGCCGCAAGCGGCGCACGAGCGCCTCCGCCGGATCGCCTGACCCTCATCCACCTCTCGGGAGTCGACGACCCGAGAGTCCGCATGCCGGCAGAACGGGCACCTCATCCGCCGATCACCTTCCCCTCCGCGCCGGCCGGCCCCGAATGGACGCCCGTCCCCGCCGCCACGCAACGACGAAAAGATCGACATGTGGATCGATCTGTGGACATCCGGTGGGTGAACACCGGCCAGCTGTGGACAACTGGTACCGAGTCTACCCCAAGCTATGGACCAACTACAGCCATGTAACTACTACATATAGCGGTGGAGACTAGAACGCAGGTCGGGCACACGCAAGCGCGACGGCCGGGCCGATCAGACACTGGTGAGGAGCTCACCCACGAGGGGTGAGAACGACATCGGAGTCACCTCCCGCCGTCCGCGATCTCGGCCGCGACCGGCACCGTGAGCGGCAGCCCGGGGACGAGAACGGCGTCTTCCAGGGAGTTGAGCTCCTTGATCTTGGCGACGACCGCGCCGGTGTCACTTCCTGGCGCGAAACGCGCCGCGAGATCGGACAGGGTCTCCCCCGCGGAAACGGACACCGTCGTGGTCCGTTCGGGCACCGCGGCGCCGGGAACCCCGGCCAAGAACAGACCCAATCCGGTGACGACCCCGGCGACGAGCAGGGCCATCCCGACGAGCGACGGCCACCTGAGCGGAAGCCGCCGCGGCGCCGGGCAAGCCGGAGAGACGGTGGCGACACCGGGACGGCGGCCCGCCACGACCCGCGCCCTGGTCGGCGGACGCAAGGGCTCGGCACGCCCGCCCCGCCCCACCCGCACGGGCCGGGTCACCCCTGCCGGAACGGACCTGGGGGAACTGGGCCGCACCAGTCCTCGATCGGCCAGAATCGACATCGGAACCTCCTCGCAACTCCTGCTGCGCTCGCGCCGGGCCGCGGCCCGGCGATCAAGATCGAACAGGCGTTCTATCGAACGCCCGTGCGAATGTGTACCACCTCCCACCGACAAAAATCGAGCGACACGGCGTGTCCATCGAACAGATGTTTGAAATCGTCGTCCCGGCGGGCTAACGTCGTTGACCAGGGCGTCTGCTGCGCGGACGCCGCCGGTGCCGTGGGCGGGAAGATCGTCCGCCACCGGCGAAGACACGCGAAGTCGGTCCGGGCGACCGGACGTACTGGGAGGCGACGCAGAGATGAAGGAGCGATACGGTGGCTAAGGAGAGCAAGGCGGGGAACGCGCCTAGGCGCTCGGGCAAGGTGCGCGCCTTGCCCGAGGTCTACGAGGTGGACGAGACCCTGACCGTGCGACAGCAGCAGGTGCTCGACGTGATCAAACTGTGGGTGAGCCGGTTCGGCTACCCGCCGAGTGTGCGTGAGATCGGCGAGGCGGTCGGGCTGACCTCCACTTCGTCGGTGTCGCACCAGTTGCAGGCCCTGCAGCGCAAGGGTTATCTGCGACGCGACCCGAACCGCCCGCGTGCGGTGGGGGTGCTCGCCGCGACCGACGACAACCCGATGGGCATCGACGTCGAGCAGCCGCAGTCGGCCGCGAAGGCCGCGTACGTGCCGCTCGTCGGCCGGATCGCCGCCGGTGGACCGGTGCTGGCGGAGCAGGCGATCGAAGACGTCTTCCCGCTGCCGAGGGAGATCGTCGGCGAGGGTGAGCTCTTCCTGCTCAGCGTCACGGGTGACTCGATGGTCGACGCCGCCATCACCGATGGCGACTGGGTCGTCGTGCGCCAGCAGCCCACGGCCGATCCGGGCGAGATCGTGGCCGCGATGATCGACGGTGAGGCGACGGTCAAGACGTTCAAGCGCAAGGACGGCCACATCTGGCTGATGCCGCACAACGAGGCGTACGAGCCCATCCCGGGTGACGACGCCACGATCCTCGGCAAGGTCGTCGCCGTTCTTCGCAGGCTGTAGTCCGGAGCCGGAGCACGCCGGGATCCCGGGTCACACGACCCGGGTCAGGCTCGGCAAGCTTCGGCAGACTCCTCGGCCTCTTGGTCAGGCGCGCCGCTTGCGCAGCCTGCCGACGAGGAGAAGGCCGCCGATCACGACGACCGCCGCGATCCCGACCTGCACGTACGGGAAGTCGGCCCCCTGGCCAGAGCCACCGGCCGCGGAGGTCCCGCCCGACGTGCGCCCCTCGGATTTCGCCGCGTCCACGGCGAGTGCCGCCGCGCCCTTCACCGCACGGATCTGCTCGCCGACGCCCTCCCCGCCGGACAGCAGCGTCCCGTCCGGGTCGAAGGCGATCGCCTCGCCCTGCTTCTCGTTCGGCAGGGGCACCCGCACGGGTTCGCGCTGCAGCGCACTCTTCAGATCTCCGTCGGTGACGGCGTAGAGATAGGCATCCGTGTAGGTGCGCAACGCGACCACCGAGCCGTCGGCCATCGAGGCCGCGCCGGTCACCGTCATCGAGCCGATGGACCCGACCGGTCCGCCCGGCGTCGAAGTCTCCTTGATCTGCAGCGACCCGACACTCTCCAGCGGCGTCGGGCCGGGGCTGGCGAGCGGCCCCGTCGGCCGGTACACCTTCGCGTCCCCGAAGACGTCCTTGGTGATCAGGTACGGCGTGCCCGAGCGGTCCATGATCAGCGCTTCGACGTCGTGCTGCCCGTCGGGGTAGGTGAGCCGGTGCAGCGTGGCCTTGCCCTGCGGGGTCAGCGAGATCAGCGCGACGGTGTCCCGCCGTTTGCGGTTGTCGCCGGTGTCGGAAAGCCAGAAGGTGCCGTCGGCGGTGCGGGCGAGATCCTCGGGGTCATACGGGTCCGTCGCGGCCGAGATGACCTTCTGGACTTTGCAGTCGCGGCCGAGGACGAAGACCTGCGTCTTGGTGCCGCCGTCGTTGAGGGCGTACAGGCGCTCGCCGTCGGAGACCAGGCCGGAAAGTTCACCGAGCCGGGAGTCGCTGTTCTTGCACACCGGCTGCGGCGCCGGGACCTCCTGCGCCAGGGCGGGAGCCGTCCCGCCGATGAACGCCGCCAGCACGACCGCGGCCGCGACAATCCCCCGCACATCCACCTCCGTACCGTGGAACCCCTGAAGCCCCACACTACGGAGACGTCCGGGACGGCGCGCAGTTCGGTGCGGATGCCGAGATGGGGCGGAATGTCGCGAAGGCCACTTTCAGCCACCAGCGATTGCGCGATGCCGGTGTCTTAGGCCGCACAAGTACATGAAGGGGTCCTTCACGTACTCGGCAAGCTGTGAAGGTCGAGTTTCCTCGGCTGAGCCGAGGGAAGGGGTCCTTCACGCGCCGCCGCTGTGACTGCTGGTGCTTGTGGGCCGTGTGTCGCGATCGTCGAATCCGTGAAGGCCTCCTTGAGGGACTCTGGGTCCCTCAAGGAGGCCTTCACGGACTTGGTTACAGAGCCGAGCCGTTCGTCTGGAAGTCGCTCAGCGCCGCGGCCAGTTCGGGCCTGCCGCGCACGACCAGGCGAGTACCGGTCTCGACGTGCTCTTCCTCCAGCACCTCGCCGTCGGCGTGGGCGCGGGAGACGAGTTCGCCCCGCGAGTACGGGATCAGCACCTCGACCACGATTTCCGGCCTCGGCAGCCGCTCGGCGATCACCTCGGCCAGCTCCGTGATCCCGGTGCCGGTTCGCGCCGACACCTGCACCGAACCGGCCAGCTGGTGCCGCAATCTGGCCAGCGACACCTCGTCGGCGGCGTCGGCCTTGTTGATCACCAGCAGCTCCGGCGGGAGCGGCTCGGAACGGCGCTTCGTGATCTCGGCGAGCACTTCGCGCACCGCGTTGACCTGCTCTTCCGGCGTCGGGTCGGAACCGTCGACGACGTGGACGAGCAGGTCGGCGCCGGCCGCCTCCTCCAGCGTCGAGCGGAACGCGTCCACCAGCTGGTGCGGCAGATGCCGGACGAAACCGACGGTGTCGGTCAGCGTGTAGGTGCGGCCGTCGGAGGTCTGTGCCCGCCGGGTCGTCGGATCCAGCGTGGCGAACAGCGCGTCCTCGACCAGCACCCCGGCGCCGGTCAGCGCGTTGAGCAGGCTCGACTTGCCGGCGTTGGTGTAGCCGACGATCGCGACGCTCGGCACCTCGTTGGCCACCCGCCGACCGCGTTTGGTCTCGCGGATGGTATCCATCGCGGCGATCTCACGGCGCAGCTTCGACACGCGCTTGCTGATCCGCCGCCGGTCGGTTTCGAGCTTCGTCTCACCGGGACCACGCAGGCCGACACCACCGTTGGCGCCGCCCGCCCGGCCACCGGCCTGCCGGGACAGCGCCGCACCCCACCCGCGAAGCCGCGGGATCAGGTACTGCAGCTGGGCCAGCTCGACCTGCGCCTTGCCCTCCTTGGAGCGGGCGTGCTGCGCGAAGATGTCGAGGATCAGGGCGGTGCGGTCGATGACCTTCACCTTGACCTTCTCCTCCAGCTGGCGCAGCTGGCCGGGTGAGAGTTCACCGTCGCAGATCACCGTGTCGGCACCGGTGGCCGTCACGATCTCGCGCAGTTCCTTGACCTTGCCCGAGCCGATGTAGGTGGCGGGATCCGGGCGGATCCGCCGCTGCACCAGGCCCTCCAGTACCTCGGAGCCTGCCGTTTCGGCCAGGCGGGCGAGTTCGGCGAGCGAGGCCTCGGACTGAAGGGCGCTGCCCTCGGTCCACACACCGACCAGAACGACGCGCTCCAGGCGCAACTGCCGGTATTCGACCTCGGTGACATCCGCGAGTTCGGTGGACAGGCCCGCTACCCGGCGGAGCGAGGCGCGGTCCTCGAGCTCCAGTTCGCCGGTCGATGGGTCCATGTCGTCGTTCAGATCGTTGTGTGTCAGTTCCGTCATCGTGCCTCCATGGTCCCACGTTTCGGCGGCGGGACCGAATTCATTACCTGCTGGGATACTTCGACAGGTAGATGGCCGTGCGTTTCGCGTCCGGGTCGACCGGCCGCGAGATGAAGTCGTCGACGAGCTCCATCAGCCTTGTTTCGAACTCGGCGATCTGCTCGTCCGGTACCTGGACGACCATGCGCGTCTGCTGCACCTCGTCGAATCCCACGTCGGCGATCTCGGCCAGGTAGGCCTCGAAGATCGCCTGATCGATTCCCCTGTCGCGGGAATCAAGATGCCAGGACAACCCGGTCGAGCGATACGGAATTTCTTTCGCGCCGCGCGTGCCGCGTCTCGGCGGAAGCGCTTCGAGGAACCCGGTGTCGACGAGCTTGCGCACATGGTGCAGCGTCGTCGCGGGGTCACGATCGAGCCGTTCGGCGAGTTCCTTGTTGGTCAGCGCCTCTGAGTAGGTCAACCGGATGATGCGCAGCCTTATTCCGGAGGCCATGGCGGCGATCTCGGCCTCGGTGGCGGCACGTCGTGGAGTGGGCACCGCGACAGCCTAGAGCGGAAAGTGATTGACAGTTTCCAATCACTCACGCCAAGGTGGCGTCGTGCGCAAGGACTCACTCTTCTTCCACGCCGACTTCCGGCGGCTCTGGGCCGGTGACACGGCCAGTCAGCTTGGTACCTTCGCGGGCCACACCGTGATCCCCTTGCTCGCGGCCACCGTGCTGGCCGCGACGCCGTTCCAGATGGGCCTGCTGACCGCGGCCGAGACCATCGCGTTCCTGATCATCGGGCTGCCGGCCGGGGTGTGGGTGGACCGGATGCGGCGGCGGGCGCTGATGCTGCGGGCCGACTTCGTCCGCGCCGCGCTGCTGCTCACCATTCCACTCGCCTGGTGGACAGATGTGCTGTCGCTGACGCAGCTGATCGTGGTCGCCACGCTCGTCGGCGTCGCGACGGTGTTCTTCGACGTCGCCTACCAGTCGTATCTGCCGTCACTGGTCGGCCGGGAGCATCTGCTCGAAGGAAACGCGAAACTCCAGGCCAGCCAGTCGGTCGCGTTCCTGACCGGACCGGGTGTCGGCGGCGGGCTGGTGCAGCTGGCGGGCGCGGCCAACGCCGTGCTGATGACCGGGGTGGGCTTCCTGACCTCCGCGCTGTGCCTGCTGCGGATCCGCACCGTCGAACAGGTCCCCGAGCGGCACGCCGACGAGAAGCTGCTCCCCCAGATCGTCGAAGGGCTGCGGTTCGTGTTCACCGACGCGGCCCTGCGCTCGATCGTCGCCTGCACCGCGACGGCCAACCTGGCCAACGGCGCCTTCACCGCCGTGCAGATCCTGTTCCTGAACCGGGAACTCGGCCTGTCGCCGGCGGTCGTCGGTGTCGTGCTGGCGACCGGTGGCGTTGGCGGGATCATCGGGGCGATCCTGGCCGGGCGTATCACGCGGC
This sequence comes from Amycolatopsis sp. cmx-4-54, assembly GCF_046548895.1. Lineage (NCBI taxonomy): Bacteria > Bacillati > Actinomycetota > Actinomycetes > Pseudonocardiales > Pseudonocardiaceae > Amycolatopsis > Amycolatopsis sp. cmx-4-54. Next base: position 24,839 of record NZ_JAEBEJ010000002.1, read on the forward strand.
GGATCGGGCAGGCCCGCTCGATCTGGTTCGTCCCGTTGCTGACCTGGCCGTTCCAGTTGCTGCTCCCGCTCGCCGCGCCGGGCTGGCGGATCGTGCTGTTCCCCGCGGCGCTGGCGATCGCGGGGTTCGGGATCATCGTCTACAACGTCGCGCAGGTCTCCTACCGGCAGGCCGTCTGCCCGGACCGGCTGCTCGGCCGCATGAACGCCAGCGTGCGCTTCGTGGTGTGGGGCATGCTGCCGCTGGGCGGGCTGGTCGGCGGTGTGCTGGGTGAGACGATCGGCGTCCGGGGAACGCTGTGGTTCGCCGCGGCCGGCGAGGCGGCCGCGGTGTTGTGGGTGGTCTTCTCGCCGATCCGGAAGCTTCGCGACCTTCCCAAGGAGCCGGTCGCGGTCGGTTAGACGAGCCCGGCCCACCAGGTTTCGTCGAGTTCGCCGCGCGCGACGATCTTCGCCGGTCCGGTCAGCGTGGACCCGCCACGGCGCACATCGACCACAACGCGGCCGCCGGGGATGTCGACGGTCGCTTCGCCGGTGTCGGTTCCCGCGAGGTGCAGGGCGGCGGCGACCGCGGCGACCGTGCCGGTACCACAGGAGCGCGTCTCGCCGACGCCGCGTTCGTGGACGCGCATCTTCAGCTCGTTGCCGCCCAGCAGGTTGATGAACTCGAGGTTCACGCCGTCGGGGAACACATCGGAGTCGAAGTCGGGCTGGTCGCGCAGGTCGAGCACGTCGACGTCGTCCTCGACGACCGACACCAGGTGCGGGTTGCCGACGTTCACCGCGACGCCGGAGAACGGCTGCCCCGCGACCACGGTCACCGAAGTACCGGTGATGGTCGCCGGCCCCATCTGCACGGTCACCGATCCGTCCGCGTGCATCCGCACCGGCCGGTCGCCGGCGCGGGTGCCGATGACGAACTCGCGCTCGGACACGAGCCCGGAATCGACCAGGTGGCGCACGAAGACCCGGACCCCGTTGCCGCACATCTCCGCGATGGAGCCGTCGGCGTTGCGGTAGTCCATGAACCATTCGCCACCGGACTCGACGCCCAAGGCGGCCGAACGCACGATCCGAAGCACGCCGTCGGCGCCGAGACCACGCTGACGGTCGCACAGCGCCGCTACCCGCGCTTCGGTCAGCTCGAGGCGGCCGTCGGGGTCGGGAAGCAGCACGAAATCGTTCTGTGTGCCATGTCCCTTAAGGAATTCGATGCCGCCCATGCCCGCAAGATTACTGGGCCGTCACTTCGAGGACGCGCTCGGCCAGCCGCTCCGAACCGCCGTCCAACCACTCGATCCGCTTGTCCCGCCGGAACCAGGAACGTTGCCTTCGCACGAACCTGCGGGTGGCTTGCGCGGTGGCCTCAGCGGCGGCTTGGAAGTCGCCGTCGCCGTCGAGCGCGGCGATCACCTGCTGGTAACCCAGCGCCCTCGACGCGGTGAGCCCGTCGCGGAGTCCGTGGCCCAGCAAAGTCCGGACCTCGTCGACGAGCCCCGCTTCGAACATGAGCTCCACGCGGCGATCGACACGGGCGTCGAGTTCGGCCGGTTCGCGATCGATGCCGATCAGGACCGTGTCGTAGCGCGCGGGCCCCGGTTTCGGCAGGTTCGCCGAGAACGGTTCGCCGGTGATCTCGATGACCTCCAGCGCGCGCACGATCCGGCGGCTGTTGGTCGGCAGGATGGCGGTGGCGGCCACGGGGTCGAGTTCGGTGAGCCGGGCGTGCATCGCGGCGACACCGATTTCGTCGGCTTCGGCGGTCAGCCGGGCGCGCACGTCCGGATCGGTGCCCGGAAACGTGAGGTCGTCGAGCACGGCTTGGACGTACAGACCCGAGCCGCCGGTGAGGATCGGCACACGGCCGGCGTCGAGGAGGTCTTCGACGCGCTGACGTGCGTCGCGCTGATACGCGGCGACGGACGCCGTCTCCGTGACCTCGAGGACGTCCAGCAAATGATGCGGCACGCCCCGCCGCTCTTCGAGGGTCGCCTTGGCCGTCCCGATGTCCATCCCGCGGTACAGCTGCAGCGCGTCCGCGTTGACCACTTCACCCCCGAGGGTGAGGGCCAGTTCGACCGCCAGCGCGGTCTTCCCGGTCGCCGTGGGCCCGACGACCGCGACCGGCCGGATCACGCGCGCTCCCAGATCGCGACGTGGTAGCCGACGCCGAACGGCGCGGCGGAGTAGAGGACCTCGGCGGTCCAGTCCCCGTCCGCCGCCAAACCGGCGAGGACCTGCCAGGGCGCGCGGCCACCCGCCCCGAGTTCGGTCGCCAGAGCGGGGTCGAGTGCGGACAGCGCGCCCGTGTCGGCCTTGGCCAGCGCGTCGCGGATCCCGGCGTCGAAATCCCCCGCGCGCTCGTCTTCGCCACCGGGGGAACGCGGGCCGTGCCGGCTCGAACCGTCGCCGAGGACGAGTAGCGCGGCGGGCTCTCCCAGTCCGACGGCGAACTGTTCGCACTGGTCGGAAGGGGTGGCTGGGTCGACGAGGTGGACTCGGACGGACGCCGCGCCGCCCTGCTCGCGCAGCCAGCCGGCCACGAGCGCGGGCAACGGCAGCTCGGTTTCCGCAGTTGTCACCCGGCTGAGTGAGACTCCGAGGTCGACGCCGAATCCCCGGAAGGAGCCGCTCGCGTGCTCCGGTACCCCGGGCGCGCCCGGGGCCGCGCCGACGACGACCCAATCCGGCGAAACGCTGGTCAGGCGCCTCGCGGCGGTGAGGCAGGCTTCGCGCAGCTCGGCGCATTCGTCCGCCGCTCCGGCGGCGAGTTCGGGGATGAGCAGCGGGGGTTGCGGGAGCACGGCGACACGGCGGATCACGGCCGCCGACGTTACCTTCCCCGCCCACGGGGACCCGCAACCGACCGACACCGAGGGTCCTCCGGAAGTAGGATCACTGCCCTCTGGTGGTTCATCCGGTTCCACGGTGGACGCTGAGCTGCTTGAATGCCGCAAGGGGTTGATACCCCCGAAGCAAGACGGCAACGCATTACCCGGCCCCGCCGCTAGGCGGGGCGCCCGCGCCAGCGGGCGTACAGGCGATAAGGAGCCTGCGATGGCCCAGGAGAACACGTCCACCGGTACCCCGGCACCGCACCCGGTACCGCACGCGCTCGGTGGCGGGCACCCCGCACCCCCCGTGCCGCCCGCCGAGCCCAGCCCGTCCGCTTGGGGCAGGGTCGACGACGAAGGAACGGTCTACGTCACCACACCCGACGGCGAGCGCGCGGTCGGTGTCTGGCAGGCCGGGAGCCCGGACGAGGGTCTGCTCCACTACGCGCGCCGCTTCGACGACCTGCGCACCGAGGTCGAGCTGCTGGAAACCCGCCTGGAGTCCGGCGCGGGCGATCCGAAGCACGCCCTGGCGACGGCCACGCAGCTGCGTGGCGGCCTCGCCGAAGCCGCCGTCGTCGGCGACATCGCCGCGCTGAGCGGCCGCATCGAACAGGTCATCGCCCACGCCGAGAAGGCGCTGGCCTCGGCCAAGCAGGAGCGTGAGGAAGCCCGCGCGGCCGCCGTCGTCCGCAAGCAGGCCCTCGCCGACGAGGCCGAGAAGCTCGCCGCCGAGTCGACCCAGTGGAAGGCCGCCGGCGACCGGCTGCGCGCCATCCTGGACGAGTGGAAGACCGTCAAGGGGGTCGACCGCAAGACCGACGACGAGCTGTGGAAGCGGTTCTCCAAGGCCCGCGAGGCGTTCAACCGGCGCCGCGGCTCGCATTTCGCCGAGCTCGACAAGCAGCGCGCGGGCGCCAAGCACCGCAAGGAAGAGCTGATCGCCGAGGCCGAAGCGCTCTCGGAGTCGTCGGACTGGGGCGAGACGGCGGGCCGCTACAAGGACCTGATGACCGAGTGGAAGGCCGCCGGCCGCGCTCCCAAGGACAGTGACGAGGCGCTCTGGCAGCGTTTCCGTGCCGCGCAGGACAAGTTCTTCGCCCGGCGGTCCGCGGTGTTCTCCGAGCGGGACGCCGAGTTCGCGACCAACGCGCAGCAGAAGGAAGAGCTGCTCGTCGAGGCCGAGAAGATCGATCCCGCCGCGAACCTCGAGGCGGCGAAGCAGCACATGCGGCGCATCCAGGACCAGTGGGACGAGATCGGCAAGGTCCCGCGCGAGCGCATCCGCGAGCTGGACGGGCGGCTGAAGGCCGTGCAGGACGCGATCAAGTCGGCCGAGGACAGCAAGTGGCGCCGGACCGACCCGGAGGCGCAGGCCAGGGCGGCGCAGTTCCGCGAGCGGGTCGAGCAGTTCGAGTCGCAGGCGGCGAAGGCCCGTGCGGCGGGCGACGAGCGGCGCGCGAAGAAGGCGGACGAGCAGGCCGCGCAGTGGCGTGAGTGGCTCGAGGCGGCGGAAGCGGCCATCGCGAACCGGTAGGTCTTCAAGCGCGTGAAGGCCCCCTTCCCTCGGCTGAGCCGAGGGAAGGGGGCCTTCACGCGCTAATCGCGGGGTTAGGCGAAGGCGACGTGATGCGAAAGCCACTTTCGCAACGTTGAAGGTTGCGAAAGTGGCTTTCGCAACGTCGGCAACACGTCACTCCACTGTGGAGGGACGGCTAGCACCTTCGCGCGTATTCGAGCGCTCTCCGCGCTCGACCGTGGTCGACTTCGATCATGAACCAGACACTGATTCCCCCAGTACGCCGGGCGTTCGCCGCCCTGGCGATCAGTTGTGCTCTGGTGGCCGGGCTCGCCCCGGCCGCGGCGGCGACCGGTTCCCCGGCACCGCTCCCGGCCTCCTCCGAAGCCGGAAAGAAGGCCGGAAAGAAGAAGGTCAAGCTCGACGCCTCGCTCAGCAAGAAACAGGCCAAGGTCAACGAGCAGGTCACCCTCAAGGGGACTTTGCAGGCCCAAGAAGGCACCGACAGCACTGCCGGCACCGACAGCCTCGAAGCGATCATCGTGCAGCAGCTTTAGGGCAGCGTCTGGGTGAACATCGCCGACACGACATGCCGGCCCAACTCGACGTTCTCCCTGAGGCTGAGTTTCTCCTTCAGCGCGGTGATCACGCTGAGGGTCTATCACCCGGAAACGACGCTCTACGCGAGCGCCTATACGTCCAGCAACCTCACCTTGCGGGTCGGCTAGCTGCGCGAGAAGGCGGCACGCATCCAGTAGATGGCCAGCGCGACGGTGGCGATCCAGGCGACGATCAGCCCGAAGCCCGGACCGCCACCGACCGCGCCGGTCGCGTTCGAGGACTGCTGGGACCAGATCGCGAGCATTCCGTCGACGGAGGCGAACCAGCCTCCCGCGGCGCAGACCCAGGCCAGCCACCAGCGCCGCGTCACCAGCGTGACGGCGGAGACGAACACCCCGACCCCGGTGGAGGTCGCGGCGAACAGCTGCGGGATCCCGCCGCCCTCGCCGAGCAGCACCTCCCAGCCGGCGTGCTCGCCGACCCAGGGCAGCAGCTGCGCGACCAGCAGCACGAACACCAGCACGGCGATGGAGAACCCGCGCCTGCCCAGTTCGATCGTCTTGGCCGCGCGTTCGCCGACTTCGTCGATCTCGGCGGCGAGTTCGTCGATCTTCGGTTCGGTCACAGTGCACACCCGCTCACCGGTTCCGGCGTGACGGCCGGGGTACCGAAGCCCGGCAGGCCCAGCGTCACGCCGTTGGTCTTCGGCCGCAGCCCGGCCTCGGAGTTGTCGCCCGCCTTGGTACGGCGGTGCGAAAGCAGATCGCCGTCGGCGACGAGATGGTGCGGAGCGCCGTAGGTCACCACGGTCTCGACGACGTCGCCGGGACGCACCGAGCGGTCCACGAGCGGTCCCGTCGGCGTGAAGTGGACGAGCCTGCCGTCCCGCGCGCGGCCGCTCATGCGCCGCGTCTCGGTGTCCTTGCGGCCTTCGCCGGACGCCACCAGCAGCTCGACCCGCCGCCCGACGATCTTCTTGTTCTCGTCCCAGGAGATGTCGTTCTGCAGCTTCACGAGCCGTTCGTAGCGCTCCTGCACGACCTCCTTCGGCAGCTGCCCGTCCATCTCGGCCGCGGGCGTGCCCGGCCGGATCGAGTACTGGAAGGTGAACGCGCTGGAGAACCGCGCCTGCGCGACGACGTCGAGCGTCGCCTGGAAGTCTTCCTCGGTCTCGCCGGGGAAGCCGACGATGATGTCGGTGGTGATCGCGGCGTCGGGCATGGCCTCGCGCACGCGGTCGAGGATCTTGAGGTAGCGCGCGGAACGGTAGGACCGCTTCATCTCGCGCAGCACCCGGTCCGAACCGGACTGCAACGGCATGTGCAGCTGGTGGCAGACGTTCGGCGTCTCGGCCATCGCGTCGATGACGTCCTCGGTGAACGCCGCCGGATGCGGAGAGGTGAACCGGACGCGCTCCAGCCCGTCCACCGCACCGCAGGCGCGCAGCAGCTTCCCGAAGGCGAGCCGATCACCGAACTCGACGCCGTAGGAGTTCACGTTCTGACCGAGCAGGGTCACTTCCAGCACGCCTTCGGCGACGAGCGCCTCGACCTCGGCCAGGATCTCGCCGGGGCGGCGGTCGCGTTCCTTGCCGCGCAGCGCCGGGACGATGCAGAAGGTGCAGGTGTTGTTGCAGCCGACCGAAATCGACACCCAGCCCGCGTACGCCGAATCGCGCTTCGCCGGGAGCGTCGAAGGGAAGGTCTCGAGCGATTCGAGGATCTCGACCTCGGCCTCGGCGTTGTGCCGCGCGCGCTCCAGCAGCGTCGGCAGCGAACCGATGTTGTGCGTGCCGAAGACGACGTCGACCCAGGGCGCGCGCTTGACGATCTCGCCGCGGTCCTTCTGGGCGAGGCAGCCGCCGACGGCGATCTGCATCTCCGGCTTCGCCGTCTTCTGCGGCCGCAGATGGCCGAGGGTGCCGTACAGCTTGTTGTCCGCGTTCTCCCGCACCGCGCAGGTGTTGAACACGATCAGGTCGGGTGTGGCCTCGCCGTCACCCGGAACGTAGCCGGCGTCCTCGAGCTGCCCGGCAAGACGTTCGGAGTCATGCACGTTCATCTGGCAGCCGAAGGTGCGGATCTGGTAAGTACGCGCGCTCATCTCGCCTTCGAGGGTACGCGGGCGGGGTTCCATGGCACGATCGACCCTCATGAGGAGACCAGGGGTGCTCGCGGTGGTGATCGCCGTGGTCTGCGCCCTGGTCGCCGGGTGCGGACCGGATCTGTCCGGCACGAAGGTGCGGATCGCGGCGGGGCTCAACGGCGGCGTCTACGACAAGCTGGCCGAGGCGCTGGCCGATGCCTGGACCGCGCAACTGGACACCCAGCGGCCGGAGATCCAGGAGACGCACGGCTCCCCGGACAACATCGACCGGGTGCGCGCGGGGAAGGCCGACGTCGCGTTCGTGGCCGCCGACGTCGCCGCCGCGAAGAGCACCGGGCTGGCCGCACTGGCCCGGGTGCACGACGACTACCTGCACGTCATCGTGCGGGCCGACTCGCCGGTCGAGTCGTTCGCCCAGCTGCGCGGGCGCAAGGTCGCGATCGGCTCACCGGACTCCGGCGTCGAATTCCTGTCGAAGCAGTTGCTGACGGCGTCCGGTCTCACCGGCGCGATCGACCGGCGGAACCTGGGGATCGACGAAGCGCTGCCCGCGTTGAGGGACCGGCAGATCGACGCCGTGATCTGGTCCGGTGGTGTGCCGACGCCGTCGATCACGGAAGCCGTGCAGACGTTCGGTGTGCGGCTGCTCGACATCACCGACCTCGCGGACGCCCTGCGGGCCTCCAGCCCGGTGTATCGCACGGCGACCATCCCGGTGACGGCCTACAACCTGTCGGAGCCGGTGACCACCCTCGTCCTGCCGAACTTCCTGGTCGTACCCGCCTCGATGTCCGACGACGTCGCCGAGGCGCTGGTGCGCGGCCTGTTCGACGCGCGGGACCAGCTGGTCAAGGCGGCGGGGGCCGCGCTGTCGATCGACGTCCACCCCGCCATCGAGACCTCTCCCCTGCCGTTGCACCCCGGTGCGCTGCGCTACTTCCGTTCGCTCAAGAACTGACGATCGGCAGGGTCACGGTCACCTCGAGGCCGCCGCCCTCGGGTGAGCCGAGCCGCAGCGAACCGTCCGAGCGGGCCAGAATCTCGGTGACGATGGCCAGGCCGAGGCCCGATCCGGGCACGTTCTGATGCGCGGTGCTGCGCCAGAACCGGTCCGCCGCGCGGTCCAGCTCGTCGTCGCGCAGGCCGGGGCCGTGGTCGCGGACGGCGATGTCGACCTTCCCGTCCGCGGTGGTGACGTCCACCCGCACCTCGGTCCCCGGCTCGGTGAACTTGAGCGCGTTGTCCAGCAGCGCGTCGAGGACCACTTCGAGGCCGCGGGCCGGGGTGAGCACCCGCAGTCCGCCGCCAAGGCCGGTCGCCACCAGCGTGATGTCGCGTGCCGCGCCGACCACGGTCCAGTCGGCGACCCTGGCGCCCACCATCTCGTCGAGGCCGACCGGCACCAGTTCGCCACCAGAGGCCTCGGCGCGGGCCAGCGAGAGGAGTTCGTCGAGGATCTGGTTGAGCCGTCGCGCGTCGACGACGGCGGCTTCGAGGTCGGCAGCGGCGAGGTCGTCGTCGACGTGGCCGTCGAGGTTGCCGAGCCGGATCTTCAACGCGGTCAACGGGTTCCGCAGCTGGTGGGAGGCGTCGGCGACGAACGCGCGCTGCGCCGAAAGTGCCTCGTCGACGCTGGCGGCCATCCGGTCGAAGGACCGTTCGAGCTGCCGTAGTTCCGGCGGCCCGCCGGTCTCCCCCACCCGTTTGACCTCGCGTCCGCTGACCACGGAGGCGACCAGTTCGCCGGTGGCGTCGTCGAGCCGCCGGACCGGGCGCAGGATCCAGCGCACCACCGGCACCGCGACCAGCAACGCGATCCCGAACGCCAGCACCGCGCCCGCCGCGATGAGCAGCCACCACCACAGGAGTTCGGTGCGGGCCTTGCCGGTCGAGGACACGGTGATCACCGCGCCCCGCACCTCGCCGTCGATGAGGATCGGCTCGGCCAGCACCAGCGGCTCGGTGGTCCACGGTATCAGCAGCGCTCCGGGCTCCGAACGCCGCCCCGCCAGCGCCTGCTGCAGATGCGAGGCGATGACGGGGTCCTTCAGGTCGATCCCGGATGTCTCACCCGGCCCCCTGACGACGGATTCGCCGTCCTGGTCGACGATCGCCACCGGCACGTCGTAGACCTCGGTGTAGCGGTGGAGCTCGTCCACGATCAGGTCCGGCCGGTTCTCCACCAGCGGTCGCTGGGCCAGCGACGCGAACCGGGAGGTGTCGGTGAGACGGTCGAGGAAGAGGTCGAGCTGCACACTGGCCGCCACGCTGAGCGCGAGCGGGATGCCGAGGCCGAACACGAGCGCCGCGACCAGCGTCAGCACGATCGCCTGGAGGCGGACGCGCACCGGCTCAGCCCTCTTCGGCCGGACCGTAGGCGCCGCCGAGGCGGTACCCGACGCCGCGGACGGTCTCGATCAGCGCGGGCCTGCCCAGTTTGGTCCGCAGGGTGGCGACGTGGACGTCGAGCGACCGGCTCTCCGCGGGACCGCGATGCCCCCAGACCTCGTTCAGCACGTGATCACGGGCGCAGACCGCGCCGCGGGCGGTGACCACCAGCGCGAGCACCTGGAACTCCTTGCGGGACAACGAAACCGGCTGCCCGTCGACCTGCACCTCGTGGCGCCCGATATCGACCGAGACATCACCTGCCCGGATGACGCCCGGCGGTTCGGGCGCGGCGGGCCGTTCCCCGCGGCGACGGCGCACGGCCTCGACCCGGGCGACCAGTTCGTCGACGTCGTAGGGCTTGACCAGATAGTCGTCGGCGCCGGACCGGAGCCCTTGGATCCGGTCGTCGACCTCGCCTCGCGCCGATACGACGATCACCGCGACGTCGCTGACCGCGCGGATCCGGCGGCACAGGACGATCCCGTCGATGTCGGGGAGCCCGAGGTCGAGCAGCACGACGTCGACCTCGTGCACCAGATCGAGCACCCCGGCGCCGGAGGCGAGGCGTTTGATCGTCAGGCCGCGCCGGGTCAGCGCGGGCGTCAAGGCACCCGCGACCCGGTCGTCGTCCTCCACCAGCAGTACCCGCACCCGTGTTTTCCCTTTCGCGCCGTCACCGCCACCGCGACGACTTGAAGAACGACTCTATGGGGTGAGTCACCTCTCGCGCTGCCCGTACCGCTGGGCCGGATGGCTCTGTGAGGGACCCACTGCACGCGGTAATGGTCACGATGTGTCACAGATCTGCTGTGACCCCGGTTACGGGACACCCCCGCCTTGTCTAGGCTGATCAGCGCCGGACGGAGGTGGACCGGGGCCGTCCGGTGGCTTGAGAACGATACGGACTTGAAACCCTAAGTATTGGTCAAGCCGTCTTTACAAGCGGTCCGACGGGAGTAGGTTTCCGCCATCGCGTGGTGCCTGACCCCGCAGTCCCCTGCAAACGAACGCTCCTGGAGGCCAGATGACCGCGGAGGTGGCGGCGCCGATGATCAAGGCGGCCGCCGTGAACAAGTACTTCGGCGACCTGCACGTGCTCAAGGAGATCAACCTCGAGGTGCCGCGCGGGCAGGTCGTGGTCGTGCTCGGGCCGTCCGGGTCTGGCAAGTCGACGCTGTGCCGGGCGATCAACCGGCTGGAACCCATCAACTCCGGTGAGATCGCGGTGGACGGCGTGCCGCTGCCCGCCGAAGGAAAGGCGCTGGCCGCGCTGCGCGCCGACGTCGGCATGGTGTTCCAGTCGTTCAACCTGTTCGCGCACAAGACGATCCTCGAGAACGTCATGCTCGCGCCGATGAAGGTCCGCAAGGTCAACACGGCCGAGGCCCGCAAGACCGCGATGGACCTGCTCGAACGCGTCGGCATCGCCAACCAGGCAGGCAAGTACCCGGCGCAGCTCTCCGGCGGGCAGCAGCAGCGGGTGGCGATCGCCCGCGCGCTGGCCATGCGCCCCAAGGTGATGCTGTTCGACGAGCCGACCTCGGCGCTGGACCCGGAGATGGTCCAGGAGGTCCTCGACGTGATGACCACGCTCGCCAAAGACGGGATGACGATGCTCGTCGTCACCCACGAGATGGGCTTCGCGCGGCGCGCGGCGAACCGGGTGGTGTTCATGTCCGACGGCGAGATCGTCGAGGACTCCACCCCCGACGAGTTCTTCACCAAGCCGAGGACGGATCGCGCCAAGGACTTCCTCGGCAAGATCCTGACCCACTGAGGTCTTCCCCGCCGGCCGGTATGGCTGGACAAGATTCGGAAGGAAACTGAGAACAATGCGGTTGAACCGAGTTCTGCGAATGAGCGCGGCCGTCGTGGCGGCCGGTCTCGCCCTCTCCGCCTGTGGTGGCGGCGGCGGGTCGGACGCCGGCAGCGGCTCCAGCGGCGCCAAGAACGTGGTGGCGAAGGCCAAGAGCGACAAGAAGCTGGTCATCGGCATCAAGTTCGACCAGCCCGGTCTCGGCCAGAAGCAGGCCGACGGCACCTACGCTGGTTTCGACGTCGACGTGGCGAAGTACATCGCCAAGGAGCTCGGCGTCGAAGAGTCGGGGATCACCTGGAAGGAAGCGCAGTCCGCGCAGCGTGAGGACCTGATCAAGAAGGGTGAGGTCGACTTCATCGTCGCCACCTACTCGATCACCGACAAGCGCAAGAACGAGGTCTCCTTCGCGGGCCCGTACTTCATCGCCCACCAGGACCTCCTGGTGCGTGCCGACTCCACCGACATCACCGGCCCCGAGTCGCTGACCGGCAACAAGAAGCTCTGCTCGGTCAAGGGTTCGACCCCGGCGCAGAACGTCAAGGAGAAGTACGCCAAGGACGTTCAGCTCCAGGAAGTCGGCAAATACACCGACTGCGTCACCTCGCTGCTGAACAAGACCGTCGACGCCATGACCACCGATGACGTCATCCTCGGTGGCTACGCCGCGCAGCAGCCCGGCAAGCTGAAGCTGGTCGGCAAGGGCTTCACCGACGAGAAGTACGGCGTCGGCCTGAAGAAGGACGACAACGAGAGCATCACCGCGATCAACAACGCGATCAAGAAGATGCAGCAGGACGGCGCGTGGAAGGCCGCTCTGGAGAAGAACGTCGGCCCGTCGGGATACAAGATCCCCGAGCCCCCGGCCATCTCCTGACACTCGGCTCGCTGAGCCGCTGAACTGAAGGAATCGAACGGTGCGCCGTGTACCGCGGCGCACCGTTCCCGTACCGAGGCTGGGTTGAGCACCTTGTTCGATTTCCTCGACAATCCCAATTACGACTTGCTCGGCGCCTTCTGGATGACGATCAAGCTCACCTTCTTCTCCGCGATCGGTTCCCTGATCTGGGGCACCATCCTGGTGGGGATGCGGGTGAGCCCGGTTCCGATCATGCGGGCGTTCGGCACCGCCTACGTCAACATCTTCCGGAACACCCCCCTGACCGTGATCATCGTCTTCACGTCGCTGGGACTGTCCTCCACCCTGGGACTCAACCTGGCCTCGTCGGAGTCGACGACGTCATTGGATGACAACGCCTTCCGGCTCGCGATCCTCGGCTTCGTCGCCTACACCGCCACGTTCGTCTGTGAATCGCTGCGGTCGGGCATCAACACCGTCCCGGTCGGCCAGGCGGAAGCGGCCCGCGCACTGGGGCTCGGCTTCGTCCAGGTGCTGACCCTGATCGTGTTGCCGCAGGCGTTCCGGTCGGTGATCGCGCCGCTGGCGAACGTCATGATCGCCCTGCTGAAGAACACCACGGTCGCGTCGATCATCGGTGTCGCCGAGGCGTCACTGCTGATGTCGGACATGGTCGAGAACGAGTCCGACTCGCTGTTGCTGGTCTTCCTGGTCTTCGCCGTCGGTTTCGTCATCCTGGTCCTCCCCCTCGGCCTGCTGCTGGGCTGGGTCGCCAAGAAGGTCGAGGTCAAGCGATGAGCGCGCAGACCGTCCTCTATGACATTCCCGGGCCGAAGGCGCGAGCACGAAACTGGCTCTACTCGGTTCTTTTCGTGCTCGTCGTGGCACTGGTCGCGTACCTCGTCTACGTGGGCTTCGACGAGAAGAACCAGTGGGCCGGCGCGCTGTGGGAGCCCTTCGTCAAGGGTTCCACCTGGACCGAATTCATCCTGCCCGGTCTCCTCAACACCCTGAAGGCCGCGGCGCTGTCGATCGTGATCGCGCTGCCGATCGGTGCGCTGCTGGGCATCGGCCGGTTGTCGGAGCACAAGTGGATCCGGGTCCCGGTCGGCGCGGTCGTCGAGTTCTTCCGGGCGATCCCGGTGCTGCTGCTGATGGTCTTCGCCGCCGCGTTCTACGCGTTCTACACCGACATCGACGCCGAGATCCGCCCGCTGTTCGCGGCGGTGACCGGCCTGGTGCTCTACAACGGTTCGGTCATGGCCGAGGTGTTCCGCGCGGGCATCCTTTCGCTGCCCAAGGGCCAAGGTGAGGCCGCGTCCGCGCTGGGTATGCGCAAGACCCAGATCATGATGACCGTCCTGCTGCCGCAGGCGGTCACCCTGATGCTGCCCGCGCTGGTGAGCCAGCTGGTGGTCATCCTCAAGGACACCGCGCTGGCCGGTCAGCTGACCATCGGCTTCAACGAGCTGATCCGCAGTACCGGGCCGCTCACCGGTCTCTACGGCAACACGATCCCGACGCTGATCATCGTCGCGATCATCTTCATCGTGCTGAACCTGCTCCTGAGCTGGTTCGCGTCGTGGCTGGAGAACAAGCTGGCGCGGCGGAAGAAGGCGCCCAAGGGCGCAAAGCCGGTGCACTCCGCACCGTCCAGCGTGGTCATGCAGCGCGACGACGCGAGCGGTGGGGCGCTGTAGCTCCGTCGAAGTACATGAAGGCCCCCTTCCTTGCGTCCAGGTACAGGAAGGGGGCTTTCATGTACTTCGGGATAGGCCTCTTGGTCCTGTCGGGACGGTGACCTCGTCGGCTAACGTCGGCCGTATGGCGGACCAGGCCGCGACGCTGCTCGAAGCGCTGCCGGACCTGGCGGGCAGGTCGGTCCTGGTCGTCGGGTGCGGTGATGGCCGCTATCCGCGCCTGCTCAGACGAGAGGGTGCGCGCCGCGTGGCCGGCGTCGACGCGGACCAGACGCTGATCGCGGCCGCGCAACGCGAAGAGGAACGCGACCCCGTCGGGGTTTCGTACGAGGTCCACCAGCTCGCCCGGCTTCCGGCGATGGGTGCCTTCGACATTGTCGTGGCTTTCCTGGACTCGCCCGAACCTCTTGGTCGCGTCGCCACGAGCCTGGTGACGGGCGGACTGCTCGTGGCCGTCGCCACGAACGGCGTCGGCCTGGAAGAAGCGTTGCGGGACAACGGTTTCCAGGACATCGTCCTGCGCCGTCACAAAAGTGGCGACGTGCACAGCGCCCGCAAAATGGGTTGAGTCGCGCACCCTGGTGTCGAGCCAGGCTGGCCGGGGCTATGAATCCCGGCCGGTCGCCGGACCGTGCGCGTCTGGCGGCATGGGACACACGGACCCCACACCGCCGCACCGGTACGACGGAACAGGTTTCCCCGCCGTGCCGGGGCGTAGCGCGTGTGGGAGTCGAACCCACGTCACCGGGGTGAAAACCCGGTATCCCTTCCGCTGGACCAACGCGCCTTGGCCTGGAACACAGTCCGGCGCGCACCGCGCACCGGACTGCTTCGTTCCAGAAATCAGGGTCACCCAAAGAAAAAGCCGCCCGGTTCGGTTTCCCGATGGGCGGCTCCGCGTAGGCGACGTCCGGTTAGGACATCGGCCTGGAGCCGTGTTTTTCTTCCATGCCAAGGGCCATGGCGTAACAACGTCGCGTCATGTGTCCTCCCTTGGTGGTGTGCGGTAAGGATGCGTCAAAGCGGTGGGTGACGGCAACCGATTTAAGCTCGTGCCCGACCACGCCACCGCCGCCCTTGCCCGGTACATGGAGGGAAGGCGCGAAGGTCGAGTTTCCTCGGCTGAGCCGAGGGAAGGGGGCCTTCACGCGCAGCCACTGAGACGGCTGGTGCAGGTGGGGCGAACGTGGCGATCGCCTGGTCCGTGAAGGCCTCCTTGAGGGACTCTGGGTCCCTCAAGGAGGCCTTCACGGACTTTCCGGACTCGCGTTACTTGTCCCGCCGGAACAGCTTGTTCCCCAGCCACACGATGGGATCGTACTTCCGGTCCGCGACGCGTTCCTTCATCGGGATCAGCGCGTTGTCGGTGATGTGGATGCCCTCCGGGCACACGTCCGAGCAGCACTTGGTGATGTTGCAGTAGCCGAGGCCGTGCTCCTCCTGCGCCTCGTCACGCCGGTCGGCGACGTCGAGGGGGTGCATTTCGAGTTCGGCGATCCGCATCAGGTACCGGGGCCCGGCGAAGGCCTCCTTGTTCTCCTCGTGGTCACGCACCACGTGGCAGGTGTTCTGGCACAGGAAGCACTCGATGCACTTGCGGAACTCCTGCGAGCGCTCGACGTCCACCTGCTGCATCCGGTACTCCCCCGGCTTCAGCTCCAGGGGCGGCGTGAACGACGGGATCTCACGGGCCTTGGTGTAGTTGAACGACACGTCGGTCACCAGGTCGCGGATCACCGGGAACGTCCGCATCGGGGTCACGGTGATGACCTCGTCCTCGGTGAACGTCGACATCCGGGTCATGCACAGCAACCGTGGTTTGCCGTTGATCTCCGCCGAGCACGAACCGCATTTACCCGCCTTGCAGTTCCACCGCACCGCCAGATCCGAGGCCTGGGTGGCCTGCAACCGGTGGATGATGTCGAGGACGACCTCGCCCTCGTTGACCTCGACGGTGTAGTCCTTCAGCTCACCCGAATCGGCGTCGCCGCGCCACACCCGGAAACTCGCCTTGTAGCTCATGCCGGACTCCCGGGGTGCGAGGCCAGTTCTTCGTCGGTGTAGTACTTCCCCAGCTCGGACAGTTCGAACAGCTCCAGCAGATCCTGCCGCAGCGGGGTCTGTGCCTTGACCTCGATACCGATCTCCGGCACCACCGGGTTGTCGCCCGGCGTGGCCGAGCAGACCAGGAGTTTGTTGCGCCACTGGGCGTCCATGCCCGGATGGTCGTCGCGCGTGTGCCCGCCCCGGCTCTCGGTCCGCAGCAGCGCGGCACGGGCGACGCATTCGCTGACCATCAGCATGTTCCGCAGATCGACGGCGAGATGCCAGCCGGGGTTGAACTGCCGGTGTCCCTCGACGGTGACCCGCTTGATCCGCTCGCGCAGTTCCCCGAGCTTCTCCAGCGCCCGCTCGATCTCCTCCGACTTGCGGATGATGCCGACGAGATCGTTCATCGACTGCTGCAGTTCGGTGTGCAGGCTGTACGGGTTCTCCTCGACACCGTTGCCCGGCGGGTCGAACGGCGCGAGCGCCATCGTCGCGGCGGCGTCCACATCGGACTGACTGACCTTCGGACGGTCCTTCAGTTCCGCGACGTAGGACGCGGCACCGAGGCCCGCACGACGGCCGAAGACGAGCAAATCCGAAAGCGAGTTCCCGCCGAGCCGGTTCGAGCCGTGCATGCCGCCCGAGCACTCGCCCGCGGCGAACAGCCCGGGCACGCTCGACGACGCGGTGTCCGGGTCGACCTCGATCCCGCCCATCACGTAGTGACAGGTGGGGCCGACCTCCATCGGCTCCTTCGTGATGTCGACGTCGGCGAGTTCCTTGAACTGGTGGTACATCGAAGGCAGCCGTTTGCGGATCTCCTCCGCGGGCAGCCTGCTGGCGATGTCGAGGAAGACCCCGCCGTGCGGTGATCCCCGGCCCGCCTTGACCTCGGAGTTGATCGCGCGCGCCACCTCGTCACGTGGCAGCAGATCCGGGGTGCGGCGGTTCTTCTCCTGGTCGGTGTACCAGCGGTCGGCTTCTTCCTCACTGTCCGCGTACTGCCCCTTGAACACGTCGGGGACGTAGGAGAACATGAACCGCTTGTCCTCGGTGTTCTTGAGGACCCCGCCGTCACCGCGGACGCCTTCGGTGACCAGGATCCCCTTCACACTCGGCGGCCAGACCATGCCGGTCGGGTGGAACTGGACGAACTCCATGTTGATGAGCGTCGCCCCGGCCCGCAGCGCCAGCGCGTGCCCGTCACCGGTGTATTCCCACGAGTTCGAGGTGACCTTGAACGATTTTCCGATGCCGCCGGTGGCGAGCACCACCGCCGGCGCCTCGAACAGGATGAACCGGCCGCTCTCGCGCCAGTACCCGAAGGCACCGGAGATCCGGCCGTTCTCGGTCAGCAGTTCGGTGATCGTGCATTCGGCGAAGACCTTGATCCGCGCCTCGTAGTCCCCGGTCTCCTTGAAGTCCTCTTGTTGCAGCGAAACGATTTTCTGCTGCATCGTGCGGATCAGTTCGAGCCCGGTGCGGTCGCCGACATGCGCCAGCCGCGGGTACGTGTGCCCGCCGAAGTTGCGCTGGCTGATCCGGCCGTCCTTCGTGCGGTCGAACAGCGCGCCGTAGGTCTCCAGTTCCCAGACCCGGTCCGGCGCCTCCCTGGCGTGGAGTTCGGCCATCCGCCAGTTGTTGAGGAACTTCCCGCCACGCATGGTGTCGCGGAAGTGCACCTGCCAGTTGTCGTTCGAGTTCGCGTTGCCCATCGACGCCGCGCAGCCGCCTTCGGCCATCACCGTATGCGCCTTGCCGAACAGCGATTTGCACACCACCGCGACGCTGAAGCCGCGTTCACGGGCTTCGATGACCGCGCGGAGACCGGCACCACCGGCACCGATCACCACCACGTCGTAGTTGAGCCGTTCGACCTCGGTCATAGAAAGAGCCACCTCAAAGCTTGTCGCCGGGGACGGGAGATTCCCGCGCCGCTAGTTGATGAACCGCAGATCCGAAATGGCGCCGCTGGCCACGAGCATCACGTAGAGGTCGGTCAGCACGAGCGTGCCGAGCGTCGTCCACGCCAGCGCCATGTGCCGGGTGTTGAGTTTCGTGATCTGCGTCCAGATCCAGTAGCGGACCGGATGTTTCGAGAAGTGCTTGAGCCTGCCGCCGGTCACGTGACGGCACGAGTGGCACGACAACGTGTAGGCCCACAACAGGATCACGTTGCCGGTCAGCACGATGTTGCCGAACCCGAAACCGAATCCGCCGGTCTTGCCGTGGAACGCGGTGATCGCGTCGTAGGTGTTGACCAGCGAGACGACCACGGCCACGTAGAAGAAGTAGCGATGGGCGTTCTGGATGATCAGCGGCAGCCGCGTCTCACCGGTGTACTTCGCGTGCGGTTCGGCGACCGCGCAGGCGGGCGGCGAGAACCAGACGGCCCGGTAGTAGGCCTTGCGGTAGTAGTAGCAGGTCAGCCGGAAGCCCAGCAGGAACGGCAGGACGAGGAAGCCGAGCGGGATGAAGCCCGGCAGCTCGCCGATCCAGGCCCCGAAATGCCGGGAGCCTTCGACGCAGGATTCCGAGACGCAGGGCGAATAGAACGGCGTCAGGTAGTGGTACTCGGGCACCCAGTACGCGGTGCGCACGAAGGACCTGATCGTCGCGTAGATGATGAAGGCGGAGAGGCCGAGGACGGTCAGCAGCGGGGACAGCCACCACCGGTCGGTGCGCAGCGTTTTTTCGGCGATCCGGGCCCGCGACGGTGCGCGGACCCCCGTACCCCGTCCGGCCTCATCGCCGGCGGGGGCGCTCACCGCTGGTCGCGCTTGTAGCCGCCGACGCCTTCGTCATCGGCGCCATGCCAGAGCGCCGGGTCGTAGGGCGTATCGGGTACCTGGACACGATCGGCGGCCTTCGCCTGCGCGGGCACCGCGTTCGGGGTCGTGTCGAGGTCGGTCGCGTCGATGTCGAGCCGCTCGACGTCGTTCGCCAGGCGTCGTACCGCCGAGGCGTCGCCGTATCGGGATCGCAGCGCGCCGACGCACTGCCTCAACTGACCGATGGCTCGCCGAAGCTCGGCGATCTCTGTGGTGGACATCGGTACCTCCCGATGGTCGGTTCGGTTGGCCGCTGGAGCCTTCGAAGGCCGGTGATTCCTCGCCGTCCCGACTCTGCCGCGCGTTGTGCAATGTGACAAGTAGCACAGTGGAACCTAGTGACGTGACGGAGGTCACGCGAGTCGATCTTCTGTATCGATTTTGATTCGCGCTTTCCCCCGAGGTACTGTGGCCACTGTCACGACCCAGCGACGTCAGCGTTGCCGTCCCGCGGACCACCACGACCAGTGATCCGGAGCCGGACAATGAGCACCGCCCCGAACGTCCACCCCATCATCGCCGAAGTCACCGAACGGATCGCCGCCCGCAGCGCCGAAACCCGCGCCGCGCACCTCGAGCGCGTCGCCGCCTCCCACGACGAAGGGCCGATGCGGCGCGGCCTCGACTGCAGCAACCTCGCCCACGGCTTCGCCGCGATGGAAGGTGTCG
This sequence comes from Amycolatopsis sp. cmx-4-54, assembly GCF_046548895.1. Lineage (NCBI taxonomy): Bacteria > Bacillati > Actinomycetota > Actinomycetes > Pseudonocardiales > Pseudonocardiaceae > Amycolatopsis > Amycolatopsis sp. cmx-4-54. The sequence goes on from NZ_JAEBEJ010000002.1 coordinate 44,173, forward strand.
ACAAAGCGGCACTGCGCGCCGTGCGGGCGCCGGGCGTCGCGATCGTCTCGTCCTACAACGACATGCTTTCGGCGCACCAGCCGATGCAGGAGTACCCCGCGATGCTCAAGGGCTCGGTCCGTCAGGCGGGCGGGGTGGCGCAGTTCGCTGGCGGTGTGCCCGCGATGTGCGACGGGGTCACCCAGGGCCGTCCCGGGATGGAGCTGTCGCTGTTCAGCCGCGAGGTGATCGCGATGTCGACCGCGATCGCGCTCTCCCACGACATGTTCGACGCGGCGCTGCTGCTCGGCGTCTGCGACAAGATCGTTCCCGGCCTGCTGATCGGGGCGCTGTCCTTCGGGCATCTCCCGGCGATCCTGGTGCCCGCCGGGCCGATGAACTCGGGCCTGCCGAACAAGGAGAAGGCGCGCGTGCGCCAGCTCTACGCCGAGGGCAAGGCGACCCGCGAAGACCTGCTGGACGCCGAAGCGGCTTCGTACCACTCGGCGGGCACGTGCACCTTCTACGGCACCGCCAACTCGAACCAGATGGTCGTCGAGGTGATGGGCCTGCACCTGCCGGGCGCCAGCTTCGTGCAGCCGAACTCGCCGCTGCGGAAGGCGCTCACCGAAGAGGCCGGACGCCGTGTGGTGAAGCTGTCGCGGGGCGAGGAGTACACGCCGATCTCGCGCGTGATCGACGAGAAGGCCGTCGTCAACGGTGTCATCGCGCTGCTCGCCACGGGCGGTTCGACCAACCACACGATGCACCTCGTCGCGATCGCCGCCGCCGCGGGCATCCAGCTGACCTGGGACGACTTCTCCGACCTGTCGTCGGTGATCCCCCTGCTGGCGCGCGTGTACCCGAACGGCAGCGCCGACATCAACCACTTCCACGCCGCCGGCGGCATCCAGTTCCTGGTCGGCACCCTGCTCGACGCGGGCCTGCTGCACGAGGACGTCCGGACCGTCGCCGGCCCGGGCCTGCACCGCTACCGGCAGGAGCCGATCCTCTCCGAGGGCGAGCTGGTCTGGCGTGACGTTCCGACGCGCAGCCTCGACGAGGACGTGCTGCGTCCCGTGTGGCGGCCGTTCGCCGCCGACGGCGGACTGCGGATGGTCGCGGGCAACCTCGGCCGCGCGGTGATCAAGGTGTCGGCGGTGGCGCCGGAGCACCGGATCGTCCAGGCCCCGGCGCGGGTGTTCACCGACCAGAAGTCGTTCAAGGACGCTTTCGAGGCCGGCGAGCTGGACCGCGACGTCGTCGTGGTCATCCGGCAGCAGGGCCCTCAGGCCAACGGGATGCCGGAACTGCACGGTCTCACCCCGGCACTGGGCGTGCTGATGGACCGCGGGTACCAGGTGGCGTTGCTCACCGACGGCCGGATGTCGGGCGCGTCCGGGAAGATCCCGGCGGCGATCCAGGTGACCCCGGAAGCCGCGGCGGGCGGCCCGATCGCGCGGATCGCCGACGGTGACGTCGTCCGCCTCGACGCCAGGGCCGGGACGCTCGACGTCCTCGTGGGTGACGAAGAACTCGCCCGCCGTGAACTGGTGGACTCCCCGCCTTCGGAGGCATCCTGGACCGGCACCGGCCGGGAGCTGTTCGCGGCGCTGCGCCGCGCGGTCGGCCCCGCCGATCAGGGCGCGAGCGTGTTCGGACCGCTCACGCCGGAACACTTCGGCGCTCCGGCGCACACGTTAACCCCTGTGGAGGTAACCCAGTGACCACCGGCGCCGACCTGCTCGGCCTGTCCCCCGTGATGCCCGTCGTCGTGCTCGACGACGCCGACGACGCCGTGCCCACCGCGCGGGCCCTGCTCGCGGGCGGGATCGGCGTGATCGAGCTGACCCTGCGCACCCCGGCGGCACTCGCCTCCATCGAGCGGATCGCCGCGGAGGTCCCGGAGATCGTCATCGGCGCCGGGACCATCACCGCGCCCGAACACGCCAAGCAGGCCGCCGACGCCGGCGCGAAGTTCCTGGTGACCCCGGGCTGCACGGACGCCGTGCTGGACGCCGCGTTCGACACCGGCCTGCCGTTCCTGCCGGGCGCGAGCACGGTCTCGGAGGCGATGCGGCTGGCCGAACGCGGGCTGACCGCGCTGAAGTTCTTCCCCGCCGAGGCCAGCGGCGGCGTGGCGTACCTGAAGTCGATCGGCGGGCCGCTGCCCGGGCTGAAGTTCTGCCCGACCGGCGGGATCACCGTGAAGACCGCGCCGGACTATCTCGCACTGTCCAATGTGGGCTGCATCGGTGGTTCGTGGCTGACGCCGAAGGACGCCTTGGCGGCCAAGGACTTCGGGAAGATCGAGGCTTTCGCGGCGGAGGCTTCGAAGCTCTGACCCGTGGTGTGAAGGCCACCTTCGCGAAGGTGGCCTTCACTGTTTTCAGAGCGGCAGCTGGTACTGGAGGAACCCGCGGTTGACCGCGACCTGGTCGTACAGCCGGCGCGCGATGGCGTTGGATTCCTTGGTGTGCCAGTAAACCCTGTCGCAGCCGCGGTCGCGTGCCCAGTCCGCGACGGCCTCGATCAACGCCCGCGCGACCCCCTTGCCCCGGGCTTCCGGCGCGGTGAACAGGTCTTGCAGGTAACAGACGTCGGTGAGCGCGGAAGTGCTGGGGTGTACCAGGAAATGCGTGATCCCGACGAGCTCGCCGCCCACATGGGCACCGAGCGCGTGCATCCGTTCCCCGGTCCGGAATTCGCGCCAGGCTCGGTCATAGACCTCCTGGGGCGCGACACGTTCGTAGAAGGCGATGTACGCGCGGAACAGGTGCTCCCAGGCTTCGCGGTCTTCGGGCTTCAGCGGCTCGATGGTGATCATGTGGTCCTCCCGGTGATCATCCGAGCCTAGGGTTTCACCGCTGTGTCGCGAGTGGCCACTCACGCGGTAAACCGGGCTGCCACTCGCTGTGCGTGGCTTGCCGGGAGGACGTTGCGAAAGCCACTTTCACAACGTTGAAGGTTGCGAAAGTGGCTTTCGCAACGTCCTTCCACCGGGCATCGCCTGCGGTGACTCAGCTGACGGCTTGCTTCACCAGCGCGGCGATGCGCTCCTCCGCCTCGGCGGTGACGCCGGTCAGCGCGAAGGCCGTCGCCCACATCGCGCCGTCGTCCAGCCGAGCGGCCTCGTTGAAGCCGAGCGTCGCGTACCGCGTCTTGAACTTGGCCGCCGCCTGGAAGAAACAGACGATCTTGCCGTCCAGCGCGTAAGCGGGCTGGCCGTACCAGAGTTTCGGCGCGAGCATCGGGGCGTTCGCCTTCACGACGCTGTGGACCAGCTCGGCGAGCACCCTGTCCTCATCGGACATCTCGGCGATTTTCGCGACCACGTCCTGCTCGGCGGCCGCCGCTTTGTCGGCGGCGGAACCGCGACGCGCGGCTTTCTTCATGTCCTGGGCGTGTTCTTTCATCGCGGCCTTCTCTTCGGCCGTGAATCCTTCGTACGTGGTGCTCATGGCGGTTTCTCCTTGGTAAGCGGCGAGCGGGGGCATCCGGTAGTGGCACATCAGGACTGGGTGGCGAGAGTCGAGGTCTCCCATACGAACCCGTCGAGGTCGGTGAACGGGGCGGCGCCGCAGATCGCGATACGGTGCGAGCCGGTGCCCTCCGGGGACACGCCGGCGTCCTTGGCCAGGGCCTTGCGCTTGTACAGCGCCAGCTTCACGGGGCTCGAGCCGGCTTCGAACTCGACGTACACGCGGCCGAAGCTCTTTCCCACGGTGAGCCCGTGCTCGACGTAGAACTTCTTGCTCGCGGCCACGTCGGCGACGCCCAGCAGCAACACGATGGCGTCGAACTCGCGGGTCGCCGGTCCGGTGTTCTTCTTGGCGGAGGTCGCGATCTTCCAGATCGCACCGTCCGGGGCCTGCACGGTTCCGCCGTAGCCCCACATCGACTTCGTGGCGGGCTTGATCACGGTCGCCCCGGCGACGACGGCGGCGTCGATGAGCGCGTCGGCGTTGGCGGGCTGGGAAACCGTGAGGGAAAGGGTGTAGCCGCGGAAGCCGGTGGACGGCTCCTGCGAAGCCCGCAGACGCAGCTCGGAGCCGAGCCCGAAGGCGGTGGTGTAGAAGCGTTCGGCGGCCTCGGTGTCGGCCACTTCGAGGGTGATGGCGTCGATGAAGTTCATGCCGGTAACGCTATTTCCGGGCGGGCTTCCGGCGCTTCTCGATTCCTGATCGGTCGTATCGGCGCTGGTCAGCGGCTCACAGTCGCATTTGAGACGCTCAGTGTCCCTGATGCGACACTCGGCCCAGGCTGTCCCATGGCGGACCCGCCCACCCAGCAGACACGTTTGCCTACCCCTCAATACCCCGAAACAGCCGCCCGGGAACGCAAAACACCGGCCGACGGACGAACGGGGCCCGCACGGCCGGTGAGCGGCTCAGCTGATGAAGGTCAGTCTAGGGTGGCGTCGTCCAGCAGCGCCGACTCGGCGCCGAACTCGCGGAGTTCTTCGCGGATCACGGTGTAGGCCAGCCCTTGAGGATAGCCCTTGCGGGCGAGGAGGCCCAGCAGGCGGCGGATCGCCGTCTGCTCGTCGACGTTGCCCAAGGAGCGCATGCGCTTCCGTACCAGCTCTCGGGCGCGCTGCTCCTCTGCCTCTCGGTCCACCTCGTCGGCGGCCTGGACGGCGATATCCCCATCGATTCCTTTGCGTTTGAGTTCGGCTACGAGAGCGTTCCGTGCCAGGCCCATGTTGGCATGGCGGGAACGCACCCACATCTCGGCGAACTCGGCGTCGTTGATGAGCCCTGCCTGGTCCAGCTTACCCAGCAGGGTCTCCGTCGTCTCCTCGTCGAAGCCCTTGCGCTTGAGGGCCTGACGCAGTTCGTCCGCGGAACGCGGGCGCGCGGCCAGGAGATCGAAGCAGATCTCCTTGGCCTTCTTCCTCCGCTCGTCCGGCGGCAGCTCCGCCGGATCCACTTTGGGCGCACGCATTCAGCTCTCACTCCTCAAAGGCAACAATGAATCGGCACCCGAGCCCCGGGGGTCCAGGGGCTCACTCCGAGCGCGACCCACGCCCGGGGACCCAGGGGGCTTGCCCTCTGGCGGGGGCCTGGGGGTCCGACCCCCGGAAGGCACGGCGAAGGGATCAGGGCGAGCGCTCTCCGCGAGCACACCCCTCCCGATCCCGCGCCCCCCTCAGAAGTCGACCGGCGCGGGGGCGGCTTCGGCGTCGACAACGGCGCCGATGCCGAGCTTCTCCTTGATGCGCTTCTCGATCTCGTTGGCGATGTCCGGGTTCTCGAGCAGGAACTTGCGCGCGTTCTCCTTGCCCTGGCCCAGCTGGTCGCCCTCGTAGGTGTACCAGGCGCCGGACTTGCGCAGGATGCCCTGGTCGACACCCATGTCGATCAGCGAGCCCTCGCGGGAGATGCCCTTCCCGTACAGGATGTCGAACTCGGCCTGCTTGAAGGGCGGCGCGACCTTGTTCTTCACGACCTTGACACGGGTGCGGTTACCGACGGGCTCGCCGCCGTCCTTCAGCGTCTCGATCCGCCGGACGTCCAGGCGGACCGACGCGTAGAACTTCAGCGCCTTACCACCGGTCGTGGTCTCCGGGGAGCCGAACATGACGCCGATCTTCTCGCGCAGCTGGTTGATGAAGATCGCGGTGGTGCCGGAGTTGCTCATCGCACCGGTCATCTTCCGCAGTGCCTGGCTCATCAGCCGGGCCTGGAGACCGACGTGGCTGTCACCCATCTCACCCTCGATCTCGGCGCGCGGCACGAGCGCGGCGACCGAGTCGATGACCAGGATGTCGAGCGCGCCGGAGCGGATCAGCATGTCCGCGATCTCGAGCGCCTGCTCACCGGTGTCCGGCTGGGAGACCAGCAGCGCGTCGGTGTCGACGCCGAGCTTCTGGGCGTAATCCGGGTCCAGCGCGTGCTCCGCGTCGATGAACGCGGCGATGCCGCCGTTCCGCTGCGCGTTGGCGACCGCGTGCAGCGCGACAGTGGTCTTACCGGAGGACTCCGGACCGTAGACCTCGATGACCCGGCCGCGGGGCAGGCCACCGATCCCGAGCGCGACGTCGAGCGCGATGGCACCGGTCGGGATGACCTCGATCGGCACACGGCCCTCTTCGCCGAGGCGCATGACCGAGCCCTTGCCGTACTGCTTGTCGATCTGGGCCAGGGCCAGTTCGAGCGCTTTGTCCTTGTCGGGTGCTGCTGGTGCCATGGAGTCCACCTCGTTGGTTGAGCCGGTAAGGCTTGTTTCAGTTCTGAGCTGTCGGGTCCGACGCTACGGGCGACCACCGACAATTCCAGGCCTCGCGCCCAAGCTGTGGATCGCTGACCCCGTTGTGGACAACACCCTAGACGAACGTGTGTTCGAGGCCTTGACCGACACGCCGTCGCGCTAGGGTTCTTGTCCCTTTGCCGAGGTCAGCGCCGCTCCGGCGGGATCTCGAAGGCTTCGCAGACCGCCCGCCAGACATCCTTGGCCGAAGTTCCCGCGTCGAGTGCCTGTTCGACGGTCCGGCCCCCGAGTTCGCCGAAGACGTGATCCCTGGCGAGGGTTTCCGCACGTCCGGGACCGAATTCGTCGGCCATCAACCGCCGGAAGACCGTGATACGCATCGGGAGAAGTCTAGCCCCGCCTCGAGCGCGAAACGCGTGAAGGCCCCCTTCCCTCGGCTGAGCCGAGGGAAGGGGGCCTTCACGCGCGAACAGGGGCTATTCGCCCGGCTGGACGCTCTTTTCGAAATAGTCGGCCAGTTCGCCCGGCGTCGGGTTCTGGCCTTCGGCCGGGACCTGGTAGATGAAGCCGACCAGCGGCCGGTCGGTCACGGTGAACACCAGCACGGCGGCGTTCCGCCCGGCGGCCGAGGAGTACTGGCCTTCCAGCGCGTTGCCCGCCCACTTGGCCTCGGTGCGGTCCCCACCGGCCGATTTGAGCAGCCCGTCGGTGTAGGCCTTGAGCTTGTCCGTGGAGTCGCTCTGCAGGTAGGTCACCTGGGTCCCGGCACGCCCCGGGGCGGAGCAGGTCGACGTCACGCCGAGATCCTCCGCCGGTTTCGCCGGCCCGTTGCCCATCCCGGGTTTGCAGTCGCCGGTGTCGGCGATCTTCCCGGCGAGCTGGCGCAGGCAACCGGTGAGGCCCTTGTCGTCGGCCGCGCCGGGCGCCTTGCATTCGTCGGCCGTGTACGTCGCCACCGAAGAGGAGGTCAGGAAGTACGTGAGCCCGGCGGCGAGCAGCACGACGACGGCCACGATCGCGCCGATGACGAGCGGCTTCTTCCTGCTCGCGGGCGCCTTGTCACCGGAGGCCTGGCCGGCCAGCGAGTACGTCGGGAAATTCGCCGGCGCGGGCTGTTGCACCTGCTGCGGGCCGCTGTTCGGGTAACCCGTCTGGGGGAAACCGCCGGACTGGCCGGGCCCGCCGCCCGAGTACCCCGGGATCGACGCGACCTGCTGCGGCGGTGGCGCGTACGGACCCGAAACGCCGGGGTGTGCGCCGGTTCCCGCGGCGACCTGCCCTTCGACGCCCTGCGTGCGCGAGCTGATGCCGTCGGAGGCGACGTGCTGGGCGCCGAGCGCGACCGCGGTCTCGGGCTGGTCCAGGCTGCCGGGGACGACGCCGAGCTTCTCCGCGATCAGGCTGCCGACCAGCGGGAGACGGCTCGAACCGCCGACGAGGTAGATACCGGCGAGCCGGTCCGGGGTCATCCCGGCCGAGCGGACCACCCGCGACATCAGCTCGACACTGCGCAGCATCGACGGCCGCACCAGCGCTTCGAGTTCCCCTCGCGTGACGAGGACGTCCTCGAACGGCTCCGGCATCGGGACCTCGGTCTGCGGGTGCCGCGAGAGGGCTTCCTTCGCCGCCTTCACGTCCTCCTGCAGCGCGCGCCGCGTACGACGGTCCGGCGTGGACTCCGGCCGCAGGACCCGCTGCCAGCGCTGGGGATCCTTGTGTGAGACCTCGCGGCCGACGTGCACCAGCAGCGCCTGGTCGACGTCGAGACCGCCGAGGTCGGGGAGGCCGTCTTCGGCGACGACGGTGAAGCCGCCGTTCGGGGTCGCGCCGACGATCGCGACGTCGAAGGTGCCGGCGCCGAGGTCGTACACCGCGAGCGCCTGACCGGGCGCGAGCGTCTTGCCGGGGAACGACGCGAAGTGCGCGGCCGCGGCGACGGGCTCGGGGACGAGCACCAGGTTGCCGCCCATCCCGGCGAGCCGGGCGGCGGACAGCAGCACGTTGCGGCGGGTCGGGCCCCACTGCGCGGGGTGGGTGAGCCGGACCTCGTCGGGCAGGTCGCCGCCGAGCTGGCGGGTGGTCTCGTCGAGGACGCGGCGCAGGATCGCGGCCAGCACCTCGCTGACCGGGATGACGTCGGTGCCCAGCAGGAGCGTCTGCTCGTCGATGCGGCGTTTGGGGTTGGGCTCGAAGCGGGTCGGGTCGAGACGGGCGCGACGCTCGGCGTCGCGGCCGACCATGATCGTGCCGTCCTCGGTGGCGAACACCGCGGACGGCATGTTGGCCGAACCGTCGACCTCGACCACGCGCGGGGGCCTCCCGTGCGCCGAAAGGACGGCCACGGTGTTGGACGTCCCGAGGTCCACCGACAGGATCCGCACAGCTCATACCCCTTCACAGACGAACGGCGACCGCCCCAGCACTGATCCGGTCGCGCTGGCGGTGATGCTCCCATGAGCGAGGTCACCGCACGTGCGGAACCCGCCGAACTCGTCCCCGAGCGGGTGCCTCGTCACAGCCTCGGAGCGAAACTGTCGGTGGTCCGGCGCAGTATGGAGGGCGTGGCACACGTACTCGACCTTTTCTCCCCCGCGACCAGGGACTGGTTCACCGGGGCCTTCGCCGCGCCCACCCGCGCGCAGGAAGGCGCGTGGCGTGCCGCGCACGCGGGGGAACACGCGCTGGTCGTGGCCCCGACAGGCTCCGGCAAGACGCTCTCGGCCTTCCTCTGGGCGCTGGACCGGCTCTCGGTCGAGCCACCGCCGTCCGAGCCGAGGAAACGCTGCCGTGTCCTCTACGTCTCCCCGCTGAAGGCGCTGGCGGTCGACGTCCAGCGCAACCTGCGGGCACCGCTGGCGGGTATCTCCCAGGCGTCGCGGCGGCTCGGGCTGCCGGTGCCGGACATCGGCGTCGGGATGCGGACGGGCGACACCACCGCGGCCGAGCGGCGCTCGTTCGGCAAGACCCCGCCGGACGTGCTGGTCACCACGCCGGAGTCGCTGTTCCTGATCCTCACCTCCTCCGCCCGCGATTCGCTGCGCGGCGTGGAGACGGTGATCATCGACGAGGTGCACGCGGTCGCGGGCGGAAAACGCGGCGCGCATCTGGCCCTGTCCCTGGAGCGGCTCGACGCCCTCCTGGAGAAACCCGCCCAGCGGATCGGGCTGTCGGCGACGGTACGGCCGATCGACGAGGTCGCGTCGTTCCTGGCGGGCGGCAGGCCGGTCACCGTCGTCCAGCCGAAGCTCGCGAAGACGATCGAGGTCCGCGTCGAGGTCCCGGTCGAGGACATGTCCAATCTCGACGGTCCGCAAGGGCCGAAGCAGAACGAAGACCTCGACGCGGGCCTCGCCCGGCTGCCCGGCTCGCTGGAGGACATCGACGGCGCGCCGCGGCGGCCGTCGATCTGGCCCGCGGTGGAGGAGCGCGTCCTCGAACTGATCCAGGCGCATCGGTCGACGATCGTGTTCGCCAACTCGCGGCGGCTCACCGAGCGAATGACGGCCCGGCTCAACGAACTCGTGGCGGAGCAGGCCGAGCTGGAGCCGGAACAGCGGTATCCGGCCGAAGCGATCGGCCAGTCCGGGCTCACCACCGGAGCGGCGCCGGTGATCGCGCGGGCGCACCACGGCTCGATGTCACGCGAGCAGCGCACCCATGTGGAAGAGGAGCTCAAGTCCGGGCGGCTGGCGTGCGTCGTGGCGACGTCCTCCTTGGAGCTGGGCATCGACATGGGCGCCGTCGACCTCGTCGTGCAGATCGAGGCGCCGCCGACGGTCGCTTCGGGACTGCAGCGGGTCGGGCGGGCCGGGCACCAGGTCGGCGCGGTGTCGAGCGGGGTGATGTTCCCGAAGTTCCGGGGCGACCTCGTCTCCTGCGCGGTGGTCGCGGAACGGATGGCGTCCGGGGCGATCGAGGCGGTGCGGTACCCGCGGAACCCGCTGGACGTGCTCGCGCAGCAGGTCGTGGCGATGGTGGCGCTCGAATCGTGGACCGTCGACGAGCTGGCCGCCCTCGCCCGCCGGGCGGCGCCGTTCGCGTCCCTGCCGGACGACGCGCTGCTGGCCGTGCTCGACATGCTCGCCGGCCGGTATCCGAGCGAGGAGTTCGGCGAGCTGCGCGCCCGGATCACCTGGGACCGGGTCTCCGGCGAACTGCACGGCCGTCCGGGGTCGCAGCGGCTGGCGGTGACCTCCGGCGGCACGATCCCCGACCGCGGCCTGTTCACCGTGATGACGCCGGGTTCCGACGGCAAAGCCGACTCTGCTGATGGCCCCTCAGCGGGAAAGCGTACTTCGGGGAGCCGCGTGGGCGAGCTGGACGAGGAGATGGTCTACGAGTCCCGCGTCGGGGACACGATCCTGCTCGGCACCTCCTCCTGGCGGGTCACCGACATCACCCACGACCGCGTGATCGTGGTCCCCGCACCGGGCGAGCCCGCCCGGATGCCGTTTTGGAAGGGCGACGCCCCCGGCCGCCCGCTGGAACTGGGGCGGGCGCTGGGCGCGTTCGTCCGCGAACTGTCCACTTCGGAGCCATCGGTGGCCAGGGAACGCGCCGCCGTCGCCGGATTGGACGAGTACGCCTGCGACAACCTGCTGGCGTACCTGGAAGAGCAGAAGTCGGCCACGAGGCATGTGCCGAACGACAAAACCTTGCTGCTGGAACGGTTTCGCGACGAACTGGGTGACTGGCGGGTCATCCTGCACTCGCCGTTCGGCGCGCAGGTCAACGCTCCGTGGGCGCTCGCGATCGCGGCCCGCCTGCGGGAGAACCGCGGGGTCGACGCCCAGGTCGCGCATTCCGACGACGGCATCGTGCTGCGGCTGCCCGAGGCGCTGGACATGGACGGCGCCGAGGTCACCATCGGCGTCGAGGACGTACTGCTCGATCCGGAAGAGGTCGAGCAGCTGATCGTGGCCGAGGTCGGCGGTTCGGCGCTGTTCGCCGCGCGGTTCCGGGAATGCGCGGCGCGGTCGCTGCTGCTCCCCCGCCGGGATCCGCGCCGCCGCACCCCGCTGTGGCAGCAGCGGCAGCGCGCGTCCCAGCTGCTTTCGGTCGCGGCCAAGTACGAGCGGTTCCCCGTGGTGCTGGAGGCGATGCGGGAAGTCCTGCAGGACGTGTACGACGTCGGCGGGCTGCGCGAGCTGATGAGCGACGTCCGGTCGCGGAAGGTCAAGCTGGTCGAGGTCGAGACGCCGTCGGCGTCGCCGTTCGCGCGCAGCCTGCTCTTCGGCTATGTCGGGATGTTCCTGTACGAGACCGACGCGCCGCTCGCGGAACGGCGCGCGGCGGCGCTGGCGCTGGATTCGACGCTGCTGGCCGAACTGCTCGGCACCGAGGCGATCCGGGAACTGCTGGACGCCGAGGTCGTCGCCGAAGTCGAGCGCTCCCTGCAACGCCTCGATCCGGACAGGCACGCCCGCAACGCCGAAGAGGCCGCGGATCTGTTGCGGTTCCTCGGCGATCTCTCGATCGAGGAGGCCGCGGCGCGCGGCATCCAGCGGGAATGGCTGGAGGAACTGGAAGCCGCGCGGCGGGTGATCCGGGTCCGCATCGGCGGCGGCGAACGCTTCATCGCCATCGAGGACGCGGGCCGGGTGCGAGACGCGCTCGGCACCGCGTTGCCGGTCGGGGTACCGGAGGCGTTCACCGAGCCGGTCGAGGATCCCGTCGGAGACCTGCTTTCCCGCTATTCGCGCAGCCGCGGCCCGTTCAGCGCCCGGCAGGCGGCCGAGCGGTTCGGCCTCGGGACGGCCGTGGTCACCGGTGTGCTGGACAGGCTGACCGCGCAGGGCAGGCTGGTCCGGGGCGAGTTGAGCCCCATCGGGCATCCGGAGACCCATGGCGTCGGGATGGAGTTCTGCGACGCGTCGGTGCTGCGCAGGCTCAGGCGGGCGTCGCTGGCCCGGCTGCGGGCGGAAGTCGAACCGGTCGAACCGGCCGCGCTGGGGCGGTTCCTGCCCTCGTGGCACGGTATCGGGGCGCGGGTGCGGTCGGCGCCGACCGCGGACGACGTACTGTCCGTGGTCGAGCAACTGGCCGGTGCCCCGCTCCCGGCGAGCGCGGTCGAGTCGCTGATCCTGCCGAGCAGGCTGCCCGGCTACACCCCCTCGCTGCTGGACGAACTCACCACGGCGGGCGAGGTCACCTGGTGCGGCTGCGGTTCCCTGTCCGGCGGGGACGGCTGGCTGGCGCTCGCACCCACGGACGTCGCCGATCTGCTGTTGCCCGATCTCGACGACGATCTGCCCTCCGGCCCGCTGCACCAGGCGATTCTGTCCACTTTGGAGGGTGGAGCGCAGTTCTTCCGTCAGCTCGTGGACCGGGCGTCGCCGCTGGTCGAAACCCCGCCCAACGACGGTGAAGTCGTGGCGGCGCTGTGGGATCTCGTGTGGGCCGGTCTGGTCACCGGGGACACGCTGGGCCCGCTGCGGGCCCAGGTCTCCGGTTCCGGTGCGGCGCACAAGCCACGGCGGCAGGCTCCTCGCGGCCGGTACGCGCGGCTTCGGGCCGGGCGCCCGGCGATGCCTTCGCGCACCGGGCCGCCGACGGTGGCCGGGCGCTGGGCATTGACCCCGGAACGTGAAGCGGATCCGACCAGGCGCGCGCTGGCGCGGACGGAGGCCTTCTTGGAACGGCACGGCGTCCTCACCCGCGGCGCCCTCGACACCGAACGCGTGACGGGCGGTTTTTCGGGGATCTACAAGGTTTTGCGCGGTATGGAGGATTCGGGGCAGGTCGTCCGGGGATACGTGGTCGAGGGGCTCGGCGCGGCGCAGTTCGCGGCGAAGGGCGCAGTCGACAGGCTGCGCGCGCAGTCCGGGAACCAGCGCACCACCCAGGAAGGCGCCGTCGTCCTCGCCGCCGCCGACCCGGCGCAGCCCTACGGCGCCGCGTTGCCTTGGCCCGCCGCGACGGGCGACACGAAACACCGTCCGGCAAGGAAAGCGGGCGCGCTGGCGGTGCTCGTGGACGGTGTCCCGGCGATGTACGTCGAACGCGGCGGCCGGTCGCTGCTGAGCTTCACCGAGGATCAGGACAGGTTGCGCTCGGCCGCGCGGGCGCTGTCCACGGCGGTGCGGGAAGGCTGGCTGGGGCAGCTCGCGGTGCAGAAGGCCGACGGCGAGGTGGCGCTCACCTCGGAGCTTTCAGCCGTCCTTCAGGAGGCGGGTTTCCGGGCGACTCCCAAGGGCCTGCGCCTGCGGGCCTAGAATCACCGCTCAGACCTGCGGAGAAGGACGTTCGAACATGGTGATGCGCGACCTGCGCTATTTCGGGGATCCCGTGCTCAAGACCGTATGCGACCCGGTCACGACGTTCGACAAGAAGATCGAGTCGCTGGTGACCGATCTGATGGACGGGGTGAAACCGGCCGGGCGCGCGGGTCTCGCGGCGCCGCAGATCGGGGTCGGGCTGCGGGTGTTCAGCTACGACGTCGGCGGGTTGAGCGGGTACGTGATCAACCCCGAGATCGTCGAACTGTCCGAAGAGACGCACGAGATCGGCGAGGGCTGTCTGTCGGTGCCGGAGCTGTGGTTCCCGGTCGTCCGCGCGAAGCACGCCGTGGTGCGCGGTGTCGATCTGCGCAACGAGCCGGTCGAGGTCGAAGGTGTCGACGTGCTCGCCCAGTGCCTGCAGCACGAGACCGATCACCTCGACGGCAAGCTCTACCTTGAGCGGCTCACTCCCGAGCGCAAGAAGCGCGCGCTGGGTGAGGCCCGCGGCAAAGACTGGTTCTGGAACCGCTGACCCACCCCCGCGTTTCGTCCTCTGAATGCGGTGGTCGGCACCCCGAACCACCGCATCCAGAGGACTAAATGCGGGGGTCGGGGAGCGCGAAGCGCAGGGTGCCGGGGTCGCCGGGTGCGCGTTCGGGGCGGAGCCCCACGCGGGTGGCGGTGCGGTGGAGGGAGTCGTCGCCGGGCAGGCAGACGGCGGTGAGCTCACGCTCCCCCTTCGCCATGGCGAGGGTGGCGAGCCTGGCCAGCAAAGCCGTGCCGATGCCCTGGCGCTGCCAGGAATCCTCGACCAGGAGCGAGACTTCGGCCGCGCCGCCGCCGGCGGCCGGGATCAGCTGGCCGAGACCGATCACGTCACGGCCGCAGACCGCGAGCAGGCTGATCCCGCGCGGCGGCATCAGGAGCCGGTGCAGCCAGCGACGCGGCACGGCACGCATTCCGGTGTGGTAGCGGTGGAAGAGCGTGGTCATCGAGCATCTCTGGTGCAGCGCGGACACCGCTTCCGCGTCACCAGGGACCCCCTTGCGCAGGACGATCGCGGCGCCGTCGGCCCGGTCGAGCACGATCGGACCGGTCACGTTGTCGCGGACCGCGGTGCTCAGGCCGATCAGCGCGACGGCGCGGCTCAGCTCCAGTTCGACGAACGGCGACCACCGGCGGCGCGCGACGAACGCGGCGCCGTCGCCCGCCGGGAACACCGCGCGGTGACCGCCCTCGGTGCGGGCCGGGTTCGCCTCGATCGACGGGACTTTGGTGACGACGTCGGCCGCGAGGACGCCCCGGAGCACTTGCGCCAGGCCGCCGGGCTCCTCGACGGCCCGTGTGGCCGCGGTGAGCGTCGCGGTGGCCGGGTCGACCAGTTCGGCCAGATCCGCGTCGATGACGGCGGAGCATTCGCATCCTTCGTCGCGGATCGCGTCGACGAGCAGCCGGCGTGGCAGACCGGTGGCCGGCCGCAGGACGATCTCGTCGAGCACGCCGCCGGGGACCGGGAGCACCGACAGCCCGAGGATGTTGCATTCGAGGTCGGCGAGCCGGATCGCGATCCTGGCCAGCGTGCCGGGCCGGTCGTCCACGCGGATCCGGAGACGCCAGGCCGACGCGGCCGCCGTCTCTTCGCCGGGATGGATCAGGGCGGGCCGGGCTCGATAGGTCTCCATGACTCCACGGTCCCGGCCGGTTGTTGCCTGCCCACGGCGCGGGTGTTTCGCGCACGTCAGCGTTCGACGCCACCGCGCAACCCCGGCGAAACACTCAGCGCGGAGACAGCACGCTGAATTCGTTGCCCTCCGGATCCAGCAGTGCTTCGCCACGCTCCCCTGACGCGCCCAGCTCCCGCAGGCGCCGGACCTCGGCCGCCCGGCTCTTGCCTCGCCGTGGCGCGATCTCGAACCGCAGCCGGTTCCTGTGCCTTTTCTCCTCTTTCGTGGCGAGGAACTCGACCCAGGGGCCGCGGCCGTCCGGTGGCCGCAGACCGGCGATCGCCTCTTCCCGGACGCCGATCTCCCAGCCGAGCGCGGCCGCCCAGAACCGCGCCAGCCGCTCCGGATCGAGGGCGTCGGTGACGACCGAAGCGATCGCGCCGGTGCCTTCGTACTGCTCGCGGGGCTCCAGGACGCAGAACTCGTTGCCCTCGGGGTCCGCGAGCACCACCCACGGCACCCGTTTCTCCTCCGGCGGGCCCTGGCCGATGTCGATATGCCGTGCGCCGAGGGTCAGCGCACGGTCCACCAGCTCGGCCTGGTGCTCGAGCGAACGGCTCGCCAGATCCAGGTGCAGCCGGTTCTTGCCCCGTTTGGGGCCCGCCTCGGAGCGGAACGCCGGCTGGAACGGGGCGTCCCAGCTGAACAGCCCTTCCCAGAAACCCGCCAGATCTCTGGGAAGGGCCGAGTCGAAGACCAGGTTCACCAGCTGTGCCGCCACACCGGTGAATCTAGACGGCACCACCGACACTTCTGTGCGGCTTCAGTGAACCCGCGGACGCGCGAGCACATCTCCGCTGGCTGACACTTCTGACCGGTTTGGCTTCCCCACCGACCGGTCATCGGGTCGCGAGCCGCAGAAGGGCCCAGAGTTGTCCCGCCATGTCCTGGTCTCCGCTGACCGTCACCGCCGTCGGACCCGCCCGGCCCCAGAGCCAGCGGTAGATCTTGTCCGGCTTCCCGGTGATCAGGTCGTCCGCGCGCTGGGCCTCCTCGGCCGAGCACCGCCAGGCGACCGTTTCCGTGGGCCCCGCCCTGGCGATCCAGGTGTGGCCCGCGGTGCGCACGCCGACCGAGCCGGTCTTGGTGCCGGACAGTCCCAGCAACGGCAACCGCTGGCCGAACCACAGCACCAGCGCCTCGTCGATCCCGTCGAGTGCCACGTCTTCGGGGATCGCCGACACTTCCCGGCCTGCCGCGCTCTCCGCGTCGATCCGGTGGATCGTCGTCTCGTGCGCCATCCGCCGCCGCCAGAACCCGTAGCTGCGATCCGCCGGCCACCAGCTCGGCGCCGGCTCGTCCGGGTCGTGCGCGGACAGTTCGGCGACGAGTTCGTCCCGGCCCTGGCGGAAGTACTCCTCCAGGTTCTGCCCCGGCCCCGGTTTGCGCTGCCAGTGCTCGGGACGCCGTCCGTCGGTGATCCAGCGGCGGGTGACCCGGTACACGCTGCCCACATGCCTGAGGATCTCCCCGAGCGTCCAGCCCGGGCAGGTCGGGACCGGCGCGTCGGCGGACGCGGTATGCGCCACCTGGGCCATCAACTCGGTTTCGGCGCCGATCACCTCCAGGAACCTGCCCTGGTCGATCATGGCCTGCCCGGCCATCGGGCACCCCCTCTCCATGGTGGCTCTGCCGAATAGGTGAACCCGCATCCGCGACCTGGTCTCTCAAGTCACGAAGGACAAAACCGCAGCTCCGCCACCAGGCTGCTAAGCCACATGAACCGAGTCGCCCATCGGCAGCCCGTGCACCACCCGTCGCACCAGTTCCAGGAACACCGTGGCGGCCCGCGTCAGCTCGTCCGCCAGCTCGACGGAGACCTTGCCGGTGATGCCCGCCTGCGCGGCGGCCCGCGTCGCCGAATTGGCCGCGAAGAACGCCGCCCATTCCTTCAGCTCAGGGGCGACGGAATCGAGCAGCACCCAGCCGCTCGCCGGGCGGGCACGACCCCGGTGCGGACGGCCGCGGGCCTCCAGCACCGCCGCCGCACCCCGCAGCGCGGCGAGATACGCCCCGATGAACCGCTCCGCGGGATCGCTCTCCCGCTCTGCTTCGGCGAGACCCCGCCTCGCCTGTGCGTACAAGGAGACCGCCGCGGGTGGTGCCGGCGGGCGCAACGACATCGGCAGGGCGGGCTGCGCGGCGCCCCCCGGCCTCTCGGCTTCGTCGGGGGACACGACCGAAACGGACATGACGACCCTCCTCCTGTACGTGAGCGCCTGCCGGTGCCCGGCGCCGAGGCGCTTCCCCCGCCCCCGCGCCGGGCACCTACCGGTGCGCGCTCACCGAATGTCGAACGTCTGTTCGAACAGCTCCAATGTAACCCCGAAGTGCCCCATTCCTCAACCCCGTACCCGGGTGATCGCCGCATGTGGTGCGGGACACGGCATCGGCCACGTGATCTCATAGGCGTATGAGCACCATCGACCGGTCCGGTCATCCCTCGGTGGCCAAGGTCGCGGCCGCGCTCGCCGAGGCGGGCCAGCACGCCGCCGCCGACGGGATCCGGATCCTCCCCGCCGAAGTCCGCACGGCCGCGCAGGCCGCCGAAGCGCTCGGTGCCGAGGTCGGCGCGATCGCGAACAGCCTCGTCTTCCGCGGCCGCACCGGCGACACGGAAACGGCCCTGCTCGCACTGACCTCGGGCGCGCACCGCGCCGACACCGCGCTGCTGGCCTCGCTGACCGGAGCCGACGAGATCGGCAAGGCGGACGCGGAGTTCGTCCGCGCGCACACCGGACAGCCGATCGGTGGCGTCGCCCCGGTCGGTCACCCGACGGCGTTGACCACCCTCGTCGACACCGCGTTACGCGCGCACGAGGTCGTCTGGGCCGCCGCCGGGCATCCGAAGTCGGTGTACCCCACGACGTTCGAGGGCCTCGTCGCGCTGACCGGGGGCACTCCCGCGGACGTCGCGGGCGACGGGCAGGATGGGCGCCCGTGACCGCGATGTCCTCGGAATGCACCCGTTACGTCCAGCTGTCCGCGGACGAGTTCCGCGCCCGGCTCCCCGAGGCGCTGACCATCTACGTCAACGCCATGCGCTACCCCGAAGGCACGGCGGAGCAACGCGCGCCGATGTGGCTCACGCACGCGCTGCGCGAAGGCTGGCGCTGCATGGCCGCGCTCGACGCGGACGGCGTCCTGCTCGGGCTCGCCTACGGCTACAAGGGCCGCGGCGGCCAGTGGTGGCACGAACAGGTCCGCCACGGCCTGACCCGGCGTGAGGGCCAGGCCGCCGCCGAGCACTGGATGTCCGACTACTTCGAGCTCACCGAGATCCACGTCAGCCCCGAAAGCCAGGGGAAGCGGATCGGCGAGGACCTCCTGCGCCGGCTGCTCGACGGCGTGCCCAGCGCCCACGTCCTCCTTTCCACGCCGGAGGGCACCAGCCGGGCCTGGAACCTGTACCGGCGGGTCGGCTTCGTCGACGTGCTGCGGGACTACCACTTCGCCGGGGATCCGCGGCCGTTCGCGATCCTCGGCCGGACGCTGCCGCTCTAGGGCTTCGAGTACGCCACGGTGAGCGCGGCGATGAGCACCACCGCGCCGCACCAGCCCACGGTGCCGAGCCGTTCCCCGAGCAGCAGCATGGACAGCAGCGCGGCGGTCAACGGTTCGAGCAGGGCGGACAGCGCGGCCAGTACGGGATGCGCGCTTTCGAGACCGCGGAAGTACGCGGCGTACGCCAGCGCCGTCGGCACGACGCCGAAGTAGACGACGAGCGCGAGCACGTCGGCCTGGAACGGCACCGCCATCCCGAACCACAGCGCGGCCGGGGCGAGCGCCGCGCCGCCGATCAGGCAGCCGAAAGCCGTGGTGGGCAAGGGGTCGAGCCCTTCGACGCGGGTCGCGGTCACCAGCGTCAGCGCGGCGAACCCGGCCGCGGCGAGCAGGGCGAACAGCACTCCGGCGACGTCGACCTCTTGTCCGGGCGTCCATTGCAGCAGCGCGAGCCCGATGAGGGAGCCGGCCACGGACACCGCCGTCCACGCTCCGGGCAGGCGGCGGGTCTTGACGGCCGTCGCGACGGCGAGCAGGACGGGCGCGCTGCCGATGGTGGTCATCGTCGCGACGCTCACGGAACTCAGCGAGACCGCGGCGAAGTAGCTGGTCTGGAAGAGGGCGAACAACCCGCCGACCGTCAGGAGCCGGCGGCGGACCTCAGGGGTGCGGGGGAAGCCGCGGAGGCCTCCGGTGAGCCAGAGATAGCCGGTGGCGATCACGCCGCCGATGAGCAGCCGGTACGCGGCGACGCTCAGGGGATGGAGTCCCGCGCGGGACGCGAGCAGGGATCCGGCGAGGCCGCCGGTCCCCCAGAGGACTCCGGCGAGGACGAGCGCGGCCGACGATCGGGCGCGCGTGGGTACGGCAACGGACATGGGGAAACGCTCCTGCGTCTGTGTCGGTCGGAAAGGACGTCGACGACGCGGGGTGCTTCAGTGCAGCACGGATCGGCCGGGCGGCTGGAACGCCGCGCGGCCGGAGACACCCCGCTCAGGAGGCGGGGGGTGGGGTGACGAGAAAGATCCGGTGCACGGACGGAACCTACCAAGTCCCCGGCACCGGAAGCACGTGAATTGCGGCAGGCGGGCGGAGGCCCCCTCCGGATGCAATGAAAGGTCCTTTCCTTGCAAATTTCGCAAGGAAAGGACCTTTCCTAGCACTCCGCGAGGGGCACCGCGGCTCAGTCCAGCGCGGCCAGCATCTCCCGCAGCGTGTCCAGCCCCATCCCGCCGAGCGCCAGCGCTCGCGTGTGGAACTGCTTGATGTCGAACGCGTCGCCCTGCCGCGCGCGGGCCTCGTCGCGGGCGGCGAGCCAGAGCCGTTCGCCGAGCTTGTACGACGGCGCCTGCCCCGGCCAGCCCAGGTAGCGGTCGATCTCGTCGTGCACGTGGGCCGGGTCGGTGACGGTCCGGGTGAGCATGAACTCCAGGCCCAGTTCGGGCGTCCACCGCTCGCCCTCGTGGAAGCCGGTACCCGCCGGGATCTCCAGTTCCAGGTGCATGCCGATGTCGACGATCACGCGCGCGGCGCGGAAGAGCTGCTCGGACAGCATGCCGAGCAGTTCGCCGTCGTCGGCGAGGAACCCGAGGTCCTCCATGAGCCGTTCGGAGTACAGCGCCCAGCCCTCGGCGTGCCCGGAGGTGAACGCCAGCAGCCGCTGGTACTTGTTCAGCGACTCCGACTGGTCGACCGCGGTCGCGATCTGCAGGTGGTGACCCGGCGCGCCCTCGTGGTAGACGGTGCTGACCTCGCGCCAGGTGGTGAACTCGTCCCGGCCCTGCGGCAGCGACCACCACATGCGGCCGGGGCGGGAGAAGTCCTCGCTCGGGCCGGTGTAGTACGCGCCGACGGTGCCGCCGGGCGGGGCGATCTTGCACTCCAGCGCCATCACCCGGTCGGAGATGTCGAAGTGCTTGCCGCGCAACGACTTCAGCGCGTTGTCGGACAGGTTCTGCATCCAGGCCTGGAATTCGGCCCGGCCACGGACGGTGTACTTGGGGTCGGCGTCGAGGACGGCGGCCGCCTCGGCGAGGGTGGCGCCGGGTTTGATCCGGCCCGCGACCTCGCGCATCTCCGTCTCGATGCGGGTGAACTCCGCCCAGCCCCAGGCGTAGGCCTCGTCCAGGTCGAAGGTGGCGCCGGTGAACACCCTGGACCACAGCTTGTACACCTCGGCGCCGACGGCGTCCTTGACCGGCGCCAGCGGGGCGAGTTCGGCCCGGAGAAAACCGGCGAACTCCGCGTACGCCTCCTGAGCGGCGTGAGCGGCCTGGCCGAGTTCGGTGCGGAGCTTCTCGTCGACGTCCTTCGCGCCCGAGGCGAGTGTTTCGAAGAAACCGGTCTCGTCCTTCAGACCGGCCCAGGTTTCGGCCTGTTCGGCGACCTTGCCGACCTGCCGCAACGCCGACACCCGGCCCGCGTCGGCGGCCGCGAGCAGCGAGACGCGGAGACCGTCGAGCGCTTCGGGCACTCTCGCCATCCGGGCGGCGATCGTCGCCCAGTCCTCGGCGGTGTCGGTGGGCATGTAATCGAAGACCATGCGCACTTCCTGCACGGGGCTTTCGATCACGTTCAGCACCGCGAGGTCGAGACCGGCTTCGTGGATCTCGAGGTTCAGCGCGATCCGCTCGCTGAACACCGCTTTGGCCGCGCGTTCGCCGTCGTCGGCCGGTTCGGCCGCGGTGATCTCGGCCAACGCGCGCCTGGCGATCGCGGCCCTGGCCGCGTGCCCGGCGGGCGAGTAGTCGGTCAGCTGGTCGTCGTATCCGGTGATACCGAACGTCGTCGCGGCGACCGGGTCGGCCGCGGCGTACTCGTCGACGTACCGGTCACAGATCTGGTGCACATTTTGCGCGGTCGAAGCCATGACCGGCACGCTACCGGGACGGCGGGCGACTTCGGTACGGAGTTACGCGCGGGCCGGGACCAGCCCGAGCCTGCTGACCACCTCACGCGTGGCCTTGGACCGGTTGAACGTGTAGAAGTGCAGGTCGGGGACGCCTTCGGCGATGAGCCGCTCGCCCAGTTCGGTCACCGCGTCGATTCCTTCGGCGCGGAAGGCCTTCGGGTCGCCGGCCAGCGGTTCGAGCCGGTCCAGCAGCCGCCGCGGCGCGGGCGCGCCGGACAGCTTGATGGAAGTGTGCAGGGTCCGCGGCGTGGTCAGCGGCATGATCCCGGGGATGACCAGCGCCTCGCAGCCCGTGGCCGCCACCCGGTCGCGCAGGCGGAGGAAGTCCTCCGGCTCGAAGAACAGCTGCGCGATCGCGAAATCCGCGCCGGCGCGGAGCTTGCGCACGAGGTACTCGGTGTCGGCTTCGAGATTCGCCGACCGCGGGTGGCCGTACGGGAAGGCCGAGACGCCGACGCAGAAGTCGCCGAGCGAACGCACCAGCTCGACGAGTTCCTCGGCGTAGTTGAGCCCTTCCGGATGCGGGACCCAGTCGCCGTAGACGTCGCCCGGCGGGTCGCCCCGCAGGGCGAGGATGTTCCGCACGCCGACGGCGGCGTACCAGCCGATGACGTTGCGCAGTTCCGCGACCGAGTGGTTCACGGCGGTGAGATGCGCCATCGGCACCAGCGTGGTCTCGGTGGCGACGCGGGCGATGCTGCGGATCGTGCCGTCCCGGCTGGAGCCACCGGCGCCGTAGGTGATCGACATGTACGCCGGGTCCAGGGGCTCGAGTTCCCGGATCGACTTCCACAGCACGGCCTCGTCGGCCGCGTCACGGGGCGGGAAGAACTCGATGGAGAACACGGGTCCATCACCCTGCAACCGCTCGACCACCGAAGTCATTCCGCCATTTTAAGGGGGAATGTCCGCTGGCTGGGAGCCCCCTCTCAAGCTATGGGCGTGCGACTTCAGCCACGTACGAGCGGTTGCCGAGTGGAGCCGGGCTGGGGAGACTCGGTGACGAGCACAGGGAGCCGCCATGAGCGCCGAAACCGACACCAGCTGGGACGAGGACGTCCGCGTCGCGGTCTACCGCGCGTTCGCCGAGCACGGGAGGCCGCCGACGGCCCCGGAACTGGCCGACGCCGCCCACGGATCACTCGCGGTGGCGAAACAGGCGCTGCACCGGCTCGCGGAGCGGCGGCATCTCGTGCTCGACGAATGCGAGCACGTCGTGCTGGCGCATCCGTTCGCGGCGATCCCGCTGGGGTTCTCCGTGATGGGCGCGCACACGCTGTGGTGGGGCGGCTGCGCGTGGGACGCGTTCGCGATCCCCCATCTGGTCAAGGCCGAACCCGATGTGCTGGTGTCCACACGCTGCCGGGGCTGCGGCGAGCCGCACGCCCTGCTGGTGAACGACCGCACCCCGCCGAAGGGCGAGCTGGTCGCGCATTTCCTGGTTCCGGTGGCGCGGATGTGGGACGACGTCGTGCACACCTGCGCCAACCAGCGCCTGTTCTGTGGCGAGTCCTGTGTGGACGGCTGGCTGACGGAAACGGGGCAGGACAAGGGGCACGTCATGGATCTGGCGACGTTGTGGCGGCTCGCGGCAGGGTGGTACGAGGGCAGGCTCGAGCACGGGTACACCCGCCGGGATCCGGCCGCCGCGGCCGCGTACTTCACCCAGGCCGGGCTGAGCGGCCCGTTCTGGCGCTAGACGAAGGTGCCGTGGCGAAGGTGCCGTGTTGCGAAAGCCACTTTCGCAACGTTGAAGGTTGCGAAAGTGGCTTTCGCAACGCGCGGCCGGCGGGGCATCCGCGCCCCTGCCGTGGCGGCTGATGCGGAAGAGCACACCTGCGCCGAGCTGCCATGGCACGAAGGGGACGTGACTCGCGTGATTGAGCCCGTGACTCGCGAGTCACGTCCCTGGTCACGCGAGTTTCCCCGCGCCACATCGGGAGCAACCGCACGAGGGCGTCAGCGTGACTCCAGCACCCGCTCGACGAACCGGTGCAGCTTGTCCTCCAGGCGGAAGACGCGCTCTCCCAGCGTCAAGGACTCGAACGGCTGCGGCACGTCCGACTGCAACTCGCCGCGGACGTACTGGCTGCACGCGAGGTTCGCGCACGCGTAGATGCCGAGCGTGTTCCCTTCCCGCCCGAGCTTCCCGGCGCGGCGGCCGGAGAACAGCGCGATGTCGGACAGCGGATGTGTCGTCGTGCACAGCCCGCACATGTTGCTCAGCAGGACACGGCCCTTCGGCCGGGGAGCGGCCCGCAGGGACAGTCCGACGGTTTCCCCGCGGTACGGCAGCACCAGATACGCCCTGGCGGCGGCCTTCGGATCGCGCCAGCCGAGGAATTCCCTTTTCTCCCAAGGGATCTCTTCGGGCCGGGCGGGCAGCGTGACCCCCTTGGCCTCGCCTCGGGTGCAGTTCACGAAGGACGCTCTGATCTCGTCCTGACCCAGCGGTTCCATACCCGCACGGTAACCACCGCACCCGAGAACGGGCGAACCGTTTTCCGCCGGAGGTCATACGATCATCGGGTGCGCGGGATGACGATGTCGAGCCGGTTCCGGCTGGTGCTCAGGACCAGTCTCGGTTTCGCCGCGCTCGGCGTCGGATCCAGTGTGTGCGGTGCCGGCGTGGTCGCGTTGCTGCTGCTCCTGCAGGGCCTGCCGAGCGAGGTCGGCGATCGCGGCTGGATCCTCGGCGTCACCGCGGCGGGCTTCGTCGCGCTGTCGCTGATCGTCGGCACCTTGTGGACGGCGTGGCTCCAGCGGCGCACGGCGGTCTGGTTCGTGTTCGGCCGCCCGCCGACGAAGGCCGAGGCCGAGCGGGCGCTCCGGCTCCCGGTCGACATGGGGATCGTGAGCGGGACGCTCTGGCTGATCGGCACGATCGTGCTCGGCGCGCTCGCGCGGGTGCTCGGGTCCTGGATGGACGCGCTCGGGATGGCGCTGGTGATCGGGCTCGGTGGGCTGACCACGGTCGGCCTCACCTATCTCGCCGCCGAATGGGTCGCGCGGCCGGTGATGACGATCGCGCTCAAGGTGACCCCGCCGAAGGGGACGCTCAGGGTCACCGTGCGGACCAGGGTGGTCGTCACCTGGTCGCTGGCGAGCGGCGTGCCGTTCCTCGGTGTCCTGCTGGTGGCCGCCCCGCCGGACCTGGGCCAAGGCGACCACGTCGCGAGCCTGATCATGCTTTCGGCGATCGGCCTCGGTGTCGGCGCGATCGGGACGGGCGTGCTCGCGAAGGCCGTCGCGACGCCGCTGCACCGGCTGCGCGTCGCCCTCGACGAGATCGCGCGCGGCAACAAGGAGATCGTGGTCGACGTCGACGACTCCAGCGAGATCGGGCTGCTCCAGACCTCGGTCAACGACCTGGCCGCCGGGCTCCGCGAGCAGGAACGGATGCGGGATCTCTTCGGCAGGCACGTCGGGGACGAGGTCGCGCGGCACGCGCTCGAGTACGGCGCCTCCCTTTCGGGTGACGTACGCGAGGTGACGGCGCTGTTCGTCGACGTCGTCGATTCGACGGCCTTGGCGAGCCGCACTCCGCCCGAAGACCTCGTGAAGACGCTCAACCGGTTCTTCACCAGCGTGGTGCACGCGGTCGGGGCACGCGGCGGGCTGGTCAACAAGTTCCAGGGTGACGCCGCGCTCTGCGTCTTCGGCGCTCCGACCAGGCTCGCGGACGCGCCGACGGCGGCGCTTTCGGCCGCGCGGGCCATCCGGGACGCCGTCCAGGAGACCGGTGAGCTGGACCTCGGCATCGGCGTCGCGAGCGGGCGGGTCTTCGCCGGTCAGCTCGGGACCAGCAGCCGGTTCGAGTACACCGTCATCGGCGACGCGGTGAACGAGGCCGCGCGCCTGACCGAGTACGCGAAATCCGCCGACGGCCGGATCCTGGCGAGCGAGGCGGTGCTCGAGGCGGCGTTGGAGAGCGAGCGCTCGCACTGGAAGCCGTACGCGGAACTCGAGCTGCGCGGGCGCCAGGAGCCGACGCCCGCCTGGGAGGCGAGCGCGTTCAGCCCGGAATGACGTCCGGCCAGCGCAGCAGCGTCGAGCCCCAGGTCAGCCCGGCGCCGAAGGCCCCCATCACGACGCGGTGCCCCGGCTGGAGCGCGCCTTCCTTGGCCGCGTCGGCCAGCGCGATCGGGATCGAGGCGGCGCTCGTGTTGCCGACCTTCTCGATGTTCGAGTACATGACGTCCTCCGCGAGCCCGAGCTGCTTCGCGCAGGTCTGCAGGATGCGGATGTTCGCCTGGTGCCCGATGAACCGGTCGATGTCGCCGACCACCCAGCCCGCGGTGCCCAGCACCGCGCGCGCCGATTCGGCCATGCGGGCACAGGCGTGCCGGAAGACGGTCTGGCCCTGCATCACCAGATAGTGGTCACGCGGGTCGTCCGAGCTGCGGTTCTTCGCGCCGCCGGCCTCGACCCAGAGCAGTTCCGCGAGCGCGCCCTCGCTGTGCAGGTCGAACGGGCCGAGGGCACCGAGCTCGTCCGGGTCGCCCGCGCGCAGCAGGACGGCGCCCGCGCCGTCGCCGAAGATCGGCACCGTGCCGCGGTCTTCGGGGTCGACGAGCGAGGTGAAGACGTCGGCGCCGATTACCAGCACCCGGCGCGCGATGCCGGCGGCGATCAGCCCGGCGCCGGTGGCGAGCCCGTAGACGAATCCGCTGCACACGGCGTTGACGTCGAAGGCGGCGACACCGTTCAGCCCGAGTTCGGTCGCGACCTGCGGCGCGCTGGCCGGGCACAGCTGGTCGGCCGTGGACGTCGCGAGCACGACGGCGTCCGCCGTGGTCTCCCCCGCCGACGCCAGCGCCCGGCGCCCCGCCTCGACCGCGAGGTCCACAGTGGACGTCCCGGGATCGACGACCCGGCGTTCGGCGATACCGGTCCGCGAGCGGATCCACTCATCGGAGGTGTCCAGCCGCTGGGCGATCTCCTCGTTGCCCACCACGCGCGGAGGCAGCCATGAGCCGAGACCGGCGAGAACGGCGGCCTGAGATGAGGGCACCAAGAAATCCTTTCGCGGGGGAAATGAGAGGTCTGCCATTCACTTGTAAGCGCTACCATTCAGTAGACCCGCCAGTTGTGTTCCGGGTCACAATTCAAAGCATTCTCATCTTCCCCCAGGAGTGACCGGGCACACGGGCCGAGCATCCGAACGGGTGACGCACACCGCGTCGAGGCGCGGCCGGAGAACAGGCGCCCCGGAGAGCCGTCCGGTTAGCCTGACCTGGTGCACACACCCGACCTCGACCGCATGGACGTCGCCATCCTCGCCTGTCTCCAGTCCGACGCCCGCACGATCGCCGAGCACATCGGCGCGAAGGTGGGCCTGTCGGCGGCCGCCGTCCAGCGGCGGATCAAACGGCTGCGCGAGACCGGGGTGATCGAACGCGAGGTGGCGGTGCTGTCGCCGCGGGCGCTCGGGCTGTCGATGACGTTCGTGGTGATGGTCGAGATGGAACGCGAGAACCTCGCGGTCCTCGACGGGTTCCGGCGTCAGGTCCTCGCGGACGACAACGTCCAGCAGTGTTACTACGTCACCGGCAACGCGGATTTCGTGCTCGTGGTGACCTGCCGGGACATGGCGGATTTCGAGACGTTCACGCGGCGCATGTTCTTCGACAACCCGAACGTGCGGCACTTCACGACGTCGGTGGCGATGGACCGGGTCAAGACCGGCCTGACGCTGCCGCTGGAGCCCTGAGGGACGCCGAAGGGGGACGACGGCCGTGTTGCGAAAGCCACTTTCGCAACGTTGAAGGTTGCGAAAGTGGCTTTCGCAACACGCATTGCCCCAGTGCCGCCAGGAGTCGAACGTCGCCCGCCTCCAAAGAGGACAGTCCTCAGTGGACCTCGCGACGGGCAGGCCGCGCGAGAGCGGCCCACTTCGCAAGTTGCATTCTGCGCAACACCGACCTCGTCACCACGGGTGTCCGCCCGAACGCAAGGGGTCTGTGCCCGGCGTTACACCACTATGGACATGTGCAGCCGATAGCGTGAACGTCGCCGTAGTCGCGTCATCCGGCCCGTATCCGGCCATCTCCTCCCCGAGACGAAAAGTTCGCGCCGCGCGAACCACGAGCACCGAGGAGTGGCCGTGCACACCGACGCAATTCACCAGAGCCAGTTCGTTCTGCTGAACAACAGCAGCACGCCCGTTCTTTCCCGCCTGTCCTTCCACGCCGGCGAACCGTTCGCGGTCACCGTGTCGTTCCGGACGGAGCGCGGCCGGTGGGTCGAGTGGACCTTCGCGCGTGAGCTGCTCGCCACCGGCCTCACCGACCCCGCCGGGCTCGGCGACGTCCGCGTCCGCCCCGACCTCTCGGAGGACGAGGCGCTGCTGACACTCGAAATCGAGTCACCCGACGGTTATGCGTCGTTCGAACTCGAACGCGAGGACGTCGAGACCTTCCTCGAGTCCACGTACGAGCTCGTCCCGCTCGGCTCCGAGAGCGAGCACTTCGACGTCGAGGCGCTGATCGAGGAGATCAGCAACGTCTGAGACCTTCCCGCAGCAGGAAGACGAAGGGCGGCCCGAGTGCGCTGGAGGCACTCGGCCCGCCCTTCGTCGGTGTTCAGGGTCAGCCGAGGACCAGCGAGGTCCCGGTCGCGGACAGCGCCGGCCGGACCGGGAAGAAGTACGTCACCGAGCTGTTGCCGCCGGACAACATGCCCTGGGCCTGGTTGCCCGCGATGAACGAGCCGCCGGAGTCGCCCGCCTGCGAGCGGACGTTGGTGGCGGTCATGCCGTAGACCGTGCCTTCGGCGTAGCGGACGGTCTGGTTCTTGGCACCGACGGTGCCGCAGGTCCAGCCGGTGGTCGACCCGGACTTGCAGACCGACGCGCCGGTGGCGGCCTCGGTCGAACCGCTCACGCGGGTGCCGTTGTTGATGATGCCGCGCGGCACCCAGTTGCTGTTGACCCGGACGTGGCCGTAGTCGTTCCCGGGGAAGCTGGCGCGGGCGAACGAGCCCATCGCGACCCGGTTGGAGCCGGTCACCGTGCCCGGGCCGCAGTGCCCGGCGGTGAGGAAGCCGCCGTTGACCGAGAAGCCGATCGAGCAGCGCGAAGAGTTGTTGATGTAGTACGCGTCACCACCGCGGACGTCGTACTTCAGGGTCGGCACCGAAGTGGTCTCGACCACCGAGACGGCGGCCTTGTCCACCTTGGTCTTCTCCAGGTACGAGTCGACGACGCCGCTCTTGCCCGGCAGGACGTTCACCGTCACGCGGTTGGTCTTGGTATCGACGCCCCAGCCGGTGATCGCGCCGTCCGCCGCGCGCTCACCCGCGTTCAGTTTGTCCACAGTGGAATCCAGCTGGGCGGCCGAGAAGCGCACGAGTTCCGCCTCCGCGCCGACGGCGAGGACCTGCCCCAGCTTCGCCGCGTCCGTGACGCCGACGCGGAGCTTGCCGGTGGCCTCGTTGTAGCTGGCGCCGCCGAAGCTGCCGGCGAGCGCCGAAGCGAGCGACTGTTCGAGCGTGCCGGCGGCGGTCTCGCTCTGGATCCTGGCGAGTGCCTGGTCGGCGGTCAGGCCGAGGTCCCGCTGCAGGGCGGGGACCATCTCGGCGTTGAGCGGAGTTTCCGAAGACGCTGAGGTCGCTGCCGCGGGGGTACCCGTGACGAGCGCGCCGGTGGCCAGTGCTGCCGTGGCGGCCACACCGAGGAGCTTCGTGATCTTCATGCTTCTCCCTCGTCATCACGCACGGCTCCGGTTCGCCATGCGATGTCCTCCCCTGACGGGTGAGAGTTCTGGACTCGGACGAAGCCCGCAATCCGGGTCGGCGCGGGATAGGTATACCCATTCTTCGGGCACCGAATCTCCTGCTCCAGGGGCGGGCACCTAGTGCTGGCACCCGGACGGGCACGTCCGTAAGTAGGGTTTCGAAGCAAATACCTTGCGTAATCATGACCACCCCCTGAACGTGGGATGAATCGCTGAATCGGGTAGGTCGCCGACGTTTCGGGTGTCCGGTGATTTTCCAACCGACGATCCGTCAGCCAACCGGTGACGCTGCGTCGGCGGACGGCCTCATGGGGTGCCCATGGTGTCCGGGTTGGGTGGTTTACGACCAGGTAGGCAGTGCTTAGGCTCCGCAGGACAACGCACAAGATCGTGTCGGGCTCAGCGGGAACCCCCACCGAGGAGCGCATGATGTGGCTTGCCACCCCTCGCCCGACCTCGGTTTCGGTCCGCGCCGGATCGACGGCGCTCGTGGGCCGCGACGTCGAGGTCTCGGCGATCGTGAAGATCCTGCTGCGCCGTCCCGCCGCCGTGCTGATCGAAGGCGAACCCGGGATGGGCCGCAGCAGGCTGCTCGAAGAGCTGGCCGGACGCCGTGAATTCGCGGCCGCACGGGTGCTCCGGGGTGCCTGCCAGCCGATGCGCGAACCGTTCCCGTTCGGACCGGTGCTCGAAGCGCTGCGGTCGGCGGGCGACCGGCCGCTCGGTCCGCTCAGCCCGGTCGCCGGGGTGCTGAGACCCTTACTGCCCGAACTGGTGGAAAGCCTTCCGCCCCAACCGGAACCGCTCGCCGACCCGTGCGCCGAACGGCACCGCCAGTTCCGCGCCGTCCGCGAGCTCCTGATCGCCTGCGGGCCCGCGCTCATCCTGATCGACGACCTCCAGTGGGCCGACGAAGGCACCCGTGACCTCATGCGGTTCCTCGCCGCGGCCATGCCCGCCGAGCTGGCCGTCGTCGCGGCGTACCGGACCGGCTCGCCGTCGGGACACGGCGGCGCGGGCATTCCCTTCCGCACCCCGCCGAACGTCCAGACCGCCCGCGTGACGCTGGGCCCGCTCGACGTCGAAGCCGTCGGGAAGCTGGCCGAGGAACTGCTGGACCTGCCGCGGGTTTCCGCGCCGTTCATCGCGAAGCTGCACGAAAGCACCGCCGGGATCCCGTTCGTGGTCGAGGAGACCCTGCGGGCGCTGCGGGACGCGGCCGGGCGCCTGCCCATCGGGGAGGTGCTGAGCGACCGGCTGCTGGAAAGCCTCGAAGTCCCGATCTCCCTGCGGGAGGCCATCACCGAACGGCTCGAAGCGCTGCCGGAGCCCGCCGTCCGGCTGGCCCGCGCGGCGGCGGTGCTCGCCGTCCCGTCCGAGCCGTCGGTGATCGGCGAACTCGCCTGCCTCGACGGCGACGCGCTCCGCGCGGCTCTTTTGTCCACTTTGGATGGCGGCGTCCTCGGCGAACTCGGCGGCGACCGTTACGGCTTCCGGCATCCGTTGGCCCGCAAGGCCGTCTACGACACGGTGAGCGGCCCGGAGCGCACCCTGTTGCATTCGCGCGCCATCCAAGTGCTCGCCGGTCAGCCGGTTCCTCCGCTCACCCTGCTGGCGAATCACTCGCGCGCGGCGGGGCGGATGGAGCAATGGCGTCACTACGCCGAAGCCGCCTCCGACGAGGCCATCGCCCACGGTGACACGTCACGGGCCATCGACCTGCTCCAGTCCGTCCTCGCCGAGGCGGGGCTCGGCGAGGACGACATCGCCCGGCTGGCCACGAAGCTCAGCCAGGTCGCGTTGCGCGGATTCCGCCCGGACGTCATCGAGACACTGGAGCGGATCCTCGAAGACCTCACCGACCTGCGCCCGAGCGTGCGCGGGACGATCCGGCTCAGCCTCGGGATGCTGCTCGTCCGCACGATCGGGCGCCTCGGCCGCGGCCGGGTCGAGGTGGAGAAGGCGATCACCGAACTGGTCGACGAACCGGAACTCGCCGCACGGGGGATCAACCTGCTCGCCCAGCCGATCGACGGGCTGACGCCGTTGTCCTGGCACGAGGTCTGGATGGAACGGGCCCGCGAGGTCTTCGGCCGGATCGAAGACCCGGAACTGCGGCTCGCGCTCCTCGGCGACCGCATCTCCACCCAGGCGCATATCGGCGACGGGTCGGCCTGGACCGAGTTCACCGAGCTGCCCGACCAAGGCAGCGTGGTCGACGGGGTCGCCGAGCGGGTCCAGCTGGCACGGCTGTGGTGCAACCTCGCCGACGCGCAGTCCTGGGCCGGACATCTGACCAGGGCGGAAAAGCTGGTCACGGAGGGGATCCGCCGCGCGACCGACGCCGGCGCGCTCTACGCCGCCGGGCTCGCGCAGGGCACCCGGGTCCGGCTCGACTGGGTGCGCGGCGACTGGTCCGGCCTCGCGGAGGCAACCGAACAACTGCGCGACACCTATCCCGACCTCGGCCCGATCGTCATGGAGTGCTCGCTCGTCCTCGGCGGATTGTCCGCCGTTCGCGGGGAATTCGCGGCCGCGCAACGACATCTGGCCGCGGCGAGCGTCCACGCCCCGGAGCACGGGCCCATCCCCGTCGTCCTCTCGGCCGCCGGGGTCCTGATCCGGGTGCTCCTCGCGACGGACGACGTCGACGGCGCGTGCGCGGCGGCCGACAACGCCGTCGCGGCGGCCCGGCGCAAGGGCGTCTGGGTATGGGCGGCGGCGCTGGTCCCCGCCGCGGCCGAGGCCTACACGCGGGCCGGGCGCTGGTCGGAGGCGGACGCGGTGGTCGAGGAATTCGCCCGCGGGATCGACGGCAAGGATTCGCCGGTCTCCCGGGTCGCGCTGCTCGCCGGCCGGGCGATCCTGCTCGACGCGCGCGGCAAACATCCCGCCGCGGCAACGGTTTTCGACGAGGCCGCGGCGGGTTACGAGGCGCTGCCGATGCCGTACCAGGCGATCGGCGCCCGGGAGCGCGCGGCGCTGGCCCGGCTCAACGCGGGCCGCCACACCCCCGGCGACCGCAAGGCGATCGAGGAGCTCGCGGCGGCCGCCGAGGCCTACGAGCGGCTCGGTGCGACCAGGGACGCCGGCCGCTGCCGCCATCAGCTGCGGGAACACGGCGCGTGGGCTCCGTCGCAACGCGGGCGGCGCGGCTACGGCCAGGAGCTTTCGCCCCGGGAGCTCGAGGTCGCGCGAATGCTTTCCGACGGACGGACGAACCGGGAGATAGCGGACGGATTGTTCCTCTCGCCGCGTACTGTCGAACAGCACGTCGCCAAGGTCCTGCGCAAATTAGGCGCCCGTTCGCGGACCGACGTGGCCCGCCGGATGACGACCTACGCCCCCGCGGCGGCCGACCGGTAACGTGCCGGTGAACGGCCGTTATTCCTTTAGGGGCAAGAAAAGTGCCCGATCGGGCATGGTGATCCATTCCATCGGGTTCAGCGGTGTGCGTATGGTTTCGTAGGTTCATGCGCTGTGCTAGTTTGTTTTGGCCATTAACAAAGTCGGGGCCCGCCCCCGTGAGGGAGTAGCGCAGAAGCATGGCTGAGCGAGCCGATTTCGCGCTGGGGACGGTCGAGGCGACAGTGGTCGGGCGGGCGCTTGGCGTCGATGCCCGCTTGTTTCCCTTGCGCGTTCAGAACACTTCGATCGACCCGGAACGGTTCGCCGCGATCGTCCGGAAGGTCTACACCGATCTCGAACAGCGCCGCCTGTCGATCGACGGCGAGCTGAACCAGGCCGTCCGCACCGCGTTCGCGCTGCTCGGGAACCACCGGATCACCGTTTCGATCAACGGTATCGACGGTATCGGCCAGGACATCGCCGTCCTCGCGCTCACCGACGGCAGGCAGGCGCTCGGCATCACGCAGACCCACGGCGAAGACCTCCTGCAGTTCGCGCTCTTCTCCGACGAAGAGCTGGTCGAGGTCCTCTCCGGGGTACTGCCGCGGATGCGCCCCGCGTCGACCGGCCGCCGCACGATCGTGCAGAAGGAGGAGCGCGCCGTCTCCGCGATGACCGCGCGCCGCCAGGCCGAAGCCGAGTTCGACGAGGAAGAGACCGACGCGTTCGGCAACCTCCAGTTGACCGGCGTCGTCCGCGCCCGCCCGGAAGCCCCGGCGGCGCGCAGCGACGAGAGTGACGTCGAGGTCCTGGAGAAGGTGCTGTCCGGGACCCGCCTCGGCGGCGGGTACATCATCGTGAGCGGGATCGGCCGCCGCGGCGAACGGCTCCGGTCGACACCGTTGAGCTGGCTCGACACCGAAGACGGCCGGTACCTGGTCTGGACCGAGACCGACGAAGCCTCCGGCGCCGTGATCGGCCACTACGACCCGGTCAGTCAGGCGGGCGTGGCGAACTCGATCCGGGACGCCATCGCGGACATCTACTGACCTTCCTGAATCCGGCGAGAGGATCCTCCGTTGACCGAGGAAGCACAAGAACTGGAGCCGACGACGGCGTGGTCCGCCACGAAGGTCGCGCTCTCGGGCACGCAGCTCAAGCGCATGGCGGTGCAAGGCGGCTTCGCCGTCGACGAGACCACCGGCCAGGAGATGATCCGTTCACTCCAGGGTGTGATCGACAGCCTCGAAGAACGCTGGAGCGCGCTGACCAAACTTCAGAAGTCGCCGCCGATGAGCGCCACCGCGACCGCCCGCTGGGTGTCCGAGCACATGCACGGCACCGCGACGGACGCGCAAGGCCTGCTCACCCAGCTCGAAGCCGCCCGCGCCGAGTTCCCGACCTACATCGAGGCGATCGAACTCGCCCAGCGGAACTACCGGGAACGCGACACCCAGAACCAGCGTGACCTGAAGCAGATCGACACCGAGATCTGAAGGAGAGACCCGTGACCGAATCCGAGGAGAAGACGGCGAAGGTCTCCGACCCGAACTCGCCCGACTACGACAAGCTCGACCCGAACTACGACCCGACGTTCGACTCGTCGTCCGACTACTACGTCGGACCGCTGGCGGACGAGGCAGCCTCCGGCGACGAGATCCGGGCCGGGGCCTCGGCCGGAACGGACGCCATCTTCAACATCCTCGGCTGGGGGAAGACGCCGCTCGTCCTCGTGAAGGACCAGTTCACCCAGAAGATGTACGAAGCGCAGCTGGAGAAGGCGCGCGAGGGTCTCGAGAAGAATCTGGACATCCGCAAGCCCGGCGAGCCGCCGTCCACGGTCTGGGCGAACGCCACCCACGAGCAGATGCAGACCGCGATCGCGGACAACGCGGATCCGGCCGCGGTGGGCGAGACCTCCGAAGAGTGGATCCGGGCGGGCAACGACCTGGCCTCGCATCAGCGCAACCTGGCGAAGGCGATCAGCGCGAGCACGGCCAACTGGGAGGGCGAGGGCGGCGACGCGGCCCGCGAGCACCTCGCCGGTGTCGGCAAATGGCTCGGCTCGACCGCGAACGGCGCGACGCTGGCCGGGCGGCAGCAGCAGATCCACTCGCAGACGCTCAACGAGACGCAGAAGCACATGGCGGCGAACCCGCCGGTGGCGTTCAGCGTGCAGGAGGCCAACGCCAACCTGCAGAAGATCACCGACCCGTACGTGTACATGGCGCAGCTCGGCAAGGACCTCACCACCTTCAAGAAGCAGCAGGACGCGCGGGACCAGGCCGCGAAGGTGATGACCGAATTCGACACCACGGTCGGCTCGGCGATCGCCACCCCGGCGTTCCCCGCCCCGCCGAAGCTGGCGACGGCGTCCAGGCAGCTGAAGGGCAGCACGGCCGGCGGCGGCGCGGGTTCGCCCGCGCGCACGCTTCGCGACCGGATGTCGCCTGAGGGGGAGATCAGTCCCTTCAGCGCCGTCACGGAAGGTACGCGCCCGGACGGCCTCGCCGCTTCGATGGACGGGACGCCGCAGGGCGGGACCAGTGGTCCCGGCGGCGTGTCGCCATTCAGCTCGCCGAACGGCGGACCTGGTGGCGGACCCGGTGGCGGACCTGGCGGAGGTCCCGGTGGCGGTTTCCCCGGTGGCGGCGGTCCCGGTGGTGGCCCCGGTGGGGGTGGCCCCACCCCGGTCCTGCCCAACATCGGCGGCCCGAACGGGCCGACCGGCGGCGAGACCTACAAGCCCGCGGCCTCGGCGGGCCCCAACCTCCCGAACCTGCCCAAGTTCGACGACAGCACGCGCACCACGGGCTACACCCCGCCGTCCGTGACGCCGCCGTCGTTCACCCCGCCGAACATCCCCATCCCGGAGAGCGGCGGCGGCCCCCGGCCCGGTGGCGGTCTTCCGTTCACGCCGCCCAATAT
This sequence comes from Amycolatopsis sp. cmx-4-54, assembly GCF_046548895.1. NCBI lineage: Bacteria > Bacillati > Actinomycetota > Actinomycetes > Pseudonocardiales > Pseudonocardiaceae > Amycolatopsis > Amycolatopsis sp. cmx-4-54. The sequence continues at coordinate 79,736 of NZ_JAEBEJ010000002.1, forward strand.
CCCCATCCCCAACGGGCCCAGCGGCGGCCCGCGACCGGTCATGCCGAACATCCCCGGTCCGAACGGGCCCAACAGCGGTGGGCCGAGGCCGGTCATGCCGAACATCCCACCCGTGCCGCGGCCCGGCGGTATCGGCGAGCGGCTCACCGGTCCTTCGTTCCCGGACGGCAACTCCTACAAGGGCACGCCGTACAACGCGCCCAAGCTCGGCATGCCGAACATCCCCGGCGGCGGCGGTACCGGTGGTACCAGTGGCTTCGGCGGTGGCGGCGGTACCGGCGCCGGTGGCGTGGGTGCCGGTGGTGCGGGCGCCGGAGGTCTCGGTGGGGCCGGCCGGGCGACGGGCTCGCTCGGCATGGGCGGCGCCGTCGGCGCGGGCGCGATGGATGCCGAAGCGGCCGCGGCCCGTGCGGCCGGCTCCGGCGGCAAACCCGGTACGCCCGGCGGCATGGGCCCGATGGGCGGCATGGCCCCCGCCGCGGGCAAGGGACAGGGCCAGGACGACAAGGAGCACAAGGTCGCCGACTACGTCGAGTCCGACGACCCGTCCTTCTTCGCCGCCGACGAGGTCGTGGCGCCGCCGGTGATCGGCGACTGGAAGAACAAGGACTGGAAGTGACGGCTTCGTTCGAGGTCGACCCGGACGACCTGACCGCGCACGCGAGCCATCTCGATGGGCTCGTCGACCGGCTGAACACCGCGCACGGCGCGACCGGTTCGGCGATGTCTTCGGACGCGTACGGCCTGTTGTGCGCGTTCCTGCCGCCGATCGTCAACCCGGCGGGCGAACGCGCGGCGGAGACGATCAAAGCGGCCGCGGAAGGCATCCAGTCGACGGCGGACAACGTCCGCACCGCGGCCAAGTCCTATGTAGACGGTGACAAGACCAACGCGGAACCGTTCAAGGCGGACTTCAAGGCCTTGGACATCGGAGGAAAACAGTGACCGGCGGAAACGAGCTCGGCGAGCTCATGCTGGACCCCGACGAGGCCCAGCGCAAAATGGACCGATGGGCCGCGGGGCTGGAAGAGAAGGCCCAGCGCTACGCGGCCGCGCAGGAGCGGACGGAGCAACTGCGGCTGACCGCGTCCAGCTCCGACGGCGCCGTCAAGATCACCGTCGGGGCGGACGGCGGCGTGACGGACATCGAGTTCGGGAACAAGGCCAGGACGTATCCGCTGGAGGAACTGTCGCGGCAGATCCTCCAGACCATGCACAAGGCGCAGTCCGGGATCGCGGAACAGGTCGCCGGGGTCATGCAGGAGTCGCTCGGCGACGAGGACCAGGAGACCAGGGCGCTGATGATCGGCACCCTGCGCAGCCGCTTCCCCGAAATGGAAGAGGACGAGCCTTCGGAGCCGCCCGCTCCCCCGGTTCCCCCCGCGTCGTCGGCCGACACACCGCCCCCGCCCCCGCCGCAGGCGCCTCGCGACAAGCGTCACGAAGCACCGGACGACGAGGAAAACTCGCCCTGGTGAGGCGCTCCGAGGTCGTCGTGGGTGATTCGCTTGTCGCCGAGGTAGCGGACTCGATGAAGGCGTAGGCCGGCTCGTCACCACAAAGGACCCGGCGCAACGTGGCGTATGGGTCCAGCGGCAGGCAAGTACGTGATGATCCGGTCAGGCCGGGAGCAAGCGGATATTTCCCCTTTGGTTCGCGCCTCTGTGGACAGTTGGCGAGCTTTCGGAAATCCGTGAAGGCAGCTGCCCGGACACGCCGGATTTGCCTTACCCGCAGCGTAAACTCAGTGTCCTTTAGGGACAACTGGCATCGCGATCGGCTTGCGTCGGCGGCGGAAACGCTGGCCCTTCGATCTCGAGTAGCGTGTCCTATGGACGGTGTCTCAGGCGGCGGCGAGCGCCACGACGCGATTCCGCCCGCTGTTCTTCGCCTGGTAGAGCGCGGAATCGGCGACGTGCAGCAGCCGTTCCAGCACGGCCCCGCCGGACGGGTAGACCGCGGCGCCGATCGACACCGAAAGCCCCCGCACGACGCGCGGTCCCGAAGCGCTCGCGACCTCGACCTCCAGCGCCATCACCGCCCGACGCACGCGCTCGGCCACGGGGAGCACGTCGGTCTCCGTCGCGCCGGGAAGCAGCACGACGAACTCCTCGCCACCGAAGCGGCCAACGGAGTCGTAATCGCGTACGTGCTCGGAGATCGTCTCCGCGACCGCCTTCAGCACGACGTCGCCGGCGAGATGCCCGTAGCCGTCGTTGACCTGCTTGAAATGGTCGAGATCGAGCATCAGCACGCCCAGTTTGCTCTTCGCCCTGGCCGCCGACGTGAGCTCCCGCTCGCTCAGCGCGTGCCACGCGTGCGCGTTCAGGACGCCGGTCTTGCCGTCGATGTTCGCCGCGATCTCCAGCTGCCGCACCAGCACACTGCGGTGCAGCACCAGCACCGGCAGCAGGACGAACGGGACGAGCGCGGGCGCGTGCACGATGCCCAGCGCGGTCGAGGTCCCGAGCACCAGCGTGGTGATCTCGAGCAGGTTGTCGTCGCCGGTGCCGAACAGCGAACGCGGGGCCCTCGCCCCGGTGTGCAGGTACACCGAGAGCGCCACGATGAACGCGTTGACCACGGTGAACACGGCCGCCGCCTCGACGATCTTCAGCGAGCCGGCGAACCCGACGGGCAGGCCGTTCCAGCCGGAGACGATGGCCCCCGACGCCAGACAGGAGATCACGATCGCCGCCGCGCAGTACACCACGCGATACGCCGGGCGGTGGCTCATCCCCCGCCACACCCGGAGCCAAAGATGCAGGTAGATGAGCAGCCCGAGGGCCAGCGCGAGCCCCTGCGGCAGGACGAGCACCCCCGCGAACGTCCACACCGAAGTCATGTTGATATGCGGCCGGTCACAGAGCGTGCGCCGTAACCGTTCCACCGAACGCGAAAGCTCGGCCTGCAGGACGGCGAGGCCGAGCAGTGATCCAAATCGGACGAATTCCGTAGTCTCGTAGTTCGATCGGAGCAGGGCGATTACGGCGACTGCCGCCGCCAGTCCTTCCACCACAAGAAAAACCGCGGGAACACCGCGTGGTCCGGACCATAAGTCCCAGCATCGGACCCAGGTTCTCAGACGTGTACCGGCCCCTTCTCCGGCGAGTTCCGTATCCCCCATAATCATCGTCACCGGCCCCCTTCCGTACACATTTCAATGTATCCGAGGTAGTACTGAGGGTGGCTCGAGTCAATTCCGGAACACACAGATGGAGCAGTGGGAGGGAGGACCATCATGAACGGTCGCGAGGACTGATCCCACCATTTCAGCCGGTCCGGCTCCCGGCCGGGAGCCATACATCGGGTCCGGTGGCGATGGCGCGTTTCCAGGCCATCGCCATCGGTCCCGCCGAGGCCACGGCCACCGTCGCGGCCACCCCGACGGCCACGAACGGACCGGTCAGCTGGGCGAGACCGCCCGCGAGCATGATCCCGATTCCTTGTACGGTCACCAAACTCGTCGAGGTCAGGCCCATCACCTGTGCCCGGACGCCGTCGGGAACCGCGCGGGCCATCAACGCGACGGCCTGCAGGTGGTACGGCGCCGCGAAGGCCCCGCTGAGCCCGATCAGCACCAGGCACACCGGCAGTGGCGGGCGAAAGACGAGAAAGACCAAAGGAACGACGGATGCGATGGCGAGAATGCCGACCATTCGCGTTTTCCGTCGCGCCGGAACCCATTTCGTGAAGATCCACGATCCGATTACCGAACCCACCGGATCCGCCGCGAGAATAAGCCCGACCGCGAAAGTCCCCGCCCCGAGACCGACGGCGAGCGGCGCCGCGAGCCCTTCCGGCGCGATGGCGAATCCGGCGAGCATCTTCAACCCGAAGAGCACCCGGATTCCCTTGCCCTGCCACAGTTCTCTGGCGCCTTCACCGCTGAAAGCCCGTGCCACCCGGCTTTTCACCGAAGATTCCGTGGCGACGGGTCGTCGCCGACGAACCCCTGTGGACACCAGCAGTGCCGAGACCACAAAGGTCACCGCGTCGATCACCAGCCCCCAGTAGGGCGTCACGAACCCGATCACCAGTCCGCCACCGCCGAATCCGGCGAGCTGTGCCGTTTGGATGGTGATCGTGCGGACCGCGAGCCCGGCGATGTACCGGTCGCCTTCGAGGACGTCCGGGAGCAACGCGAGCTGCGCCGCCCGGAAGGGCCCGCCCGCCATCGTCAGGATCACGAGCAGCCCGGCCAGCACCGGGAGCGGCGTTCCCGGTACGGCCATCAATGCCGCGAGCGCCGCGCGCAGCAGGTCGCAGACGATCATCACGGTCCGCCGCGGATACCGGTCCGCCAACCCGGCGAACAGGGTGCCGCCGATCAGCGTCGGCAGATACGTCAGGCCGTAGGTGAGCCCGGTCAGCCCCGCCGACGCGGTTCTTTCCCAGACCAGCACCGACAACGCCACCCTGGCCAGCTGGTCACCGGCCTGCGAAAGCGCCTCGGCCGCCCACAACGCCCGGAATTCGCCGACCGCGAAAGCGGCCTTGAACGTGGTGCTCCGGGCGGAATCCCCCTTCTCCATGAGCCCCTCCCCTTGGCTCACGGTAATCGATCACTTCCGCAGTGTCAGCGGCCATCCGGCCCACGACGTCCGTCAGTGTCCACTATGGACACTGTGGACAGCCAGGCTCGCGTGGTCCGCGGCGGCGCGGGCGAAGGCCTGGACGAGCGGATGCGGCCGGGTCCCGTCGCCGGCGAGTTCCGGCTGGAACAGCGTCGCCAGGAAGAACGGATGCTCCGGCAGTTCCGCGATCCGCGCGTCGCCCTCGCCGTCGAATCCGCTGAAGACCACCCCGTTCGCCGCCAAGGTGTCCAGATGCCGGGCGTCGAGACCGTACGAACAGTGGTACCGCTCAACGGAACGTTCGGCCCCGAGGACCCGTGCCGCGAGGGTGCCCGGGGTGACGTGGACGGCGCCCTCGTGCCGGCCTGCTCGGCCTGGTCGCCGCGGGTCAGGGGCTGGCCCTGCTCCCGGCGGACGTGCTCACCGGCGTGAGCACGCTTTCCCTGTCCTCGCCGCGCGTGGTGCACCGCACCGAACTCGTGCACGGCGACCCCGGCGAGGGCTCCGCGCTGGCCGCCGCCCTGACGGGTCAGCGGCCGTAGCTCACCATTCCCTGCGCCATCTCCATCGCCAGCGAGCTCGCCACGACGGGATCCATCATGCTCCGGAGCGCGTCGGCCGACTTGTCGCGTGATCCGGTGTCGGAACGCGGCTGCTCCGGCGGTTTGGTCTCGGCGGGCGGCAGGGCGACGACCCGTTCCTTGGCCGGCTTCTTCGTCGTCGCGGGCACTTGCTGTTTCACGGTGACCGGGACGTAGACGGTCACCGGGGCGGCCTGCGGCGCCGGCTGTACGGGCTGCGCGGGCGGCGGCGCCTGCTGGGTCGCCACGGCGGGCAGCGGCTGCTCGGGCAGGGCGGTGTCGTCGACCGGCCCCATGGTGAAGGTGCCGGCGAACCAGCCGATCGCGAGCAGCGCCACCCCGGCCCCGCCGACCAGCCACGACCGGGCGCGACGGTGGATGACGACGGCCTTGGGCCGCAGATCCTGGTCCACGACCGGCTCGCAGACCGGAGGGCGCACCGGCATCGGCTCGGGCTCGGGTTCGTTCTCCGGGCTGCGCCGCCGCTTCGGCAGGCTCGCGGCGATGATCCCCGTCCGGTCCAGCAGTTCGACGGTCTCGACAGGCGCGGAGAAGGCGTCGGTCGACGGACGTCGCTGGGCGGCGCGCGGCATGGGGACCTCCGGAAGCGGAATCACGAACTTGAGCATTGTGGTGCATTTCCGACGCCGCCGTAAGTAACGCACCCCGATCGAGTTATCCCGAGCCGTCCGGAGCACGGAGGGTTACTCCGTTCAGAGCCGCTTCATTCCCAAGCGCCCCAGCAGCGCGAGCGGCCGCTGGTAAAAAGAGCCGAGCACGCGGGGAATCGCGTCGATGGCGTACGCGTCCGGGCCGATCAGGATGCGCGCCGTCCCCCGTTCGATACCGCGCACGATGGTCTGCGCGGCCTTTTCCGGCGTCGTCCTCGCGATCTTTTCGAATCCTTCGGCCGCTTTGTCGATGTCGCGCTCGACGCCGCCCCGCGCGTCACGGGCGATATTCGTCTTGATGCCGCCGGGATGCACGCAGCTGACCTTGACCGGATGCCGGGCGATCAGCATTTCCTGCCGCAGCGCCTCGGTGAACCCCCGCACCCCGAATTTCGCCGCGTTGTAAGCACTCTGCGTGGGCACGCCGATGAAGCCGAACACACTCGAAACGTTGACGACATGCCCGTCACCCGAAGCGATCACCTGCGGCAGAAAGGCTTTCGTGCCGTTGACCACGCCGCCGAGATTGATCCCCATCAGCCAGTCGTAGTCGTCCCAGGTCATTTCCTCGACCGTGGCGCCGAGTGCGACCCCGGCGTTGTTCACCACGACGTTGGCGCCGCCGAAATCGACGGCGACCTCCTCGGCGTGCGCGAGGACGGCGTCACGGTCGGCGACGTCGAGTGCATACGCCTTCGCGGTCGCGCCCGCCTTCTCGCACTCCGCCACGGTGCCCGCCGCACGGACGGCGTCGACATCGGACAGCGCCAGCCTTGCGCCCCGCCTCGCCAGTTCGATCGCGAGCGCCTTGCCGATCCCCGAGCCCGCGCCGGTGATCACCACGACCTTGTCCGTGAACGACTTCATATCCGCTCCAACCCGCTCGACTGTTACCGGAGGTAACACATACTACGGCTGTGAGCTTGCTGTGCGTTGGCGGATTCGGGCTGTGTTCGCGGACCACTTATGGTGATCTGGAATCCGGAACTCCGACGGCCGTGGACGAGCGAAAGGAAGGCGATGCGCCGCGCCCTGTTGCTCGTGCTCTGTGTCGTTCTGTCCGGTTGTTCCGCCGCGTCCGATCCGGTCGCGACCGGAGACGCCGGCACCGCCGCGACGGTGGCGGCCACCCCCGCGTCGCGGACCACTCCGGCGATCGGCGCGCTCTTCCTCGACGGAACGCATTTCTGCACGGCCAGCGTCGTCCACAGCGCCCCCGGCGACCTCCTGCTCACGGCGGCGCATTGCCTCCACGACGGTGAAGGCGGCGAATACGCGACAGGGATCACGTTCGCGCCCGGCTATCACGACGGCGTCGCGCCCTACGGCTACTGGGACGTCTCGGATCCGCAGGTTCCCGACGGGTGGGCCGAATCCGCCGATCCGGACCTCGACGTCGGCTTCGCGACCGCCCACCAGGCGGGCACCACGAAGACGCTCGAAAGCGTCACCGGCGCCAACACGCTGCTGACCGGCGGCGGATTCGCCCATACGATCACCCTGACCGGCTATCCCGACGAACGGGAGGCGCCGGTCGTCTGCCACGGCGCCAGCGCGCAGGCCGACACCTACCAGATGCGCGTCGCGTGCCCCGGCTTCACGACCGGCACCAGCGGCGGCCCCTGGGTGGTCGGCGCCGACCCCGAGACCGAACTCGGCACCGTCGTCGGCGTGATCGGCGGCTATCTGTACGGCGGGGACGATCCGGACACGTCCTACAGCAGCTACTTCGACACCGACGTCGCCACCTTGTACCGGAAGATGGACGCACGGGGATGATCTCCCCATGAGCATCCACGACGTCCCGATCACCGGCGAGCCGATCCGCCTCGGCCAGTTCCTCAAACTGGCGAACCTGGCCGAAGACGGCTCGCACGCCAAAGACCTCCTCGACGCCGAAGAGGTCACGGTCAACGGCGAGGTGGAGGTCCGGCGCGGCCGTCAGCTGACGAACGGCGACGTCGTGAAGGTCGGCGGCGAAGGCGGCCGCGTCGTCTTGGCCTAGCGGGCGTTTCACAAGTCAAGTTCGCGGTCTCCGCGCCCAGGCGGCCCATCGAACAGACTTGTGAAACACCCGCTAGCGGCCCTGCAGCGGCGCCAGGCGCAACGCCCTCGCGAGCGCTTCGAGCTCGCGGTGCACCGGCTCGTTCAACGGGACACCCAGCGCTTGGCACTGTTCGAGGTACTGCGCCTCACGCCAGCCCGGGTAGCGCACCGGCGTGCCGCCCTCCCAGCCGAGCAGGCTGCCGAACAGCGCGCTGGCCGCCTTGTAGAACCCGTCGGCGCTGCGGAGCGTCGTCGGCGCGATGGCCATCACCATCAGGCCGGTGTCGTGATCGTGGTCGCCGACGCCCGACAGCACCCCGGCGAAGATCTCCACCAGCAGCGCGAAGCCGGAAATCGAGGCGCCGGCGGCATCCGCCAGAGTGTCCAGGTCGAGGACGAACTCCGGATACGCGCCCGCGGGGGCGGCCATCCCGAGCGGGTTCGCGGCCTTCCCCAGCTCACCGCCCGCCGCCATGACGAGCCCGATCATGGTGTGCGGCAACGCCCTCGCCGCATGGTGCCCGGCACGGCCGAACGGGCCGACGCCGCGGACCGACATGAGCCCGACGCCGTACCGGCCCGCCCGGGACACCGCCCGGTCCATCGCGTCGCCGACGGCCCACAGCCCCGGCGCGCGGCGGTAGTCGATCAGGGCCGCGGCGCCGCGGTCGGCGATCATCAGCGGTTCGGCCCTGGGCCGCACCGTGCCGTCGGCCAGCATCGGGAGATGCAGCCTGGTCAGTTCGGCGACACCGGACTCCGGCGTTCCGGTGAGATCGCCGTGGCACACCGCCTCGGCGGCCATCCTGGCGCGCGACCACGGCAGATCGTGCGCGGTGAAGATCTCGGTGACCAGGTCGATCAGGGCGTCGATCGGGACGCGCTGCCAGACCTGTTCCGGAATCGGGGAGGGTTCGGCCGGTTCGGGAATCGGCTCGACGGGCGCGCGGCGAAGTGAACGGGGTCTGAGGGGCACTCCGCCGAGGGTGCCCAACCGCGTTTTTCGGCGTCAACGAACCAAGGCACCTTCTAACCGACTGTGTGATCGAAGTACGCGGAAACGTGATCTGCTCACTCGGAAACGTCGGTGGGCGGACGTACCATCGGGCCATGTGCCGGAACATCACGACGCTTCGAGGGCTTGAGCCGGCGGCGACGCCGGACGAGATCGAGGCCGCCGCCCGCCAATACGTCCGCAAGGTGTCCGGGGTGCAGAGCCTGTCCGACGCCACCCGTGAGCCCTTCGAGGCCGCCGTCGCCGAGATCACCGAGATCACCCGCCGGTTGCTGACCGAACTGCCCGAACGCCGTCAGCCGCCGGCGACGGTGCCCCCGTTGCGCCGCCCCGAGGTCCAGGCGCGAATCGCGGCGAAGGCCGCGAAGAGTCAAGCTTCCTGAACTCGGGCGGTTACGGTGAGCGGGTGACATACCCGCAAGACCCCTACGGTCACCAGCAGCCCTACGGTCAGCCGTACCAGCAACCGGGCTACGGGTACGGCCCGCCGCAACCGCCGCAGGAGCAGGGCCTGGCGATAGCGGCGCTGGTCGTGTCGATCGCCAGCCTGGTCGCCTGCAGCGGCCTGCCGTCGATCGCGGGCGTCATCATGGGGCATATCGCGCATTCCAAGGCCAAACGCGGGGAAGCGGGCGGTCAGGGGATGGCGCTCGCGGCGATCATCATCGGCTATATCGGCGTCGCCATCATCGTGCTGCTCTTGGCGGGCTTCATCTTCGTGGGGATCCTGACCGACTGGGACTTCGACTAGATCCGAAGCATCCCAACAAAGCCTCGTCGGATACCCTCGACAGCGGTAGCGTGTCCGAGCGGCCGAAGGAACATGTCTTGAAAACATGCGAGGGCTCTGTCCTCCGTGGGTTCGAATCCCACCGCTACCGCCAGTCTTGAGAAACGAAGCGCCCCAGGTTCGCGAACCTGGGGCGCTTCGCGGTTACGCGGGTACGAGAGCCCAGACGGTCTCATCACTGCGGCCGCCGTGGAAGGGCCGCTGCTCCAGGATCGAGGCCGTGCCGTCGTTGACCTGCCGCACCGCCAGCTTGCTCGCCCGGTTCACCAGCCCGTAGCGCATGTCGGCGCTCCGGAGCAGCTTCCACTGCTGGTCGGTGGCCGAACCGCAGTGCGTCTGTTCCAGGAGCGCGCCCTCCGCGGTACTGCCCGAGACCGGCCGCAGGCACTGACCGCTGCGCTCGTTGGAGATCTTCCAGTACCCGCCGCCCGCGTCGGTGAGCCGCCACTTCTGGCCGTTGTCGTTCTGCCTGGCCACGTTGGTGATCTTCGCGCCCGCCGACGACGAACCGTCGACGACCGCCGCGCTGTTGCCGTTGGTGGCGACCGTCAGGTAGTACTTCTTGCCCGCCTTCGGGCCGGGGTCGGCGACGGGGTTCAGCGTCCACTGCTGGTTGGCCGCCCCGGTGTAGGGCCGCTGGACCAACGGCGCCGGATACGCGCCGCCGTCGGTGATCGCGTAGCCGGTCAGGTAGTTGAAGATCGCCACCTTGCCGTTGCCGAGCGGCTGGAACGCCCACCGCATGCCGTTCTGGCCGTTGCAGTTGTACTGGAGGATCTGCGTGCCGGGCGCCGTCCCGCTCTGCGCGCTGTCGGCGCACAGCTGGCTGTTGGCGTTGACGAGCTGCAATCCCGTGTTGTACCCGAGGATCCACTTCTGGCTCATGGAGTCGGTGCGCGGCCGGTGGCTGAGGTTGACGAGGCCGCCGGTCGACGAGCCCACGACGTCGATGGCGTCACCGTTCGCGCCGGTGATGACGTAGGTCTTGCCGCCTCGCGCGTGGCCGTCGTCGTTGTCGGGGATGTCCTTCTTGATCAGGAAGGCGCTGTTGGCGACGTTCCAATGGGTGGCGAGCCAGCTGCCGGGAGTCGGGTTCGTGCTGAAGTAGTCGTCGTTGCCGCAGTCCAGCAGCCGATCGAAATCGCGTTCCGTGCAGTCGAAGGACTGGGTGTCGCCGTAACACATCAGGTCCCATTCCTGGGAGCAGTGGCCGCCGCCCTGGTAATGCGGGGCGCCCGGCAGGACGGCGCCGAGCATGTGACCCAGTTCGTGGGCCGCGGCGTTGACACCCCAGCAGGGGACGGCGATCTCCGTGTAGTGCCTGCCGTTGTTGAAGGCGTTGGCGGGTCCGGGCTGGTCGTCGCTGTCGCCCCACGTGCCGGCGCAGGTGAGCGGGTTGTCGGAGAACAGCATGTAGTCGCGGTCGGCGTGGTGGAAACCGGCTTGGATGGCGCGTTCGCGGATCGCCCCCGTCTGGTACGTGCCTTCGGGCACCACGAGGTTCGCGACGGCGACCTGACAGCCCGCGCCCGCGGTCGTCACGTACCGGAGGTGCCTGCTGCCGCCGGTCGCCGCGGCGCTGTCGTTGAACGCGTCGTCGATCCCGGACGCGTAGGCGCGCAGAGACGGCACGACGGTCGAGTACCGGTCGGGCTGACCGGCCTCACGGACGTAGACCAGCTCGACACGTTTGCCGGAAACCCCGTCGCCCTCGCAGACCACCGGATTGGCGGCGACCTGCGCCTGAGCGACGGCGGGAGCGAGCGGGGCCACGGGCGCCGCGCCGGGTGGCAGTGGATGACTGTAGTCCTTGGCGACGGACACCCCGAATTCGGCGGGGTCATCGGAGGCCGCGGCCTCGCCGACGAGCAAACCACCAAGGAGACCGACTATGACCAGCAGTCGTTTCGCCTGGAACAAGGGCTCTTCCTTTCGCGAGGGAGGAACACGATGAGAACGCTAGAGGTCGGATGTATAGACCACCAGGCAGAAGGACCGGCAGACTGCCACTACCCTTCCGGCATGCCCAAGTACCTGCTGCTCAAGCACTACCGCGGCGCTCCGGCGGCGGTCAACGACATGCCGATGGACCACTGGGCCCCGCACGAGATCACGGCGCACATGAACTACATGAAGGACTTCGCCGCCCGGCTCGTCGAGACCGGCGAGTTCGTCCTTGAGCAGGCTCTCGCGCCCGAAGGCACCTTCGTCCGGTACGACGGCGAGGGCAAGCCTCCTGTCACCGACGGCCCGTTCGCCGAGACCAAGGACCTCATCGCCGGTTTCATGGTGATCGACGTCGACAGCCACGAGCGAGCGCTCGAACTGGCGGGCGAGCTGTCGGCCGCGCCGGGAGCGGGCGGGAAGCCGATCCACGAATGGCTCGAACTGCGTCCGGTCCTGAGCGAGCAGCTCGTCATCACGGAGTGAACGCCGAACCGGACGAGGCTCTGCTCCGGAGCCTCACCCCGAACGTCCTCGGAATCCTCGTCCGCCGCGGCGCCGACTTCGCCGCCGCGGAGGACGCCGTGCAGGAAGCGCTGATCGAAGCCGTCCGCGGCTGGCCCGCCGACCGGCCGAAGGACCCGAAAGGCTGGCTCGTCACCGTCGCGTGGCGCAAGTTCCTCGACATGACCCGGTCGGACGCCGCCCGTCGCCGGCGCGAAGAACTCGTCGACGAGGAGCCCGTCCCGGGGCCCGTCCCCGAGGTGGACGACACGCTGCAGCTCTACTTCCTGTGCGCCCACCCGTCGCTGACACCGTCTTCGGCGGTCGCGCTCACGCTGCGCGCCGTCGGCGGGCTGACCACCCGTCAGATCGCCGAGGCGTATCTGGTGCCCGAAGCGACCATGGCGCAGCGCATCAGCCGGGCCAAGCGCACCGTCTCCGGAGTGCGGTTCGACCAGGCCGGCGACGTCGCCACCGTGCTCCGCGTGCTGTACCTGGTGTTCAACGAGGGTTACTCCGGTGACGTCGACCTCGCCGCCGAAGCCATCCGGCTCACCCGCCGTCTCTCGGCCTCGATCGACCATCCCGAGGTCGCGGGCCTGCTCGCCCTCATGTTGCTCCACCACGCCCGCCGCGCCGCGCGGACGGCTCCCGGCGGCGAGCTGGTGCCGCTCGCCGAACAGGACCGTGGCGAATGGGACACGCGCCTGATCGCCGAAGGCGTCGAGATCCTGCAGGCGGCGCTCGCCCGCGACCGGCTGGGCGAATTCCAGGCACAGGCCGCCATCGCGGCGCTCCACGCCGACGCGCCCACCGCCGAGGAGACCGACTGGACGCAGATCGTCGAGTGGTACGACGAACTCGCGCGGCTGACCGGCAGCCCGGTCGTGCGGCTCAACCGCGCGGTGGCCGTCGGCGAGGCGGACGGACCGCGCGCGGGGCTGGCCGCCCTCGCGGAACTGGACGCCTCGCTGCCCCGGTACGCGGCGGTGGCGGCGTACCTGCACGAACGCGACGGCGACCTGGCGACGGCGGCGCGGCTGTACGGCGAGGCCGCCGTCAAGGCGGCGAACCTGGCCGAACACGCGCACCTGACCCGTCAGGCCGCGCGGCTCAACGCCCTCAAGAAGTGACCGGCGGCAGGCGCGGCAGGCCGTCGATCTCCGACAGGTGCTCCAGCACCCGCCCGAAAGCCTGCCCCAGCACCCGCTGCTCTTCGGGGCTCAGCAAATCGATCAGATGCTCACGGACCCCCTCGACGTGCGTCGGCGCGGCACCCTCCAGCAGTTCCGCGCCGCTTTCCGTCATCTCCGCGACGACACCGCGTTTGTCCGCCGGATCCCGCGTGCGGCGGATGAGACCGTCGGCCTCCAGCCGGACCATCTGGTGCGAAAGCCTGCTCTTGGTCGAGCCGAGCATGCTCGCCAGCTCCGTCATCCGCATCCGCCGGTCGGGCTGGAGCGAAAGGCAGACCAGGACCTCGTAATCGGCGAGGGTGACGTCGTGGCGCTCGGAGAGTTCGCGATGCAGGCGCTGCCGCAGCCGCATGGTGGCGACGATGTACGAGCGCCAGGCGACCATCTCGGACTCGGACAGCCAGCGCACTTCCTTCTGCTCCACCGCCATCCACGCAGAGTAGAGCGTTGATCGCACAAGGCGCATACCCACCGGTCACTTTTCGGACCGGGAAAAATCCGGCGGAACATTCGCCCGAAGGAGGGTTACGAAAAGGTTGAGACTCGGCGCGAAAAGGCGCATTCTGCTTGTCAGCGGATGGTCGGGCAAGTAACGGGCGATCGCCTCGAAGGGTCGCCGGACCTGCTCCCCAGCCGGGAAGGGTCAGGTGGTGGTATGGCGGGTGATTCTCGCGGTTGACCGCCTGCTGTGTCCCCGCGACCGGAACGGAAAGGACCGGGTCGGCCGCGACTGCGAACAGCGATGAGCGCGGGCATCTCAAGATGCGCTCGACAATTCTCGCGCATTCGGCGTCACTCCGGCCTGTTTCGGGTTCGCGGCCTCTTCGACCGCCTCGGCAGTGCCCGGCGCCGGCCCGGTGATCGCGGCCAACCGGCGATCGGAACAAGACAACCTCGGTAGTTCTGGGTGCGGCCGCTCCGGGTGGCCGCACCCAGGCATATCCGGCGTCTTCCGGTTACGCTTCCCCCGTGCGATTCGACGAAGGCGCGGGCCTGGACACCTCCGAGGTCGAAGACCTGCGCGGCGGCGGTGGTGGCGGCGGTATCGGCGGCCGGGTGGCCCTCGGTGGCGGCGGGCTCAGCGTGGTCGGCCTCGTCATCTACTTCCTCATCTCCCAGTTCGGCGGCGTGAGCCTGAACCCGTCTTCGGGCAGTCTCGGCGGCGTGGGCACCGGGCAGCAGATGGACAACACGTCGCTGTCGCAGGAGTGCAGGACCGGCGCGGACGCGAACCGGAACCACGACTGCGCGATCGTCGCCTTCATCAACTCGATCCAGGACTACTGGGGCCAGGAGTTCCAGCGGTCCGGGTCGACCTACCGCAAGGCCGTCACCAACTTCTTCAACGGCGGCGTGAACACCGCCTGCGGCAGCGCGACTTCGGACGTCGGGCCGTTCTACTGCCCTGGCGACTCCGAGGTCTACATCGACCTCGCCTTCTTCACCGAACTCCGCAGCCGGTTCGGCGCGCAGGGCGGGCCCTTCGCGGAGGCGTACGTGCTGGCCCACGAATACGGGCACCACGTGCAGAACCTCACCGGAGTGTCCAAAAAGGGCACCGGGAGCGGGCCGACGTCCGGTTCCGTGCGGCTCGAACTGCAGGCCGACTGCTACGCCGGTGTCTGGGCGAACCACGCCACGACCACCCCGACCGAATCCGGGCGGCCGCTGATCACCGAGGTCACCCAGGGGGACATCGACTCCGCGCTGGACACCGCTTCGCGGATCGGTGACGACTACATCCAGTCGAAGCTCGGCGGCGGCCGGGTCGACGAGTCGAAGTTCAGCCACGGCACTTCGGCGCAGCGGAAGAAGTGGTTCACCACCGGCTTCCAGACCGGCGAGCCGGCGCGGTGCGACACCTTCGCGGCCAAAAGCCTGGGCTGAGCCCTCACCCCGGCGAACGGGCACAACGCGTGGCCCGGCCCGTCCCACGGCCGACGTTGCGAAAGCCACTTTCGCAACGTTGAAGGTTGCGAAAGTGGCTTTCGCAACGTCCGGCGGACGACACGCGTGACTGGACGGACGACACGACCACGGCCAGGGGCCGAGACCTCAACGGCGCACCCGATAGCGCAGGTGAAGCACCCGGTCGCCTTGGATCACTTCGTCGGGACCCTCCAGCAGGTGCTGCGCCTGGACCGGCCCGAAGTAGCGCTTACCGGACCCGAACACCACGGGGACGACGTCCATGCGCACCTCGTCGACCAGGCCCGCGGCGAGCGCCTGGCCACCGACGTCACCGGCGGCGACCTCGACCACGCGGTCACCCGCGAGTTCCCGCGCCTTGGCCACGGCCGCTTCGACGCCGTCGACGAAGTGGAACGGCGCCGCGGGGTCCCAGCCCTCGGGCGCCGGCCGGTGCGTCACGACGACAACGTGGTCGATCCCGCCCGGCGGCTTCCCGTCCCAGCCGTCCGTCAGGTCGAAGACGTGGCGGCCGGCGATCGTCGCCCCGATCCGGTCCCAATAGGGCCGGGTGTAGTCGTAGGACACCTGCGACACCTTGAGCGCTCCGCTGTCGTCCAAGGGGACTTCACCGCTTGTCAACCAGTCGAACAACGGTCCGGGCTGGTCGTTCTCGTCGGCGATGAAGCCGTCCACCGACACCGAGCTGTACATGACCACTGTGCCCACGGGCTCTCCTCTGCTTGTGGTTCCCCGAACCTAGTGGGTCGCGAGGCGTCGCTCTTGTAAGAAATCAATCGGCGGGCAACGACCAGCCGTCCAGCGCGTGGCCGGGATGTTCGCGCAGGAACCGCCGCCGGACTTCGAGATACCGGGTCGGCGTGAGCCCGGTGAACTCCCGGAACTCGTGCCCGAAGTGGGCCTGGTCGAAGTAACCGGCCCCGCCGGCCAGGTCACCCCAGTCGACCGGTCCGGCGGGGTCGATCGCGAACACGGTGGCGGTGAGGCGGTAGGCGCGGGCAAGCCGCTTCGGCGTGACGCCGACGAGCTCTTTGAACCGCTTCGCCAGGTGAGTGCCGCTGACCCCGGCCGCCACGCTCAGGTCGCCGATCGCCACCGCCCCGCCGGTCGCCGCGAGAACGCCGCTCGTCTGGCGGACCAGCCCGAGGCCGGCGGTCTCGCGCAGCCGTCGCATCAGCTCCTCCTCGAGCAGCGTCAGCATCTCGTGCGGTCCGTCCACCGCGGCCAGCCGCTCACGCAGCTCGGCGACGGTGGGCCTGCCCCAAACCTGTTCCAGGGTCACCGGCCGATCGCACAGCTCGGCCGCGGGCATCGGCAGGAACGGCGCCGGCCCCCACGGTTTGAAGTGCACGCCGACGGACCGGGTCGCTGGTGGGTAGCCGAACTTCACCGCGCGGGTGGGCGTGGTGACCACACAGCCGTCGGCGTACTCGGCCGTTTCGCTGTCGGCGCCCGCGCGGATACGGAACGGCGGTCCGAGATTGACGATGAGGAACGCCCCAGGCATCGGCGGCAGTGTCAGCCGGGCGTACGGCGGCGCACCCTCCAGGTAGTAGAGGTCGTCGATCAGCCCGTCCAGCGGCGGCCGCGGCACTCTGGACACGTACTCCACGCCCACAGCATCGCCGAAGCCCCCTTCCTCGCGCCAGACGCGAGGAAGGGGGCTTCGGGTACTTCGGATCAGGCGGCGACGTGGTGGTCGTCAGCGTGGATCGAAGCCGTCAGGCTCCGCTGCTGCGACCGCTCGGCCGCGCGAAGCGCCTTCGCCTTCGCGGCCTTGGAACCCGAGACACCGTTGATGTTCTCGGTGCTGGTCGCGTACACGCCCAGCGCCCAGGCGACGGCGTCGGAGTTGCGGTCGAGCGCGACGCGATCGACGTTGCCGAGGTTGTCACAGGCCTGGTGGTAGCACTTGTCGTAAGGAACATCGGCGCTACCGCCCCACTTGGCGGCCTGTGCGGCGGTCTTCACGCCTTCGGCACCGGTGAACAGGCCACCGGCCGGGATACCGGCGCGGATGAAGCCCTGGTAGTCCGAGCGGCCGGTGAAGTCCGTGCCCTCGACCGGGACGCCCTTGCCGAGCTGCAGGTAGTCGACCAGGGTCTTTTCGAGCTGACCCGAGCCGTACGGGCCAGCGCCCTCGCCGACGCCGTCGGAGTTGTCACCGTCGTAGGCGAAGTACGCCGCGTTCGGCGAACCGATCATGTCGTAGTTGTAGTAGAGCGCGATGTCGAGCTGCTGCTCGAAGGACAGCGAGTTGACGTAGTGGGTCGAGCCGACGAGCCCGAACTCCTCGGCGCTCCACCAGCCGAAGCGGACGGCGTTGTTGGCCTTGGGCTTGCTGCCCAGCTGCAGCGCGGTCTCCAGCAGCGCGGCGGAACCGGTGCCGTTGTCGTTGATGCCGGGGCCCTCGGTGACGCTGTCGAGGTGGGCGCCGAGCATCACGACGTTGTCCTTGCGGCCGGTCTTGGTCTCGGCGAGGACGTTGTAGCTGGTCCGCTCCTCCAGGAAGGCGCGCAGGTCGAGGGTGACCGAGGAGCCCGCCTTGGTGGCGAGCGCCTGGCCGTCGGCCTGGCTGATGCCACCGGTCGGGATCTTGCCCGCGGCCGGGTCGCCGAGGGTGCCGTTGACCGGGCCCGGGACGTTGTTGTAGACGATCGCGCCGAGGGCGCCCGCCTCGGCTGCCGTCGCCTGCTTCTGCGCGAAGGAGCAGCCGCCGCGCTGGATCAGCGCGATCTTGCCCGCGACCCCGCCCGCGTAGTCGGCCGCTTCGCAACCGCTGGTGTCGTCGACCGGGACCACCGCGAGCGGCGCGGTGATTCCGCCCGCGGGCGTCGACGGGCTGTAGGACATGATGATGATCGGGACGTCGGCGCCCGCGACCGTCAGGTTCTCCGCGACGGTCTCCGCGTAGGTGAAGGGGAACTCCTGCCGCGTGACCGCGAAGCCCGCCTGCTCCAGCTTCGTGGCGATGTATTCCGCGGACCGCTTGTGGCCCTCGGTGCTGGCCGCGCGGCGGCCACCGGTCGCGTCCGAGATCCGCTGGAACGCGATCAGGTGCCGGTTGACGTTGTTCGCGTTCACCTTGTTGACGAGCTGCTTCGCCAGCGCGGGACCGTCGATCCCGGTGGCGGCGGTCGCAGCGGGAGCCATTCCGACCGTGAGCGCGGCGGTGGCCGCCACCACGATCGAGGGAACGATGCTTCTTCGCGAATATGACATGGGCGTCACCTTTATGTGGTTCGCGCCACAGGTCAACCGACGTTCGGCGGACTTTATGACACCGGGATAGGGTCGTTCGTATGTACGCGATCACCATCCGTGAGCCCGGCGATCCCGATGTCCTCGAATGGACCGAGGTCCCCGATCCCGTGGCCGGTGAAGGCGAAGTCGTCATCGAAGTCGCCGCGAGCGCCGTCAACCGCGCTGACCTGCTGCAACGCCAGGGAAATTACCCGCCTCCGCCGGGTGCGAGCGAAATCATCGGACTCGAATGTTCGGGCACGATCGCCGAAATCGGCGAAGGCGTCGAAGGATGGCGAATCGGCGACGAGGTTTGTGCTTTGCTCGCCGGTGGCGGCTATGGCGAAAAGGTCGCCGTCCCGGCCGGACAACTGCTTCCGCTTCCCGCCGAAGTCGAATTGCTCGCGGCCGCCGGATTGCCCGAAGTGGCGTGCACGGTCTGGGCGAACGTGGTGATGCACGCCGGCCTGTCCGAGGGTGAGGTCCTGCTCGTCCACGGCGGCGCGGGCGGCATCGGCACGCACGCCATCCAGGTCGCGAAGGCGCTCGGCGCGACGGTCGCGGTGACGGCGGGTTCGGAAGACCGGCTGGAGAGCTGCCGCCAGCTCGGCGCCGACATCGCGATCAATTACAAGGAGCAGGACTTCGTCGAGGTCCTGCGCGCCGAGACCGGCGGCGCGGACGTCATCCTCGACAACATGGGGGCCAAGTACCTCGACCGCAACATCGACGCGCTGAAAGCCGACGGCAGGCTGGTGATCATCGGCATGCAGGGCGGGGTCAAGGGCGAGCTGAACATCGGCAAGCTGCTGGGCAAACGCGTGAGCGTGTACGCCGCCGGGCTGCGTTCGCGGCCGCTGGAGCAGAAGGCGGCGATCGTCGCCGACGTCCGCGAGCGGCTGTGGCCGTTGGTGGCGCAGGGTTCGGTGAAACCGATCGTCGGCCAGGTCGTCCCGATGGCCGAAGCCGCTTCGGCGCATCGCGCGCTCGAAGAAGGCACGGTCTTCGGCAAGGTTCTGCTTGCGGCGAAGAGTTAGCGGATCTCTTCCAGCACCCGGACGAGCTGATTGACCTCGAAGACGTTCGAGTAGTGCGCGAGTCCGATGCGGACGGCGCCGCCGACCTCGGCGGCGCCGAGCGAGCCGAAGACACCGCTCGTACCGTCGTCGGCGAAGGCGCAGAGCCCCTGGGACGCCAGATATTCGGCGACCTCGGGCGCCTTCTTGCCCGCGACGGCGAACGCGAGCGCGGGGATCCGGCGCATGGCGTCGCCGATGACCATGACGTGCCGCAGCGAACGCAGCTCCGTGGACAGCTGCGCCAGTAGTCCCGCGTGGTACGACTTCGCCGAACCCAGCGACGTCACCAGCTTCTCGCGCCGCGAGCCCATCGCGGCGTCGTCCAACCCGGCCAGATAGTCGATCGACGCGACCAGACCGGCCAGCAACGGGTACGCGTGCGGCCCCAGCTCCATCCGGGCCGGACCGCGCGCGGCCGGATCGAGCGACACCGACGGCAGGCGTTCGAGCAGCTCGGGATCGCGGAAGACCAGCGCCCCCACCGACGGCCCGCCCCAGGCCTGCGCCGAAACCACCATCACGTCGGCACCGAGCGCGTTGAGGTCGAGCGGCACGAACGGCGCCGCGTACGTCGCGTCGACGACCACCAGCGCGCCCACCCGTTTGGCGAACTCGATCACCGTCGGGACGTCGGGCCGGGTGCCGACCGAACCGGACGCCAGCGTCACCGCGACGACCTTGGTGCGCGCGGAAACGAGGTTCTCGTACTGCCAGGCGGGCAGCTCACAGGTCTCGATGTCGATCTCGCCCCACCGCACGACCGCGCCGACGCGTTTCGCCGCGCGGCGCCACGGCGCGAGGTTGGCCTCCTCGTCGAGCCGGGAGACGACGACCTCGTCGCCGATCGTCCAGCGGTCGGCCATCGCGTCGACGAGACGGCGGATGAGATCGGGCGCGTTGGGGCCGAGCACGACCCCGTTCGGATCGGCGCCGACCAGGTCGGCGACCGCCCGGCGAGCGGCCGTGACAATGCTTTCCGCACGCTGGGAGGCCGGAAACGCTCCACCCGGCCCGGACACCGGAGCGCGCATGGCCGTGGATACGGCCGAAGCGACCTGTTCAGGTACGAGCATTCCGGCGGCGCCGTCGAAGTGAATCCAGCCGTCACCCAGCGCGGGAAACAACCCACGGATACGAGCGACGTCGAACGCCATGGGGACACCGTACGGACGTGCGGTTTGGCGCTTTACCCGGGGTTGGCTGCCCGAACACGGGGTGCGACGATTCCCGCTACGCTCGGAGACGGCGGCGAAAACCACACTGCGCTTCGCGCCCGACGTAGGCCAGGATGGAGCACATGACCGACCCAGTTTCCCGCGAATCGACCACCCCCGGTGACGGCGGCGGAGACTCCCAGCACCATGTGCTGGTCGTCGGTCCCGACGGCACCCCGGTCGGCACCGCACGCGTCGCCTCCCCCGGCTCCGGCTCCGGCGAGGAGGGGCAGGAGGAATCGCTCGGCGACCTCGTCGAAGAGCCCGCCAAGGTGATGCGCATCGGCACGATGATCAAACAGCTGCTGGAAGAGGTTCGCGCCGCGCCGCTGGACGACGCCAGCCGCACCCGCGTGCGCGAGATCCACCAGACCTCCATCCGCGAGCTGGAGCAGGCGCTCGCGCCCGAGCTGCAGGACGAGCTGGAGCGGCTCGTGCGGCCGTTCACCGAGAACTC
Organism: Amycolatopsis sp. cmx-4-54; assembly: GCF_046548895.1. Lineage (NCBI taxonomy): Bacteria > Bacillati > Actinomycetota > Actinomycetes > Pseudonocardiales > Pseudonocardiaceae > Amycolatopsis > Amycolatopsis sp. cmx-4-54. Next base: position 100,982 of record NZ_JAEBEJ010000002.1, read on the forward strand.
GACGCCGTCGGATGCCGAACTGCGGATCGCGCAGGCGCAGCTGGTCGGCTGGCTGGAAGGGCTGTTCAGCGGCATCCAGACCGCGCTGTTCGCGCAGCAGATGGCCGCGCGGGTGCAGCTGGAGCAGATGCGGCGCGGGCTCCCGGCCGGGCCTTCCGCGGGCGGCGCCCTCGGCGGGCACGGGGCGGGCGGCGAGACGCACGGGCCGGGCCAGTACCTCTGACACGCGCCATGAAAGGTCCTTTCCTTGCAAATTTCGCAAGGAAAGGACCTTTCATGGCAGCGCGCGGAAGAACGTCCGCAGGTCGTCGATGAGCAGGTCCGGCACCTCCAGCCCGGGGAAGTGACCCCCGCGGTCCGGAGTGGACCAGTGCACGATGTTGTCGGTGCGCTCGGCGAGATGCCGGATCGGCAGGCCGGTGTCCTTCGGGAACACGGCCACCCCGGTGGGCACTGTGGACTCCGCCGGCCCCTCGCCCCAGGCAGGGCCGGGAGCGGCGTAGATCCGCGAAGACGAGTTCGCCGTGCCGGTGAGCCAGTAGAGCATCACGTTGGTGAGCAGATCGTCGCGATCGATCGCGTCCTCCGGGACGTCCCGCGAGTCCGAAAAGGACTTGAACTTCTCCACCAGCCAGCCGAGCTGCCCGGCCGGCGAGTCGGTGAGCCCGTAGGCAAGCGTTTGCGGTCTGGTCGCCTGGATCATCGCGTATCCCAGCTCGCCGGTCTGGAACTCCAGCCCGCGCGCCAGCGCTGCCTCACCTCGCGCCAGTTCGTCACCGGTGAGCCCGGCGAGATCGTCCTCGGATTCCGGCGCCGCGTGCGGCAGCATCGTCAGATGCGCGCCGATCACCCGCTCGGGGCACCGGACGCCCACCTCGCGCGACACGATCGCGCCCCAATCGCCGCCGTGCAGTCCGAACCGCTCGTACCCGAGGCGCGACATCAGCACTCCCCAGGCATCGGCGATCCGGCCGGTGCCCCAGCCCGCGTCGGTGGTCGGCCCCGAGAACCCGAACCCCGGCAGCGACGGCACGACGACGTGGAACGCGTCCGCGGGGTCGCCGCCGTACGCGCGCGGGTCCGAGAGCGGGCCGACGACGTCGAGGAATTCCACAATGGACCCCGGCCAGCCATGCGTGAGCACCAGCGGGATCGCGTCCGGCTCCGGTGACCGCGCGTGCAGGAAGTGGACGTTCGCGCCGTCGATGTTCGTCAGGAACCCCGGGAACCCGTTGAGGCGCTCCTCGTGGGCACGCCAGTCGTAGCGGAGCCGCCAGTACTCGGCGAGCTCCTGGAGATACCCGAGCGGCGTCCCGAGCCCCCATCCGACGCCGTCGATCTCGTCCGGCCAGCGCGTGTTCGCCAGGCGGGCAGCGAGGTCGTCGAGGTCGCGCTGGGGGACGGCGATCGTGAACGGCGTGATCTCAGCGGTCATGGGGCCGACGGTAGGGAGGATCGAGGACAGCCGCGGTCCTCGATCCTCCCCTATCGGTTACTCGAAATCGATTCCCCAACGCTGGTTGGCGAAGTACCGGCAGTCATAGATCGTCAGACGAGTGCCGTCCGCGTCGCCGCCGCCCAGCGTGCTGAGGCACCGGCCGGAACCGGTGTTCTCGATCATGCCGTCCGGGCGCTGGAACCAGCGCTGGGCCGTCCCGTAGTTGCAGTCCCACAGCTGAACCGACGTGTCGTTCGTGGTGGCACCGTTGGTGACGTCCAGGCAGCGGCTCTTCATCCTGATGGTGCCGTCGTTCTGCACCAGCACCTGCTGCGCGGTGGACCCGCTACAGGTGTACATGTTGATCGCGGTGCCGTTCGCGTCGTTGTTGTAGTACACGTCCGCGCACTTGCCGGTCACACCAACGAGCCGCCCCTTATGCGGGAAGGACCGGACGACGCTCCATACCTGGGGCTGCGAACCCGTGCAGGTCTGAATCGTCACCGTGGTCGCCCCCTGCGTCGAGTCGAGACACTTTCCGGACTGCGGATTGACGAGGGATCCGTCGGGCCGGAGCTGCCACGACTGAGCCGCGCCACCGGTGCACTGATACGACCAGACTGGCGTCCCGTCCGCGACGGCACCGTTCTTCACATCGAGACAACGGCCGAGCGCACGGATGCTCCCGTCCTTCGCCAGGGTCCATGTGTCCGACAGAGACGCGATACAACCCGTGGTGCCGATGGTCGCTCCGTTGCCTACGGCACGCCCGGTGACATTGAGACAGGCACCGAACCCATCGGTCAACTGACCCGCGGGCGCGGCCCGTTCGGAGATCTTCCAGATCTGCTGTGCCTGGCCGTTGCAGTCTTGGATGGTGATGGCCGAACCGTCCGCCGAACCGGCCGCCGACAAGCAGCGTCCGGCCGCGAGGTTGAAGATCCGGCCATCGTCGAAGATCTGCCATTCCTGCGTCGAAGACCCGGCACAGCCCACCGCGACCACGCGGGAACCGGCCGACGTAGCGCCGTTCTGCACGTCGAGGCACTGCCCCAGAACGTGGAGCACGGTGTCCCCGGCCGTCCACTGCTGGGCGACGGAACCCGAACAAGTCCACATATGGACCGTGGTGTTGGTCGGCACGCCACCGGACAGGTCGAGGCAAGCGCCGCCGACACCGGTCACCAGGCCACTCATCGAGACCCGGTTCGGGCGTGCCCTCAGGTTGCGGTACTTGACCTGGTCTCCAGTTCCATGACCCGAGAGCTGGACGTAGGAGCGGCGGTTGAACATCGACGGCGCGATGTACTCGTTCACCTTGGTGCCGTTGAGCAACACCGTCACCTTGGGGCCGGCCACGGTGATCTCGAAGGTGTTCCACTCCCCGACCGGTTTCGCCGCCGTCGCGATCGGGGCCTTGATTCCCTTGACCGCCCCGGTCGCGTCCGTGGGTGCCGCCGAAGCTCCGCCGATCGCGATCTGCGCCGCGGCGGGGCCAGGACCACGGGGAAGCCCGACGTGCACGGCCGACTGCGAATTCGCGCCCGTCGCCTTCCAGTCGACCCTCAGCGTGTAGTCGTTGTCGAACAGATTGGACGGGTTCCACGGGCCGGCCGTCTCGGCCAGCGTGCCGAATTCACAACCGTCCTGCGCGGCGGACGTCGTCCCCCAGCGAGCGAGGGAAGACTCAGCCCGGCCGTCCATGAGCGAACTGAAGCCGGGTTCGAGCTTCGCGTTGACACAGTTCCCCGCCGGGGCGGCAGCCGGGCCTCCGACGAAGTAGCCGGTCACGTCGGCGGTGAGTTCTGCTTCCCCTTCGGTGTTCGAGGCGCTGAGCTTCCCACTCGCGCCCAGCGGGACCAGTGCAGTGGCCGGAGCCGTTTTTCCCTGGTCGATTTGCAGGGCAGGCGCGTTGGCGAAGCCGGTTTCAGGAGCGAAGAAGGACACGCCTGTGTTGATCACCTTGTCGGCCGCCGATCCGGTGATCACCACGCCGGTCGCGCCGAGCGGGACTCCCGCCGTCCCAGCGACCTGCGCGGTCACGGTGGCGCCCCGCTTCAAGGTCCCCATCGGGACGCCGGTGCCGGTGCCGGTGTCGATCACCCGGCTGGTCCCGAGGGCGGGGACGAACTTCGCCCCCTCGCCGGGGGCGAACCAACCCAGCAGGTCGACCGCGAGATGAGCCAAACCGGCCGAATTCCGCAGCCGGATCTTTCCGTCGTCACCGATCCGGACGAAGGCGATGTTGGAACGTCGCTGGCCGACGTTCATGAAGACACTGCTGGTGTCGGGCGGGTAAGTCTGCGGGTACGCCGAGATGAAGGTCCCCGCGGTCGACTGGCCGGCCGTCAGGTTCACCACCACCGAGGTCGCGGTGGCCGGAACACCCGAAACACCACGGACCTGGACCGCGATCTCCTCACCTCCGCCAAGTGGCGTGTTCTTCACCGATGCGAGGTCCTTCGTATCGAGAAGCCTGGCGCCGCCTGTCTTGGCCGTGTAGGTGCCCACTCCATCAGGACTGAAGTACCCGGCGAAATCCACCGTCATCCCCGGCGTACCGACGGTGTTGTGGATCCGGACAGCCCCGTCACCGCCGAGTGGAACGATGACCGTCAGGGTGGTCTGCCTGCTGGTCTGCACAGGGAACCGGATCGGTTGCGCGGCCCCGGGGTTGCCGGCGGTGAACCGCAGTTCCGTGGGCCCGTCGGCGAGGCCGGCGGTCACGGTCAGCACGACCGCCGTCGCATTGGCCGGGGCACCGGGGACGGTGAGCGCGAAGGTCTCACCCGGGGTGAAGCGTCGCTGGTGCCCACCGACCGCTGTGTTTGTGTCGAGGATCCGAGTCGGGTTCGTCATCGCGGTGTAGCCACCCGGCTGCGCCGCGACGGCCGATCCCGGCGAACCGGCCCAGAGCACACCGACGCCCCAGTCGTTGGGCGATCCGCCCGCTACCGCCTTCGCTCGAGACTTGAGCAGGTACTCCAATTGCGCGGCGTCCAGCTGTGCGTTCGCGCCCTTGAACAAGGCGGCCACCCCGGCCACGTGTGCGGCGGCCGCGGACGTCCCGGTGAAGAGGTTCGGCGCTTTGGTGAACGTCGAAACGCCGGCGAAACCGGTGATGTCCGGCTTGGTCCGGCCGTCGACCGTCGGGCCGTGGCTGCTGTAGGGCTCGAGCTTCCCCGATGCCGGCTTGGTCGCGCCGACCGCGAGCACGTAGGGCGAACTAGCCGGCTCCGCGATACTTCCCGCCGAAGTCGACCACTGGAGGCCCCCGGTCTCCCCGAGCTTGGAGAGGTAGAGGTCGAACTTCGTGGTGAAGGGGGCATTGTTGTTCTTGACCCAGGCGTAATAAGTGCCACCTGAACCAGAGTCGTTGGTGAAGGTCGCTTCTTCGACCGGCGCACCCCCTCCGGCGGTGTCACGCTGAGCGAGCGTCGACCGAGCCACCACATGCGGATCGTTCGGACCTGTCGGAGCGGACGACCAGTCCGTAATGTAGAGGTCGAGGTCCTTCGTCGTGACCGGCCACGCATCCCAGCGCAGAGTCACCGTCGCAGGCTGTCCCGAACCGACCGAGAAGCTGTTGACCTCCGAAGCACCACTGAACTCGACCCAGGTGGAGGCCCCGGTCCGGTCCGCCGCCTGGCCGGCGAAATGCCGCTCGCCGTAGTTGCCCGCCGCCGTCGACCACAGGATTCCGGCTTGACGAGAACGCTGGACGACGTGCGCAGGACTGTTGACGTCCGGCCCCGTGCCGTCGCCACGCCCGGCCCCCGGCACGGCGATCGCCGCACTGATGATCTGCACACCCTGCTGCTGGAGCCAATCCGCAGCCGGCGCGAAACCCATATCGTCCTCGACACAGGCGAGATAGAGCTGCGCGGCAGGTGCCATGTCATGGACGATTTCCGCGACGTTCACACCGTGTGGGTCGTCGATCGTCGCGTCAAGACAGTTCGAACCGTTGGTGACGAGCTGGGTTCCGCTCGGAAGCTCACCCGCTGCCTGAGCAGCGGCCAGCCCGGCGAACCCGACGTCGAGGATGCCTATCTTCACCCCGGCGCCCTTGTTGTTCGTGTCGATCCACGCCTGGGCCCCGGAAGGCACGACACCTTCGGAAGTCACGCTAGACGGAAGCACTCTGGTCGGCCGCTTCAGTTCGCGAACGCCTGGCTGCTTCGCGAGTTGGTCGACCTTGTCCTCGGTCAACGCTGCCCTGACCCGCCCCGGCTGCGCGGCGGAAACCGTCCCGCCGACCGCCTTGACGGCGTTCCGGAGGTCGGATTCGTTCCGACCGTGCACGTAGAGGAGCACGCGGCCGTTCTGATCCTTGGCCACTCGCTCCTTGGGTCTCTGCCCGGCCACCGATTCCGCGACCGGCGCGTCGCCTGGTGGCGCCGCGTCGGCCGGCAACGTGAAGCCACTCACCGCCAAGGACATGGTGGCGGCTACCAGGGCCGCACGTCGCAATGTCTTCATTTTTCCTTCCGACCGTTCATATAAAAGAACACTAAACGCGATAATCCGGATGAGCCCAGTTAGTTAAGAGCTCCGCAGTTTCTGCCACGAGATCCTCGTCTTCGTCGCGCCCCTCCTGTCGAAGGCAGACCATAATTCGAGTTAATTCACTCAGGAGATCTTCTCGAGAGACTCCTCGCTCAAGTTCATCAATAAGCAAGTGCCTAATTCCCGGAAGATCCCTCCTAGCAACTATTCGCTCCATGAGAACCTTCTCGAATTCCTTGCCAACTTCCACTTGAAACCTCAATTCAAACTAGCGCCCCGCAAAGAACTCTAACAACTGAAGGCTAAGACCTAAAATGGCCCCACCTCCCCCGTAGCCCGCCTGGACGCCTCGGTCATTTCCCATCCTTTTCGAGTTTGCTCCAAGAGCTCTTGATACTCTCGCAAAGGCATTGACCAGCTCGGTTGAATAGTTCCATGATCAGGTGCGTCAGGAACATATTTCAAGCCCGGGGGAAGTTTGCAAGAATCGTAGCACCACATAGGGTTCTTACCCCTCCCACCATGCTCCGGAGGACGCCTGAAATCAACCGGCAGATGCGGCGCGGGCGATACCGACATCCCACCCTTTCCGGGGTGTACCATCCCGTTCTGATCAGGAACCAAGTCCGGGTTCTGACCGTCCGTCTTTACTCCTAGACCGTTCTTTCCTTGCACAACAAAAGGCAATCCGTCGTCCGCAATCTTCATGCTTCGGTAAACCATACCGCTACCCGCGATCGCATCTCCGATGCCAGGAATCGCAGCAATACCCGCAAGAAGTGCGCCATTCCAATCGCCGCGATCTAGGTAGCCACCCGCCGCGCTCGCATCCGCGAAGGCACCAACCCCTGGGAGCATCCCAAGCGACTCAAGGATTGCCTGTTGTTCGTCATACTTCGGCCCAACCGGAAGAGGACCTGTAACAGACGGGCATTGATATACGCTCCCTGTGACAGGAACACAATCCCCAAAGGAATCCGACGCGTTTGTCGCGTACTGAGAGGTCGACTCGGAAATCCGGTTGGCTATGGCAAACTGTGCAATCGACGTATCCCTTGGCGAAAATGATGGCGATGATACAGCTGAACGCTCGGGACCAATCGGCTTTACCGTCGAACCGGCAGGTGGAACATAAGCAGGCTTTTTCGCTGAAGTTTTCCACGCCGGAGGCGGCGGGCTCATTTTCCCATTGCGGTTGAAATTGCTTCCATTTCCGCTGAAATTATTGCCAGCCTTATTATGACCACCAGGACCGTTGCCGTACACTCCACCCTTCATAGTTCCGGTCATAGACGGCGGAACCGGCGCTTTGGGCGGCTTAGGTGGCTTGGGGGACTCGGCGTCGTCCCCATTGTTCCCGTAAACGTCATCCGAGAAGGGGTCCCACAAAGAATGACCGCTGGGGTCGGTTAGACCGATAGGGTCACTAGCCGCATAGGAATAACGGTTCGCCGCAGCCGACGGCACTGGATTGAGCGTCCAGTCGTCCCGCGAAAGGAACCCACCGCGCTCCGGCGAATACCACCGCGCGGTCATGTTGACGTCACCGGAATCCGGGCTGGTCCAGTCTCCCTGGTACCCCAGGTTCGAGGTGTCGCCCGACGAAGCCGTCACCACACCGAACGGATCGAACGTCCGCTGGCCGTCGACCGCCGCACCGAGGTAGCGCCCGACGACGTCACCGTGCCTGTCGGAATAGAGCAACTTCCCGCCGTCACCGGCCTTGTCGCCCAGCGCGGTTCCATCAGGAAGCCGGGACACGGTGCGCATGCCGTCGGTGACCGACTCGTTCGACAGGCCGTCGTAGGTCAGCGTGACGTTGTTGCGGGTGTGGACGCGGTCCTTGCTGTCGTATTGGTAGTTGGTCGCGCCTTTGGTGACCAGCCGATCGAAGGCGTCGAAACCGCTCGTCGTCGTGGTGCTCCCACGAGTCACCGCGGAGACTGTGCCGCGCTTCGTGTAGGTGTACGCGGCGCCGCCGCCCGACAGGAGCTGGTTTCGCTCGTTGTAGGTGTAAGCGGCGCCGTTGACCGATGATCGGTTGCCCGCGTCGTCCCAGCCATAGGTCGTCTGCTGGGTTCCGGCCGTCCACGAGGTCAGGCGACCGACACCGTCGTATCCGTAGGCATTCGCGGCAGGCGCGCCAGGACGTGTCGAGGTATTCGAGGTGACCTTGTCGTCCTTGTCGTATCCGTAGCTGTCCCCGAACACGACTCGTGCACTGGTGTCGTCGAACTGCGTCAGGTTGTCCGACGCCAGCCTGCCGAGCTTGTCGTAACCGATGTTGCGAGTGACCCGCCCAGACAGAGCCCGGTCTTTGGTCAGCGACAGCCGTCCCGCGCTGTCGTACCGGTAGTCCACCGTACGGCCGCTGATCGGGTCCGCGGCCGAGTAAAGCCGGCCTGCGGCGTCGTAGGTGAACGTCGCGGTTCCGGCCGCATCGGCGCGCGTCGCGAGAGTCCCGTTGCCGTTGTAGGTGTACACACTGGAGCCCATGGGTCCCTGCGAAGTCCGCAGGTTGCCGCGGTCGTCGTAGCGATAGTGAGTGTCGCCACCAGGGCTACCGACCTTCGTGACGCGACCCGCCAGGTCGTAGCCGAACGTGCGATCCGTGGTCGCCTGCTCCGCCCCGGCGCCACGTTCGGTGGTCAGCCTGTCCTGGTCGTCGTACTCCCGGGTGCGAGTGACACCGCCTGGAGCGACCAGCTTCGTCGCGCGTCCGACGGCGTCGTAAGAGGTGGTCCAGGAGCGATCACCGAGCTGCGTCGCACCCGTGACCGCCGGCTCGATCACCGATTCCGGCAGTCCCCAAGGGGTGTACGTGTACTCCGTCGCATTGCCCTTGCCGTCCACGAAGTGGCTGCGGCTGCCCAGCCGGTCGTAGCCGGTCCACGTCGTGATCGACTTGGTGGCGTCGACCTTCTCGACCTGCTTGACGAGCCGGTTGAGGAAGTCGTAGCCGTAGTCGACCGTCCGGCCTTCCGGCGAGACGGACTGCAGCACGTTCCCGTTGCCGTCATAGCTGGAAGACGACGAACGCTGCTGCTGGCCGTCGACGATCTGCGCGGTTCCGGTTACTCGGCCCGCCAGGTCATAGGTCCTCTTGCTAACCAAACCGGTCGGGTCGGTGACACTACTCTGCCGACCCGAGTCGTCATAGCCGTACGTCACCGTGCGGTTGGTCTCGTCGGTTTCGCTGATCAGCTCGTTCGCGCCGTTGTAGGCCTTCGTGCTGACGAAGCCTTGCGGAGTGGTCTGCGAAGTGACGTTCCCGGCGTCGTCATATCCGGTCCGAGCCGTGTAGAAGACGTTTTGACCGCCATAACGTTCGACCTGCGTCGCGGTGATCTGCCGGCCGAACTCGTCGTAGGTGAACTCCTCGCGTGCACCGGTCGCGTCGGTGCTGCTCAGAAGTTCGCCGTTCCCGTTGTAGGAAGACTTCAGAACCGACGGGGTGTCGCCGACCTGTGGCAACGTCGAGGTGAGTAGGTGGCCATAGGGGTCGTAGGTGTTCGTGGTGGTCCGGTTCAAATGATCGGTGACCGTGAGTGCGTTGCCGCCACGGTCATAGGCCGTCCGCGTCACCGGAGTGATCGGCTGGCCGCCTGGCGGCGTGTAGGTGGGGAGAATCCCTGCGGTCGCCCTGCCCATGTCGTCGCGCTCGGTCGTGGTGACGTTCCCGGCACTGTCCTTGGACTGGGTGACCTCGCCGAACGTGTTGTGCCCCAGAGACTCGGTCAGTTCCACGTTCGCGGTCTTCTGACCGTTGCCCCAGACGTCCACGGCCGGCTTGATCGTCGAAACGGGCTGCCCGGTCGCGTCGTAGGTGTAGCGAGTCTGGACCTGCCGCCTGTCGGTGCTCGCCACCGCCAGTCCGCGTTCGTCGAAGGTCGTCGTCGACGACAGGACGAGGCCTGTCGACGCGGTCGTGTCCTGCCTGCTGACACTGCCGTTGGGCGCGTAGCTGAAGTCGGTCGTCTCGACGCGCGCGGGGTCGGCCGCACCGGTCGAGGTGACGCGTGTGGGATTCCCCGCGCCATCTCGGACGAAGCCGGTCTTCCGCTTCACTCCATCCGGGTCCACTGTGGACTCGGTGGCGTAACCGGCGGGGTCGTACGCCGTCGTTGTCTTGCGGCCTCCCGCGGTGACCTGTTGGGTCAGGTTGCCGGCGGGGTCATAGACACGTTGCTCCAGCAGGACGTCTCGAGCAGGCCCGGGCGGAGGCTGATACCCCTCAAGCGTGGCCGTAGCGAGCAGACCATCGCCGTAGTAGCCGTACCGGGTGGACCGGTTCATCGCGTCTTGCACCCGCTCGAGCCGTCCAGCAGGGTCGTAGCTTCGGTTCTTCACCCGCAAGCTGCCCATACCCGAAGTGGCGGGGTCTGCCCCGATACCACTGGCCACTCGCGACAACAGGCGGCGCTCGTCGTCGAACTGATCGGTCCACTTCGTGCCGAGGACATCGGTGGTGACGACCTTGAGCAGATCAGGCGAGCGTTCGTACTGAACCACACCGCCATCTGGGTAGTTGACGCTGACCCGCTGATCGAAGGCGTTGTAGCCGAAGGTGGTCTTGCGAGCGAGGTCTCCACCTGTCGCGTCGGAGACCGTCGTCTCCAGGAGATTTCCATTGCCGTCGTAGACGTCGCTGGTGACGGACGTGTGCGTCACTCCGGTGATCGTGTTGGTCACCGCCGGTCCGGTGATCTTCGCGATCTCGGACTTCGGCGTGTACTCGAAGTTCCGGATCCCGAACACACCGCCGGCGGCGTTGCCCTCCTGCTGCGACAGCCGTCGGCCCACACCGTCATACGTGTACGACGCGACCAGCCCCATCACGTCCTTGGTGAACGCCAGATCCCCGTTCGCCCGAAACGCGTTGCTCGCGGTCTGATTTCGCCGGTCGGTGGCCTGGATCAGCAGGCCGGCGGGCACCTTGCCGCCGCCCTCGGCGGTTTCGAAACCGTTGGCGTAGGTCCGCACCTCCGTCGGCGCGGCGATCTGGCCTGCCGGGATCGGGAACGTCGTCGTGGTGAGCCGGCCTGCCGTGTCATAGGCGTAGGACGTCCGGTACCGGGTGTCGGTGGCGCTCGACGAGCGGGCATCGGAACTGGTGGCGAGCTTGTCACGCCTCGGATCCAGAGGATCCGATGACGTGACGTACGTGAAGTAGGAGGTGTTGCACGACCCCACGGCCCGGCAGGTCTTGCGGCTCAGCACGTTGCCGCGGTCGTCCGTGGTCTGCTCGACCCGGTTGTCGAGCTCGTCGACAGTGGCCTTCAGGAAGCCCTTCTCGTTGTACTCCCAATGCTTGTCGAATCCCTTGTGGACGATCGACGTGAGGTGACCGCCCTGGTCTGCGTCGAACTTGTAAGTCCACTCCGGGTAGGGGCCGCGCAACGTCACCGTGCGCTCCGCGTTGTTGCGCGACGGAAGATCGAGTGTCCACTTGCGACCGTCGTGGTCGGTGAGCGTCTTGGCACGGTCAGCTCGGTCGTCGTAACCGATCTCGGCGAAGACTCGGCCATCCTGCGGCAAGGTGACCTTCGTGAGCTGGTCGATCGTCCGCGCGGCGCCGAAGTGCTGCGCGACGGCGAACGGGCTCAAGGTGTGCTGGTAAAGCGCGACCTCGTCGATCGAGCCGTTGAAGTAGAAATCGCCACCGTTCGTCGACGGGAAGTTCTTGCCGACCCCTCCGCCGACCGTCAGCTTGCCCAGCGTCCCGTGATCGATCAGCCCGGTGATCGTTCCGATCGGCGCGCCATCGAGGTACAGGGTCTGGCGGTCGACCGCGGACGTCAGCACGGCATGGTGCCATCCGTTGTCGTTGACCGGGTTCGTGCTGACGACCTGGCTCGGGCCGGTCACGTTGCGGGCAGACAGTCCGCCGTAGAGGTGGCCGTCGATTCCCACGTAGAGCAATGGCCGCCATTTGGCGGGGGCGGTGGCGGGGAAGGCCTGATCGGCATAGCTGAGCAGAGTTCCGCTCGCTCCGGTCTTGAACCACAACTCGGCCGAGACCGACATGTTCTCCTTGAGCAGGTCGTCCGGCAGGGTCAGATAGCTGGCCATGCCGTCGAAGACCGCGGCGGTGTCGGTCGTACCGCCGAGTGCGCCCGCCGCCCCGAAGCCGAGGCCGTTCTGCTTGCCCGCGTCCGCGCCGGGCGTACGAGCCGCGGCACTCGCCGTCGTCGGACCGCTGTCCTCGCCGAGCCGCCAGTACCCACGCGGCCCGTCGTCCATGACCGAACTGCGGTAGTGCGAGCCGGCGAGACGCCCGTAACTCGTGCAGTTCGGTGCCGCGCCAGGAGCACAGACACCGGTCAACGTGTCGCCGTCGTAGGTGTAGGTCCAGGTCAACGGCTCCTGCCCGGCAGCGGGAGGGGGCGTCTGCACCTTGGTGACATGCGCTCCGGTCCAGGTGATCCCCAGCGACCGTCCGGATACGTCGTTCACCACCGCCGTCACGTGACCGGAGGTGTCGTACTCGAGGTGCTCGGTGAGCCCGGCCGGGTCGGTGATGCGGATCAGCTTGCCCGCGTTGTCGAACAGCCAGCGGCTGCCGGTGACGTCCCTGAGGGTGTAGTAGCCGGTGCCGCTGTCGTAAACGAGGTCGACGTTCTGCCCCATCGGCGGCGCGAAGGAGCCGTCCGGGTTTCGGCCGAACCGTGCCTGCCTTCCGTTCGGATAGGTCAGCAGGACGTCGACGACGACGTTCTGCGCGGACCGGTTCGGGACGAGCCGGGTGTCCAGACGGGACGCCCAGCCGACGCCGAAGGCGGTGTCCCTCCGGGGATCCAGGCTGTTGTAGGTCCTCGTGATGGTGAGGTCCGGCCCGACGGTGGCGACGCTGGCGTCGGTGACGACGGTCGAGTAGTTCCCGATCTGCGGATCGAGACCAGGACCGTTCACGGTATCCGGGCTGCCTGCGAGGTGCGAGGTGATCTCCGGCTGAGGGACACGCGTGGTCAGCGCCAACGGCCCGACCCAGTTCGGCGACGGACTCACGGTGTCATGAGTCTTGACACCCCAGTAGTAGGTCTTGCTCCAGACCAGTTTTCCGGCCGGCGGCACCCAGCTTTCGGGGCCCCACGGGGAATCCGTGCAGTTCTGGGTCAGCGCGGCATCGGTGCAGATCCGGAACTGGAACGTGAACCCCTTGTTCGGCCAGTTGTCGTCATCGACGGCCCTGGCGAACAGGGTCGGTGTCAAGGATTCGACCGTCGCGCCGTTTCCGGGTTGCTGGTAGTTGGACCCTGGCGGCGTGTTCTGGACCTTCAGCGGAGCCGAACCGTAAGGAACCTCGTAGACGACGTGGAAATCTTGGTTCGCGGGGTTCCACATGGTCAGAAGAAGTTCGTAGTCGCCTGGTGCCAATGCGCTCAGTGGCACCGTGATGGTCGCCTGGCCACCCGGTGGCACGTCCACACCCGGTGAGACTCCCTGCGAGGTCTTGATCACCGTGCCGTTCTGCTTGACCAGATAACCCAGCCGATATCCGCCACCGGCCGCCCAAGTGGAAGACCCCTGGTTGGTGACCTTCGCGGTGAACGTGCCCTCTCGCGTGTTGGTCGGCAGGAGAACGTCGGTGAGCTCGTAACCGGCGCCTTCCGGCGCGTAGCGAACATCGAGGTACGGCTTGTTCAGGGTGTTGGCGGAGGCGAAGCGTTTGAAAGCAGCGCTATCGCCTTCGTTCGCGGCGCGGATGGTGAAACCGTTGCCCAGGGCAGCTCCGTGTGACCATTGGATGGCGATGTCCTGCGGCAGAACGAACTGGGTCAGGTGCTGGCCGGCGCATCCCGCGCCCAACGCGGGGACATTCACGGTGGCGAGCGCACGGCCCGCCGCCGCTCCCGGCCAGACGGCGTTGTTGCCCCAGCCCTGGGTGACCTCGAAAAGAGTGACCGGGCGCGTCTGGCACGAATGAACGGCCAGCACGTCGAGGGTCGCCCCGATGATGTACTGGTTCCGAAGGGCGGCGGAAACCGACTCGAGCTTCAAGTACGAGCGGGAGATCGTCCTCCCACCGTTCGGCGAACCGACCTCGAGTTCGATGTTCCCCGAGTGGTTCTGCGTCGTACCGGACTTGACGTAGGTGTCCTCGTTGACCCAGACCTTCCCGACACTCGGGTCCACGACAACCGGAAAGACCCGGCTCGGATCCTTCAGCCAAGCTACGTCCAGGTCGACTCGCAGGGTCCAGGACTGGGCACCTGCCTGCGCGAGCGAGTACCGGACGCCCTCGCTTCGGACGCCGGTCCCGGTCACCGGATCGACCTTGCCGTCGATCATGAAGCCCGCGGGAATGACGCCTCGCGCCTCGCCCGCCTTGTCGACCAGCTTGATGTCGCCATCGACGATCTGCGGACGAAGTGCCCCAGTGTGCAAGTTGAACGCGTAACTCGACCGCGCCTTCGACGAGTGCAGTACGAATTCCTCTTTGAGCCCACCGTTGGTGGCCGACAACCGCAGGTCGACCTCCGGCAGGGCACCGGGGTAGGTCACCGTGTCAGCGGTCGGCCGAGCCGACACGGGGGCGGCTCCCTGGAGGGCGTAGGCCAGCGTGTGCCCACCGTCCAGACCGACGGTGGCTACCTGCCCGGCGTTCGCGAGCGGCGCGAAACTGACCGCGGTGGGAGCCTTTCGCGGAGACCACCGGCCGTCCGGGCCCGCCTGCAGGTTCAGATCGATCGGAGCCCAGCCACCGTCGGCCTCTCGAACGTTCGCCTGCCCGGTGTGCACCCGAAGAGTGCGGCTGCCATCCGGGTTCTCGAACGTCTGGGTGTCGGCAGTGCGGTCCTGCGGCCGTTCCACGGCCTTGGGATCGATCGCGGGCAACCCGCTTCGTTGTGCGAGCGCAGGCTTGACGTGTTGCACGCCGTTGACCACGCCGTTGACCTGAGGCGGCGCGGCGGCCGAGTCGGCCACCGCGCCGGCAGGACGAGGTGTGTCGCGGGGCTCGAGCCCCGGTCTTTCGTCTCTCCCTGAGCCCGGCCCGGTACCGGACCGCTGCTCGGGCGAATCAAGTGATGCCCCCAGAGGCAGCGGCTCGGCCGGTTTGGCGTACTCGACGGCCGAGCCTGCGACAGGAAACAAAACGGCCAGCACGAGGCCGAGAATCAACCAGTTCCGCGCAGCATTGACTACACGTGCACGCGCCACAGTGACGTACCCCCACGGACCGAGCGGTCGTCCCCCGACGCCGTGCGGAACGTTAAGTGCGCGTTAAACGATCAGTCAATGGAGCAGGCCATGAACTACTCGAATGCCGTAACAGTACGAAACATCCCATGTACTCCAAGTGGCCGAGTCGTCAACTGCGGATGAGGCGGGCCCACCGCCTCCGCAATGGAGTCACTTGAGATTCCGCGGGGCCGTCCGGCTCCGGTTCGGGCCGGACCACGGGCGCGTAGATGGTCTTCGCCAGGTCACGCTTCGCCTTTTTGAAACCAGCCAAGGCATCGGGTGCGTATCCACCCGCCTTCGGCCGTTCCGGAACCTCGCTCAAGTCCTCCAGCAAGGTCCAATTCGAACCGAGCGCCGCCAAGGAGCGATGCTTGGTCGCGTAATAGTCGGGGTGGATCGAGACCGCGACCCCCGAAGCGCCTCCCGCGGCCGCCAGCATGTGCAAATGGAACCTGGTGGAAATCCAGGTCTGTCCGGGCGAAACCGGGAGTCCGTGCGTCCAGATGTGCGAAAACGGGTAGAACCGGGCGCCGGGCAATTCCCGCTCGAGGAGCGCGAACACCTCCCTGTCGACGCGCGGGACCCCCTCGACCACGCCGATCTTTTCGGGCGAAATCTTCCAGGCCCGCAGCATCGACAGCACCGCGCCCGCCAGCTTGCCGACCCCGACCTCCACCAGGTCGGACTGGAGACAAAGCATGACCTCGGGAAGATCCTCGGTCTCCTCGTAGAGGTGCTGATCGATCCCGATGAACGCGTCGTCGAGCCCGACCGGCACGTCCAGCAACTCGGCCGAGGCGTCGTCGCGAACTTCCACGATCTCGAACCGGTCGGCCAACGCCCGCAACAAGGGTGCGACGTCGTCACAAGCGGGCAACAGCCCCTGCCCCGTCATGGCCGCGCGGCCGCCCGAGCGCTCGGCGACGGCCGCCGCCCCGGCCAGGAGGCCGATCTGTTTGGGCCAGAGCTTGTTGATGTAGCCGCCACCGACGACGTGGATCACGTCGACCGTCGCGAGCAGCTCGATCCCGTGATGCAACCTGGGCATCATCCCGGGGTTGTGGATCGCTTCCCGGACCCATGCCGCGGCCTGCCACGGGTCCTCGGAGGGGGCCTCCCAGCAGAGACGCCATAGAGTGTCCGTGAACTTCGCTCGCGGATGCAGACCGTCGAGGAGTACGGCGGCGGGACCGGGTGAATGGGTGTCCACCCAGACATCCGCGTCAGGTGCCACTTCGGCCAGATGCCGGAGCCAACTCGCGGCAATGAGTTCGTCACCATAGTTGGGGTGACCGACCGGCGCGACCAGGTAATACAGTGCGCGCCGGGTAGGCTTCGAAACCGAAGCCGTTCTGTCGGGGACCGGCATTCGTGCATCGTAGCGCCGCACACACCGTTACCGGAGCGGGAGCGCGGGAACCTGCTCCGGGCGGGGCGGCCCAGGCATCATCGGCCCCATCGGTACCCTCGTTACCGTGCATGCCACCAGCACGGTTCACGCCGCCGACGGTGCTGCGCCGACCTCGGTTCCGCCGATTTCGGACAGCAAGACCTTTTCGCGCGCGTTCGCCGATATCAAGACCGGTTTCGCCGCCAGAGAGCTGTGGGGACACCTCGGCTGGCAGGACATCAAGCAGCGCTATCGCCGCTCGGTGATCGGCCCGTTCTGGATCACCATCAGCCAGGGCATCATCGCGCTCGGCCTGGGGTTTCTGTACTCGCAGTTGTTCAACCTGCCGACGGCGACGTTCCTGCCCTACATCAGCACCGGATTCATCATCTGGGGCTTCATCAGCGGCTGCCTGTCCGAGGGCATGGAGACCTTCATCTCCAACGAAGGACTCATCAAACAGCTCCCGGCACCGCTTTCGGTCTACGTGCTGCGGACGGTCTGGCGCCAGACGCTGATGCTGGCGCACAACCTGATCGTCTACGTGATCGTGGTCGCGATCTTCTTCACCAGCCTGAACCAGCAGTATGCGATGAGCGGCGCGTGCGTCAACGGCGCGCTGTGCCACCCCGGGCTCGGCTGGTATTCGCTGAGCGCGATCCCCGGCATCCTGTTGCTCGCGCTGAACGCCGGCTGGGTCACCCTGCTGCTGGGCATCATCTCGACCCGGTACCGCGACATCCCACAGGTGATCAACTCGCTCATCCAGCTGCTGTTCTACATGACGCCGATCGTGTGGCCGATCGACCAGCTGATGGCGGGTGGCGCCCGTGACGGAATTTCGGGAGCCCTCCCGTTCGTCTACGCCAACCCGCTCTTCCATTTCATCCAGATCGTGCGCGCGCCCTTGATCGGCCAGGACGTCAGCATCAACAGCTGGTACGTGGTGGCGGGCATCACCGTCGTCGGCTGGGCTCTCGCGCTGGTCGCGATGCGCAATTACCGTTCCCGCGTCTCTTATTGGGTGTGACAGATGGTCAGCATTGATGTGCACAACGCCTACGTCGACTTCCCCATTTTCGACGCGAAGACCCGCTCCATGAAGAAGAAGGTGCTGGGCAAGGTCGGCGGCAAGATCGGCACCGAGACCAAGGTGCCCATCATCGAAGCACTCCACGACGTGTCCCTGTCTCTGCGCGAAGGCGACCGGGTCGGCCTCGTCGGCCACAACGGCGCCGGGAAGTCCACGCTGCTGCGGCTGCTGTCCGGCATCTACGAGCCCACCCGCGGTTCGGCGAAGATCTCCGGCAAGATCGCGCCGGTCTTCGACCTCGGCATCGGCATGGACCCGGAGATCTCCGGGCTGGAGAACATCCTCATCCGCGGCCTGTTCCTCGGGATGACCGCGAAGCAGATGGAAGCCCGCGTCGACGACATCGCCGAATTCACCGAACTCGGCGATTACCTGCAGATGCCGCTGCGGACGTACTCGACCGGTATGCGGGTGCGCCTGGCGCTGGGCGTGGTCACCTCGATCGACCCGGAGATCCTGATCCTCGACGAGGGCATCGGCGCGGTCGACGCGGCGTTCCTCGACAAGGCGAAGGACCGGCTCAAGGACCTCGTGAAGCGGTCGGGCATCTTGGTGTTCGCCAGCCATTCGGACGAGTTCCTCTTCGAACTCTGCGACACCGCCATCTGGATGGACGAGGGACACGTCAAGCAGCGCGGTTCGCTGCGCGACGTGCTCACCGGCTACAAGGGGCGCGATCCGTTCGAGAACATGAGCAAGGAAACGCTGGACCGGTTCGGTCTCGAGCGCGACCCGGTGGCGACGACGAACGGTGGCCAAGGATGACCAGCGAGACCCGGCAGTTGCCCGAAGGCGCCGTCGTCGGCGTCGTCGTCACGCGCCATCGGCGGGAACTGCTCGCGGACTCGCTCAAGGTGATCGCCGCGCAGACGCGCCCGGTCGACCACCTCGTCGTGGTCGACAACGGGCCGGACAAGCCGGCGCGGGACATCGTCGAGAACTACCCGCTTCCGGTCACGTACCTGCCCTCGCACCGCAACCTCGGCGGCGCGGGCGGGTTCGCGCTCGGCATGCTGCACGCGCTCTCGCTGGGCGCGGACTGGGTCTGGCTGGCCGACGACGACGGCCGTCCCGCCGACGAGAACGTCCTCGCGATCCTCCTGGAGGAGGCCGAAAAGCGGGGTCTGGCCGAGATCTCCCCGGTGGTGACCAACATCGACGCGCCGGACAAGCTCGCGTTCCCGTTGCGGCGCGGGCTGACCTGGAAGCGATCATCGTCGGACCTGGGCGTCGACTTCCTGCCGGGGATCGCCTCGCTGATGAACGGCGCGTTGTTCCGCGCGTCCACTTTGGACGTCGTCGGGGTGCCGGATCTGCGGCTGTTCTTCCGCGGTGACGAGGTCGAACTGCACCGGCGCCTGGTGCGTTCCGGGCTGCCGTTCGGCACCTCGCTCAAGACCGCGTATCTGCACCCGGACGGCTCGGACGAGTTCAAGCCGATGCTGGGCGGCCGGTTCCACGCGCAGGACCCGGAGAACGAGGTCAAGCGCTACTACACCTACCGCAACCGCGGCTACCTGCTGTCCCAGCCGGGCATGCGCAAGATCGGCGCGCTCGAAGTGGTGCGATTCGGCCTGTACTTCATCGGCGTGAAACGGGACCCGAAGGCCTTCCTGCAGTGGCTCAAGCTCTTGCGCCAGGGCCGCAAGGAGAAGTTCTACCGCTACTGAGAGACACGCGAAAGGGGGCCCTCGCTCGCGCGAGGGGCCCCTTTTCGTTCGTCTACTCTCCGATGACCGGCGGAGCGGTGCGCATGTCGGTCCCGAAGACCTCGTCCGGGTCACCTTCGACGAGGTACGTCGGACGCTGGTGCTCGGTGTCCTCGTCCCCGTCCGCCTGCTGACCGCGACCGCCCATGCCGCCGCCCATACCCGGCCCGCCGCGACCGGCGGCGCCACCGCCGAGACCGCCCATACCGCGGCCTGCCGCCGCTTCGGCGGCACCGATACCGCCGGGGCGGGCCGCGCCGGACGCGGAGCCCGAACCGGGTGTGGAGCCCCCGGCACCGCTGCCGGGGCCGAACCCGCTGCCGCTGCCGCCGCCACGGCCGCTGCGGCTGTTGTAGTCCGAGTCGCCCATGCCGCCACCCATCATGGGCGCCATCGGCATGGGGCTCATCGGCATCGCGGTGTTGTTGTTGGGGCCGGGAGTGCTGACCGGCGCCGGCCCGTTCTGGAAGCCGGACGGCGTCGTCCCCGACGGGATGCTGCCGGAGCCCGTGCTGCTGCCGGGGCCCGGGAGGTTCGGCGAGACATAGCCGCCACCGCCGCCGCCACCGCCGCCGCCTCCACCACCGCTGCCGCTACCCCCGCCGCGACTGCCGGGCGGGATGTAGGTGTTGCCGGGGTTGTTGAAGCCGGGATTGTTCGAGCCGGGCGGCACCTGGTAGATACCGGGCTTGCCGGTGTCATCGCCGGCGCCGCCACCCACACCGAACTTCGGCGGCTCGGCGAACGCCGGCTGCTTCGACGCGGCGTCGTACAGCGCCTTGTCGTAGCTGTGCATGGCGGAGGCCGCCTCGGTGTGCGCCTCCTGGCTGTCCTTCTGTTTCTGGATGGACTTGTCGATGTTCTCGCCGAGGTTGAACGGGTTCGACGTCATCCACCCCCCGACCTCGTCCTTCCAGCTGAAGGGGATCGGTTTGGGCATCGTGTTCTTCACGGTGGAGGCCGCGGTGCCCTGGTCGTAGATCGTCTCGGACGCGAGCTTGGCGTTCTGGGAGTTGGTCTCGGACCACTTGCTGAGGCTCTTGAAGTACCCCTGCGCGTTGCCCGCCGCGTCGCCTTCCCAGGTGCCCTGCGACGCGGTGACGGCCTGGTCCATCGTCTTCGCGAAGGTGTCGAAGGCCTTGTGGATCTCGTGGTAGGCGGTCGAGACGTCGGAGACCTGTTCGACGTTCAGGTTGCTGTTGACGAACTGTTCGAGCTTCTCGTGGTCGTAGCCCTGGTAGTCCGCGTTCGACGGCTCCAGGCCCTCGACGTACTGGACGTCCTTGTTCTTGGTCAGCTGGTCGACGTTCTTGTCGCCGACCTCCTGCGACTGCTGGTGGGCCTTCCCGGAGGCGAGGAACCGGTTGACCGCGCCGAACAGCCAGCCGTCACTGGGGTCGACACCCTCTTGGGCCTTCTGCTGGAAGTACGCGTCGCGTGCCGCGGGAGAAAGGTCGGAGACCTGCTTCTCGCTCAGGTTCGGTGTCTTCGTGGTCATCCTGATTCCCCCTTAGCCCTTCGGAAGCTTCGGTTCGACGGTGTCGGCGACCTTCTCGG
This sequence comes from Amycolatopsis sp. cmx-4-54, assembly GCF_046548895.1. Classification (NCBI taxonomy): domain Bacteria; kingdom Bacillati; phylum Actinomycetota; class Actinomycetes; order Pseudonocardiales; family Pseudonocardiaceae; genus Amycolatopsis; species Amycolatopsis sp. cmx-4-54. The sequence goes on from NZ_JAEBEJ010000002.1 coordinate 121,864, forward strand.
CGACCTCACAGGCCTGCTTCGGATCGGTGGCGTCCACGAGGACGTCGGCCCGCGCCGAAGCGGTGAGTTCGAGTGCCATCAAGCAGCCGGACGGCGGTTTCGGCACGAGCACGGCTTTGCGCCCGTTCACGTTCCCGGTGGTCTTGCCGTTCCCGCCGTCGTTGACGCTGTCGATGTTCTGCGTGTCACGGAGGTCGACGGAGACGGTCAGGCTGTCCGAGGCGCTCGCCGCCTCCTTGGAGAACTGGCAGGCGCGGGCTCCGCCTTCGTTCAGCGTCACCGGATCCTTGAACGTCCCGTAGGAGGAGAGGTCGGCGGCGCTGAGGAGGGAGCACGGATCGATCGACTTGGTGTCGCCACCGCCGGTGGCGGGCGCCGAGCTGGACGCACCGGTCTGGGCGGGCGGCGCCGACGGCGCCGGGCTCGCGTTCCCCGGCTTCTCGGCGGAGCACGCGGCCAATACCAGGGCGGCCGCGGCGAGCGGCAGCACGCAGAGTTTCTTCATCGTCCCTCAGGCCTGAATCTTCTTGGTGGCGTCGAGCGCGCGGTCTTCGACACCCTTGTACAGCCCCGCGGCCCTGGCCAGCGCTTCGTCGGCGTCCCGGACGACCTGCTTGAACTGTTCGAGCACCGCGCTCGCGGAGTTGCTCGCCTGCGCGGCGCCCTTGTGGTCGTGGGCGGCGACGGCCTTGCCGTACGGGTGGTCGCCGAGCTGGGGTGCCTCGGAAAGCCGCGTCGTCCGGTTGCCGAGGGCGCTGAGCTCTTCCGACATGTTCGCGAGCGCCTCACGGAGCGGCTTGACGCCTTCCTCGGTGATCTTGAAGCCGCCGCTCTTCGCGGCCGCCACCAGCTTCTGGGTCTCGGCGCCGACCTTGGCGATCGCGGCCTGGTTCAGGCCACCCGCCTCCACGTAATTGGCCGCCGCCCCCATGGCGGAGCTGATCGAGAAGTCCGGTGCCGCCTGTCCGCCGTCCGCTTCGAAAGCCATCGCCCGCCCCACTGCATCGTCTGCTCGCCCGTGCGTTCCGCCCGGAAGTCTACTAGCCGGGCACTCAGCGCAACGGTGATTCCCCGATCACCGGAGATCCCACCGCCAACTGTGACGAAACGGGCGTCACGCCGGTTCCCGACGGTTCAGAACTGGCCTTCGAGCTGGGCGTACAGCTGCTGCGCGACCCTCGCGTTGTCGGCGGGAGCGTAGGTCAGCCAGCTTTGCCCGTCGGTCGCCTGGCGCGAAGTCATCATGAACCGGCCCGCTTCGGTGTCGAACCACGCCAGCGGCGGGAAGACCTGGCCGCCGCGGATGAACACGCTGAACTGGCCCACGCGCTTCATCGGCTTCTCGAAGATCCGCTCCACCTGCCGCTGCTGCGGATTCGACCCGTGCGACCGGGGGCCGCTGACCTGGGCGAACGGGTCGTACGCGTCGTCGTTCCGGGGGCGCTTCGGCGCGCTCACCGGCTTCGCGATGGTGACCGACTGGCCAGGGCCCGCCGGGGTGAGCGGCAGGAGGTCGACGATCGACGCGACGATCGCGGTCGGCCGGGTCTCCTCGAACACGAGCAGGTTCTCTTCCTGGCGCACGAGCACCGCGAACTGCCCGTTCGTCGCCGCCCGCGCGAACAGCTGCTTGTCCTTGTCCAGCTGCGCGACCGCCCAGACCGCGAGCTGCGGGTTGGCGAACGTGGCGAGCGCGAGTTCGGCGTCGGCGTCGAGCCTGCCGCCGCGCATCATGCCACGGCCTTCGAGGTCGCGGAAGACGGCCTCGCGCACCATCGCGCGCTGATCGGTCGTCGTGCCGATGTGCGGGACCTCGAACGGGACCGGCGCCGGGCCGAAGCGGCCGTGTTCGAGCAGGATGTCCACCGCCGCCAGCGACAGCGAGAACGAATGCGGCATCGCCATTTCCCCCCGCGGGTGTCTTGTTCGTCGGGATGAACGTAGTCCACACACCCGATACGCCCGCAGCGAACCCGCTTGCCCGGCCGTGATCAAGGCTGGTGCCATGGATTCATGGCAGACCAGAAACCCGCGCTCGTCCTCCATCTCGTCGCCGGCGGCGAGCCGCTGCTCTTCGCGCTCACGGCGGAGGAAACCGAACGGCTGACCAAGGATCTCTCGCATTTCGTCCGCACCGGCGCGGTACAGACGATCCAGACGAGGGACGACTCCGAGGTGGCGATCAACTTCTCCCACGTCGCCGCCGCCTACATCGACGATCTGAACCGCAAGACCAGGGTGTTCGGCCTTCACTAGTCCCGGGAGAAGAGTCCGGCAGACGGCGATCAGCAGGAAGGTGGCTTCCCGGACGAGCCGCTGGGGGTGTCGTCCGACGAGTCCCGACGTGCTGCCGTCGGCCGCGACCAGCGGGGCGAGCGAGACGAAAGGGCCCTTCACCGCGTCGTACACGGTGAAGGGCCCTTTCGTCTCACGTCAGTCAGTGCCTACAGCTTGTAGAGGCGCTTCCAGTTGTCCCGCGAGGTCAGCTCGGGCATGGCGCGCTTGTACTGCTCCTGCACCGCCGCGCCTTCCTTCCGGAGCCGCTGGATCACCTTCGCGCCCCGGCGCGCCAGGTCGAACATCTTCGCGCGGTCGTACGAGCGGACCCGCACGCCTTCCTGCGAAGCGTCCGTGACGACGGCGGTGTCGAAGGTCGCGACGTGCCACCAGTGGGCCTCGTCGATCGGGATCGCGCCGAGCGAGTGACGGCTGCGGCCGAGCACCCGGTCGAGGATCCGCTTGATCAGTACCACCCGCTGCATGCTGGGCCGCGGCGCGCTGTTGATGATGCCGATGTCGTTCGACGCGATACCCGGGACGTCGGTGGCCTTGTGCCGTTTGGTCTCGGGGTACTCGTCGCGGATCCGGCGGATCTCCTTCATCGCGGCGACGCCGCCGTCACGCAGGACCTCCGGCCCCTCGAGGAAGTCCTCGACGGCCTTGATCAGCGTGGCGGACAGGCCGTACTGCATGCCGAGCAGGTACCGGACCAGCTGCGCGATGAGCACGCGCGAGAGCAGGTTCAGGTTGAACGGCGAGTGCAGCGCGGCGGTGATGATCGAGTTCCGCAGGTTGAAGTAGCGGTGCCACTCGTCCCAGTCCTTCCAGTGGAAGTCGGCGTGCCAGACGCCGGCGCCCGGAAGGGTGACCGTCGGGAAGCCGGCTCCCCGCGCGCGGTAGCTGTACTCCGCGTCGTCCCACTGGAAGAAGAACGGCAGCGGGTAGCCCGTGGCCTTGACGACCTCGTACGGGATCAGGCACGACCACCAGCCGTTGTACCCGGCGTCGAGGCGGCGTTCCTGGCGGTTCGGCTTGAGGGTCTCCTCGTCGACGCCGAGCAGGTCGGCGGTCGAGAGCGAGTGCTGCACCGGCTGGCCGGGCTCCAGCGTGTTCAGCCGGGCGTACTCGGCGCCGACGTGCAGCTGGTTCGGGTGCAGCAGGTTCAGCATCTGCCCGCCGACGATGACCGGGTTGACCGTGCGGTTGGAGAACGCGGTCATCCGGATCACCAGATCCGGCTCCAGCAGCACGTCGTCGTCCATGAACAGGACGTTCGCGTGCTCGGTCTCGGTGTGCCCGGCGACCTCGTAGAGGCCGCGGGTGAACCCGCCGGCGCCGCCGAGGTTCGGCTGCTTGATGTAGTGCAGCTTCTCGCCGAGGTCCTTGGAGACCTGTTCGAAGCCGTCACGCGATTCGACGAGGTCGGTGCCCTGGTCGGCGACGTAGATCGCGTCGAGCGTCTCCAGCGAGGAGACGTCGGCGGCGAGCGCCTGCAGGTTCGACAGGCAGTCGTCGGCGCGGTTCATCGTGCAGATGGTCACCGCGGTCGGGCGGATCTTCTCCGGCGCTTCGACCGTCCAGCGGACGTTCTCGACCCGCAGCGACTGGCCGCCTTCGGTCTCGAGGTCGAGCCAGAGCGCGCCGCCGTCGTAGAACTTGTCGAGCTTCGCGGCGAGCGTCACCTTCTGCTGCTTCGCGCCCGCGACGATCTCGGCGGCGACCACGCGGGCGTCGCCCTCGATGTCGGAGGCGCCGACGGACAGCTGGCCATCACCGGTGACGACGGCCTCGACCTGGACCTCGGTCACGTCGGTCCAGCGCTGCCAGTAGCTCGCGGGGAAGCGGCCGAAATAGGTGTTTCCGGAGACCTTCGACGCCGGTTCGATGGCGATGGCCGCACGCTCGCGCACGGCGGTGCCCCATTCGAGCTCGGCGTAGAGGTCTTTGCTGACGATGGGGGCCGGGCCGGCGTAGAGCCCGCGCTGCGCGGTGAGACGGCCCTGCGGGGTGCGTTCCGCGAAGCGGGTGTCGTCGACAGTGCTCACCATGGCGCTCGGGGCCTCTCCGGTGACGGCGGCTTTACCGGGCATGAATCCTCAGTTCTCCTCTGTGCTGGTGGCGATGGCGCGGGGCTCACGGAAGACGACCCACTTGAGCATGACGAAATTGATCATGGTCGCGGTTGCCTGCGAAACGACCCAACCCAAGGTGGCCTTCCAGGCCGACTCCGGCAGGACGTGCAGCATCGTGCGGTTGACGCCGACGGCGACGAGGAACGTCACGGCGTACAGGAGTACGAAGCCACCGATCTGACGCGCGCCTTCCTGGCGTCCACCGGCGAAGGTGAACTTGCGGTTCAGGAAGAAGGCGGTCGTGGTGCCCACGATGAAGCTGAGCGCGCGGGCGAGGTCCACCCACGGCGTCGCGTCCATTCCGAGGGCACGCAGCCCCTGGTAGACGCCGAAATCGACCAGGGCGCAGAAGCCGCCGATGAGGCCGAAGCGGATGAGCTGCCCGAGCAGCCCAGGGGAGGACGGCGCGGCTGCCGTCACGCCGGCTTTCGGGTCGGTCGCCACCACTGCTCTACCTCATAAACTGCTGGGGCTGGTGCGCAAAGTGTAGAAGCGAGCACTTCAGGGTCACATTCCGGGCAGTGTTCGGCGTGGTTACCCTGGTCTGCGTGACCCAAGCACCCAAGACACAGCGACAGTCGCTCATGGGCTGGGCAAGGACGTCGCCGAGTATCGCGAACGTCCTGAGCACCCCCGATGTGGAAGCCATCGCTCGCGCGGTGACACAGGCCGGGGAACGCGGGGTCATCGCGCGTGGGCTCGGCCGCTCCTACGGCGACCCGGCGCAGAACGCGGGCGGCCTGGTCGTCGACATGACCGCGCTGGACCGCATCCACTCGATCGACCCGGATTCCGGCATCGTCGATCTCGACGCCGGCGTCAGCCTGGACAAGCTGATGCGCGAGGGCCTGCCGTACGGCCTGTGGGTGCCGGTGCTGCCGGGCACGCGCCAGGTCACCATCGGCGGCGCGATCGCCAACGACATCCACGGCAAGAACCACCACTCGGCGGGCAGCTTCGGCAACCACGTGGTGTCGATGGACCTGATCACCGCCGACGGGCAGGTGCGCACGCTCACGCCGGAAGGCCCCGACGCGGAGCTGTTCTGGGCGACCGTGGCCGGTATCGGCCTGACGGGCATCATCGTCCGCGCCAAGATCCGGATGACCAAGACCGAAACGGCCTACTTCAAGGCCGATATCCAGCGCACGGCGAACCTCGACGAGACTCTGGCGCTGGTCACCGACGGCTCCGAGGCCGGCTACACGTACTCGTCCGGCTGGTTCGACTCGATCTCCAGGGGCGCGAAGCTCGGCCGCGCCGCCTTCCAGCGCGGCTCGCTCGCCAAGCTGGACGAACTGCCGCCCAAGCTGCGGACCGATCCGCTCAAGTTCAACCCGGGCACGCTCGCCACCCTGCCGGACGTGTTCCCGAACGGGCTGGCGAACAAGCTGTCGTTCTCCATGGTCGGCGAGCTGTACTACCGCAAGACCGCGAAGAACGCGCGCGAGGTGATCCAGAGCCTGACCGCCTTCTACCACCCGTTGGATCTCTTCGGCGAGTGGAACCGCGCGTATGGCACCAAGGGTTTCCTGCAGTACCAGTTCAGCACTCCGCTGAACGCGCACGAGCCGCTGCGCCGGATCATCCAGAAGGTCGCGGACTCCGGGCACGTGTCGTTCCTCAACGTGTTCAAGCAGATGGGCGAGGGCAACGCGGCGCCGCTGTCGTTCCCGCACCCCGGCTGGATGGTCTGCCTCGACTTCCCGATCAAGGACGGGCTGAGCCGGTTCTGCCAGGAACTCGACGAGGACGTCCTCGCGCTCGGCGGCCGGCTCTACACGGCGAAGGATTCGCGCACCTCCGCGGAGAACTTCGCGAAGATGTACCCGCGGCTCGAGGAATGGCGCAAGGTCCGCGCGTCCGTTGACCCCGAAGGCGTTTTCGCCTCTGACATGTCCCGAAGGTTGGAACTGTGATCGACGCTGTGGGCAACCCCCAGTCCCTGCTGCTGCTCGGCGGCACCTCCGACATCGCGCTCGCGATCGCGGAGAAGTACCTGGCCGAGAAGCCCCTTCGGGTCGTGCTGGCCGGACGCCAGTCGCCGCGGCTCGACGCCGCCGCGCAACGCCTGAAGGACAAGGGCGCCGAAGTCTCCACTGTGGACTTCGACGCCAAGGCCATGGACACTCACCCGGCCGTGCTGGACAAGGCGTTCGAGGGTGGCGACATCGACGTCACCGTCGTGGCGTTCGGCCTGCTCGGCGACCAGGAAGAGCTGTGGCAGGACCACGCGAAGGCCGTCGAGGCGGCCACCGTGAACTACACGGCCGCGGTGTCCGTCGGTGTCGCGCTGTCGAACAAGCTCAAGAAACAGGGGCACGGCAAGGTGATCGCGCTGTCGTCGGTCGCCGGTGAGCGAGTCCGCCGGTCGAACTTCGTCTACGGATCCACGAAGGCCGGTTTCGACGGCTTCTACCTTGGCCTCGGCGAGGCCCTGTCCGAGTTCGGCGTGCGGATCACCGTCGTCCGCCCGGGGCATGTGAAGACCAAGATGACCGAGGGACTCAAGGACGCCCCGCTCGCGCAGACCGCCGAGCAGGTCGCCGAGATCGCCGTCGGCGCCTCGCGCGCGGGCAAGGAACTGGTGTGGGCGCCCGCGCCGTTCCGCCTGGTCATGTCGGCCCTGCGGCACGTGCCCCGGCCGATCTTCCGAAAGCTGCCGATCTAGGGAACGACTCCCGGATCCCCTCGCGTTTCGTCTTTGAATGCGGTAGTTGGCATCGCGAACCACCGCATTCAGAGGACGAAACGCGAGGGGTTAGCGGGCCGGGAGCAGGTACAGGCTCTGCGTGCCCATCCAAGGCGAGCTGATCGTCCAGGTCGCCAGCGCGTTCGGCGGCGGCGCCTTCCGAGTGGTGGCCAGCACGAGATCCGGGGTCGCGGGCGGGACGCTGTGGTCGAAGAACCGGAAGTTCGCTTCCAGCAGCGCCTTGCCGAGATCGCTGCTGCGGCTCTTCGTCTCGACGATCGCCGGGTCGACGGAGCCGCGGTCGGAGAACTGGTCGACGATGTCGCAACCGCAGGAATAAGCGAGCGCGCCGACCTCGCCCGCGCTCTCCACCTTGCGCCCCCTGGTCAGTTCGCCCAGTTGCGCGCCGATCGCGCGGTATTCGTCGGACGCGGCGTGGTTGCTGGTGATGGGCGCGAACCGGCGCGGCAGTTCGGGAGCCGCGTAGGCGACGGCGCTCACGAGGACGAACGCGCCCGCGAGGATCCCCGCGCCGAGCCGGGCCCGGCCGGGCAGAGCGCCGGCTCCGGCGGCGAGGAAGACCGTCGCGCCGACGACGCTCGGCGCGTAATACCAGTGGTACGGCGGGACGTTCAGCCAGCAATAAGCCAGATAGTGCGCCGCACCGGCGATGGCGAGCGTGGCGAACGGCAGCAGCCGCTTCGCCCGCTCCGAGCCTCGCCGGAAGTGGAATGTCCACAGTAGACCGGCGAGCCCGCCGATCACGAGCGGCAGAAAGGAAAGGGTCGCCGCCACCGGGAAGTTGCGCAGGTACAACAGCGGGCCGTTGGTGAAACTGAACGGCCCCCACGACCGCTGCATGATCTTGATGACCAGCGTGTCCGGCACCGCCGATCCCAGTACCAGCCAGCTGAACAGGAACCACGGCAGCATCACCGCGAGCGCGGCGAACGTCATCCGCCAGATGCCCACCCAGAATTCGCGGCGCCCGAGGAACAGGACGAACGCGATCAGCAGCAGGTCGATCCGGATCAGCGCGATCAGGCCGATCACCGCGCCCGCCGCGGCGGGACGGCGTTCGTGCAGGAACACCATCGACCAGACGACGGCGGTCGCGCCGAGGGCGACTTCGAGCCCCGCCGACGACAGCAGCAGCGGATTCACCAGCAGCATGCCGAGCGCCAGCGGGGCGAACCAGCCGGGGAGACCGGTCGCGGCGCCGATCCGGCGCAGGCCGAGAACGAGCGCCACCTGGCTCGCGACGTAGACGATCCCCGCGGCGAAGACGGCGTCCCGCACGATGAAGGTGACGAGCGCCAGCACGAGGACGTTCAGCGGCGACGTCGCGGTATTGGCGGTGCCTTCTTCGATCAGGCCCCAATGGCCGTGGAAGGCGAGGTTCTTCGCGTACGAGAGCGTGATGTACGTGTCATCGATCAAATGCCCGCTGACCAGCACGAACACCAGGGCCGAAGCGACCGCCGCCCCGGCCGGGAGCACCCAGGGGCGGGTAAGGACGGCGGTTCCCGGCAGCGCACCGGGAGCCTGGGGCAGATCAGCGGAGGCGCTTCGCATCACGGACACCGTACACGGCGGCGTGATGATTCCGTTATCTACCCACCGTGGCCCTGGTCACGCCAGCCGGGACCGTCGCGGAAGTCCCGGTGCATGCCGGGGCCGCCCGGACCACGGTGTTCACGGGAGATACCGGGCCGCCGATCACCGTCGCGGGAGGCCAGGCCGACGGCGGTACCGATGATCCCGCCGCCGAGGACGAATCCGAGGGCACCGACCGCGACCAGCTGCGTCGCACGGTGCCCGGCGAACCGACGGAATCCGCCCTTCTTCGGCGGAGCGGGCGTCTTCGGGGTCTCGTCCTCGTCTTCGGACGGCCGCTGCGGGTCGCTCATCTTTCGCTCCTCAGTCGATGGGGGCGGGCGCGGTGCCCGCCCCCATCACCGAGGATGCGTGCGCTTCCTATGGATGCGCTGTGCGTGAGCTGTCGATCAGAGATAGAACGACAGGAACAGCGTGACGACCCAGCTCGCGCCGAGCACCTGGAGCACGCGGTCCTTGAGCGCGATCTCCTCCGGCTCGCCCGCGTTGCCGCCGTCGACGTCGACGGCGTAGCGCAGCACGGCCACCACGAACGGGACCATCGAGACGATCGCCCAGACCGAGTCGCGCTCGACCTGGCGGATCTCGAACGCCCACAGGCAGTACGACATGATCAGGATCGCCGCGGACGTCGCCCAGACGAACCGCAGGTAACTCGCCGAGTACTTCTTGAGCGAAGACCGGATCTTCGCGCCCGTGCGCTCGAAGAGCATGATCTCGGCGTAGCGCTTGCCCGCCACCATGAACAGCGAGCCGAACGCCGTGACCAGCAGGAACCACTGCGAAAGCGCGATACCGGCGGCGACACCACCGGCGATCGACCGCATCAGGAAACCCGAGCCGACGATGGCCAGGTCGACCACCGGCTGGTGCTTGAGCCCGAAGCAGTAGCCGAGCTGGACGGCCTCGTAGACCGCCAGGACCACCGCGAGCTGCCAGCTGGCCAGGAACGAGATGCCGAGGCCGGCGGCGAAGAACACGCCCGCCGCCACGAACGCCACCGGCACCGGCACGATCCCGGCCGCGATCGGCCGGTTCCGCTTGGTCGGATGCGCCCGGTCGGCCTCGACGTCGATCGCGTCGTTGATGAGATAGACCGAGGAGGCCACCAGCGAGAACGCCGCGAAGGCGATCAGCGCGGCGATCAGCAGGCCGGTCCGGTCCGTCGACTTCGAAAAGGCGAAGAACGGTGCGGCGAACACCAGCACGTTCTTCACCCATTGACGCGGGCGTGCCGTTTTGATGATGCCGCCGACGAGACCGCCGGCGACCTTCTTCGGTTCGGCGGCCTCGGCCACGGGCTCTACGTCGTCAGGCTTGGAATCGGCCTTCTCGGTCGTTTCACTCATCGTCGCTTCAGCTTCCTACGTATCAAGCCGCCGACTACGCCCCCTAGGGCCGCTCCGGCCAGAACGTCGGTCGGGTAGTGGACGCCGAGCACGAGGCGGGAAGCCAGCATCGGCGGTACCAGGGCCGGGACCAGGTTACGCCCGGTCAATCCGGAGTACAGCACCGCCGCCGCCGTAGTCGAGGTCGCGTGCGAGGACGGGAAGCTCAGCTTGCTCGGCGTGGAGACCAGGACCTCTACGCTCGGGTGGTCCGGGCGGGGCCGCCTGACCACGCGTTTCACCGCGATGGAGGCGGCGTGCGCGCCGACGACACCGGCCGCCGCGATCAGCCAGTCCTTGCGGCGCTTCTTGTCGACCGCCGCCCCGACGAGGCCCAGCGCGAACCATCCCGCGCTGTGCTCGCCGAAGTGCGAAAGACCCCGTGCCGCCTTCACCGTGACGTCGCTCTTCAGGACGCCCTGTGCCTTCGCGAGAACAGCGACCTCACCGGTAGGAGCGCCCTTCTCAAGCATCGAGGGATCCGTCCAGAGGCGCGCCATCGGTCAGGTGCGGCGCGATCTTGTTGTCGAACGCGGTCAGCGCCGAACCGATGGCCATGTGCATGTCGAGGTACTTGTAGGTACCGAGACGGCCGCCGAACAGCACGTTCTTGTCCTTGGCCTCGGCCTTCGCCAGCTCGCGGTAGGCCTCGAGCTTTTCGCGGTTCTCCGGGGTGTTGATCGGGTAGTACGGCTCGTCGGCCTCGCCGGCGAAGCGGGAGTACTCGCGGAACACGACCGTCTTGTCGTTCGGGTAGTGCTTGCGCTCCGGGTGGAAGTGCCGGAACTCGATGATCCGGGTGTAGGGCACTTCCTCGTCGTTGTAGTTGACGACCGAGGCGCCCTGGAAATCACCGGTCTCGACGACCTCGGATTCGAAGTCCACCGTGCGCCAGGTGAACCGGCCCGCGGAGTAGTCGAAGTAGCGGTCCAGCGGACCGGTGTAGACGGTCGGGGTGCCGGCGGGGATGTGCTCGCGGACGTCGAAGTAGTCGACGTTCAGCCGGACCTCGATGTTCTCGTGCTCGGCCATCTTCTCGAGCCACGCGGTGTAGCCGTCGACCGGCAGACCCTCGTAGGTGTCGTTGAAGTACCGGTTGTCGAAGGTGTAGCGGACCGGGAGCCGGGTGATGATGTCGGCGCCGAGGTTCTTCGGGTCGTTCTCCCACTGCTTGGCCGTGTAGCCGCGGATGAACGCCTCGTACAGCGGGCGGCCGACCAGCGAGATCGCCTTCTCTTCGAGGTTCTGCGCGTTCGCGGTCTCGAACTCCGACGACTGCTTGGCGATCAGCTCGCGGGCCTCGTCGGGCGTGTGCGACTTGCCGAAGAACTGGTTGATCAGGCCGAGGTTCATCGGGAAGGAGTAGACCTGGTCCTTGACCTTGGCGAAGACCCGGTGCTGGTAGTTCGTGAACTCGGTGAAGCGGTTGACATACTCCCACACACGCTTGTTGGAGGTGTGGAACAAATGCGCACCGTAACGGTGCACCTCGATCCCGGTCTCGGGCTCGGCTTCGGAGTAGGCGTTGCCACCGAGGTGGTGACGCCGTTCCAGCACGAGGACCTTCTTGCCGAGCTCGGCCGCGGCCCGTTCGGCGACGGTCAGCCCGAAGAATCCGGACCCGACCACGATGAGGTCGTAGCCGGTGAAATCGGCTTCAGTAATCTTGTCGGGGTTCGTGTGCGCGCTCACGGGCGTCGAGGGTACGCACGTCGACTCCGTGCCCTGCAGCGAGCACCGGTTTTCACCTTCGACAGACACATTTAGGCTCCACCATCTGGGGCCCGCCCCAGACCCGGCCGGGGCTCCGCCCCGGACCCCGAGCGGAAGAGCCAGAAAGCAGTAAAAAGCGAGTGCCTACTCCGGACACCTTCTGGTCCTACTTCGGTGCGACCCTCACCTACCTGGCCGTCCTGGCGGTCCCCGGCGGGCTCGTCGGCCGGGCCGCGGGCCTGCGTGGCTGGGCCCTGGCGGGCCTGGCCCCGTTGCTGTCCTACACGGTAACCGGACTGGCCGGTCCGTGGCTGGCACTCGCGGGTGTGTCGTACAACCCCCTGACCGTGGCGGCCGTCACGCTCGTGCTCGCCGGGATCGGCTCCGGCCTGCGGAGACTGGGGCAGGCACGCGGCTGGATCAAACCGGGCGCCGAGGAGCCGCCGACGAAATGGCACCCGCGCGCGCATTACGCCGTCGCCGCCTGTGTCGCGCTGGCCGTGGGGATCTCGATCCTCGTGGTGCTCTCGGCCCGCGGCGGGACGACGGCGGTGTTCCAGCGCTGGGACACGGTGTTCCATGCGAACGGCATCCGCTACATCGCCGAGACCGGCGACGGCTCGCTGACCGGCATGGGCACCGTCAACTGGTACCCGGACGGCTCGTTCTACCCGAACGCGTATCACCTGGTCGGCTCGCTCGTGTACTCGATCTCGGGTACGACGATCCCGGTCACGCTCAACGCCATCACCATGCCGGTCGCCGGCGTCTTCGCGCTGTCGATGGTCGCGCTGATCCGCCAGCTCGGTGGGCGGGCGGTGTTCGCGGGCTGCACGGCCCTGGTGGCCGCGGCGGCCACCACCGGCGCGTACGAGTCGGTGTCCAGCGGGCTGCTGCCGTTCGCGCTGGGGATCGTGCTGACGCCGCTGGCCGTGGTCGCGCTGGCCCGTTTCCTCGCGCGGCCGGGCCTCGACACCGGCTACGTGCTCGCGCTGACCGCGGTCGGCCTGCTGGCCGCGCACTCGTCGGCGCTGTTCGGGGCGCTGCTGTTCGCCTTCCCGCTGGTGGTGCAGCGCTGGTACCGCGCGCTGCGGCACAAACCGCTCGACGGGGTGCCGGAAGGCCGTGGCGGCTGGCGGGTGCTCGGCGGCGACGTCGTCAAGATGGTGCCGGTGATGGTGGGGAGCGCGCTGCTCGCGGCGCCGCATATCCTCGGCGCCCTGAAATTCACTTCGGGTTCATACCCTTATCACGCGTGGGGTTCCGATCTGCCGGTCGTGAAGTCGCTGGGGCTGCTGGTGACGTTCCGGCAGGTGCTGAGCGCCCCGCAGGTGTGGCTGACGGTGTTGCTGGCCATCGGCGTCCTGAGCCTGTTCCGGCTCGGCCGGATGCGCTGGCTGGGGCTTTCGGCGATCGGCTTCTCGGCACTGTTCGTGCTGGTCGCCTCGTTCGGCGCCGAACCGTGGGTGATCTCGCTCTCGCGGCCGTGGTGGAACGACCGGTACCGCCTGATGGCGCTCGCCGCGATCCCGCTGTGCCTGCTGGCCGGACACGGGATGGCGGAGTTGCAGCGCTGGTTCGCGAAGTGGGCGAGCGGGCGCTCGTGGGTGAAGAGCCGTCCCGCGCTGCCCGCCCGGCTGGGGCTGGCGACCGCCGTGTTCGTCGTGGCCGCGTCGGCCGTGCTGACCAAGGGTTTCTACACCGAGTCGAACGCGCACGCGGTGTCGTTCCTGTACTACAACGGGCCCGAGGGCGAGGTCACGCCGCCGGTCAGCGCCGACGAACTGGCCGCGATGAACGAGCTGACCAAGCTGAACGTCGGACCGGACGAGAAGGTGCTCAATGAGCGCTTCGACGGGACGGCCTGGCTGTACGCGATCACCGGTATCCACCCAGTCGCCGGGCACTACGACCCGGGCGTGCCGCCGCCGGACGCGAAGTACCTGGCGCTGCACTTCCGGGAGTACGACACCGACCCCGAGGTGCGGGCCGCGGTGCGGCGGCTGAACATCAAGCACGTGCTGATCGGGAGCACGCCGATCAAGATCGGCGAGCCGCCGGCGCCGGGGCTGCGGGATCTGGACGGGCTGGGCTTCCTGCGGAAGGACTTCGGCAACGCGGGCGCGTCGATCTACACCCTGACCCGCTGACGGCCGGTTCGCGCACACTTAGCCGCTCTCGCACGCTATGAACGGCCCGTTCATAGCGTGCGGGAGGGGTGTCGCGTACTCCTGCGGGTCCAGCGATCACATGTGCACGGGGGCGTAAGACGCGTGCTTGAAGCCGTATGACGCGTGATTGAAGGCGTAACTCGCGTGTTTCCCGCCGGAACACGCGAGTTACGCCTTCAATCACGCGAGTTCCAGGTCTGGACACGCGAGTCACGGCCAAAAGATCAAGGCTCGCGTGGTCGCGGACTGCCCCTGCCGCGACCACGCGAGCCTCAGTCCCCCATTCACCCCCGGGGTGACCCATGAGGGGCAGCCGTCGTCGGCCACACCCACTCGCTGTACTCGTCTGTCAGACGACCGCGGGTCGGAACCGGTTTACCGGGCCCGCCGACGTCACCCGATCGGCCTAAGAACTTCTTCCTTGGAGTACCGGGAGTACGTCGCTCGCGACCTCTTCGAGGGTCGACTCACGGCCGACGTAGTAGTCCCCGGACCGCGGCCAGTGGGTGACGATGTCGGTGAAGCCGAGTTCCCCGGCCCGCCCGGCGGCGTCGGTGAACGCGCCCACGCTGGAGAGTGAGAAGACCGGCGCCGAGTCGAGACTCAGGACCCGCTGCACGCTCGCCTTGTCCCTGCCCACGACGTCGAGCCGTTCGTCGAAGGTCTTCCCGAGTTCCGCGACGCCCTTCCACCACTCGTCCTGAGTGTCCGCTTTGACGCCTGTGGTGGCCCAGCCCGCGCCGAACCGGGCGGCGAGCGTCATCGTGCGGGGGCCGTTCGCGGCCACCAGGAACGGCAGCCGCGGCCGCTGCACGCAGCCCGGCTGGTTCCGCGCGCCCTTGGCCCGGTAGTACTCGCCCTCGAAGTCGAAGCCGTCGGTCATCAGCAGCCCGTCGAGCGCTTCGACGAACTCGGCGAACCGGTCCGTGCGCTGTTTGACCGACAGCTCGGGGCCGTCGAAAACGGTCACGTCGTAGTTGGTGTTCGGGACGCCGGCGCCCACGCCGAGGATGAAGCGGCCGTCGGAGATGTCGTCGAGGGTGGTCAGCTCACGGGTGAACGGCACGGGGTGCCGCGCGACCGGCGAGGCGACGAAGGTGCCCAATCTGATCCGCGACGTCACCATCGCGGCCGCCGTCAACGTTGGCATCGCACTGAACCACGGGCCGTCGACGAGGTTCCGCCAGCCGAGGTGGTCGTACGTCCAAGCGTGGTCGAAGCCGTATTCCTCGGCGGCCCGCCATTTCGGCTCGGCCGCCCACCAACGATCTTCCGGAAGGATCACGATGCCTACGCGCACACCCGGCAAGGTAGCGGTGCCCGCCGACACTTCGCCCGATGGGCGGATCTTCGGGGATGATGTGCCGGTGGAAAAGCCTCTCTTGATCGCCTCCGATGTCGACGGCACCCTGCTCGGCCCGTTGGAGGTCCTGTCCGAACGCACGATCGGCGTCGTCCGGCGCGTCGCCGAGGCCGGAGTGCCGTTCGTGCTGGCCAGCGGCCGTCCGCCGCGCTGGATCGCGCCGATCGCGACCCCGCTCGGTCTGACGGGGTACGCCGTCTGCGCGAACGGCGCGGTGCTGTACGAGATCGGGACGGACCGGATCGTGGCGGTCCACGGCCTGCTGGAACCCCAGCTGCTGCACGACACGGTGAGTGCTCTTGATCACGCTCTCCCCGGCTGCCGGTTCGCCGCGGAGCGGGTCGGTGAGTCCGCGCTCGACCCGGAGATGCGCAACTTCGTGATCGAGCCGGACTACCACAATCCGTGGGGCAACCACGAGGGCACGGAGGCGCCGCGGGCCGAGGTGCTCGGGCATCCGGCGATCAAACTGCTGATCAGCAGGCGCGGGATGAACTCCGACGAGATGGCGCGGGCGGCGCGTGAGGTGCTCGGCGGCTCGGTCGACATCACCTACTCGACCAACACCGGCCTGATCGAGATCGCCGCACACGGCATCACGAAGGCGACCGGGCTGGCCGAGGTTTCCGAGCGGCTCGGTGTCCCGGCCGAGCGGGTGATCGCGTTCGGGGACATGCCGAACGACGTCGAGATGCTCGGCTGGGCCGGGCACGGCGTCGCGATGGCCAACGGGCACCGCTACGCCCTCGACGTCGCCGACGAGGTCACCGCGCCGAACTCCGAGGACGGCGTGGCGCAGGTGCTCGAACGCTGGTTCTAGCGGCCTTCACGTCGGCTCGGCCGCAGGCGTTGCGAAAGCCACTTTCCCAACCTTCAACGTTGCGAAAGTGGCTTTCGCAACATCCGGCGGGTGGCCAGGCGGTCTAACGGCCTTCACGGTCGAGCTTCGCGGCCTCTTCCGGCGTCGGCGCGGTGCCGCCGAGGTGCGCGGGCAGCCACCAGCGCTCGTCGTCGGACGACGGCTTCTCCGGGTAGCCGGCCTGGACGCGGTCCACGAGCGCGGACATCCGCACGCGAAGGTCCTTCGAAAGGATTTCGGCGTCCTCGTCGGCCTTCGGGTGCATCGGCTCGCCGACGAGGATCGAGATCGGGACGTGGCGCTTCGTGAGGTCCTTCGGGCGGCCCTTGGTCCACAGCCGCTGCGTGCCCCACAGCGCCATCGGCACGATCGGGACACCCGCCTCGGCGGCCATCCGGACCGCGCCGGACTTGATGTCCTTCACGGTGAACGACCGGCTGATCGTGGCCTCGGGGAACACGCCGACGACCTCTCCGGCCTTCAGGCGATCGACGGCTTCGCGGTACGACGCGAGACCCGCGCCGCGATCGACGGAGATGTGGTGCATGCCGCGCATGAGCGGTCCGGCGATGCGGTTGCTGAAGATCTCCTTCTTCGCCATGAACCTGACCAGGCGTTTCGCCGGCTGTGCGCCGAGCCCGCAGAAGATGAAGTCGAGATAGCTCACGTGGTTGCAGGCGATGACCGCCCCGCCCGTCGACGGGATGTGCTCGGTCCCCTCCACCCGGATGCGGTTGTCCAGCACCCGGAACATCAATTTCGCCGCCATGATGACGGGCGGGTAAACGAGCTCAGCCATTCGTTCAGGTTACGCGACCGTAGGGTGACCAACCTACGGTCGCGTAGGTCACATCACTCCGGGGCGTTCCTGACGCGCGAAGGTCACCAGCGCCAGTGCGACGCCGAGCACCGTGCAGTACAGCGCGATCACCTGGTGCTTGACGTTCTCCAAGCCGTCGCCCAGCGCGGCCAGCACGAACTGCCCGGCGGCGACGGCGAGCAGGAAGCCCAGGACGACGCCCAGCGCGGCGCGGCGGGTCTTCCAGCCGCGCCAGGCGATCAGGGCCCATATCGGCAGCAGGGCGAAGAAACCCAGTGGTGCCAGCAGTTTCGTCGCGGTCGAAACGATCGGAACGCGGTATTCCTGGGTCTCCGCGGCGAAGCCCGCCGACCGATCGAAGCTGCCGAGGTAGGGCGGCCGCGCGGTGAGCAGATCTCCCGCCGCGCGGTCCAGGATCTCGACGGTGCGCCAGGGGTGCGTCGCGAAATACTCGACGACGTTGCGCCTGCTGATCTGTTCGCGGTACTTCGGGTACTCGGGGTCCTGCGTCGCGGGCCTCGGATGCCACCAGCCGTTGCCCGCGTACTGGCCGAACGAGGCGGGCAGCCCCAGCGCGGCGAGGTCGGCCCCGGTGTCGTGCCGACCGTCCACAATGGTCAGGAAGATCGTGTTGAACATGTTGATCTCCCGCGAATCGTCGCCCGGCCGCGCGGCGAGCGAGCCGTCGGGCAGCTTCGCCGGTTCGACGGTCTGCTGCGCGTAGGCCGTGCCACCGGCGAGCGCGCCGATGACGAACACCACGGGAAGCCAGCGCTTCGGGCCGCGAACGCCCGCCGAGCGGACGAGCAGCGCGGCGAGCGCGAGCAACGGCAGGATCATCAACGTCTGGACCTTGGCGTTCACCGCGATCAGGCCGCCGAAGAGCAGCACGGCGAGTCCCGCGTAGCGCCACCAGCCGGGCCGCGCGGCGACCAGCAAGCCGCCGACGGCGAGCAGGAGACCGAGGAAGGCGGCACCCTCGCCCAGCACCGAGGCGAAGTAGCCGAAGAACGCCGAGTCCGCGACGACCAGCAGCAGCCCCACGGCCGCGAAACCGCGAACGCGGCGCGAATACGGCAATCCGACGACGATCAGCGCGACCGCCGCGGCGGCGAGGACGCTGGTGAACACGCCGAGGACGACCAGGCTGAGCGTCGCTTCGAGGCCGAGCAGCCCGCCGATCGACCGCGCGATCCGCGCGAACCAGCTCTGGGTCAGAAGATAGGTGGCGTCGCATTCGCCCGCCGGGACGGTGTAGGCGAGGTGGACGAAGCCCTCCGGTTCGCCCTTCCACGGGATGCCCGCCCCGCACAGCACGCGGAAACCGTCACCGTTGTCGGACATCGCGATCGGCCGCGGCACGAGGAAGCGGATCAGGAGCACGGCGAGCGCCGCGGCGAACACACCGAGGCCGAACAAGCGCGAGGAAGTCTCACGCGCTGCCGGTCTGCTGGGGGAAACGACACTCACGAAGGGCACGGTACGTGGCGGAAAACGGGCGAGCGGTCGAGGGCCGACGTGACCGCTCGCTCGACGTCCGCCCGGATGAACACGGTGATCCACGACGAGGTTCCTTCGCGCGCGAAGGTCGCGACGCGATACCGAGCCGCGTACGCCGGGTCGATCACGCAGGTCTGCTTCGCCGAGTAACCACTGTCGGTGATGACGGCGATCGTCGGACGCCGCCGGGAGACGACGGCCTCACCCGCTTCCTCGGTCTGGCCCCGGACGCCGACGATCTGCAGTTGCGTCCCGGCGTGGTACGACAGCACGCCGGGCGCGGAAGTGCTCACGACCGAACCGGGCGGCAGATAGCCGTCGAGCCAGCGGCCGATCTCCTCCATCTGCGCGCCGTGGTCGTGCCAGGCGCGCACGCGGGCGAGCATCTCCGGGCTGAACACCGACACCAGCACCGCGAGCCCGGACAACGCCACCGCGGCGGCGGGCATCAGCCGCTGGACCGGAGCCCGCGGGCGCGGGCTCGGCTTCGCGGTGGAAACGAGCACACCGTAGACAGACACCGCCGCCACCGAAAGCAGCGGCGGGATCGGCGCCAGCAGTCGCCAGGCGGGCCCGGCGTCGCCGCCGAAGAAGACCACGAAACCGCTGAGCCCGGCGGCGGTGGCCAGCATCAGCCACGTCAGCGACCTGGCTTCGGCCTCGTGCGGCGTCCGGCCGGTGCGGCGCAGCAGCAGGGCCACCACCGAGATCAGGCCGAGCAGCAGGAATCCTTGGTGGACCAGGGAGAACCCGGACAGATACCGCCACCCGCCCTCGATCCGGGCGGAAAGGCCGACGTCGAAAGGGATGACGACCGACGTGGGCAGGACGTGGTCGTAGTAGATCACCCGCCAGGCCGTCCACGGCGCCACGAAGACGAGCCCTCCGAGCAGCGAGCCCACGGGTGACCACCAGGTGTAGCGGCCGCGCCAGGCCGCGACGACCAGCCAGATCCCGACCAGGACCGCGAGCAGGATCCCCGCCGGGCGCGTCATCATCGCGAAGGCGACGAGCACCCCCGCGACCACCGGCCGCCGGGCCGCGAGCGAGGCGAAGACACCGAACACGAGCAGGACGAACAACGGCGTCTCGGTGCCCGATCCGCCGTACGCGGCCAGGCCCCCGGCGCCCGCGACCAGCACCGCGGCGGCCACGCCATAGGCCGGGCGCGCCTCGCCGGCCGCCCGCGCGACCACGCGGTTCACCGTCACCTGGGCGAGCAGGACGGCGCCGAGCGTGGCGAGCACGCCGAGCACCATCGCGGAGGTCTCGATGTCGGCCCCGAATGCGGCCTTCGGCAACGCGACCACGATCATCCAGAGGAAATTCGCGTAGCCCTCGATCCGCTCGCCGGGGTTGAACACCGGCCCATTGCCGTCGGCGATGTTCTGGACGTAACGGAAAGTGATGTACGCGTCCTCCGCGATGGTCGAATACATCAGCTGGTGCACCAGCGAGAAAGCGAGGGTCAGCGTCAGCGCGACGGCGCGCCAGGCCTTTTCGGCGCCGATCTTGGGCCAGGCCACCAGGACGAAGACCGCGACCAGGAACCAGGCGACGACAAGCGCGATCACCACCTGATCCCCACCCTCCCGGGCCGAGCCACTCCCCTGACGAAAGACTATGGTCAAGTATCGATCACCGCGCCGGTGTGTTTCTTTCGGCGCAGTCAATTGACACGAATGGTCCAGCAAGTGTGCACAAAGTGGGCAACCTTCCCGCCGTTTTGCCCGGCAGGATGTGACTCCTTCGGGTAACGGTGCCCGGCGGTAAATCTGACTTTCCATTCCGTTCCGCACCTCGGGGTTCTGTGCGGATTCCCCACCCGAGACGCTGTCGCCGTCGGACGCGCGGCTGCTGGAGTGGCGTTTCCGCGAGTACCCGTCGAACACGCAGGTGCGGGCGGCGGTGGCGCGGCTGAACGTGCGGTGGGTGAGTGGTCGGGTGGTGACGGCTGCGTCGGGGTTTCGTGGGCACGCTGTCTGTGCCAACGTGAACCCCTGCGCACAGGGTGCCCGTCGCCACTTTCCGGCGACGCGTCAAACAGCAAGACTTGACCGTGAACTCGAAGGACCAAAGCAGCGTCTCCGCACACGCCGCCCGTGGCCGCTTTCCGGCGACAGGGCTCCAATGACGACGCTTGGCAGCGGCAGGATTCGAAGGGGGTAAAGCAGAACCCTGCGCACAGGGGGTGCTTCTCGCCGCGTTTCGGCGAGGCGGCTCTGACGGCGAGACCTAGCCGCCTGTCGCCGGTTTCCGGCAACGCGACTCTAGCGGCGAGACCTAGCTGCCCATCGCCGCGTTTCGGCAACGCAACTCTAACGGCAAGACCTAGCTGCCCATCGCCGCGTTTCGGCAACGCAACTCTAACGGCAAGACCTAGCTGCCCATCGCCGCGTTTCGGCAACGCAACTCTAACGGCAAGACCTAACCACCCATCGCCGCTTCACGGCAACGCAGCTCAGAACGGTGGCGGTTCGTCGGCGAGCGGTGTCCTTAGGCGGGGTAGGTGAAGTGGCGGGGGTGAGCTGTCGTAGCTCTGTCCGGTGGGGTGGTGATGGTGAGGGTGCCGTCGGTGGCGAGGTGGTAGGTCCAGCCGGGTTCGTCTTTGAGACGGTGGTCTCGCCGGCAGAGGTCGATCAGTTCGTCGACGTTGGTATGGCCGCCGTGCTGCCAGTCCTCGGGCAGTACGGCTACCCGGCGGGCGCCCCGCGCCAGGCGGGACTGCGCGATCTGGACGGTCTGAACTTCGTGACCGAGGTCTACCGCAACGCCGACGCCGTCATCTACCGGCTGAACCCCTGACGCCCGCAATCAGTCGACTAAACGCGGGGGCTGGTGACGAGGCGGGCCGAGAGGGCGGCGCCGCCGGCGGTGATCAGGTCCGCGACGGTGAACATGACGCGCGAGGCGATGGCGAACGCCGTCGCCTGGACGACGGTGAGGCCCGACGCGGTCAGCACGGCGACCTGCGCGACCTCGCGGACGCCGACACCACTGGGGAGGATGAACGCGAACGTCCCGACGGTCATCGCGACGGCCATCGCGCCGACGCACAGCACGAACCCGCTGAACCCGGGCGTGCCGACGGAGTTCGCCAGCAGCCACAGGTGCACGCCCTGGAGCGCCCAGGCGGCGGTCGACGAGCCGAAGACCTTCCCGACGACCGACCAGCTCAGCCGGTGGTCCAGCGGCGGGCGGCGCAGGATCCGCAGCACCAGCGACGTGCCCCAGGTGAGGACGCGGGGGTGCAGCATCGCCAGGCCGACCGGGATCAGCACGAACAGCCACAGCGCCCGCGGGCTGTTGCTGAACACCGCGGGGGCCGCGAGCAGCGAGACGACCAGCGCGGACACCACGCCGACGCCGAGCTGGATCAGCGAACCGGTGAAGATCCGCGCCCTGGCGAGCCCGGCCTTGCGGCCCAGCTCCATCTGCAGCAGGTACGCCCACACCGAACCCGGCACGTACTTGCCGAGCGAGCCGACGAGGCAGATCTGCGCGCCGCGGGCGTAGCCGATGGGCTTGCCGAGGTCGTCGACCATGACCTGCCAGCCGTAGGTCGACACCATGATCGCGGCGATGAGCGCGAGCAGGCTCAACGTGGAGGATTCCCACGCGACCTCGGACAGCGTCCGCCAGAACTCGCCCCAATTGGTGACCAAGGTCTTCGCCGCGAAACCGACGACCAGCAGGATCGCGACCCAGCGGACGACGTCGAGGATCTTCGCCTTGGTGGATTTCGGTTGCGCAGCGGATAAAGAACCGCCTTTGTCCGATCCAGCCTCTTCGGGCGTTTCGACGGTCGTCACTGAACCTCCTCTGCTGCTACCTCGTCACCGCAGGTCAGGCCTGCACGGTCACCAAGCGGCTGAACTCGGTCAGCAGATCGTAGCCGTCCCAAATCGCGGAGAACGTCAGGGCCGAGCCGAACGGAACGACACGGTCGACGCCGCGGCCCGCCAATTCCGTCACGAATTGCGTCAATTCTTCTTTGGTGAAGCCGAATTGACCGACGGTTTGGTCTTTGCGGAGCACGATCGGGACGAGATCGGAAAGCGTGTCGACCCGCGCGTTGGCGAAAGTGCCCGCACCGAGCCATTCGCGCGGCAGGATCGCGGGGTCGGTCAGTTCGAGGGTCGCGATGCCGTTGCCCTGGAACTCGATGCCGTTGACGAGCCCGTCGACGGCCGCGCCGTACGCGGAAACCCGCTTCTGCACGGCCATGGCGGGCTCGGTGACGTGCTGTTTCGTCGCCAGTACCTCGGCGAGCAGCTTCCGGAACCCCTGTCCGGCTTCGCGGGCGCCGTCTTCGTCGCCCACCCAGAACACCGCGCGCGGCGACGAGCAGGCGGCCTGGTCGAACCAGTACGAGTCGTTGTAGAAGCCCTCGGCCGCGCTGCGGCGTTCGGCTTCGGAGGCGTTCTGCCAGCCGCGCACCGACGCGACCGCGAACGACGACCGGTCCGGGAAGGTCAGGTCACGCGCGTGCGGGGCGAGCGGGTACTTGCGCAGCGCGGCGACCGAGGCGTCGCCGCCCCAGATGACCCGCAGGTCCGCGGCGACCGAGAGCGCGCCGCTGATCGCGTCGCTGCGGTCGTAGGTGACCATGCGCTGCGTCGCGGTGATCGCGGCGGCGGTGTCCGCGTCCACTTCGGACAGTGCGGCGTTCAGTGCCTCCAGCACCGTTTCCGCGGCACCGGCCGAACGCGAGGAGACGCGGACGACGTTGTGATTGCCCGCCAGCGCCGAAAGTGCCCACGAGTACACGAAAATCGTGTCGACGTTGGCCGGTGGCACGTGGAAGACGAGCCCGCGCGGGAAGCGCAGCGCGTCACCGGAGGATTCCAACGTCTTCAGCGCTTTGGCGATCTCCCCCTTGCGCAGGAAGAAACCGAGCGACGCCAGCTCCGGGAAGCGGCGAGCCGTCGCGGGCGCGAGCAGCTTGCGCGCGAACTTCGTCAGGAACTCGACGACGCGAGGGTCGCCCACGCGCAGCCGCCCGCCGACAGGCTCGGCACGCAGCTCTTCGACGAGCTTGTCGACCTCGATCGCTTCCGCGAGCGGAAAACGCTGGTTCAGGCTCATGCCGCCGCCCCCTGGAAGGTGTCCGAGCAGCCGCGGGCCTCGGCCTTGGGCAGCCTGCCCATGACCGAGAAGTGCTTGCCCGGCCAGTCGCCGTCGTCGATTCCGTTGCAGACACCGAGATCCTCGGTGAGCAGGACGTGCCCCGGATACGAGTGCGGCAGGGTGCTGACGACCTCGATCACGCCGGGCTCGCCGACCGGCTGCTCTTCCCAGGTCTCCGGGTTCCGGATCACGACGTCGGCGAAATCGGGGCAGTACAACGAGTTCCCGGACGGACCTTCGAGGAACACGGTGCCGATCTGCTCGATCATCCCGTAGTAGTTGTGAATCCGGGTGAGCCCGGTGTCCTCTTTGAACCGGCGGCGGAACTCGGTGTTGTCCACCGCGCGGTCGATCAGCTTCTTCCAACCGCCGGAGTGGATCAGGATCCCATTCGACAGGTCCAGCTTGTGCTTACGGGCGACTTCGTAGAGGTACTGCCACACCATGAAGGTGAAGCCGAAGATCAGGAACGGCTTGTCACCGTACGTCGCCAGGAACGTCTTGACCGCCTCGACGTCCGGCTGGTCGTTCTCGTCGAGCACGTAGGTGTGCTTGCGGCCGAAGTTGGCCATGCCCAGCACGCCCGCGCCGCGCGCGGAGAACGAGCGGCGGTTCTTGATGATGCCGATGGTGTCGACCATCAGCATCGGCAGCCGCTCGCCGCCGAGGACCTCCTGCAACGTGGCGCCGAGCTGCTTGGTCTGCGCGCCGGCCGCGGCCTTGTCCAGGTAGATCCGCGACGCGCCCGCGCCGGTGGTGCCCGACGAGGTCAGCGTCTTGAAGATCTCGGACTCGGGGATGCTGCGCAGGTCGTGCGTCTTGAACATCCGCACCGGCAGCCACGGCAGGTCCGCGATGGAAGCGAACTCCGCGTCTCGCGCGATGCCGAGCGACGAGAGGATGCGTTCGTACCCTCCGGAGTTCTCGCGGTGGTGCGCGGTCAGCTCGGAGAGCTGCGGAAGTAGTGACTTCTCGCGCTCAGCTTGGGAAAGCGTGAACACACTCATACTGTTTCCTCCGCGAGCTCGCGCGTAGCTGTGTACGAGCGCGCTCTGTGGTCGGCTCGTGTGCCGCGGCTACTCATACCTTGGCCTCCAGCGACCGGTAGTCGATCTTGCCGCTGGCCAGCAGCGGCACGATGTCGCATGCGCGGACGTCGAACCCGCTGGTGTGCAGGTGCAGCCGCTCGGACAGCGCCTTCGCGGCGTCCTTGCAGATGTCCTTGTCTGCGCCCTCGGCGAACAGGACGACCTTGTCCCCGGCCGGGACGGCGGCCACGACGTCGATCCCCACCGAGGCGGAACGCACGGCGTGCTCGAGATCATCCAGGCTGACCCGGTTGCCGAAGACCTTGCCGATCCGCTTGAGGCGCCCGGTGATGTAGAGGAACCCGTCCTCGTCGAGGTACCCGAGGTCGCCGGTGGCCAGCACGCCGCCGTATTCGTCGCCCGCGGCCAGCCCCGCCTCGTCCTCGGCGTAGCCCATCATCACGTTGGGCCCGCGGTAGACGACCTCGCCGACGATCTTCGGATGCGTGGTTTCGGAACCGTCCTCGCGCCGGATCGCGAACGAGCCACCGGGCAGCGCGGGCCCGGCCGAACCGAGCTTCTCGGCGAGCCGTTCCGCCGGGACGGTGGTCATTCGCGGGGCGGCTTCGGTCTGCCCGTACATCACGAACATCCGCCCGCCGACCTCGCGGATCTTGTCGTTGAACTGAGCGACCAGGTCGTCGCGGAGCTTGCCGCCCGCCTGGGTCAGCGTGCGCAGCGTCGGATACTTCGCCGGGTCGAACTTGAGGCGCCGCAACATCTCGTAGTGGTACGGAACGCCCGCGAGCGAGGTGACCTTGTGCTCGTTGACCGCGTCCCAGAATCCGCGCCCGAGCACGCCCGAAGGCTCGATGACCACGGTCGCGCCGCGGACGAGATGCGAGTTCAACACGGAGAGGCCATAGCTGTAGTGCAGTGGGAGACTGGTCGGCGCGATCTCGTGACGGTCGATGCCGAGCACCCGCGCGATCGCGTCGGCGTTCGCGTAAACAGCATCGCGCGCGAGCCGGACCAGCTTCGGGTTGCCGGTGGAACCGCTGGTCGGCAGCAGGACCGCGAGGTGCGGATGCGGCTCGACGCCCTCGGCGGACTTCCGGACCCAGTGGCTGTCGGAAACGCCGTACCCCTCGGGTGCGGGCGCGTCCGGCGCGGACAGCACGGCGGCCGGGCGGAAACGCTCGATGAGCCCCGCCAGGACGTCGGCGTCCAGCGCCGGGTCGATCAACGCGATCGCGCGGCCCGCCTCGAACGCGCCGAGGTAGTTCAGGACGCTTTCGAGGTCCACCGACATGCGCGCGAACAGCGCGCCCGGCGGCAGCAGCGACAACGCGGTACCCACGCGGGTGACCTCGGTGTCGAGTTCCTCGCCCTCGAGCGTCCTGCCGCTCGTGACGTCGATCAGTCGCGCACCCACACCCAGAAGGGTCATTAGAGAACTAATCCTCCATCGATGCCCAGCACCTGCCCGGTGATGAACGAAGCGTCATCACTGACGAGGAACCGGATCGCCTTCGCCACGTCTTCGGGCGTGCCGAGCCGCCCGAGCGGGGTCTTGCCGATGTTCTCGGCCTTGGCGTCGTCGGTCAGGCCCGAGGTCAGGTCGGTGTCGATGACACCAGGCGCCACCGCGTTGACCCGGATGCCGGACCGGCCGAGTTCCTTCGCGGCCGAACGCGCGATGTTCGCCACCGCCGCCTTCGAGGCCGCATACACCGTTTGACCAGCGCTTCCGTGCTCGCCGACGATCGATGCGAGAACGACGATCGCGCCAGCGCTTGTGCCTCTATCGCCGGCGGGCGAGGCTTTCTTCCGCATCATCGCCCTGGCGGCGGCCTGGACGGTGTGCAGCGTGCCGGCGACGTTGGTGCTCAGCGTGGTGTCGACCAGCTCCTCGCGGATCATGCCGAGGAGCGCGTCCTCCATGATCCCGGCGTTGGCGACCACGATGTCGAGCTTGCCGTGCTCCTTGGCCACGCCGCGGACCAGCGTCGACACGGCCTTGGCGTCGGTGACGTCCAGCGCGAGCCCGCTCGCGGCCCCCACCGCGGCCGCCGCTTCCTTGGCCTTCGCCTCGTCGCGGCCGGTCAGGACGACGGTGGCGCCCGCCTCGGCGAGCGCCCGCGCGGTGGCCAGCCCGATCCCCCGGGTGCCCCCGGTGACCAGGGCGACCTTTCCGTCCAGCATCACTTGTTCTGCAGGTCGGTCACCATGTCGACGGCGACCTTGAAGCTGGACATGTCGATCACCTGATCGGTGTCGAATTCCACGTCGAACTCGTCCTCGATGGCCGCGACCAGCGACATGTGACCGACCGAGTCCCAGGCTTCGATGTCGCGGTATTTGAGGTTTTCGACGTCGACATCGCCATCGAGGTCCAGCGCCTCGACGAAGACCTCACGCAGCTTGCCGGGGACATCCGGCCTCGCGGCCTGAGCGTTGGACACTGCCATCTGTTGACTCCTAGTGCTCGTCGCGTGGACGGGCGTCCCACGCCTTCACCAAGGTAGAGAGGTCGCCGGGCAGCCGGTCGGCCAGCCCGTCCTCAGGGAGACCGGCCTTACCCTTCAGCCACGGTCCCAGTGCCTCGATGGTGGCCTCGTCCAGCCCACGGCGGGACAGCCCGACGGTATTGACGCCTGTCACCCGTGCGGGGTTGCCGACGGCGATGGTGAACGCACCCACTTCCTTGCGGACCGCGGAGCTCATCCCGACCATCGCGCCGGGGCCGACCACGACCCGTTGGTGCAGGATCGCGCCCATGCCCAGGTTCGCCCCGGACCAGATGTGGCAGTGGCCGCCGGTGATGACGTTCGAAGCGACCGTGACTGCGTCCTCGACGACGCAGTCGTGGGCGATGTGGGAGCCGCGCAGGAAGTAGCCGCCGTCACCGATGCCGGTGGTGCGCCAGGTGCCCTGGTGGACGCTGACGTACTCGCGGATCCGGTTCCGGCTGCCGATGACGACGCCGTGGCCGTCGTGATCGGGATCACCGTTCGGCGCGGACTCCCAGGCGGCCGGGTGCTCGCGGCCGCGGTCCTCACCCGGGGTCCCGATGGTCGCGTGCGGGCCGATCCAGTTGCCGTCGCCGATGCGCGTGGGACCCACGATGACGGTGAACGGTCCGATGACGTTGTCCTCGCCGAGCTCGACACCCTCGCCGATGACTGCTGTCGGGTGGATGCGGTTCACCACGTGAGATCCGTTCGTTGTGGCTGGGAGGCAGCCTGGGGTAATGGGCGCTTCGGCGGTCCCGGTAACGTGTGGCCCGCGCCAGCGCGGGCAGCCGGGCGCAGAAACGGCAGCTCACCGTACCGGACGCACCTGAACGCCCCGTCGAGAGAGACTTGCAGATGATCCCCATCACCGTGGTCGACGTCCGTGACGCGGAGGACCTCGTCGTCGAGGTGCTCCGATCCGGCGTCATCGCACAGGGACCGATGGTCAAGCGCTTCGAGGACGCGTTCGCGAACGTTTCCGGCACCGAACACGCGATCGCCGTCAACAACGGCACCACCGCGCTGGTCGCCGCCATCCAGGCGCTCGACCTGCGGCCGGGTGACGAGGTCATCACCTCGCCGTTCACCTTCGTGGCGACACTGAACGCGATCCTGGAAGCCGGCGCGACCGTCCGCTTCGCCGACATCCGGCGCGACGACTTCGCGATCGACCCGGACGCCGTGGCCGCGGCGATCACCGACCGCACCAAGGTCCTCATGCCCGTGCACCTCTACGGGCAGACCGCGGACATGGGCAAGCTCGCGCCGCTGGCCGCCGAGCACGGGCTCCAGATCATCGAGGACTCGGCGCAGGCCGTCGGCGCGTCGTTCCAGGGCAAGCAGGCCGGCTCCTTCGGCATCGGCTGCTTCTCCTTGTACGCCACCAAGAACGTGACCACCGCCGAGGGCGGCGTGATCACCACGGACGACGACAAGCTGGCCGACAGCCTGCGGGTGCTGCGCAACCAGGGCATGCGTGCCCGATACCAGTACGAGGTCGCCGGGCACAACTACCGGATGACCGATCTGCACGCCGCCGTCGGCATCCCGCAACTGGAGAAGCTGGACCAGCTCACCGCAGCCCGCCAGGCCAACGCGAAGCGCCTTACCGATGGTCTCGCCGGCACCCCGGGCCTCGACGTCCCGCGGGCCCTGCCGGGCCGCGAACACGTATGGCACCAATACACCGTGCTGGTCGGCCCGCACGCCTTCCTCTCGCGTGACGAACTCGCCGCCGCACTCACCGAACGCGGCATCGGCAACGGGATCTACTACCCGAAGATCGTCTTCGACTACGACTGCTACCGCAACAACCCGCTGATCCCCGAAGCGAAGGTCGACGACTTCCCGGTGGCCGCTTCCGTGGCCGCGCAGGCGCTTTCCCTGCCGGTGCACCCGTACCTTTCCGAGTCCGACTTGGACACCATCATCGAAACCGTCCGTGAGGCACTCGGCGCATGATCACCCGCAGGATCGCCCTGATCGGCACCGGGAGCATGGGTTCGCTGCACGCCCGTGTCCTCGCCGCGAACGAGCGCGTGGACCTCGTCCGCGTGATCGACCCGCGCGAAGAGGCCGGCCGCAAGGTCGCCGACCGCTACGAAACCCAGTGGACGCCCGAAATCGGCTCACTGTCCGATGTGGACGCCGTCGTGCTCGCTTCGGCCACCGAGGCGCATTACGAGCTGGCGCAGGAAATCCTGGGCCAGGGCAAGCCGATGCTGGTCGAAAAGCCGGTGTGCAACAGCTTCGAATTCTCCCAGGAGATCGTCGAGCTGTCGGCGAAGAAGGAGGTCCCGCTGATGTGCGGGCTCCTGGAGCGCTACAACCCGGCCGTGATGACCGCGCGGGCGCTGGTCAACGAGCCGATCCACCTGATGGCCCGCCGCCACGGCCCGTACGCGCCGCGGATCAAGACCGGTGTCGCGTGGGACCTGCTGGTGCACGACGTCGACCTGGCGATCCAGTTCTTCGGTGGCGCGACCCCGCAGCGGGTCGCCTCCGGCGCGGGCTACTTCCACCCGAGCTCGGTCGAGGGCGCCGAGGACACCATCGAGACGGTGCTGTCGTTCGAGTCCGGGCTCGCCACGGTTTCCGCGTCGCGCCTCGGCCAGCGCAAGGTCCGCTCGCTCTGGGTGTCCGAACTGGACCGCATGATCGAGATCGACCTGCTCCGCCGCGACGTCACCATTTACCGGCACGTCTCGCACGACTCGGTGACCGAGGACGGCCTCGGCTACCGGCAGCAGACCGTCATCGAGATCCCGGAGCTGGTCACCGCGCGCGAGCCGCTCGCGACGCAGCTGGACCGGTTCGTCGACCTGCTCGAAGGCAAGGTCGACGCCGACACCGAGCGGGACCTGATCCTGCCGTCGCACGCCGTCGTCGACCAGGTGCTGACGCAGGCCGCTGCCTGATCTCTCGCATTCGTCCTCTGGATGCGCTATTTGGTGAGGCGCTGGCCCCTGACGTCGTACGCGATGAGAGGGGTCAGCACGTACGGCGACTCCACCTGGCCCGGATCGAACCAGAAGATGACAATTGACGGGTCCTCGCTCCACGGGACGGCCTTGGCCTCGACCGGTTTCCCGCGGACGGTGCTGGTGATCCGCGCCGCCGGACCCGAGAAGTAGCCGAACACGGGCACGAACGTGCCTCGGATCAGGTCGCCGCCGTCCACGGCGTGGAAGCCGAACGACCGGTCGGATCCCTTGAACTCGTTGGCGGCCAGGAGCGCGTCGTAGTCGCCGGCCCGGTTCCGGTATGCGACCTGCAGGCCGAACCTGACGTCCGGCAGCTGCGGCTCGTCGATCGCGAAGGCGTGGATCACCAGCTCACGGCCGTCTTCGCCCTTGACCCCGAGCGGAATCGCCTCACCGAAAGGCCGCTCCGACGGGGCCTCGGTGACCGTCGGCGCCGGGACAGGTGCCGACGGTGGTGCGGGCGCGGGCGCGCTCGCGGCGGGCGGAAGCGGTTGCTGTTCGGAGGAGGAGCCCTTGAGCGCGACCGCGCCGACGATGACCAGCACTGTCACCACGGCGGCGGCGATCCCGCCCCCGCCGGTCGCGAGGCGGCGGCGACGGCGGATCCGCCTGCCCTTGGTCATGATCGCGCCGAGGTCGGGCTCGGCGAAGTCTTCGGCGGGCGGTTCCCGCAATGCCGAACGCAGCGTCTCGAGGTCGGTCACCGTCCCAGCCCCCCGATCAGTTCCGTTCCGTCCTCCGCGGTGATCCGCAGCTTGGTCAGGGCGCGGGAATTGGTGCTCTTCACGGTGCCGATCGAGACACCCAGTTCGCCGGCCACGTCGGATTCCTTCAAGTCGAAGAAATGCCTGAGCACCACGACGGCTCTCTCCCGGTCTGTGAGCGTACGCAAGGCGTCAAGGAGCCATTTCCGCTGGACAACGGCACCGGCGACGTCCAAGCCGCTCGGCTGCTCGGGAATGTCCTCCGTGGCGTTCTCGCGGATCGGGCGCCGCCAGCCGTCGATGACGTGGTTGACCAGGACCTGCCGCGCGTAGGCGTAAGCGTCCTTGCGGCGTACCCGCGACCAGGCCGCGTACGTCTTGGCGAGCGCGGTCTGGGTGGCGTCCTCGGCCTGATGACGGTCGCTGGTGAGCAGGTAGGCCGCATGCTGAAGACGAGTCGCCGAGTTCCGCACGAACTCGACGAACTCGTCATCGCCGCGAGCCACCCTGGTCCTCATCTCCGTTCGACGGTTGACCACCGGAAAGGTTGCCTCGGCCGCCGACGAAAGGAAGGCTACCTCGGCCCCAGATGCCTCAAGACATCGTCTTTCGGCTCGACCGCGAAGCCGGAACTGAGCCCGATCGGACCGGTGAGCCCGCCCTCGGCCTTGAACCGGATCTTGCCGTCGTCGCCGCGCGCGAAGCCCGCACCGAGCTTCGCCCCGACTCCGACCGACACCTCGGGTTTGACCTTGGTCAGCAACGGCCCCAGGTCCGCCTCGTGTTCCGGGCCCGAGATCTTCGCTCCCAGCAGCGCGGAGGCCTCGAACTCCGGGATCAACATCTTCGAGAACTTCAGTTCGAGCTTCCCGTCGACACCGACGCTGTATTCGCCGCCGGCGGTCCCGTCCGGGAGATACCAGGTTCCCTGCGCATAGAACCGGTGGCCTTCGATCGAGAAGATCTTCCCCTTGCCATCGAAGCCTTCGACCTTCAGTTCGGTGCTGTTCGGGGTGATCGCGTCGTTGAACGCCTTGACGACGGGTTCGAGGTACTTCATGGCCATCTTGCAGCCGTCGTTGCACCAGGACGGGGCGACGACGTCGTAGTCGCCCCACGGCGGCGGCGTCGCCTGCTTCTTGAGACTCACCGGTTTGACGGTCGGGACCGAGGTCGCCGTCACCGGGCGGACCGTCGGGGCCACCGTGGCGGCGCGGACGGGCTGGATCGCGGGTTCGGGCTCTGGCTCCGGCTCTGCGGCGGGCTCGGGCTCGGGCTCGCGGTGGACCGGTTTGGTGTCGGCTCGATCGTCGTCCTCGGCTTCGGCCCTGTTGGGATCCTTGCGGTCTTTTTTGTCGTCCTTCTTGTCGTCGTCGCGGTCTTTTTTGTCGTCGCCTTTTTTGTCGTCCTTCTTGTTCTCTTTCTTGTCGTCGTCGCGGTCCTTCTTGTCGTCTCGCTTTTTGTCGTCTTTCTTGTCGTCGTCGCGGTCCTTCTTGTCCTCCCGCTTCTTGTCGTCTTTCTTGTCGTCGTCGCGCTTCTTCTTGTCGTCCCGCTTGTCGTCGTCCTTTTTGTCGCGCTTGCCGTCGTCCTTGTCACGATCCTTGCGGTCGTCCTTCTTCCTTTCCTCCTTGTCGTCGTCGCGATCCTTCTTCTCGTCCTTCTGGGGCTTCTTGTCGTCCGTGTCCGGCCGGACGTGGGTCACCCGCTTCTTCGCCGGCGCCTTCTTCTCCAGCTTCTTCGCCGGCGCCTTCTTCTCCTGCTTCTGAGGCACCGCTGGGCGCAACTCCGCCCTGCCCTCCAACTTCTTGCCGCCGCCGTCCGGTGTGCAACCGCCACCGGTACTCGCGAGCCTCGTGCACGGATCGGCTGTCGCCGCGCCCGCGGCCACCAGGCCGAAGAAAACCGTGAACGCGGCACCTGTCAGTACCTGTCCCACGACTCGGGGTGCGTTTCCCGTCATGCCAACCGTCCTTTCAGCTGGTTGGAGCACCCCACGCTGACAGGAACCGGTTCATCGCCGGTTCAGGGACGATTCATTCCGAACCGGAGACTCAGTCCTTCCGGCGAGTGAACCGGAGCGCGACGACGAGACCGGCCACGACCACGGCGACCGCGAGGACGATCCACACCCAGGACGGCACCAGGTCCTCGGGAGTGGTCTCGCCTGCCTGCGGGGCCGGGGTGGCGCTGCTCGCCGGGACCGGAGCCGGGGCCTGGCTGCTCGGCTGGCTCTGGCTGCTCGGGGCGGCCGCCGGGGCGCTGAGGGTGAACTTCACCGAGCCACTCGC
This sequence comes from Amycolatopsis sp. cmx-4-54, assembly GCF_046548895.1. Classification (NCBI taxonomy): domain Bacteria; kingdom Bacillati; phylum Actinomycetota; class Actinomycetes; order Pseudonocardiales; family Pseudonocardiaceae; genus Amycolatopsis; species Amycolatopsis sp. cmx-4-54. The sequence goes on from NZ_JAEBEJ010000002.1 coordinate 155,049, forward strand.
GGCGTGCGAGTCGTCGAAGGTCACCTTGTAGCGGAGGGTGTACTCGCCCGCGGGCCCGACGGCCTTGACCGGCGCCGTGACGACCGTTCCGGCGACCTCTGCGCGGCCGACCGTCCACGACGCATTCTCGGGGCCGGTGATCTGGATCGGGTTGTCGTCGGCGAGGGTGACCGGGCCCGAGAAGGTCAGCTTGATCTGCGTCGGCGGCGTCGCCAGCGAAGCACCCCTCGCCGGGTCACTGCTCTTCAGCTCCGAGTGAGCCAGTGCCGGGGACGCGGCGCCCAGCAGGGCCAACCCGGTGACCAGCAACGACGCGCCGAACCGCTTGAACCTCATCTGACACCCTTCTCACCGGGGGACTCCCCCGTCCGAGCCTAGTAGTCGGCTCGGGAAGCGTGTTGGTTCCGGCTCCTGATCAGGGGCGCTGCGCGTGGCGGGTGGTCAGCGCGTCGAGGTCGAAGGTGAGCGGAGTGCCGTCGAAGTCGAAGCTCGCCTTGCCGGTGTGCTCGCCGAAATTCTCGTATTCGCCATCGATCAGGCGATAGGTGGTCATACTCGCCGGTTCTTCGAGGTCGACGATCCAGTAGTGCTCGATGCCGACTTCGGCGTACTCGGAGAACTTGGTGACCCGGTCGGTGCGGACGGTGCCCTCGGACAGGACCTCGATGACGAGCTGAGCTGCTTCGCCCGGAACACGAGCCGGGCTGCTTTCCATGATCTCCGTTCTCGCGACCACCACGTCGGGGACCCGGACGGTGAGCGGGGCGGTATCGATGATCATCTCGGCCTCGCTCCAGGCGCTGAAGCCAACGGGCAGCTGGTCATGGAGCAGAAAGCCCAAACGCGTGACGGCCCACTGATGGACCAGCAGTGGACGCGGCGACACAACGAGGACCCCTTCAACGACTTCGACCCGGTGTTCCGGGTCCTCTGGCAACGCGGCCCAGTCGTCGAGCGTCAGGAATCGGTGAGGCCACTCCACGACACTCATCGAACTCCTCCTTCGCCGGTGATCACCAGACCATCTTCCCACGGTTGCCCCGAGAACGTATCACCACGGAAAGTAGCGAATCATTACGGTGAGGAGTTGCATGGTCGCAAGATCACCCCACCCTGACCTGGGGCACTCGGAAGGAATTGCCTGGTCACTCGAAACCCGCTGCGGCTACGTTCCCGACGTGCACAGATCGTGGGGAATCCTCACCACCACATGCCTGCTGTTCGCCGTCACGGCTTGCTCCAGCGGCGCCGCGGCAGAGCCCGCCCCGGCTTCGACAGCACCGACGTCGTCATCGAGCAACCGGCCATCAGCGCGGCGCCCAGCACCACGCCACCACCGGCGCCGCTCGCCAAGATCACCGCGGCCTGCCCGGTGCTGAGCCCTACCGAGTTCCTTCAGGTGATCGGGCGATCTGGTCGGCGCCGGCAAGGTCTGTCGGTGCGCCTTCGAGGACCCCAAGGGAAAATACGGGAAATCGGCCGCCTCGCGCCACGATCGACAAGCTCGCGAAGGACTGCAAGAACCGGTCACCCAGCTTTCCGGTGTCGGTGAGCAGGCCTTGTGGTGCAAGATCCCCACCGACGGGCCGGATCTCGACATTCTGGTGAGCGTGGGAAAGCGCAGCCATGGCGAAACACGGGTCGCGACGCTGTACCTGTACGAGACCAGAACCGACGTCTACTCGCCGCTGGCGAAGCTGATGGCCGACCGGCTCTAGCTACTCCGTGAAGTCGCCCGCGGGGGCGCCCCAAGATCCGGACGCGTCGCCGCGCTCCTCCGCCAGCGCCCGCCGCCGCGCGTTCTCGGCGCGGACACGCTCCACTTCGGACTGGATGTACTCGTCGTCGTACTTCTGGAACACGCGCGCGGGGTTGCCCGCGACCAGGGTGCGGGGCGGGACGTCCTTGGCGACCACGGAATTCGGCTGCACGGTGGCGAAATCGCCGATCGTGACGCCCGCCATGATCACCACGAGGCCGCCGATGAAGCAGCCTTTGCCGATCTTCACGGGTTTGCGCTCGATGAGGTCGCTGCCGGAGTGGTTCTGCAGCGTCATGTTCGCGAGCCAGCTGGAATGCGTGAAGATCAGCGTATTGAGCCCGATGCTGGTGTGCTCGCCGATCTCCAGCCCGCCGCTCGCGTCGAGCGCGGCGCCTTCGCCGATCCAGCAGTGTTCGCCGATCTTCAGGTTCTCCGGGCTGATGATCTTGACCCGTTCGCGGACCCTCGTCGACTCCGGCAGCCCGTAGAACCGGGCGCGCTCGGCGTCGTTCATGTACTGCGAGACGAGTTCGGTCAGGATCTGCGGGCGCAGCCGGTTGCTGCGCTCGTCATCGAAGAACATCGGCCTCGGTCACCAGTTTCTCGAAGGTACGCAGGTGTTCTTCGGCGACGACGTCGAGGCCGAAGTTGGCCCGCACCATCGCGCTTTCCCGCTGTGCCACCAAAGCCCGCTTCTCGGGGTCGTCGAGCAGGTCGATGACGGTGTTCGCCACCGCCTCGCTGTCGTCCGGCCGCACCAGCAGGATGTTCTCGCCGTTGCGCAGTTCGATGCCCGGGTAGTTGTCCTCGGTGACCGACGCGATGGTCGCGGTGCCCGAAAGCATCGCCTCCAGCGACGCGGTGCCGCAGCCGCCGTTGAGGTCGTGCGTCACGATGTCGGCGGCGGCGAAGTACGCGGGGACGTCGGCCTTCGGCACGGCACCGGTGACGACGATGGCGTCCGCGACGCCGAGTTCTTCCGCCCGCTTGAGGAAGACGTCGTGGTAGACGCGCCCGACGACGACCACCTTCACGCCGGGGTGCTTGTCCAAAATGGACGGAAGCGCCTCGACGAGCGGGAGCCGGTTGCGCAGCGGGATCACGTGCCCGAGCGAGACGATCACCGGGCCGTCGCCGAGTCCGTGCTCCGCCCGGACGTCGAGCGTCAGTGGCTTCTCGAAGTTCCCCGTGTCGACGGCGATCGGGAAGTAGTCCGAGTTCGTGTCGCTGGTGCCGTAGCGCTCGACGCAGTAGTCGACGCCGAGCTTGTCGAGGATGACGTAGCGCGGCTTGAGGTAGCGCAGGATCGGGTTCACCAGCACGCTGTCCAGGAACCGGAACACGCCGCCGTACAGCTTGTTGTCGCTGATCAGCAGCGTGTGGATGGTCAGCAGCATCGGCAGCTTGTGCCGCCGCGCGTACAGCCCGGCCAGCCACGACAGGTCGAAGAACTGCCCGTGCAGGTGGATCGCGTCGGGTTTGAACTCGTCCAGCAGCTTCCACAGCCGCCGCCAGTTCCCCGGCCGCAACGAGGCGAAGCTCATGTCGAAGTCGATCGACAGGCCCAGCTGCGGCATCTTCACCGCGGGCAGGCGGACGACGCGGTAGCCGTCCTTCGTCTCGTCGGCCGGGGCGTCGGCGTAGGCCGCGGTGATCGCGAGCACCTCGTGCCCGCGCGCCGCGTACTGCTCGGCCAGGGACGCCGCCATATGCGCGCTTCCGCCCACCCTCGGCGGGAAGAAGTTGTTCACGACCGCGATGCGCATGGCGCGGTTCTTCCCTGGCCCGGCGGTCACTCCGAAGCCTTCACCAGTTCGCGCATGCCCTCTTCCACGGTGATCTTCGGCTCCCAGCCGAGGACCTCGCGGGCACGGGTGATGTCCGCGGCGCGGCGCGAGACCAGCACCTCCCGCTCGTTGAACTGCGGCTCGACGTCGACGCCGACGGCGTCGATGAGGATCCGCGCCAGCGTCGCGATGGAGGTGTCGATCCCGGTGCCGATGTTGATCGGCAGGTTCGCCTGCTCCGACTCGAGCGCCGCGACGACGGCGCGGGCCAGGTCCGTGACGTGCACGAAGTCCATCGACTGGTCGCCGCGGCCGTCGATGATCGGCGGCTGGCCGGCGCGCAGGCGCTGGATGAAGTGGTTGATCACCGACGTGTAGTAGGCCTCGATCTTCTGGCCGGGGCCGTACACGTTGAAGAACCGCAAAGCGTTCCAGGACAGGCCCTTGGTGCGCTCGTAGAAGCCGAGCATGTCCTCGCCCGCGCGCTTCGAGATGCAGTACGGCGTGAGCGGCTTGAGCTCGTCGTCCTCGTGCATCGGCAGCCGCTTCGGGTCGCCGTAGACGGACGCGGTCGAGGCGAACACGACCCGCTCGACACCCTCGTCCGCCGCGGCGGCGAAGACGTTGTGGTTGCCGACCATGTTGATGTCGATGGACTCGTGCGGGTCCGCGACCGACTTGTTGATCGACACGGTGGCGAAGTGGATGACGTGCGTGCAGCCGCGCATGGCCTCGCGCACGGCGCCGCCGTAGCGCACGTCCTTCTCGACCAGTTCGACCTTGCCGGTGGCGACGAACTCGTTGATCCGGGCGCGGTCGCCGCGGGTCATGTTGTCGAAGACGCGGACGGTGTAACCGCCGTCGATCAGCATCGGGATGACGTGCGCGGCGATGAAACCGCCGCCCCCGGTGAAGAGGACCTTCTTGTCGGGCATTTCTCTCCTAGCTCGGCAGTGCGGCGCTGACGGTCCCGATGACCCGGTCGACCTGGGCATCGGTGAGGTTGGCGTGCATCGGGATGGCGAGATGACGGGCGAAGAGGTCCGCCGAAACCGGCAAGGTCTGCTTCTTGCCGTAGATGGGCTGGAGGTGCGAGGCGTACGTGCCGAAGTTGCACTGCACGCCCTGCTCGCGGATTCGCAGCGCGAGCGCGTCGCGGTCGATCTCCGGGGCCACGGTGAGGATGTAGGCCTGCCACGGGTGTTCGCGGTCCGGCAGTTCGACCGGGACGTCGAGACCGGGCAGGTTCTCAAAGGCCTCGTGGTAGCGCTTGGCCACCGAACGGCGGGCCGAGAGCAGCTCCGGGAGGCGGTCCAGCTGGACGTTCATGATCGCGGCCTGCACGTCCGAGAGCCGGAAGTTGTAGCCCAGCTCGTGGAACTCCGGGATCGGCAAGGCGCCGGAACCCTCGCGGGTGATGGCGGGCTCGATGCCGTAAGTGTGCAGCTTGCGCGCGTGCGCGATGAGGTCTTCGCGGTCCGAGACCAGCGCGCCGCCCTCGCCCGCGGTGATGCCCTTGCGGCCGTGGAAGGAAAACGCGGCCAAATCGGCGAGGCTGCCCGCTGGGCGGGATTTGTACGTCGCGCCCGCGGCGCAGGCGGCGTCCTCGAACAGCCACAGGCCGTGCTTGTCGGCGATGGCGCGGTATTCGTCGAAGTCACCGGGCTGCCCGGCGACGTCGACGGCGAGGATGCCGACCGTGCGCGGGGTGATCAAGGCTTCGATCGACGCGGGGTCGGCGCTCCACACGTCCGGGTGAATGTCGGCGAACACCGGCGTCGCACCCGCCTGGAGCACGGCGTGGCCGGTGGCGGGGAACGTGTAGTCGCCGACGATGACCTCGTCACCCGGCTTCACGCCGAGCACACGCAGCCCGAGGAAAAGTGCCGAGCCACAGTTGCTGGTGGTCAGGGCGTGCGCGGTGCCGACGGTCTTCGCGAAGCGTTCTTCGAAGCGGCGGCAAGCGGGGCCGGCACCGGCCAGCCAGCCGGACCGGAAGACCTCCGCCACGGCGGCGAGTTCTTCGTCGCCGACGGTCGGCTGACCGAGGACTACGGGTTCCTGCTCAGACATTCTTCCTACCCTCTCCCGTAGCCCTCTCCCATTGCGTGGGGACCCGGCGAAGTGTATAGACGCCGATCGGCGTAGTTCGGGCGGGCTGGATCCGACCAGGTCAACAACGCCCTAGTCTTTAGGCCATGCGATTCGGCGTTCTGGGGGCGACGGAGGTGCGCCGCGAGGACGGCACCGCTGTTCCGATCGGCGGGCCCAGGGTCCGGACGCTGTTCGCGTTGCTCGCGCTGGAGGCGGGCCGAGTCGTCCCGGCGGAGCGTCTCATCGACGGTCTCTACGGTGAGCAGCCACCCGAAGGCGTGTCGAACGCGCTGCAATCACAGGTCTCCCGGCTGCGCGGCGCGCTCAAGGAACTCGCGCCCGTCGAGTTCAGCCCGGCGGGCTATCGGCTCGCCGTGGAACCCGACGACGTCGACGTGCACCGGTTCGAGCGGTTCGCCGCCGAGGGACGGCGTGCTCTCGCGGCGGGAGATGCCGCGAAGGCGGCGGAGCTGCTTCGCGACGCTCTCGGGCTCTGGCGTGGCCCGGCCTTCGCGGACATCACCGACGCGCCGTTCCGCGATCCGCAGGTCACCAGGCTGAACGAGCTGAAGACGTCGGCGATCGAGGACCGCGTCGAGGCCGAGCTCAGGCTGGGAAAGCGCGAAGACGTCCTCGCCGAGCTTCGCGAGGTCATCGACGAGCAGCCGTTGCGGGAACGTCCCCGCGCGTTGCTGATCCGCGCGTTGCACGCCGCGGGACGCCACGCCGACGCGCTCACCGCGTTCGAGGACGCCCGCCGCGTCCTCGCCGACGAACTCGGCGCGGATCCCGGGCCGGATCTCGCCGCCGCGCATCTGGCCGTGCTTCGCGGGGAGACGCCGCCGGTCAAGCCAGCGCCCATCGAAACCACACCGCTCCCCGCCCAGCTGACCAGTTTCATCGGCCGCGAAGGCGACCTCCGGCATGTGCTCGGCAGGCTGGACGGCTCGCGGCTGGTGACGCTGACCGGCCCCGGCGGTGCGGGCAAGACGCGGCTGGCCATCGAGACCGCGGCCGCGATGGACCTCCCGGCAGTCTTCGTCGAACTGGCGCCCTACACCGAAGACGCGGACGTCGCCCACGCCGTGCTGACCGCCCTCGGCCTGCGGACGGTCCCGCTCGGGACGGTCACCGCCCCGGTGGAGAACGCGCCGCTGGAACGGCTGATCGACGCGCTGGCCGACCGGGCGGTCCTGCTGGTGCTCGACAACTGCGAGCATCTGATCGAGGCCGCCGCGAAGCTGGCCGCCCGGTTGCTGGGCGCGGCCCCCGCGCTGCGAATTCTCGCCACCAGCCGTGAACCGCTGGGCATCACCGGCGAGGTCGTCTCCCCCGTGCCGCGGCTCGCCGTGCCACCGCCGGGCACGCCGCCCGCCCGGTCGCTGGAGTTCGCCGCGGTCCGCCTGTTCGCCGACCGCGCGCGAGCGGGCGATCCGGGCTTCGCGGTCGACGACGACACCGCGGGCGACGTCCAGCGTGTCTGCGCCGCGCTCGACGGGCTGCCGCTGGCCATCGAGCTCGCCGCCGCGCGGGTGCGGACCCTGCCGGTCGGCGAGATCGCCGCCCGGCTGGACGACCGGTTCGGGTTGCTCTCGCGGGGCAGCCGGGTCGCCGAAAGCCGTCATCGCACGCTGCGCGCCGTCGTCGAGTGGAGCTGGGATCTGCTCGACGACGACGAACGCCTGCTCGCCAGGCGGCTGACCGTCTTCGCGGGCGGCACGACCCTGGCCGACGCCGAAGCGGTCTGCGCCGTGCCGGACATCGCGGAACTGCTTCCGTCCCTTGTGGACAGATCACTGGTCGAGCGCGCCGGGCACCGGTATCGGATGCTCGAAACCATCCGGGCCTTCTTCGCCGGAAAACTCACCGAAGCGGGCGAAACCGAGCGGTTGCGGCGCGCGCACGCCGAGCATTTCCTCGCCCTCGCCGAAGAAGCCGACCCGATGCTGCGCACCGGCGACCAGCTGGTCTGGCTTGATCGGCTCGACGCCGCCTACGACGATTTCCTGGCCGCGCTGCGCTGGGCCGCCGAGTCCGACGTGCGGATCGCGCTGAGGCTTTCGGCGTCGCTGGTGACGTACTGGTGGATGCGGGGCCGCCGCTTCGAGGGTTCGACGCTGTGCTTGGAAGTGGTCAAACGGCTCGGGGAGCGGGCGCCGGACGGCCTCGAAGAGGAGTACCAGCTCAGCGTGCTCACCGCGGCCGCGGGACTGCGGGGTCACGAGGCGCTCGACCGGCACTTGCCGTTGGTGGACGACCTCATGCTGAGCCTCGCCAAGGCGCCCCGAAACCCGGCACTACTGCTGTTGATGGGTGTCGTGTCCGGCCCGCCCGGTGACGACGACGCGCTGGTCAAACGCAGCCGGGCGCTGCTGGCGAACAGCGATGCCTGGAGTCTCGCCCTCGCGCCGACCGGTTACGGCCTTCGCGCGCTGATGCAGGGCGAACTCGAAACGGCGGAAGAATTCCTGATCGAAGGAGCGCAGGCGTTCCGTTCGATCGGGGAACGCTGGGGCCTTTCGATGGCCCTCGACCATCTGTCCCAGATCCTGATCTGGACGAACAGGCAGGCCGAAGCGCTCGAAACGATGAACGAGGCCCTGCGGCTGATGCGGGAACTCGGCGCGTCCGACGACAACGCGGACCTGCTGTGCCGTCGCGGCGGCAGCAAGCTGCTCCACGGCGACGCGGCGGGCGCGCGGGCGGATTTCGAACTCGCCATCGAGATCGCGCGCCGCGCCGGGATGCCCGAAAGCCGGGCGGCCGGATACGTCGGGTTGTCGTTCCTCGCCCGGCACGAGGGCGATCTGGCGGCGGCCCGCGCGTTGAGCGAACGTGCGCTCGCGGAGTGTTCCGGTGGTTCGTTCGCGGCAGAAGGAGTGCGCGCCGGCGCGAAGATCTCCCTCGGCTGGGTCCTGGCCGCCGAGGGCGACGTCGACGGGGCCGAGAAACTGCACCGGCTCGCGCTGGTCTCGGCGGACCGCTGGCACGACAGCACCACCATGGCCTGCGCCGTCGAGGGTCTCGCCGGGGTCGCGCTGGTGCGGGGCGACGCCGAGCGGGCGGCGGTCCTGATCGGCGCGGCGGTGACCATCCGGGGCACCCCGTTCGCCGTCGATCTGGACGCCGCCCTGCTCAGGACGACCGTGCGGGAGCGGCTCGGCGACGACTTCGACCGGGCCTACCGCCGTGGGCTCGGCCTGCGGGGCGCCGCTCAGCTGGCCTAAGCGCGGGCCAGCTGCGTGCCCTGCGGCGCGAAGCGGCCGACGGCCTCGGCAAGGAGCCGCTGGTCGAATTCGCTGTCCTGGACCGCGACGTACAGCGGCGCCGCGTCGAGCGGAACGGCGCCGAGCCGGGTCATCCCGGGGCCGACCGGGTCGATGGTGAGCCGGGTGACGTCACGCCACGGCACGACCGTCCGCTCGATCCGGACGCCCACCGCGTCCAGTTCGAAGAGCACCCACTGCCGGTCGTGCAGCGACTTCACGTAACCGATGGCCGCGCAGCCGACGGCGATCGCGATGATCCGCAGCACGCCGGGCCCTTCGAGCGAGCCGACCAAGGCGATGAAGCCGAGGACGACCACGACCATCCCGCTCAGTTTCGCGGCGCCGACCAGTCCCGCGTTCGGTTTGTGCACCCGGAAGCGCACGGCGCGCAGCAAATGCCGGGTGAGCAGCCCGCCACCGATCGCGGCGGCCAGCGCGAGCATCGTCACCACCAGCGAAACCGGGGAGAAGTCGGCAACGACGTTGTAGCCGGCGATCAGCGCGACGAACCCGCCCACGACGGCCAGCATCAGCGCGAGCTTGCCCTTGCGCACGTCCTGCTCGCGGCGTTGGAGGGAGGCCTGGTCGGGTGCGGCGAGGAAGCCGCCGTCGAGGTTCCTCATCGGGCGTCACGCTGCGCTTCGGTAGCCGCGCGGCGCTCGCGCTGGCGGCGGTCGAGGACGTACAGCAGCACGCCGGCGCCGGCGCTCACGGCGGCGTAGAGCAGGTCCTGCAGGCCGTCGTCCGGGTAACCGGTGGAGAACTCGACCATCGCGAGCGCGAGGAAGAGGACGCTGAGGACGGCCCCGCCGATGATGTACACCTTGTTGCTGAGCATGGTTTCCCTCGCTTGTCGTTGCCTGGTGGAACCACTTTCGCTCGGGGCACATGACATTCCGATGACAACACCGACAACACCGTCAGAGGACTGACAGCGCTTGGTGCGTGGACGGTCAGCGGCGGCGGACACCCTCCGGGGCATGACTTACGTAGCGGGATCTCCCGAAGACTTCCTCGCCGTGCGGCATCTGACGCTGCGCGGTTCCCAGGCCGAAATCGGCCATGCTCTCGGCGCCGAAGTGAAGGCGCGTTCGGACTGGGCGCCGCCGTCGCTCGACCCGGCCGTGGCCAGGGCACGTCGGGCCTGGTTCAGCCGGAACTGGCCGCAGTACGCGGAACGGACGGCCGGGTTCGCCGAGGCGCACGGGTTCCCCGCCGACGCGGCGGTCTCCTTCGACGACGCGAGTGCCTTGCCCCCTGGATCGGGTTGTTCGGCTCTCTGGACGGGGAGCGAGCTCGGCCGCAACTACGACTTCTTCACCATGAGCTGGACTCAGCTGGGTGCGGTGCTGGCCGGGGAGCAACCGGTCGACGACGGGACCGTGCCGATGGCGTCCCGGCCCTACGTCCTGACGACGATCCCCGACGACGGTATCGCCTCGACGTCCCTCACGATGTCCACAATGGACGGTGGAACCGAAGGGGTCAACGAGGCCGGGCTCGTCGTGGCGCTGCTGATGGCCGAGGTCGAGACGGCCATGCCGCTGGACCACGGTCCGCAGGCGGGCCTGTCGGTGCTGCAGGTGTGCCGGTATCTGCTGGACACCTGCGAAACCGTCGACGAAGCCAAGGAAGCGCTGATGCTCGCCAAGCAGTACGCGCACGGCGCGCCCTGCCACTACATCGTCGCCGACGCCTCCGGCCGCGGCTTCGTGTACGAACGCGGAGCGCACGACGTCGAGTACTTCGTCGAGATGGCCGACGGACCGCTGTGCGTCACGAACCACCTGCTGCACCGTCATCCGGATCTCGACGCGCTGCCCGAGGACACCCCGGAGACCATGCGCACCTACGAGCGGCTTCGCACCATCACCAAGGAAGCGGGCGCCGGGCCGCGCGACGCGCTCGACGCGGTGTCCTTCGCGGTCGAGCCCGGCGCGCCGTGGCGGACGTTGTGGCGCAGCGTCCTCGACCCGGCGGCCCGCACCCTGAGCACCCGGTTCTACCTGGGTGACGGCGAGAACGGCACCGCGCGGCACCTGCCGGAGCTCACGTTCGGCGTTTCGAGGTGACCATCGGCAAGGGCCGCAAGATCGGCACCGTCGCGGTCTGCGTACTGGCGCAACTGCTGATCGCGATCGACCTGACCGTGCTGCACCTGGTGCTGCCGACGCTTTCGGAGCAGATGCACCCGTCGACGACGGAACTGCTGTGGATCGCCGACGCGTACGGTTTCGCGCTCGCCGGGCTGCTGATCACGATGGGGAACATCGGCGACCGGGTCGGGCGGAAGAAGCTGCTGCTGATCGGGGCGTCGCTGTTCGGGGTCGCCTCGGTGATCACGGCGTACGCGCCGACGGCGGAACTCCTGATCGCCGCCCGCGCGCTGCTCGGGATCGCCGCCGCGACGCTGATGCCGTCGACGCTGTCGATCCTGCGGAACGTGTTCACCGGCAAGGAACGCGCGGCCGTCATCGGGATTTCGAGCGGGCTGACGATCCTCGGTTTCGGCATGGGGCCGCTCGTCGGCGGTTTCCTGCTCGACCACTTCTGGTGGGGTTCGGTGTTCCTGGTCAACGTGCCGGTGGTGGTGGTCATGGTGATCGCGGGCGCGCTGATCCTGCCCGAATCGAAGAACCCGATGTCCCATCGCATCGACGTGCCCAGCGTGCTGCTCTCCCTCGTCGGCATGGTCGGGATCGTCTACACGATCAAGGAAGTCGCCTACAAGGGCTGGGGACACTGGGACATCGCGGTCGCCGCCGTGCTCGGCCTCGGCTGCCTGCTGGCGTTCGTCCTGCGGCAGCCGCGGCTGGCCGAACCGCTGATGGACCTGAAGCTGTTCGCCCAGCGGGCGTTCTCGGCGACCGTCGGCACCACGATCTTGGCGATGTTCGCGCAGCTCGCGGTCTCGCTGATGTTCGCGCAGTACCTGCAGCTGGTCGCGGGCTGGTCACCGTTGAAGGCCGGGCTCGCCGGGCTGCCCGGGATGGGCGGCGCGATCCTCGGCGGTGTGCTCGCGCCGCTGGGGATCAAGTACTTCGGCCGTGCCGCCACGATCGCGCTCGGCTGTGCCCTGTCGGCGGTCGGCTTCGCGTTGTACGCGAGTATCGGCGTGACGATCGTCTACACGGATCTGCTCGCCGCGATGATCGTCTTCGGGGTGGGCCTCGCGTTGATCCTCACCGTCGCGACGGACACGGTGCTCGGCGTCGTGCCGAAGGCCAGGGCGGGCGCGGCGTCCGCGATCTCCGAGACGGCGACCGAACTCGGCGGCGCGCTGGGGATCGCCGTCCTCGGCAGTGTGCTCGGCGCGCTGTACCGGAGCGAACTCGTCGTCCCGGCGGGTGTGCCACCGGAGACCTCGGCGGCGATTTCGGACACCCTTGGCGGCGCGGTGCAGGTCGCGGCGCAACTCCCCCCGGAACAAGGCGCAGCGGTTCTGGCCGGGGCGAAGTCGGCGTTCGTCGACGGGTTGCAGGTGACGATGGTGTGCTCGGCGGGGCTGATGGCGGTACTGGCGGTCAGCGTGCTGTTCACGTTGCGCGGGGTGCCGAAGGTCCTCGAAGACCCTGACGCGGAGCCTGCCCCGGTCCCGGCTCCTGTGGCTGTGTCCTGATCGCGCGTGAAGGCCCCCTTCCCTCGGCTGAGCCGAGGGAAGGGGGCCTTCACGCGCGATCGTCAGCGCGGGCCGGCGAGCGGGACGGCGCGTTTGTCACCGGACCGGACCATGGCCAGCAAGGGCTTCGCGGCCACCTTGAGCAGCCGGGCCGCGAAGGTGCGACCGTTGCGGCGCGCGATGTCCGGGCCGAAGGCGTCCATCAGCGCGACGAGCCCCGGCAGCGGCCGCACGAACAGCGTCACTTCGGCGATGAGCCCGTCTTCGCCGAGTTTCAGCACCGCCGCCTCTTCGATCTCCTCGCCGCCGATGCGCGCGGTGTAGACGACGACCCGCGTCGCCTCGTCGCCGGTGTCGGTGTGGAACCGGACGTCGCGCAGATGCGCGTACGCGACCTCCAGCAGCGGCCTGAGTTCCGCGTGCCCGGTGAACCGGACCCGGCTCGTCAGCGGCGAACGCACGACGGCGTCCGGCGCGAAGGCGCTCAGCGCGAGTTCGACGTCTCGGGTTTCGAGGGCGCGGCGGTACCGCTCGGCGGTTTCGATGCTCATGTGTCCTCCTGGATCAGGTTCCCCAGCCCGCGCCACAACAGGTCCGCGGTGAGCGCGACGACCTGCTCCCGCGGGATGTCGCGGTTGCTCCACCACCAGGTGGCGATGGCGTTCAGCGCGCTCTTCGCCGCTTCGGCGAGCGCTTCGTTCGCGCGGTCGCGCGGCAGGTCCGCGGTCAGCGCCAGGCCGGGGGCGCGGGCGAACACCTCGGTCAGCTGCCCGGTGGCCCTGGCCTGTCCGCGCCGGTGCACCTCGGCGACCGCTTCGTCGGACGGCGTCTCGGCGAAGATCATCCGCCAGCCGCGTTCGTTCGTCTCCATCCAGGCGAAGATCGCCGCCACCCGGCCACGCAGCAGCTCCTCGGCGGTGCCCGACGTCGGCAGGTCCGCCCAGCCGGCCAGCAGACTGTCCACTTCGGACTCCAGGAGCCCGGCGTACAACGCGGCCTTGGCCGGGAAATGGTCGTAGAGCACGGGCGTGCTGATACCGGCGGCCGTGGCGACCTCGCGCATCCCGGCCGCGTCGTAGCCGGACGCGGCGAACACCCGCGCCGCCGCGGCGAGGATCCGCTCCCGGCGTTCTTCCCTGCTCAGCCGTTTACCTGACATCGGTCAGGTACGCTACCACTGAACCTGACAGCTGTCAGGTAGCGCTCCGGGTAACCTGGTCGATCGTGCGCACAGTCGTAGTCATCGGAGGCGGGATCGTCGGTCTCGCCACCGCCTGGGAGCTGACCAAACGAGGTCTGGACGTCACGGTGCTCGAGAAGGAGGACCACTGGGCGGCCCACCAGACCGGGCACAACTCGAACGTCGTGCACGCGGGGCTCTACTACAAGCCGGGTTCGTTCAAGGCCAGGATGGCGAGCGCGGGCAATCGGTCCATTGTGGACTTCGCACGGCAGTACGGGGTGCCGGTCCAGGTCTGCGGCAAACTCGTCGTCGCCACCTCCGAAGCGGAGCTTCCGGCGCTGAAGGTGCTCGCCGAACGCGCCGAGGCGAACGGTGTCCCGGCGAAGCTGATCACCCCGAGCGAGGCCCGCGAGTACGAGCCCGAAGTCTCGTGCGTCGCCGCGCTGCGCGTGGAGTCCACCGGCATCATCGACTTCGCGGGCGTCTGCACCGCCCTGGTGCGGCTGCTCGACGAATCCGACGCCGACCTGCGCCTCGGCACGCCCGCGCTGGGGATCCGCCCCGGCCGCACCGGCGGCGTCGAGGTGGCCACCGGTGACGACGTGATCCACGCGGACGCCCTCGTCAACTGCGCGGGCCTGCACGCCGACCGCGTCGCCCGGCTCGCCGGGCTGACCCCGAGCGCGCGGATCGTGCCGTTCCGCGGCGAGTACTACGAGCTGAAGCCGGAACGCCGCCATCTCGTGCGCGGCCTGATCTACCCGGTCCCGGACGCGTCGCTGCCGTTCCTCGGCGTGCACCTGACCCGCATGCTCGACGGCAGCGTGCACGCCGGCCCCAACGCCGTGCTCGCGCTTCGCCGCGAGGGCTACACCTGGCGCGACATCTCGGCGAAGGACCTCGCCGAGGTCGCCCGCTTCCCCGGCGTCTGGCGGCTCGCGCGCAAGTACGCGTACCCGACCGGGCTCGACGAGGTCCGCCGGTCGTTCTCGCGCCGCCGCTTCGCCGAAAGCCTCGCGCGGCTCGTCCCCGCCGTCACCGAGGACGACATCGTGCGGCACGGCTCCGGCGTCCGCGCGCAGGCCCTGCGCCCGGACGGCGCGCTCGTCGACGACTTCCTGATCGAGACCGCGCGCGACCAGGTGCACGTCCTCAACGCGCCCTCACCGGCGGCGACCAGCGCGCTGGAGATCGCGAAGCACATCGCCGACGAACTATCCGGCTAGGCCGTGTCCTGTAAGTCTGTTCGATGGGCTTCGTGATCCAGGTGGTTCCTGGCGGTGCGGGCGGATCCGCCTCGTACCAGGCCGTACTCGGCCGCGTCCGCCCGTGCCGTCAGGGACCTCTTGGGCGCGGAGACCGCGAACAAGACTTGCAGGACACGGCCTAGAAGGCGGGCATGTTCCCGGTCACCAGCGGCATCACGGCTTGCGGGATTTCGCAGGCCTTGGCGTTGTCGGTGAGGTCACCGGTGTCGACCTTGACCGACGACGTCTCCGTGACCGGCAGCATCGCGACACAGATGGGGCTGTCCGGGCTCGAGTAGACGAACCACTTCTTGCCCGCCACCATCTGCTCGACCGGGGTGCCGTCGAGACCGGGGACGTCCTCGAGCTTCGTCGCCGTGTAGATCCACAGGTCGAGCGCCTTCTTGCCCTTGTCGCCGTCGTTGTCGTCCCATTGGCAGCCGTTCTTCGGATCCCTCGACGAACCGTTCATCGGCCGCGCGGCCTGCAGGTTGAACGGCGTCACCTGGTCCGGTTTGAGCAGGGAGCACGGGTCGACGGTCACGAGCGGTCCGGAGGCCTCGATCGGCTTCTGGCCAGGGGGCGCGGTGAGCGGCGGGCTCGGCTGTCCGCCTGGCAGGTGGGAAGCGACCGCGGGAGCCGCGGCCTTCGCCAGGTCACAGGCCTTGGTGACGTCTTCGCCGGGGGCCTCGCTGGTGATCTCGACGAAGGTCTTCGGATCGAGTTCGGTCATCAGCGAGCAGTGGCTCGGGCCGAAGATGGACGCGTACCGGGTCCAGGTGAACCCGCCGATGCCGAACTTCTCGCCGGGAAGAGCACCGCTGACGTAGTCGACCAGCGAGAGTTCGAAGCTCTGCGACACCTCCAGCGCGACCCCGTCGGGCGCGTCGTCCAGCTCCGGGTAGCGGCAGGTCCCGGGGACCTTCTGCACCTTGTTCGCCGGCCGTTCCTTGCCGGGAAAGGTGACCCCGATGGCTTCCGCCTGCTCCTGCGTGAGCAGTTTGCACGGCTCGGCCTTCGTGATGACCGGCCCCTGCCCCGGTACGGGCGAGGCCGTACCGCCGACGACCGACGTGCAGCCGCCGAGCGTCAGCACCGCCAGCCCGATCGCCAGCGAAACCCGAAACCGCATGCGTCCCCTTCCCCTCACCGCCGACCGCTACTTCGATGTCGGCGTGAGTACCTCGGTTCCACCGAGGAAGGGGCGAAGCGCCTCCGGCACCCGGACGGAACCGTCTTCGAGCTGGTGGTTTTCCAGGATCGCGACGATCCACCTCGTCGTGGCGAGTGTGCCGTTCAGCGTGGCGACGGTCTGCGGACGGCCGTCGGCGTCGCGGTAGCGGATGCCGAGGCGGCGCGCCTGGAACGTCGTGCAGTTCGACGTCGAGGTCAGCTCGCGGTAGGTCTCCTGCGACGGCACCCACGCCTCGCAGTCGAACTTCCGGTACGCGGAGGTGCCGAGGTCGCCGGTGGCGGTGTCGATCACCCGGTACGGGACCTCGATCTTGGCGAGCATCTGCTCTTCCCAGTCCAGCAGGCGCGCGTGCTCGGCTTCGGCGTCCTCGGGACGCGTGTAGACGAACATCTCGACCTTGTCGAACTGGTGGACGCGGATGATGCCGCGGGTGTCCTTGCCGTACGAACCGGCCTCGCGGCGGTAGCAGGACGACCAGCCCGCGTACCGCTTCGGGCCGTTGCCGAGGTCGAGGATCTCGTCGGCGTGGTAGCCGGCGAGCGGGACCTCGGAGGTGCCGACGAGGTACAGGTCGTCGTCGCGCAGCCGGTAGACCTCCGACGAGTGCGCGCCGAGGAAGCCGGTGCCCGCCATGATCTCCGGCCGCACCAGGGTCGGGGTGATCATCGGGGTGAACCCGTTCGCGGTCGCCTGCGCGATCGCCATGTTCAGCAGGGCGAGCTGGAGCTGGGCGCCGATACCGGTGAGGAAGTAGAACCGCGAACCCGAGACCTTGGCGCCGCGCTCCATGTCGAGCGCGCCGAGGCCCTCGCAGAGTTCGAGGTGGTCCTTCGGCTTGAAGTCGAACTTCTTCGGCTCGCCGACGTGCTTGAGCACGACGTAGTCGTCCTCGCCGCCTTCGGGCGCCTCGGGGTGGACGAGGTTCGGCACCAGGCGATGCAGCTGCTCGAACTCCTCCGACGCCTCGGTCTGCTCGACCTCGGCCGTCTTGACCTGGGCGGCGAGGTCCTTCGCCTTGGCGAGCAGCCCGGCCCGCTCGTCACCCTGTGCCTTGGGGATGAGCTTGCCCAGCGACTTCTGCTCGGCGCGCAGCTTGTCGGCCGCGGCGATGGACGATCGGCGACGGGAGTCGAGGGAGAGCAGCTTGTCGACCACTCCTTCGTCCTCGCCACGGGCGCGCTGCGAAGCGCGCACGACGTCCGGGTCATCGCGCAGAGTCCTGGGGTCAATCACGAGTGCTGAGAGTAGTCCGTGCCGACCGCACAAAATGTGCGGGTCCGCGCGGATAACCCGACAGTCTGATCGTTGCCGCCCGTTTCGGGCCGTCCCCATACTGAGATCTCCCTGCTGCGGACGGAGAAACCCGATGACCGATGCGGACCTGCTGGCGCGGCACAAGGCGGTACTGCCGTCGTGGCTGGCGCTCTACTACGACGAGCCGATCGAGATCGTGCACGCGCAGGACCGCCGGGTCATCGACTCGACCGGGCGCACCTACCTGGACTTCTTCGCGGGCATCCTGACGAACTCGATGGGCTACGACGTCTCGGCGATCAGCGACGCCGTGCGCAAGCAGCTCGACACCGGCATCCTGCACACGTCGACGCTGTACCTGATCCGGTCACAGGTCGAACTGGCCGAGCGCATCGCGAAGCTCTCCGGCATCCCCGACGCGAAGGTGTTCTTCACCAACTCCGGGACCGAAGCGAACGACACCGCGCTCATGCTCGCCACCCAGTACCGGCGCAGCAACCAGGTGCTGGCGATGCGGAACTCGTACCACGGGCGGTCGTTCGCGACGGTCGGCATCACCGGCAACCGCGGCTGGTCGGCGTCGTCGCTCAGCCCGGTGAAGGTGAGCTACGTGCACGGCGGCTACCGGTACCGCAGCCCGTTCCGGGCGCTTTCGGACGCCGAGTACATCGACGCGTGCGTCGCGGACCTGGTCGACGTCCTGGAGACGGGCACATCGGGCGACGTCGCGTGCATGATCGCCGAGCCGATCCAGGGCGTCGGCGGCTTCAGCTCACCGCCCGACGGCCTGTTCAAGGCGATGAAGGAGGTTCTCGACCAGTACGGGATCCTGTTCATCTCCGACGAGGTCCAGACCGGCTGGGGACGGACCGGGGAACACTACTGGGGGATCCAGGCGCACGACGTCGTCCCCGACGCGATGACCTTCGCGAAGGGCCTCGGCAACGGGCTCGCGATCGGCGGTCTCGTGGCGCGCGGCGACCTCGTCGACTGCCTCACCGCGAACTCGATCTCGACCTTCGGCGGCAACCCGGTCGCGATGGCGGGCGCGGCCGCCGTGCTCGACCACATCGCCGACCACGACCTGCAGGCCAACGCGCTCGCCCGCGGCACCGAACTGCTCGACGGCCTGCGCGCGACCGGGAACCCGCTGATCGGGGACGTGCGCGGCAAGGGCCTGATGATCGGCGTCGAACTGGTCGAGCCGGGCGGTATGACGCCGAACGCGGCGGCCGCCGCGCGGATGATGGAGGAGACCAAGGCGCGCGGGCTGCTGATCGGCAAGGGCGGGCTCCACGGCAACGTGCTGCGGATCGCGCCGCCGATGACGCTCACCGCCGACGAGGCCGCCGAAGGCCTCGGGATCGTCACCGACGCGTTGGCCGCCATCGCCTGAAAACTGAGATGAAAGGCCCCTTCATTGCAAAATTTGCAATGAAGGGGCCTTTCATGTCACGCGCGTTCAGGACCGGGCGAAGCGGGCGATGACCTCGCCCAGCCGCCCACCGGCGTCCTCCTGGAGGAAGTGACCGGCGCCGGTGATCGTCGGATGCTCGAGTTCGCGGGCGCCGCGCATCGAACCCCGCAGTTCGAGGCCCCACGGCGCGGTGATCGGGTCGCCGTCGGAGAACGAGACCAGGAACGGCTTGTTCAGTTCCGACAGCACCTTCAACGCGGCCCGGTTGGCGGCCGAGGCCGGATCGTCCGGGGTGATCGGCACCAGCGACGGCATCGCGCGCGGCGCGGCCTTGTACATCTCGTTCGGGAAGGGCGCGTCGTAGGCGGCGCGGACCTCCTCGGGCAGCCTGGTCTGGCAACCCGACTGGACGAAGCGCCCGACCTCGAGCACCTGGGCGTTCTCGACGGTGTCGCGGAACTTGTGCCAGAGCTCGGGCATGTCGATGTCACCGGTGGGCAGGCCGGTGTTGGCCGCGACGACCCTGGCGAAGCGATCGGGGTTTTCGGCGACCAGCCGCAGGCCGATCAGGCCGCCCCAGTCCTGGCCGACCAGGGTGACGTCGGTCAGGTCGAGGACGTCGAAGGCGAACGCGCGCATCCACTCGACGTGCCGCTGGTAGGTGTGGTCGACCATGTCGCCGGGTTTGTCGGATCGGCCGAAGCCGACCAGATCGGGCGCGATGGCGCGCAGCCCGGCGTCGGCGAGCACCGGGATGACCTTGCGATAGAGGTAGGACCAGGTGGGCTCGCCGTGCAG
Source organism: Amycolatopsis sp. cmx-4-54 (assembly GCF_046548895.1). Taxonomy (NCBI): domain Bacteria; kingdom Bacillati; phylum Actinomycetota; class Actinomycetes; order Pseudonocardiales; family Pseudonocardiaceae; genus Amycolatopsis; species Amycolatopsis sp. cmx-4-54. The sequence goes on from NZ_JAEBEJ010000002.1 coordinate 174,674, forward strand.
CAGGAGGACGGGCGGCCCGTCCTCGGGTCCGGCCTCCACGTACCCCACTCTGATCACGCCGCCGTGAAGGTCGACGAGTTCCGCGTAGCGCGGTTCGAAGTCGAAGTCGGGCAGGTCCGAGAACCGGTCGTCCGGTGTCCTCAAAAGGCGCACGACCCCCACGTTAGTGGGAATCGTGCGCCTACGCCGTTTTCAACCGGTCAAGAAGTCACGAAATGCCGACGGCCACGACCAGGCCGAGGGCCAGGTGCGCGGCCGCGACCACGACGCTGACGGGGGCGAACTTGTCGCTCTCGATGGTCGAACGGACGTCGATACGGGTCGCCCATTCCAGCAGCCGGACCGCCAGCACCTGCACCACGATGCCGAGCAGGCCGTAGACGAGCGAGGTGATGAGGCCCTCGGTCAGGTCGCTGGCGGAGTTCGCGATCGCCACGACGACGATGAACGCCATCGACAGCAGGCCCGACGCGGTGACGATGACCGCGTTCGGCAGGCCGCGGCTGACCAGCTGGGACAGTTTGCCGGGCGTGGTCCAGTCGATCGCCCAGAACCCGGCGAACATCAGCAGCAGGCCGACGACGCCGTACAACAGAATCGCGCCGATCCCTCGCACGAGGTCGGAGCCGAACGTGTCGGACAGCGCAAGGGTGGTGGTCACAGGGGTTCTCCAGAAGTCAGGAATGTCAGGTTTGTGCGGTTGCTTCTATCACGACTCGACGATGCGATGCGGGACGAACGCCGCACCGTCGTCTGTGACGAGTCCTGCCGTCTCGCGGATGCCGAGGCCGGCGGCCTGGTCCCCGACGATCCACGCGCCGAGCGCGGGCCGGTAACCCTGGAACTCCGGGAGCGGGTCGAACGCCTGGTAGACGAACCCTTCCGCGCCGTAGACGCCGTCGGTCTGCGTCTCGTACCCGGTGGCGACGATCTGCACGTTCGCGCCCTCGCGGCCCAGTTTCGGCTTGCGGACGTACTCGGTCAGCAGACCGGGGTCGTCGGCGAAGGCGGGCAGCAGGTTCGGATGCCCCGGATAGTTCTCCCACAGGATCGCGAGCAGCGTCTTGTTGGAGAGGATCATCTTCCACAGCGGCTCGACCCACAGCGTGCGCGGCATGGTCTCGACGGCGAAGCGGCCGAACTCCTCGTCGACCACCCATTCCCACGGGTAGAGCTTCACCACGGTCGCCATCTGCGCCTCTTCGAGGTCGACGAACCGCTTGAGCACCGGATCCCAGCCGATCTCCTCGATCGACAGGCCCACGGTGTCCAGCCCGGCTTCGGCCGCGGTCTCCTGCAGGTACGCCGTCGTCACGTGGTCCTCACCGGACGGATCGGCGGACGACCAGGTGAAGTGCAGTTCGTTCGAGGGCAGCTTCTCGGCCAGTTCGGCCCAGCGCTCGACCAGCTTTTCGTGGATCGAGTTCCACTGGTCGTCCTCGGGGAAGACCGTGGTCTTCCAGTGCCACTGCAGCACCGCGGCCTCGAGCAGCGACGTCGGGGTGTCTGCGTTGTACTCGAGCAGCTTCGCCGGGCTCTTGCCGTCGTAGCGCAGGTCGAAACGGCCGTAGACGTGCGGATCCTGCCGCTTCCACGACTCCGCGATATGCGGCCAGACCCACTCGGGGATGCCGAAGCGGTGGTACTGCTCGGTGGTGATCACGTTGTCGACGGCTTCGAGGCACATCGAGTGCAGCAGTTCCACGTCCGCCTCGACGGACAGGATTTCGTCCATGTCGAAGACGTAGTGGACCGACTCGTCCCAGTACGGCCGGGATTTGCCGGAGCCGTCACGCGCGGGGGTGCCGAAGACCAGGCCCTGCTCCTCGACGATGTTCTGCCAATCCCGCCGGGGCGGCTTGGAATCCCGGTACACCTACGAGCCCCCGCTCTTGCCGCTGCTGCCGCTCTTGCCGCTGATGCCGAACCCGCCGCGCTGGACGGACTTGCCCGATTTGGTGCTGACGTTCGCGCCCGGCGGCGCGGTGTACGAGCCGCCGGAGACGCGCTGACCGATCTGCCCGCTCCCGCCGTAGTTGTAGCGGTAGCTCTGCATCGGCCCACCGAAACCGCCGATGGGGAGGAAGAAGAACCCGCCGCTGACGTAACCGCCCTGTGACCGGACGTAGTTCTCGTCGCAGTTCCGATCGTCCTGGACGATCTCCGTGTCCTTCGCGGCGCAGACCGCCGTGACCTCGTCCGGCTTCGCGACCGTGTAGAACGTCGCGACCAGACCGACCAGACCGACCGTCACCCCGGTTCCGATGAGGATCTTCTTCTTGGTCGAAGACTTCTTTTCCGCGGCGCGCGCGGCTTCGGCGGCGAGCGCCTCCTGGCGCTCCTCCTCCGCCAGCGCCTGCTGCCGCGCCCGCTGCTCGGCCAACGACGGCTGCCGCGCCTGCGTGCTGCCGTCCTGAAAGCGCATCGAGCCGCGCTTCGGCGGCTCCTGGGGCGGCTGCGCCCCCTGGTTGTCATCCTGCGTCATCGAAGCTCCGTAAATCGCCCTCGCCACGAACCCGTGTCCAACACTAACCACCCGGTACACGCACCTTACGTGCGGCGCGGGCATCATGGAGTCGATGTCTCAACAGGCCGAGCGGTTCCGTGACCCGCGAAACGCGCTGAGCACCCTGCGCACCCGGCTCATCATGGCCGGTGTGTTCGCGGGCGCGATCATCGCGCTTTCGCTGAGTGTGGCGTTTTCGTGGAACGTGGGCCCGGAGGGCGGTGCGGGCGGCGGCGCCCCCAAACTGTCGCCCGCCGCGGCCGAGGCGTTCCAGTCTCCTCCTGGCACCTGTCTGACCTGGAACAATCCGGACGCCACCGACGCGCGGCGCGTGCCGTGCGCCGAGGCCCACCTGTTCGAGGTCACCAGCATCGTCGACATCGGCGCGCAGTACCCGCCGGGAGCGCCGAGCCCGAACCTGGAGCAGTGGCAGGAGATCTCCAGGTCGCAGTGCACGATCGACGTCAAGCCGTACCTCGGCCGCACGCTGGATCCGTACGGCAAACTGAGCATGAACCTGCTCCGGCCGACGCCCGCGCAGTGGGCGGACGGCGACCGGCAGCTGCGATGCGGTCTGCAGTGGGCGGGCCAGGGCGGCAAGCTCCAGCCGACCAAGGGGCAGGCGAAGGAGCAGGACCAGTCCGCCGTCTGGGAGCCGGGCACCTGCCTCGCGCTGCTCAACAACAGCTTCGGCGACCCCGTCGACTGCGCGCAGCCGCATTCGTACGAGATCTTCGCGACGCTCGACCTCAAGACGAAGTTCAAGGACGGCTATCCGTCGCAGGAGCAGCAGAACACCTGGCTGGACACCGAGTGCTCGACGGCCTCGCAGGAGTACACCGGCAACGCGGACCTGGCGGCGAAGAAGCTCATCATCAGCTGGGACGTCCGCGAGCAGGAGAGCTGGGACGCCGGGTCGACACTGGTGAACTGCAAGGTGGCGGCGGTCTTGCCGGACAAGAAGGGGCTGGCGCCGGTCACCGGGAGCGTCAAGGTCGGCACCGGCGAGACCCCGCCGGCAGCGTCGTCTACGTCGTCTTCGGCCCCGAAGACCGGAGGGTGACCGCGTGCCCGTCGAGATGACCCAGCAGCGTTTCGAGGAGCTGGTTTCGGAGGCGCTGGACGAGCTCCCGCCCGAATTCGCGGACGCCATGGACAACGTCGTGGTACTCGTGGAGGAGTTCAACGAGGAGTCGCCCACGATCCTCGGCCTGTACCACGGGGTCGCGCTGACCGAGCGCACCCACGAGTACGGCGGGGTGCTGCCGGACCGGATCTCGATCTACCGGCGCCCGCTGCTGGAGATGTGCGACACCGAGGACGACGTCGTCGAGGAGGTGCTGATCACGGTCATCCACGAGGTGGGCCATCATTTCGGCATCGACGACGCGCGCCTGCACGAACTCGGGTGGGGCTGAGCCGCCGGACGGGCGAGAGCAAAGGTCCCTCGCTCCCCCGCGACGGAATCCGCGCCGAAGGCGGGATGGTCGGTGATTTTCGTTCGTGGAGTACCACGGGTTCTCCGGATTCTTAACTGGGTGTAACAACCCGGCCACTTTGGGCGACAGCCCCCGCTAAACTTTTCGACACGTTGTCGTCGGCAGGCGCCGGCGAATGCCTGGGGAGGCGGCCCATGCCCGAATCGGCGACACGAGGGAGGGGTGACCGGCGGCTGCGCTGGTTGCTCGCGTCCAGCGCGGCGTCGAACCTCGGCGACGGGATCGGCAAGGTCGCGTTCCCGCTGCTCGCGGTCACCCTGACCCGCGACCCGCTGCTCATCGCGGGTCTTTCGGCGACCCAGTTCCTGCCGTGGCTGCTGTTCGCGCTCCCCGCGGGCGCGCTGCTGGACCGCATCGACCGGCGGCGGGCGATGATCCTCGCGAACGGCGTCCGCGCGGTCGTCGTCGGCGGGACGGCCGCCCTGGTCGCGGCGGGCGGGGTGACGATCTGGCTGGTCTACGCCGCCGCGCTGCTCATCGGGTTCGCGGAGGTGGTCGCCGACAGCGCCGCGAACGTGCTGATCCCGGCGGTCGTCGGCAAGGGGTCGCTCGACAGCGCGAACAGCAAGCTCCAGGCGTGCGAGATCGTGGGGCAGACCTTCCTGGGCGGGCCGGTCGGCAGCGCCACCTTCGCGCTCTTCGCGACGTTCCCGTTCCTGCTCAACTCGGTGGGCTTCGCGATCGCTGCAGTCGTGTTGATCGGCCTCGCCGGGAGCTATCGGCCGAGAGCCACCGACAACGCGCCCGTCGACCTCCGCGCCGAGCTGGCGGAGGGATTTCGCTGGCTGAAGCACAGCCGGCTGGTGCTTCGCTTGGTCGTCATCGCCGGGCTGATCAGCCTGGTCAGCGAACTCGCGCAGGCGCAGCTGGTGCTGTACGCGATCGAGTACCTGCGTCTCAGCGAAGCGGCCTTCGGGCTCTTCGCGTTCGTCGGCGGCATCGGCGGTTTGCTCGGCGCGGCCGTCGCCCCGCGGCTGGTGAAGGCGACCAGCCGTCGCGCGGTGCTCGTCGGGGGCACGGCCGGTTGCGGCGCGGCGTTCACCGGCATGGGCCTGACGAGCTCGCCGGTGGCGGGAGCGGCGCTGTTCGGCCTGTTCGCGGCCGCCGTGGTCGCGGTGAACATCGTGCTCGGAACGGCGCGGCACAGGCTCGTCCCCGGCGAGCTGCTCGGCCGGGTCCTCGGCGTGTGGCGCACCGTCGTCTGGGGAGCGATCCCGATCGGCGCCCTGCTCGGCGGCGTCCTCACCCACACCCTCGGTTCCCCGGCCCGGACGTTCCTCACGTCCGGGCTGCTGCTGTTCGGAGTAGCCGGTTTCGCGTTCGTCTCGTTACGGCAAGGAGCCTTCGATGACGAATCGGCCACGGAGGAGCGGGTTCTCCACCGAGACCGGTGAAAACAAAGGCCTTTGGTGCTGAAATAGCCCATCACCGCCACGGGTGACGGGGAGGTCCGCGATGCAGCAGACACTGGTGCCGGAGGCCGGCGTGGGGACGACAGAACCTTCGAGACGCCCGCAGGTACTGACCGCCGTCGCCGGTTTCGTGATCGGCGGTGGCGTGATCGGCATGCTGTGGGCGCTCTCGGGCGTCAACGCGGGGGCGCTCGAAGACGCGCAAGACGCCTGTTCGGCGCTGGCCAGGGTCGGCACGATCCCGGACACCACCGACTCTGCACCCGGCGAACGGACCGTGGCCGTCCTCGCCCCCGAGGTCCTGCACCGGATGACGGCCGCACGCGAACTCTCCGCCGCGGCGGCCGCCGCCAACGACACCTACCGGCCGCTGGCCGAACATATCGACGGGGTCAGCCGGATGGTGTTCAGCCTGCACTTCAACCAGATCTCGGGGCAGCGCCATCTGGCGCGGGCCGAACAGCTCTGCACCCAGCTCTAGCCCTTGTGGACGGTCTTGACGGTCAGCTGGTTGCCCGGGATCTTCCCCGCACAGCCGAGCCCCTGCACCGGCACGAAGTTCGACGCCGTCTCCTGCGGCAGGTACACCCGCAGCCCTCGGGTCTCGGTGGGCTTGCAGACCGCCTCGTCGTAGTTGCGGACGTTCACGAAACCGACGTCGGCGATCGCGCTCTCCCCGTTGGAGAGCTGCACGGGGGCGCCCTTGGCGCCGTCGCGGAACGCGGCCTCGCCGACCTGGTGGCCGTCGGCTCCGGTCACGTACGAGATGCCCGGGAAACCCTGGACGGTGCACGGGTGCCCGCTCGCGTTGGTGATGACGAGCTCGCGGTACACCGTGCCCGCGGCGGCGTCACTGTCCTTGATGGACAGTTTGACGTCACCGGCCTTGCACAGCCCGTCGTTCTTCGGTTCCTGCGCGGGCGGCTGGGCGGGCTGCGGGGAAGGCGCCGGGCTCGAAGAGCTCGCGCTGGGCGCGGCGGAGGTGTCCGGCGCCGAACTGGACGGCGACGCGGACGTGTTCTGCGCGACGGGCGCGGTCTCCGAACCGCAGGCGCTGAGCAGCAGAAGCCCGGCGGTACCCGCGACGAGACCGCCGATGGAGATCAGTTTCGAACGAACCATGGTCATTCGCCTCCCTGAGTCGGACGCTGCCGGGTGACCCACGTCCAGTAGACGTGTTGTCCGTCGTGGGGGTTGCGCTCCACCGGTTAATTCCCCACAAGGTGTTAATCGATCTCGTGGGGGGTATTCCCCGGCGGACGAGGAGGCAAACGTCCCTGGTCAGCGTTCGACGGGGGCTTCCGCCCAGGTGAGACAGGTCCAGCCGGCAGGGCTGGCGACGAGTTCGACGATCCCGGTGTTCGGGATGAGCCCTTGGTTGGCGACCTCGGCGGTCACGTTCCCGGCGAGCCATTCGCCGCCGAGGCGGATCGCGCCGCCGTGGCTCACCAGCACCACCGTGCCGTCGGGGTCGGCCTGCTCGTGCTTGGCGCGCAACCGGGCGACCGCGTCGAGCATGCGGGCGCGGACCTGCGCGCCGGTCTCGCCACCGGGGATGGGCGGGTCGAGCTCGCCGAGTGTCCACCGCCGCACGACGCTCATGTAGGTCGTGATCGAGTCCTTGTCCGTCTTGCCTTCGAGGTCGCCTGCCGCGACCTCGTGCACGCCGTCGAGGACCTGGACGTCCAAGCCGAGTTTCGCCGCCAGCGGCGCGGCGGTCTGCTGGGCGCGGACCGCCTGCGAGGCGTAGACCGCGACGATCGGCTCGCCGTCCAGCCGCGTCGTGAGATCGCGGGCCTGCTCACGGCCCAGCTCGGTGAGCGGCGGCCCAGGCAACGCGGTGTCGAGCGCGCCTCGCACGTTGCCCTCGGTCTGGCCGTGGCGGACGAGGAGAAGTTTCACGCCTGTGCTCCCTTCCGTACCGACTCGACCCAGCCGATCGCGTCGGTGAAATCGTCGTTGGCGGCACCCGGCTCGATCTCGGTCGTGCCGTTGTCCGCGCGCGGGTGGGAGCCGAGGAACCGCACATTCCGGCACCGGCGGCGCAACGCGGCCAGCGCGTCGCCGATCCTCGGCTCGGCCACATGCCCCTCGAAGTCGATGAAGAAGCGGTACTCGCCGAAGTTGTTCCTGGTCGGCCGGGCGTCCAGCTTGGTCAGGTTGATCCCGCGGACCGCCAGTTCGGTGAGCAGTTCCGCCAAGGCGCCGGTCCGGTTCGTGGCGGCGGCGACGATCGACGTGCGGTCCGCCCCGGTCGGTTCCGGCAGGTCACCGGGCGTGCGGACGAGGATGAACCGGGTCTTGGCGTCGCGGACGTCGGCGACCTCGGTGGCCCGCACCTCCAGCGGGTAGTGCTCGACGGCGACCGGCGCGGTGACGGCGGCGTCGAACTCGCCCGCGTCGACCGCGACCGCGGCCGCCGCCGTGGACGACGTCGCGACCGGACGCGCGCCCGGCAGATTCGCCTCCACCCAGTGGCGGACCTGAGCGAGCGCGTGCGGATGGCTGGCCACGGTGCGGATCTCGGTGGCGCCCGGCCGGGTCAGCACGCTGAAGTGGACCGGCAGCAGCACCTCCGCCACCGCGACGACCGGCTCGGCCTCGCTCAGGCTGTCGAGGGTGGCGGTGACCGCGCCCTCCACGGAGTTCTCGATCGGGACGCAAGCGGCGTCGGCCGCGCCCGAGCGCACCGCGGCCAGCGCCGCGGGGATGGTCTCCGCCGGGATCAGCTCCTCACCGGGGGCGAGCCGGCGCGCGGCCTGTTCGGTGAAGGTTCCCTGGGGGCCGAAGTACGCGATCCGTGACACCCCGCCAGATTACGCACGGCGCGCGTGGCGACTTTCACTCGGACAGCCGGTATGCGCACCGGTTACGCCCGGTGGCTTTTTTTGCCATGCTTAGGGCGTGACCGCCGAACCGGGCACGCGCACCGGCCACGAGGACACCGGCTCCTCCTTCGCTCCCTTGCCGGACCGCCCCACTCCGGAGCTGGTGCTGTGCGCCGTCGATGACCTGCTCGCACAAGCCTGGACGACCGTCGCGGACACTGTGGACGGCCGGGTCTTCGTGCACCGCGGGTCCGTCCTCGACGTCGTCGCGCAGGCCGTCGTCAGCCCTGCGAACTCCTACGGCTGGATGCGCGGCGGTATCGACGCCGTGTACGCCCGCGCCTATTCCGAGGTCGAGCAGAACGTGCGCAGCGCCGTCCTCGCCTACCACGGCGGGGAGCTCCCGATCGGCGAAGCGGTGATCGTGCCCACCGGCGAGGCCGAGCCCGCCTGGCTGATCAGCGCGCCGACGATGCGGGAACCCGGCGAACACCTCCCGCGTGACACCGTGCATCCGTACCTGGCCGCCCGGGCGGTGTTCCAGCAGTGGCGCGACGGCAGGCTCGACCAGGGCCGGGTCCGTGATCTCGTGCACACGATCGCGATGCCCGGACTCGGTACCGGCTTCGGCGGGGTCGCGCCCGCGTCCTGCGCGCGGCAGGTCGCCGCGGCGTGGAACGAGGTCTTCACCCCGGGCCGTCCCCGTAACGGACGGTAACGCCCCGGAGCGGGGTACATCACATCGCAGCGCGTTCACGAGCCGTAAGCCCTACCGTTAAAGCGGCTTCATCCGGTTCGAGGCACGTTCACCCGCCGAGAACTCGTCAACACGGTTTTGTACGGCGCCAGCGCAGGCGACGGGCGAGGAGTGTGCGATGCCGCGGGTCCGTGAGCTCAGTCCCTACGTCGAGTTGCACCGTGAGCAGTGGCGCGAGTTGCGCAGGTCGACTCCTCTGCCGCTGACCGCCGCGGAACTGCTGCGGCTGCGCGGTCTCGGTGAACAGGTCGATCTGGCCGAGGTCGCCGAGGTCTACCTGCCGCTCTCCCGGCTGATCAATCTCCAGGTCGCCGCCCGGCAACGGTTGTACGAAGCCACCACCACCTTTCTCGGTGAAGACAGTCGCGGCACCAAGGTGCCGTACATCATCGGCATCGCCGGCAGCGTCGCCGTCGGCAAATCGACCACCGCGCGCATCCTGCGCACCCTGCTCGCCCGCTGGCCGGATCACCCCAGGGTCGACCTGGTCACCACCGACGGGTTCCTCTACCCGCGTGCGGAACTGGTGCGGCGCGGGATCATGCACCGCAAGGGTTTTCCGGAAAGCTACGACCGGCGGGCATTGCTGCGGTTCGTCACCGACGTGAAGTCCGGGGCGGAACGGGTCAGCGCTCCGGTGTACTCGCACCTCGCCTACGACATCCTTCCCGACGAGGAACAGGTCGTTCAGCGGCCCGACATCCTGATCCTCGAAGGGTTGAACGTCCTTCAGCCCGGCCCTCGGCTCACCGTCTCTGATCTGTTCGATTTCTCGATCTACGTGGACGCGCCGACGACCGACATCGAACGCTGGTACGTCGAGCGCTTCCTCAAGCTGCGGCACACCGCCTTCGCGGACCCCGCGTCGCACTTCCACCACTTCGCCGGCCTCCCGGACGACGAGGCCCGTGCCGAGGCACGCCACCTGTGGCGCACGATCAACGAGCCGAACCTGATGGAGAACATCAAGCCGACCCGGCCGCGGGCGACCCTCGTGCTCCGCAAGGACGCCGATCACGCGATCAACCGGGTCCGGCTGCGCAAGCTTTGAGGCCGTAGGCGGAACTCGCGTGACCAGAGCCGTAACTCACGTGACCAGAGCCGTAACTCACGGGCCGGAGCCAGAACTCGCGTGAGCAGAGCCGTAACTCGCGTGATCGGAGGCGGAACTCGCGTGATCGGGGTCCGCACACCAGAGTTCGGCGCCAACTAAGCAATTTCCGGGGCTTAACGCGCGAGTCACGTCGGCCAGACCGCCACATGGCGTGACCGGGCACCTGCGGATTCTCTACTCACAGCGAGCGTTCACGACAAGTTTCAAGATCACTTCGCCGGAAGCCGATCACACGGGCGACTTCCGGCCGTTCCCTCACAAGGACCAGCCTTCGCACCACCGGAGAGCCGACGGCGCCCGCCGGTCGCGCACCGCTGCCGGGCGGTGGCTTTCCTCGGCCGATCGGCCGATCCACGCTCAGTACGTGTAACCGGTTGGCCGATACCGGCTACAGCCCCCCGAGGCGACCCTTGTGTCAGGGGTTCAAGAGGTCTCGAAAAGGCCTTGAGCAGGGAGGAGGCTCACGATGTTCTCGATCATCCTGACCTGGGTCGGCTCGATTCTCGGACTCGCACTCCTGGTGGCCATGGCCGCCGGCGCCTTCGTCGTCGACTTCGACGACGCACGCGGGGACCGTCGCCGGAAGAAGCCGCAAGTCACGGAGAGCAAGGGCACCCCAGCGGCACCTCTCGGCTGAACCGCGGGCCGAACCGCCGGGCCGAACCGCGGCGGCAACTCTGGCCGATCAAGCCGTCCGGACGTCTTGATCCGCACGGAGGTCCGCTCAGTCGAACGGATCGTGCACCTGCGCACCGAGCCCGGCCATGTCGGCGAGGTTCCTGGTGACCAGGGTCAGCTCGTGGACCCGGGCGGTCGCGGCGATCAGCCCGTCGATGGACGGCACTTTCCGCGGCGCGTACTGCCTGCCCCATTCGGCCGTGATTTCGGCGGTCACCGGAAGGATCCGTTCCGAAAACTGCGTGGTGAGCCCGGCCAGCCAGTCGGCCAGCGCGTCCGCACGCTCCCTGTCCCGCTCCCCTCGATGCCTGAGTTTCGTTATCCCCCTCTCGATTTCCCCCACCGTCAGCACGCTCAAATAGAGCCTGCTCGACGACACTCCGCCCCACCACCGGGCGAAACCCGGGTTCTGCGTGCGGCGCCGTGCCTCGGACACGATGTTCGTGTCCAGCAGAATGCTCACCCGCTCACCTCCGCGGCATCTCTCGGCAGGTCTTCCGCGCGTTCGGCGGCGATCTCCTCCAGCACGTCGGCCAGCGCCTCCCCGTATTCGGGATGGTGCTGTTCCCCGGAAAGCACGAGCTTGAAATCGATCGCTTCACCGCTTCCGGTCAACCTGCGGTAATCCACGATGTCCAGCACCACGGCCACCTCCTCTCCATGTTTCGTCACGAACTGCGGCCCATCGGCCGCGGCCCGGCGCAGCAGCTCGCTCAGCCGCTGCTTGGCGTCCTGTACTTGCCAGGTTGCTGCTTCCATCTAGACAGACTAGACAGAATGGGAGGGGATGGCAAGGGCTTGAGAGGTGTGACCGGGGAAAAGGGACGTCAGGCGAGCTCGCCGAGAGCCTTCCGGTAGTCGTCGATGTCGTAGTCCATCTCGTGCTCGCCCGCATCGGTGAGCTGGGCGGACAGCGCGTCGATGAGGCGGTCGAAGATCTCGTCGCGCTCCTGCCCGGTCTCGCTCAGCCGGCGCACGGCCTGCCAGACCTCGGCGGGCTCGTCGGCCCAGAGCTGGTCGACGATCGCGGTCTTGAGCGCGAGCCGCATCCGCGGTTCGCCGTCGAAGGTCTCCTCGGCCAGCGCTTCGTGGTACTCGGGGTGCTCGCCGATCACCAGCAGACGACGCTGTTCGGGGTCGGCGGGTTCGAGCTCCAGCTCCTCGTCCCCGATCTCCGCGTAGACCGTCGGGACGGCGAACATCCGGCGCGCCAAGGCTTCCGCGAGTTCCGCCGGGTCTTCGATCCCTTCGGAGCCGTCGAAGTAGACATCGAGCGTGGAGTCCTCGTCCTGCGCGAATTCCTCCAGGAACTCGGTCGCGCTCTCCAGCAGTGCCACACGCGCGGCCTCGGGAAGCCCGGCGCGATCGGCGGCCCAGGTGACCCAGCCGAGCAGAGCGGGCTCCAGCGCGTCTTCGTAGGCCTCGTCGATCTCGAACTCGCCGTCCAGCAGCGATTCGAGGAACCGGGCGAGCTTCTCGGGCCCGACCCGCAGCGGGCTGCCCGGCTCGGTTTCGCAGCCGTAGTCCACAAGCAGGCGTGCGTAGAACCGCGTCGCCTCCGTGTCCTCCACCAGTCCGGACCCGATGAAGTCGGCGACGACCTCTTCGCGGACCTGCTCGGGCCATTCGGTGATCTCGGGCGACGGCTCGGGAGCGGGGAGCGCCCGGATCCAGCCCAGCGCGAGCGCGTGGAACCGTGCGTAGTCCTCGCTGACGTCGGGCTCCTCGACGACGTCCGTCGCGGCCAGCCCGTCCGCGAGCAGCTGGTGGGCGCGCTCGGGCAGCACCCGCTCCAGCGTGACGAGTTCCGGGTCGTCGGCGGCCTGCTGCCGCATCTCGGCCAGTACGTCCTGCGGCTTGTCGACCACGACGACGTCGCGGATCCGGCCACCCTCGGTGAAGTCGACCAGCGCGAGCAGGCCGTGCTCGGCACCGCCGCGGGAGAAGACGCACAGGAGTGAGGACTCGTCACCGAAGACGTCACCGGTCCGCCAGCATTCCCCGACGGTCACCGCGGCCAGCTCCGCCGCCCATTCCGGTTCCGGGATGCCGCGGCCCAGCACGGTGTTCAGCGCCGAAGCGGCCGCCTCGCGCTCCTCCTCGGTCTCGGCGAAGACCTTCAGCCCGGCGAGCAGCGCGGCCGCGGCGGGGGTGATCTTCCGCTCGGCGAACGCGATGAGCTCCAGGCCCAGCGGCGTTTCGTCCTCTTCGAGCTCGATCTCCCACCACTGGCCGAGCACCTCGGAGGTCAGCAGTTCGACGTCGAGCACCTCGGGTTCGGCACCCAGGGTCGAGAAGTCCCGGAGGACGTCCTTGAAGAGGCCCGTCACACTCGGAGTGGAGGGCTGGGCTGCCTTCTTGCGGGCACGGCTCACCGGACTCATGAATCACATGTTTTCATCGAGCGGGCCGCGGGTGCGTAGCGGGCCGACGAATCTCGAACCGGACTCATGACGACATGTTTTCACGCGGACCCGGCCGGGTTCGTCGCGGTGGCCCTGGGCGCGGAACGCGGGGTCCCGGACGCGGGCGGACACCGGTTCACCGGCCACCGCGACTTCGACCTCTTCGCGGGGTTTCCTCGGTTCATCGCGAATAACGACAGGCGGCGGGCGCGGTTACGCCCTGACCGGTTTGGGAATCGCTATTCTCGCCGCTTTGACCTCGGCGATCAGCCGCGTCTTGCGTTTGTGTGTTTCCACCAATGTGCCGAGGTACGAGCTGAATTCTTCAGCCGTACCGGCCTTTTTGTGCGCCGTGCGCAGTTTGCGCAGTTGCCGGGCGGCCTCGCGGTAGGCGGTCGGATCCTTTCGCGTGATCAATTCTTCGACATGGTCCCGGTACACGGGAATGGTTTCGGCCGGATGGGCGACGGAACGGGAATCCGCGAGTTCGACCCGCACCGGCAATGACGCCTCGAACCGCACCGCCGCCCGCCATGCCTCGTCGGCGCGGTCCTCACCGAGCAGCGCGCGGACGAGTTCGTCGGCGGCCTCCGTGCTCCCGGCGGCGAGTTCACGCAGACGGGCCAGCGCGGTCTTCCGCTGCGGGACCCAGCGCCCCGTTTCCAGCGACTCTTCGCGCAGCGCGAGGTACGTCGCGGCCGTGGGAGTCTCGTCGAAGTCTTTGCGCGACAAGGGAACCGACTCTTCCTCCGGCGGAGGCGCCTCTTCCTTCTTGTCGTGCGTGAGCGCCCGCGCCGCATGCGCGATGGCCTCGCTGTGCCGTCCCGCCGCGCGCAGCACGCGCACGATCTTGAGACTGACGTCCACCCGCGGCGGCTTGGCGGCGAGGATCGCGACGAGCGCGTCGACGTCGCCGGAGACCTCCGCCAGCTCCTCGCGCAGCCGCTCGGCGGTCTCGCGTCGCGCGCCGGACGAATGCTCGGCCAGCACATCGTCCACAGTGGACTTTATCCGCGCGATTCCCTTGTCTCCCAACGCGGAGGCGAAGTCGGCCAGCTCGATGACCGGCCAGCCGGGGCCGTCGAACTCCACTTCGAGGATCCAGGCGGCCAGGCTCTCGGGATCCGGCGGATGCGCCACGCAGGCCCGCGCGTACAGCTCGACGGCCCGGTCCAGCCGGTCCGCGACCTCGCCAGAGGCGTCGTCGATCTGCTCCAGCATCTCGCTGATGTCGTCCACGGTCCGGCGGGCGAGCGGGGCGAGATCGGCCCGGCTTCCGGCGTCGAGAAGCCGCTGAAGCGTGTCGAGGACGGAACCGACCTTCGCGGCGTATTCGACGTTGCTCGCCATCACGGCGGTGTCGAGGAGGCGGTGCGCCTCGGCGAGGTCACTCCCCTGGGTGACGAAGCGGCTCTCCAACGCCTGCCGTAACAGAGGGTCACGCTCGGCTTGGGCGTGCAGCAGGTCCGCCAGCGTTTCCGCGTCCAAGGTACGCAGGTAGGGGCGCAGATCCGTCGGGGAACTCACCCGGACAAGTCTGCCCGACCGCTTCGCCGACTCGTGTGGGCCAACAGCGTGCTCTTTTCGGCGTAATCGCTCACCAGGTGTGACCAGCTCGGCGGGGTCATCGGCAGCCGACGGGCGAGCTGCATGACGATCGCCATCACCACCCCCGCGAGCAGCGAAATCGCCGCGGCGGCGGCGAGCGCGCCGCTCAGCACCCGGCGCCCGCCGTCGGCCGCGAGCTGCGCCGAGTACTCGATCTGGCGCGCGGCGAGGTCACCGAGAGTCCGGCCGACGACGCCGGCCGCGACCCGCCAGGCGGCCTGGCCGACGGGCGGCGGCGTGGCCGCGCTCAACGCGGTTTCGACCGCGCCGAACCGGCCCCAGGCCTCGCTCGCGACGAGATCCCGGTAGGCCCGGCGGCTACTTTCCGTCAGTTTTCCGGCGATCGCGTCGAGCCTGGACCGGTAGGCGCCCACGGTGGCGGCGTAGTCGCGCCGCCCCGCGTCGTCGATCCCGGCGACCGCGAGGGAATCGCTGCGGTCCATGCCTTCGACCGCGGTGAGCAGTTCGACGGCGATCGTCTGCTGGTAGCCGACCTCGGCGTCGGGGGCCGCCCGCACGATCTCGCGCACGGAGGAAAGCGAGGTGTCGATGCGATCGGCGTACGCGATGTAGGTGGCGGAGCGGCTGCCGGGCGCCTTCAACGCGACCGCCCGTTCCCGCTGCAGCGACGCGAGCCCCCGGCTCGCCTCGGCAAGGGCGACCGCTCCGTTCGCGGCGTCGTCGCGGTCCTCGATGGCCTGCTGGACGAGGAATCCGCCGATGAACAACGCGACGAGCACCAGGGCCGCGCACGGCACGAACGCGATGGAGAGCACGCGAGACCGAAGGCTTCGCTGATACGTCAAGACTTTCCTTCCGGATCTCCGCTCCCGACGCGGA
Organism: Amycolatopsis sp. cmx-4-54; assembly: GCF_046548895.1. Lineage (NCBI taxonomy): Bacteria > Bacillati > Actinomycetota > Actinomycetes > Pseudonocardiales > Pseudonocardiaceae > Amycolatopsis > Amycolatopsis sp. cmx-4-54. Next base: position 190,321 of record NZ_JAEBEJ010000002.1, read on the forward strand.
ACGACGTTATGCAAGTTGCAAATTGCATGTCAACGGTCGTCCGCCATACGGCCGTTCGCGCACCGTGACGATCTGGTAGGCACGGCACGTGACACTCGACGACCTCAACCAGCGCCTCCGCGACTTCGCCGCGGCACGGGACTGGGAACCGTTCCACACACCGAAGAACCTGGTCATGGCGCTGTCCGGCGAAGTCGGCGAGCTGACTTCGCTGTTCCAGTGGCTCACCCCGGAGGAGTCCGCGAAGTGGCGTTCCGACCCTGAACTGGCACACAACGTCGTCGACGAGATCGCCGACGTCACGCTGTACCTCCTCCAGCTCGCGAACAGCCTCGGCGTGGACCTGATCGAGGCGGCCGACGCCAAGATCGACCGGAACGAAATCCGCTTCCCGGCGCCCGGTTAGGCGCGAAGACCGCGGACTTGACTTACCGGACAGTGCCTAGGCCGTGTCCTGTAAGTCTGTTCGATGGGCTTCGTGATCCAGGTGGTTCCTGGCGGTGCGGGCGGGCCGGCCTCGTACCGGGTCGTACTCGGCCGCGTCCGCCCGTGCCGCCAGGGACCGCTTGGGCGCGGAGACCGCGAACAAGACTTGCAGGACACGGCCTAGCCGCCTTTCGGGTCTTGTGGGGCGTTCGTTCGGCGGAAACACTGTGCCGACGTCCCTGGAGGTGGCCCTTGTCGCGTTCGGCTCGCACCGTGTTCCTGGCCCTCGTGCTGTCCCTGAGCGCGGTCGCCGCGCCGGCGTACGCGGCGCCGCCGCCGACGACGCACCGGGACCCCGGCAACGGGCCGGAACGCAACGAAATCGCCGCGGCCGATCAGCCGATGGGCGCCGCGCGGGCCGCGGCCGGCGAGAATCTCGCGGGCGACCATTCCGGCTATCCGCGCAAGACGAAGCTGCGGGTGTACCCGGAGAACGCGGCCGACAAGTCGATCAAGCTCGGGCTCGCGCCGTATCACGCGATCGCGCCGAAGCTGAACGCGTTGCAGGCGCGCAGCGATCGGATCTCCGTCGAGATCGCCGGGCGGTCGGGCCTCGGCCGGGACCTCTACCTCGTGACGATCACCGCGCCGGAGAGCCCGTTCGAGACGCGGCGGCAGGACGCTTGGCGGTCGCTGATCGAGAACGACCCGGCCCGCGCCGCGCGCGACCCGTTCCTGCGCCACGGCTACAAGGCGCCGGTGTGGATCAACAACAACATCCACGGCAACGAATGGGAAGGGACCGACGGCGCGCTCCGCGTCATCGAGAAGCTGGCGACGTCGAACGATCGCAAGACCGCCGAACTGCTTAAACGGAACCGCTTCTACTTCAACGTCACGGCCAATCCGGACGGCCGGGTCGCCGGCACGCGGCAGACGTCGCAGGGTTTCGACCCCAACCGCGACTTCGTCACCGCGTCGCAGCCGGAGGTGCGGGCCATGCGCGGGATCGCCATCGGCAAGCAGCCGCTGATGATGCTGGACGAACACGGTTACGTCGCGAACACGCTCATCGAGCCGACCACCCCGCCGCACGGCCAGAACTACGACTTCGACCTCTACCTCAAGCACGGGTACGCCAACGGGCTCGGCATGGAGAAGGCGGTCCAGGCCCTCGGACGGCCGGAGACGGCGAAGCCCGAAATCCCGTTCCGCGACTACGAACCCGGCAGCTGGGACGGCTGGGCGCCGATCTACACCGCCCAGTACGCGATGTACCACGGCGCGGTGTCCTTCACGATCGAGATTCCGATGCGGGTCAACAACGCGGACTACGAGACGCAGCCGGTGCCGGAACTCCAGCGGCGCGCGGTGATCAACACCGAGGTCGTCGAGGCCACCATCGGCAGCACGCTGGCCTACGTCGACCGCAACCGCGGCGAACTCATCGCGAACCAGATCGAGATGTTCCGCCGCGGCACGGCCGGTGAGGCGCAGCGCGACATCCCCGACGGGTTCGTGCCCGGTTTCGGGCCGGAAGACCGCTACCGCACCGAGTTCCCGCGCGCGTACGTCGTCCCGGCCGGCGCGGATCAGCGTTCCGCCGTCGCCGCCTCGCGCCTTGTCGACCACCTGGTGGCCAACGACGTCCGCGTGCGGCAGGCGGACCGCCCGTTCTCAATGGCCGGGCGCCGGTATCCGGCCGGCTCGTACGTGGTCGACATGCACCAGCCGAAGCGCGGCCTGGCGAACGTGATGCTGGAGCAGGGCAGCGACATCTCGGCGAAGGTGCCGGTCATGTACGACATCTCCGGCTGGAGCCATCGCCTGCTGTGGGGCGCGTCGGTCGACATCGTCAAACAGGGCAGGCTCGACGTCCGGGCGCACGACGTCGTCGCGGCGTCGCCCACCGGCGGCATCGACGCCGCGCCCGGCCGTGACCTCGCGCTGAAGCTCGTCGACGGCAAGGACGTCAGCGCCGTCAACGACCTGCTGAACCGGGGCCTCGCGCTGGGACGGACGGACGACGGCACGATCGTCGTCCCCGCGTCGGCCCGCCCGGCGGCCGCCGAGGTGGCGGACCGTTACGGCGTCCGGTTCACCGAAGCACGCGGGACGGCGACGCCGCTGACCCGCAAGACCATCGCGGCCGCCGTCGGACCCGACGAGCTGAAAGCGCTGCGGGACATGGGCTTCGACGTGCGGCCGGTGTCGACGGCGGTGCTCAACGCCGGCTTCGACTGGTCCCGGGTGGACCTGCTGTTCGTCTCGTCGGGACTGCGCTACACCGACCTCGATCCGGCCGCGAAGGACGCTTTGCGCGCCTTCCTCGGTCGCGGCGGCGTGGTCACGCGCGGTGCCACGGGCGCGCGGTTCAACACGGACGTGGGACTTCTCGAAGCTCGTCCGGTGGCGGGCTGGGAGGACGGGAACGGTGTCGTCTCGGTCGTCAACGGGGCCGGACCGGTGGGCGGCGGCGCGCTGCCGGACTCGTTCGTCTACGGGCCGTTCTGGTTCACCGATCTCGGCTCCTCGGTCAGTGTCGAGCAGCGCTACGCGAGCGGGAATCCGCTGGTCGCGGGGCATTGGCGGACGCGGGACGACGGAACGGGCGGGCCGCTGGAGGCGGCGGGACAGGCCGCGGTCGTGTCCGGGACGTCGGGGCTCGGCGGGCGAGCGGTGCTGTTCGGCACCGAACCGTTGTTCCGCGATCACCCGAAGGGCTTGTACTCGCAGGTGGCCAAGGCGATTTACTGGGCCGCCGCGAAGTAACGTGGGGGTATGCCGATCCAGGTACTGCTCATCGACGACCACGAGGTGGTGAGGCGCGGTCTGCGTGACCTCCTCACCGACGAGCCCGACATCGAGGTGGTCGCCGAAGCGAGCGGGGTCGACGAGGCCCTGGCCGTGGCGATGCACGTCGAGCCGGACGTCGCGGTGGTCGACGTGCGGCTGGGCGACGGCGACGGCATCGCGCTCTGCCGCGAGCTGCGGTCGAAACCGAACCCGCCGCAGTGCCTGATGCTGACCGCGTTCGACGACGAGGAGGCCATGGTCGGCGCGATCATGGCGGGCGCGGCCGGGTACCTGCTGAAGCAGGTCCGCGGGCAGGACGTCGTCAACGCGGTCCGCGAGGTCGCGGCGGGCCGGTCGCTGCTCGACCCGCTGTCGACGGCGCGGGTGCTCGACAAGCTGCGGCATCCGCCCGAGGACGAACTCGGGTCTCTCACCGAACGCGAGCGCGAGGTGCTGGACCTGATCGGGCAGGGCATGTCCAACCGCGAGATCGCGGAACGCCTGTTCCTCGCCGAGAAGACGGTGAAGAACTACGTGACGTCGGTCCTCGCGAAGCTGGGCATGCAACGCCGCACCCAGGCCGCGGCGTGGATCGCGCGCCGGGACAGGTAGTGCGCGAAAAAGGTACCCCCCCCCCGTCGTTTTGGCCGAAGGTTCCGGTCGAGCCGGGGTTCCGCTCCTGGTTGACCAACGCCCCCGAACGACAACTCCTCGTGGTCGTCCGGACGTTGACGACGTTGAACCGGCTTCAGGACATCCTGACCCTGACGAGTGCCGATTTCCGGATCCAGACCACCTTCACCTTCGACGAGGCGCGGCCGGGCATCCTTTCGGCCGGGGTGAGTGACGCTTTGCGCGCCCTGCGCGTCGCCGTCACGCCGTGGGAGCAGGCCGCGAAGAACACCTTCGACCTCATCCTCGCGGCGAGCGAGAACGACGCCCTTCACGAGTTGAACGGGCCGATCCTGCTGGTGCCGCACGGAATCGGCTACCAGAAGTACTACCCGGGCGGACGGGTCACGTCGGGGATGGACCCGGATCGGCTCAGGCACCACGACCGGGTGATCCCGGCGGCGATCGCGCTCTCGCACTCCGTGCAACGGGAGCAGCTGAAGTCGGCTTGCCCGGAGGCGCTGGACCGGGCGGTCGTCGTCGGCGATCCCTGTCACGACCGGATGATGGCGAGCAGGCACCGGGTGACGGCGTACCGCGCGGCGCTCGGCGCCGGCAACCGGAAGGTCGTCGCGATCGCGTCGACCTGGGGCCGGCATTCGCTTTACGCCACGCATCCGCACCTGCCCCACCGGCTGCTGACCGAACTGCCGCTCGACGACTACCAGATCGTCCTCACCCTGCATCCCGGGGTGTGGGCGGCGCACAGCCCGTGGCAGCTGGAGTCGTGGCTACGGCCGGAACTCGCCGCGGGGCTCACCCTCGTTCCCCCGGATCACGGCTGGCAGGCCGCGTTGCTGGCCGCGGATTGCGTGATCTCCGATCAGGGATCCGCCGCGCTGTACGCCGCCGCGGCGGGCAAACCGGTGCTTCTCGCCGCGTCCGCCGCCACCACGACCGTGGACGACTCGCCGCTCGCGCTGCTGACCCGGGTCGCGGCCGAGCTGGCGGACGAGGGGCTTCGCGAGCAGATCGACGCGACCATCGAGAACCATGTTCCGGAGCGCTACCGGCCGATCGTCGACCAGGCCGTCGAGGACGCCGCGAGCGGTCCGCGGCTGGGCGATGTGCTCTACGACCTCCTGGACCTGAAGCAGCCGGATCCCCGTCCCGGCTTCCCGCCGGTGCCGGATCCGGCGCCGGTGACCCATCCGGTGGCCGCGCTCGCCGCCGGATGGGACGAAACCGGGAAACTGGCCCGGTTTCCGGCGTCCATCCGGCCGGAAGGCCTGCGCCACCGGCATGTTCTCGCCCACGCGGATCAAGCGACCCTGCGTGAGCTGGACGGTGCGGCCGTCGTGTTCGCCGAGGACCCGGGCCGGTTCGACGAGCTGCTCACCCACTGGCCGCTCGCCCGGCTCGTCGCCGCCCCCGCCCCCGGCGGCTGTCTCGCGCGGGTCCGGGACCGCGGCGATTTCCTGCTGTCCGCGGAACTCGACCCGACCCTCCTGGCGAGTCACCTCTACCTTCTGCTCGCCTCGCACGAGGACGTCGAAGGGACGCACGCGGTCGGCGGGCGGCCCGTCACCGTCGCCCGGTGTTAGCCAGGACCGAACGGAACTCGGCCTCTCGCGGATGTCCCGCGTCGAAGTACGTCTGCCAGGCACGCTGGAAGTGCGTGTGCGCCCGGCCGTGGTCCCCGCGCGCCGCGAAAAGCCTGCCGAACTCCTCCTCGAACTCGGCCGTGTACTGCGTCGCGCCGGACACCAGCCGCCACGCCTCGAGCAGTTCGCGTTCGGCGTCGTCGTAGTGACCGACCGTCCGGAGGTATTTGGCCCGCACCATGGACACCCGGCCGAGGTTCCGGCCGTCCGACGCGGGGAACTGCTGCGCGGATTCGGCGAGCAACGCCCAGACGTGCTCGTACGCTCCGGCCTTCAGCAGCACGTTCGCCAGCATGCGGGTGTGGATGCCGAGTGACCGGCGGCCCGCTTCGGCCATCGCCCGGTCCAGTGTCACGGCCCGCCAGAGGAAGTCCGCGGCGGCCGGGAGGAGCCCTTTCTCTTCGTGGAACCGGCCGCAGAACTCCTGCACCGACGATTCCAGCCCCGGGTTGTCCAGGGTCCGGACCGTTTCGAGCGCCTCCTCCAGCAATGGCTGGGCGCGGTCGAAATCGTGCAGCAGGAAGAAAGTACGGCCTTGCTGACTGAGGATCCTCGTGGTCAGGGCCGGTTCGCCATGCCGCCTCGCCGCGAGGAGGCCCCAGTGGTTGATGTGGGCGAAAAGCCGGTGGTGCCCGCGGTTGAGCATGAGCACTTCCAGCGCGCCGCAGATCTGCCCGAGCTCGACGTCCCGTTTCCGCTCGAAGGCCTGAAAGGCCAGCGCGCCATAGGTTTCCCGGGCGTCCTCCACCCAGTCGAGCGGCGCCTTGCCCTCGAAATCCGGCTCGGGCACGGAAACCGGCGCGTAGCAACGCAGGCGGTCCGGGCTGGTGCGGTGGTCCGCGGCCACGGCCTGGTCGCGGAAGAAGACCAACGCCCGATCGGTCGCGACCTCCCTGCTCCCGCGTCGGCGCGCCCCCTCCCGGATCAGGTTGAACAGCCGCTGCCGGGGAGTGCCCGTCGGCGCCAGGAACCCCGCGTCCGTGAGTTCGTCGAGGGCGTCTCCGGCGGGTTTGCCGAAGACCGCGGTCGCCGACGCCGTCGTGAAATCGGGCCCGGGATGGGACGCCAGCACTTCGCACAGTTCCGCGGCGTCGGCGGACAACTCGGCGAACGACCGCTCGAACGCCATCGCGATGACGTCGACACCACCGAGCACCCCGGTCCGCCGGAAATCGGCCAGTACCGAGGCGACCGCGCCGGGGCCGCGCCGCAGTCGTTTGCGGATCCGGACGCCGGCCTGCACCAGGGCGAACGGCATGTGGTCGCACAGCGCGGCGAGTTCGACGGCGGCGTCGCGTTCCGCCTCGATGGCCGCCGGATCCGACGCCTTGCCGAGGAGTTCGAGCGCGAAGTCGCGTTCGAGGGAGTCCAGCTCGATCGGCGGAGCGACGTTGCCGGTCAGCAGGTCGTCGTCCTGGCGGATGGCGGTCACCAGCACGAGGCTCGACGGTGACGGGGGGATCAGTTCGCGGACGTCCGTGGCCACTTCGGCGTTGTCCAGGGCCAGGAGGAACCGGCGCCGGGCGGTGACCGACCGGTACTGGGCCCACAGCTCGGCGGGGTTCGTGGTCACCAGATTCGTCTCGACCCCGAGCGCGCGCAGGACCCTGGTCGCCACCTCCGAGCGGCGCAGCACGGTGCCGTCGCGATAGTCCGCGAGGTCGACGTAGACCTGATCCGGGTACCGGTCGCGGAGGTCGTCCGCGAGCCGGTACACGAGCGCGCTCTTCCCGGCCCCGCGCGGACCGGTGATGACGTGGACGCCCGGACCCGAAGCGCTTCGCCGTTCCCTGTCCCGGTCGACGAAATGCGCGGGCGCGCCCGGCATATCGCGGACGCCGGTACCGTCTCCCGCGAGGATCGCCTGCAACCGCTCGGCGAATTCGGGATCGGTCTCGACCAGTTCCCGTACCGCCCGCTCGGCACTGCCGGGGTCCGCGAGCAGCGCCTCGACGTCCTGTGCGGTGCGGCGCCGGGCGAGCCGCTTGGCCACCAGGTCCTTCACCCCGCCGGCGGCGCCGACCGCCAGCGCTTTCACGGCCTCACCCAGAACGGCTTCCCACACGGCGTGTTCCCCTCGTCACGGCTCGTACCGAGGTTATCAACGTTCGGTCTCCCCGGTCGGAAGATGGCCGATCCCGGCGAGCGTCACGACCTGCCGGTTGTGGAAGTAGTCGTCCTCACGCAGCACCGTGACGCTCCCGGGTGAACCGCGGAAGTCGACGTGGCCTGCCGACTCGAGCGGCATCCGGATCCAAGCGGCGATCACAAAGGTGAGCGCGCCACCGTGCGTGACGACGATCTGGTGTTCGCAGCGGCTCGCCAGAATCGACTCCATGGCCGCGTACACCCTCGCGGCCATCGCTCCCTTGGTTTCGGCGCCGGGGATCCCTTCGTCGTGTCCCAGCCGGTCGCCGACGGCGGGAGGCGGGACAAACCGGCTGTCCAGCCATTCCCGCGGACGGCCACCGGCTTCCCCGTACGACTTCTCGCGCAGCCGCCGGTCCAGGATCGGGGTCACGCCGAGCCGTTCACCGATCAACTCGGCCGTCCGCGCGGTACGGCGCAGATCCGAGGAGTAGAGCTCCACCGCTTCCGGCACCTTCGCCCGCAACGACTCGGCGACGGCGGCGGCCGCGCGTTCTCCGTCGGCCGTGAGTTCGGCGTCGAACCACCCGCCCACCAGACGGTCGACATGGTGCGTGGCCTCGGGATGCGTGACGACGTAGACGGTGCGCATCCCCCGAATCTAACCGCGGGTCAGTTTCGCGAAGGCGACGACGTTGTCGAGGTAGTTGCCGGTCGAGGAGTCGAAATCCCCACCGCAGGTGATCAGGCGCAGCTCCGGCCCGGTCGTGTCGCCGTAGACCTTCTCCGTGGGGAAGGACGCCTTCGAATGCCGTTCGACGGCGTACACCGTGAACACCGCGGTGATCCCGTCCTCGCGGTGGACGAGGGCTTCGTCGCCGGTCTTGAGTTCCTTGAGCCGGACGAAGACGCCGGGAACCTTTTTGTAGTCGACGTGCCCGGCGAGGACGGCGGGCCCGACTTCGCCGGGTGCCGGGCCCCCGGTGAACCAGCCGGTGGTGATCGCGTCGTGCGGCACCTCCAAGGTGCCGTCACCGGCCAGGCCCAGGTCGATGATCTCGCCGGTGCGGACCCCGATCGCGGGGATCTCGAGCTTTGCGGGCCGGGCGGGCGCGAGCGGAGAGACCGTTGAAGCCACTGCGGAAGAAGGCGCCGCCGTGGACACCGTGGTGGGTGGCGCGGGGGACGCGACCTTGCCCGGCGGCGGGACGGCGCACGCGGTCAGCACGGCCGCGCACACCATCCCGACGAGGACGCCGATGACCAGCGGAAACGGCCACCGGCGCCACGAAGATCCGGTCATCGCTCGGCACGCCGCCGGAGCACCAGTGACGCGCCCGCGGCGGTCGCGGCCAGCAGTGCCGCGCCGGTCAGCGCGACCGTGGCGACCTCCAGGAAACCGCCGTTGGCCTCTCCGCCGCCGGTCGCGACGCCTCCGACGGGCTTGACCTTGACCTGTCCCGCTTTCGCGGGTTCGCCGAACCGGGATTCGCAGGCGTACCCGTCGTGGTCAACATCGAGCTTGTGCGGGTCCCGCGGGTTTTTCTTGAGCTCGGCCTGCGCGGCGGCCTGCGAGGGGAAATCGGCGCAATCCTTGTCGGTGGATCGCGGCGCCGGCTTTTCCGTGGCGACCGGCGGCGCGGTGGACGTGCTCGTTTCGATCGGCGCCGTTCCACGCTTGGGAAGCGTTTCGCAGGCGATTCCGTCGTTGTCGTCATCCAGGCGGTGGGGATCGGATCGATCTTTCGCGAGTTCGGCCTGCGCGTCTTCCTGATACCGGAAGTCACCGCAGTCGAGATCGGCGATCGCGGGCGCTTCCACCAGCGCGAACGCCACGGAAGCGGGGCCGAACAAGGAGAAACCGGCGAGGATGACGGCCGTGCCGATGGCGCGACGAACCGAGGACATGGGGAGTCCTTTCTTTGGGAATTCGCGCTCCGAGCGCGTTCGATGCACTTACAGTCGCGCACCGGCCCCAGCTGTTACGGATTAATCAGAATTCGCGAACTGTCACTCCAACGAGCGACAAAGGCCCGTTAATTTCACACGGTTTGGTCGAGCGGAACGTCGAAAGCGACCAAAGTCCCGAGACTCGGGGAGGAATTGATCGAAAAGCGCCCACCGGACGTCGTCGCGCGTTCGGCGAGATGACGGAGGCCGCGTTTGGCCACGCCCTGCGGGACGCCGGATCCGTTGTCCCGCACCCGGAGTTTGACGCCTTCCGCGTCACGGCTGAGTGTCACGCGGGTCTCGCTCGCCCCGGAGTGCCTGACCACATTGGACAGTGCTTCGCGCAGGGCGGCGCGGATGTGGTCCGCCTGTTCGGCGGGGATGTCGGCCAGTTCGCCCGAAAGTTCGAGGGTCGGCGGGTAGCCGAGCAGCTCGCCCGCGATGCGCACCTCGCCCCGCGCGGACTCGGCGAGGTCGGTGGCGGTGACCGTCTGGTTCGCGGGTTCCGGACTGCGCAGGGCGCGCACGGTGCCGCGGATCTCTTCGATGGTCTGGTCGAGCTGGTCGATCGCCTCGGACAGCCGCGCGCCGTCGGCCTGCGCGAACCGTTTCCGCATGTTCTTGCGGACGCGGTCGAGCTGCATCCCGGCACCGTAGAGGCGCTGCACGATGACGTCGTGCAGCTCGCGCGCGATGCGTTCGCGCTCTTGGTAGAGGGTCACGCGGTGCCGGGCGTTGGCGCCTTCGGCCAGCGCCAGCACCACGCCCGCCTGTGCGGCGAACGCCGTGAGCACCTCGACTGTGCTGGCGGAGAACGGTTCCCCGCCATGGCGGCGGTACACGGTGAGCGCACCGAGGACGCGCCCGCCCGCGCCGAACGCCGACGCGGCGAAAGGACCGAATCCCTGCAGCTCCGGCGGCACGAACGGCGCCGTGCGGGGATCGACGGTGAAGTCCTCGCTGACCACCGGTTTCCCACCCCTGGCGACCTGGCCCGCGGCGGAATCGGCGGAAAAGGCCAGCCCACGAAGGCCTTGGGTGGTGTCCCCGTGCGCGGCCTCGGCGACCACCTGGCCGTCGTCCGCGCGCACCATGACGAGACCGAGGTCGGCCTCGGCCAGTTCGACGGCGCGGGCGACCACGGTCTCCAGCACGTCACCCGGGTCTTCGCCGGACAGGGCGGTGCCGGTGATCTCGGTGGCGGCGGACAGTGCGCGCGCGGCAAGTGTGGGATCCATGAGCGCTATCGACATTAGGCCGTGTCCGGTGAGTGTGTTCGATGGGGCTTCGTGACCCAGGTGGTTCCTGACGGACACGGCCTAGCCCGCTCCGGCCCTTGTCCGCGCTGTGACCCGGCCCTCCCGCACCTCCAGGATCACGTCCGCGTCGTCGGCTTCGGCGGCGTTGTGCGTGACGTGGACGACGGTCTTCCCGGCGAGTGCCTCGCCGAGCCGTGCGCGGACGGTGCGCGCGGTCGGTTCGTCGAGGTGGGCGGTGGGCTCGTCGAGCAGCACGAGATCGGCCCGCGCGGCACCGAGCACGGCCCGCGCCAACGCGACCCGTTGCGCCTGCCCGCCCGACAGCCCGGCGCCGGCGCTGTCGAGCATCGTCGTGAGCTCGACGTCCTCGAGAACGGCTTGGTACAAGGCCTTCCGCAGGTCGGCCTCGGACGCCGCCGGCTGAGCGAGACGCAGGTTCTCGGCGACCGTGGTCGACACGAGCATCGGCTCCTGCGGCGCCCAGGCGACGTTCTCGGGGGCGGCGACGTCACCCTTGCTCGGCTTGAGGAAGCCGAGCAGGGCCGCTACGAGCGTCGACTTCCCGGCGCCGCTCGGGCCGACGACGGCGATGTGCGTACCGGGTGCGATGTCGAGGTCGACGCCGGTGAGGACCGGGCGCTCGGTACCGGGCCAGCCGAGGTCGGCGTTCCGGATCCGCACCCCGCCGGTGCTATGAAAGGCCCCTTCATTGCGAATTTTGCGATGAAGGACGCCTTCATTGCACGCGGCGAGGCGCAGACGGGCCTGGCGCAGGGTGTCCCAGTGCTGCGCGGCGGGCGGAAGAAGGGAGAGGACCTCCGCCAGCGCGAGCGGCACCAGGGCGACCACGGGCGCGAGTACCGGGCTCAGCGCGCCGGCGGCGACGGCGCTCACGGCGAACCCGGTGCTCACGACAGTGGCGGCTCCTGTCGCCAGGATGATCAGGGCGTCGGCCGCTCCGGCGCCGAAGGCCTGTCGCCGGGCTTCGGCGGTCAGTGCGGCGTCAGTGGTGGCGATTCGGCGACGTCGCTCTTTGTCGACCCCGTACGCGATCAGCTCGGCGGCGGCTTCGAACAGGCTCAGCACCTGTGCCGACACCGAACGCCGTCCGGCGGCCAGCGCGCTGGTGGCGCGGCGTTCCGCCCGGAGCGCGAGCAGCGGCGCGAACGCGCTGACCAGCACGGCCGCGGCCAGCGCGAGTCCGGCTTCGGGCAGCACGACGGCCTGGACCGCGACGGCGCCGACGGCCACCAGAGCGACCACGACCAGCGGGGTGATCACACGCGGGAGCAGATCGCGCACGGTGTCGGTGTCGCTGACGAGCCGCCGCTGTTCCTCACCGGCCCGAAGCGCGCGTGCCGGCCCGAGCCGCACCAGCGACTCCCACAGCCGGACGCGCAGGCTCCCGGCGATCCGGAACGCGGCGTCGTGCGTGACCAGCCGTTCGAGGTAACGCAGCCCCGCGCGGCCGAGGCCGAACGTCCGCACGCCGACGATCAGCACCGTCAGCGTCAGGATCGGCGGCTGTTGCGACGCCCTGGCGATCAGCCAGCCCGAAAGCGCGGTCAACGCGACCCCGGCGAGCAACGCGGCGGCACCCAGCAGCGCGCCGCCGAAGAACCTGGGGTGCAGCAGGTCGCGCCAGGGCAGTGGCTTGACTGTCTGTCCGTCTTCAGTGGTTCCGGAGTCGGCTGTCGCCATGGTCGACATGTCGACACTGGGGGTGCGCTCGTGTGCGGCGATGATCGCGGCGGCGCCGTTGTCGACCGCCTCGCGGACCGCGGTCATGACGAGTGCGGCGTTGGCCTCGTCGAGGTGGGCGGTGGGTTCGTCGAGCAGGAGCAGCCACGCGCCCGACCGGACGCGCGTCAGCGCCCGCGCCACCGCGACACGCTGCCGTTGTCCCTGTGACAGCTTCGAAATCGGCCGCTCGGCAAGTCCGGCGAGCCCGAGTTCGCCGAGGACGTCTTCGCCACCAACCTCCTCGCGGACGGTGCCTCCGCCGAACACCGGCGACTGCGGCACCCAGGCGACGTTCTCGCGCCACCGCTCCAGATCGGCGTCGGCGAGGTCGGTACCGCCGACCATGATCGTCCCGTCGTGGGCCTGCACGAAGCCGAGCAGGGCGGCGAGCGTCGTCGATTTGCCGCCGCCGCTCGGCGCGCGCAACCAAGTGATCTCACCCGGCCGGACGCTGAACGTCTCCCCGTCGGGCGCGAATCCTCCCCGCCTGGCGACGCGCAGTCCGCGGACGTCGATCTCGCCCTTGACGGGAGCCTCGGAACCGTTGGACGGCAAGGGTTCCGCCAGAACGTCCGCGACGCGGCGCACGGCCTCGACGCCGTCTTCGCTGGCGTGGAACGCGGCGCCGACCGCACGCAACGGCTGGTAGCACTCCGGCACGAGGATCAGCACGCCGAGCCCGATGGCCAGCGGCAGTTCGCCGGAGACCAGGCGGACGCCGATGACGACCGCGACCAGCGCGACCGAAAGCGTCGCGATCAGTTCCAGCGCGAACGCCGACGCGAACGCGACCTTCAACGTCTTGAGCGTCGTGCGGCGATGACGTTCGGAGATCTTCCGGACCGTCTCGGCCTGCGCTTCGGCGCGGCGGAAGGCGCTGAGGATCGGCAGCGCGCGGACGAGTTCCAGGAGATGCCCGGCCAGTCGTTGTTCGGCGTCGGCGGCCTCGGCGACCCGCTCGGCGGTGTGCTTGCCGATCAGGATCGCGAACAGCGGGACCAATGGCACGGTGATCACGACGAGCACGGCCGACGGCCAGTCGGCGAACAGGATCGCGACACCGGCGGCGAGTGGCACGATCGCGGCGGTCACCAGTGCCGGCAGGTACTGGGTGAAGTAGGCGTCGAGCGCGTCGAGTCCCTTGGTGGTCAACGACGTCAGCTCGCCGTGACCGCGGCGCGCGATCCACTCCGGGCCGAGTTTCAAGGCGTGGTCGAGAGCTTTGGCGCGCAGCTCCTCCTTCGCGCGGGCGGCGGCGCGAACGGAAACGATCCGCACCGCCCAGCCGGTCAACGCGCGCCCTGCGACGAGCGCGAGCAGCACGGCCAGCTGGGCGGTGCGGTCCCCCGGTGCTCCGCGGACGACCGCGGAGAGGACGTCGGCCAGCAGGAACGCCTGTCCCACCAGCAAGACCGCGTTGACGAAGGAGAGGATTCCACTGAGGATCAACGCCCGGCGCGCCGCACTCGAAAGTGGAGCCAGCGCGCCGAGCGGACCCTTCCCCGGTCGCGCTGAGTCCATTGTGGACTCCGTGGCGGAAAGGGTGTCGCGGCCGGGAAGTTCGGTCATGGTGCGTGCACCGGCGGGATGTGCCGGGTGCCGATGCGCTTGCGGAACACCCAGTACGTCCACCCCTGGTAGATCAGGACGGCGGGCGCGCCGAACAGCGCGACCCAGGTCATCACGGTCAGGGTGTACGGGCTCGACGCCTCGCCCGCGATCGTCAACGTGTTCGCCGGGTCCACAGTGGACGGCAGGACGTTCGGGTACAGGGCGGCGAAGATCGCGACGGCGGAAGCCGCGATGACCCCGCCGAGCGCGGCGAACGCCTGCCCTTCGCGGCCCGCGCGGATCCTGAACCACGCGACGACCGCGGCGATGACCGCGACGCCGATGAGGAACAGCGTCCACAGGTCGCCGGAACGCAACTGCACGACGACGAGGAACGCGAGCAACGGCAGCAGCGCGACCGGGAGCAGACGGGTGGCCAGGTTCCGCGCGCGGTGGCGGAGGTCGCCTTCGGTCTTGAGCGCGAGGAACGCGGCGCCGTGGACCAGCGAGAACCCGACGACCGCGATCGCGCCGAGCAGGGTTTCCAGGCTGAGCGCGGCGAACGGGCCGCCGACCCGATCGCCGTCGGCGTCGAGCGGGAGGCCGAGGACGGTGGTCGCGAGGAGGAGACCGACGCCGAACGGCGGAACCCACGAGCCGATCCCGATGACGCGGTCCCAGTTGCGGCGCCAGCGATCGGAGTCGACCTTGCCGCGGTATTCGAACGCGACGCCGCGGCCGATGAGGGCGAGCAGGACCAGCAGGAGCGGGAGATACGCGGCCGAGAACAGAGACGCGTACCAGCCGGGGAACGCGGCGAACATCGCGCCGCCGGCGACGATCAGCCAGACCTCGTTGCCGTCCCAGACCGGGCCGATCGTGTTGACCATGACGCGGCGCTCGGTGTTGTCCTTCGCGAGGACCGGCATGAGCATGCCGACACCGAAGTCGAAGCCTTCGAGGAAGAGGTAGCCGAGCCAGAACAGGGCGATGACGCAGAACCAGATCGTTTCGAGGGTCATCGGATGCTCACTTTCCTGGGCTCCCTGGGGTTTCTGGGGTGACGGGCGCTTTCGCCGCTTGCGACGCGGTGGAGGGCTCCTTCTGCCCGCTGCCCGGTCATCTCGCCGGTCGCCTCGCCGGCCACCTCGCCCGTCGCCTCGCCGTCCCGAGCGTTGCGAAAGCCACTTTCGCAACCTTGAGCGTTGCGAAAGTGGCTTTCGCAACCCGCCCCTACCACTCGAGACCGCCCGCCGATCCCCCTCAGACCCCGGTCGCCCTGAGTTATCCACAACCGCTCAAGTTGTCCACAGATCGGCTGTGGGTAACCCGCCTGAGCGATACCCCCGATACGCTGGGTGCGGGGCCGTCCCCCGGGAAGGGCGGGGGGCTGGGTAGGTGAGGTAAAGAGGCGATCAGTAGGCGAAGGCCAGCGCGTCGTCATCGCCGTCACCGCCTTTCGAGTCGCTGTTTTCGCTGGTCGAGGCCGGTTTCTTGGGTGGCATGACGGCGTCCACGCCGCCGCGGACGTACTTCCGCATCAGGAAGACCTCGACCACGCCGAGCACCGCGTAGACGGTCGTCAGGGCGATCAGCGACGTCCAGACCTCGCCTGTGGACAACTTCGAGACCGCCTGCGCGGTGAACATCCACACCCCGTCGACACCGGTCGGGTTCGGCACCACCACGAACGGCTGACGGCCCATCTCGGTGAAGATCCAGCCGGCGCTGTTGCCGATGAACGGGGTCGCGATGCCGCCGAGCACGAGCCACGGGAACCACCGCTGCCCGGGGATCCGCCCACGACGGGTCAGCCACAGCGCGAGCACCCCGATCCCGGCCGAAATCGCGCCGAAGCCGATCATCGCGCGGAAACCCCAGTAGGTCACCGGCAGGTTGGGCACGTAGTCGATCGGCTTGCCCGCGAGCAAACCGAGCTGCGGGTCGTCCGGGTAGTTCGTGCCGTACTTCGCCTGGTATTCGGTCACCAGGTTCTCCACGCCCTTGACCTCGGTCGAGAAGTCGTTGTGCGCCAAGAACGAGAGCAGCGCAGGCACGTTGAACGTCTTGACGTCCTCGCAGTTCGCGTTCCGTACGTCGCCGATCGCGATGATCGAGAAGCTCGCCGGTTTCTCCGTGTGGCACAACGCTTCCGCCGACGCCATCTTCATCGGCTGTTGCTCGAACATCAGCTTGCCCTGCAGGTCGCCGGTGATCGCCAGCACCGCGAACGCCACCACACCGGTCCAGCCGCCGAGACGCAACGACGAACGCCACACCGCGCGGTGCTCGTCGTCCTCCGAACGCTTGCGCCACAACTGCCAGCCCGCGACACCGACCAGGAACGCCGCCGCCACCGAGAAGGCGCCCGCGAGCGTGTGCGGGATCGCGGCCAGCGCGGTGTTGTTCGTCAGCACCGCCCAGATCGAGTTCATCGTCGGCTTCCCGTCGACGAACTCGACCCCGACCGGATGCTGCATCCACGAGTTCGCCGCGAGGATGAAGTACGCGGACGCCACGGTCGCCAACGAGTACGCCCACGCACACGCCAGGTGGACCTTCTTCGGCAGTTTGTCCCAGCCGAAGATCCACAGCCCCAGGAAGGTCGACTCGACGAAGAACGCGACGAGCCCCTCCATCGCCAGCGGCGCCCCGAACACGTCACCGACGAACCGCGAGTACGCGCTCCAGTTCATTCCGAACTGGAACTCCTGCACGATCCCGGTGACCACGCCCATCGCGAAGTTGACCAGCAGGAGTTTCCCCCAGAACTTGGTCATCTTCAGGTACCGCTGATCACCCGTCCGGACCCACGCCGTCTGCATCCCGGCGACCAGGACGGAAAGCCCGATGGTCAGCGGGACCATCAGGAAGTGGTAGACGGTGGTGATGCCGAACTGCCATCGAGCGAGATCGAGAACTTCCACGCCTCAAGCCTGCTCAACGCCCGTTGAGCCCGCCAGTCCGAGTGGTCCCGATCTCGCCGGGACGTAGGTCCCGCGCCCAGGTCAGCCGAGGGCGGCGAGTGTGAGTCGCGCCTCGTCGGCGACCTGCCGCCGCACGCCCGTGTCCCCCAGTGTCAGCACGTGTTCCAGCGCCGACGCGTACGCCGTGTCGAATGCAGCCTCGACGCCGACGGCGATGTCGGGCTGGACGCCGATGCCTTCCCAGTTGGTCCCCGTGACCGGGTTCACGGCCCGCCCGCCCGGAACGGTGACATCCAGATGAGTGTCCACTTTGTACTGTCGCCGCGGGTTCGCCCCGCCGCCGGTGACCGCGCCGACCGTCTTCGCCCGCCCCAGCTGCTGCAATGAGTAGCTCAGATCCTCGGCACCGGAGAACGTCGTCGGCCCGGTCAGCACCCACACCGGCTTGTCCGCGCCGAATTTGCGGCCCGGTACGTACGGCAGCGTCCAGAACTGGTTGGTCACGTCGCCGTCGCGCAGGTAAATACTGTTGAAATGCGTGGGCTCGTCGACCAGGTAGCTGATCAGCAGTGCGACCGCCGCCGGATCCCCGCCCCGGTTCTCCCGGACGTCGATGATCAGCGCGTCGGTGGTCGCGAGCAGCGTCATCGCCGCGGCCAGCGCCTCGCCGGCGATGTCCGGCCCGTAGAAGAGCTTCGTCTCCAGGTAGCCGACGTTCCCGGCCAGCCGTCGCGCCGACGCGATGCCGTGGCAGTTCACTTCCGCCTCGCGCCGGAACTGCTCGGGATCGAACGACTCCCCGTCCACCTCGGGCAGCGGGTCGACGTGATGCCGTAGCCGCAGGTGCTTGTCCCCGTTGACCGACTGCAGGTCCTCGGTGACCGCGATGGCGAACGCTTGATCGTCGAGCCCCGCGTACGCGCCGTCACTCAGCCGCGCCAGCAGCAACACCGTCAGCTTCTCGGCGACGTCGGGGAACACGTAGTGCTCCTTCAGCCGTCTGCACACGTCTTCGATGCGCGCTCTCTCGTCCATGTGCCCGGACGCTACCAGCGGAGCCTGAAAAAAGAATTCGGTTTACCGAAAACTCAATTCCGCCGCACCACGGAACACAATTTCGCCCGCACATGCCGTCTGATTCGGAAAAGCCATCAGCTTGCCTTTCTCTGAATCCGCCCTTTATCGTTGCAGTGAAAGGGGTGAAGAACCATCATGTCTAGCTCGATGCTGGCGCTGATCAGCGCGTTCGGCCTGGTACTCGCCGTGGAGCTGCCGGACAAGACCCTCGTCGCCACCCTGGTTCTCACCACTCGTTTCCGTGCGTGGCCGGTATTCGCCGGAGTCACCGCCGCATTCGCCGTGCAATCCGCGATCGCCGCCACCTTCGGCAGTGTGCTCACTTTGCTGCCGGAGACACTGGTGACCGTGATCGTCGCCGCGATGTTCGGAATCGGCGCGTTCATGCTCCTTCGTGAAGGGTTCAGGCCGGGCAAGGACGGCGGAGAGGACGCGTCGCGTTCCGGGCCGAGCCCCGCCACCTTCTTTCGCTCCGCGCTGACGTCGTTCGGTGTGCTGTTCGCCGCCGAATGGGGCGACGCCTCCCAGCTCGCGACGGCCAGCCTCACGGCCCGTTTCGGTAACCCGTTCGCGGTCGCGCTCGGCTCCTTCGTCGCGCTTGTCGCCGTCGCCGGGCTCGCCGTCTTCATCGGCGCGAAGGTCCGCAGCCGGATCCGGCCCAAGCTCATCCAGCGCGTGGCGGGTTTCGTCTTCGCCGGGTTCTCGCTGTTCGCGCTGGCCCAGCTGGTGTTCTGAGGCGCACGGGGTTTTCACAGGTTCGCCGGGTAACCTTTCGGGAACGAAAA
Organism: Amycolatopsis sp. cmx-4-54; assembly: GCF_046548895.1. Lineage (NCBI taxonomy): Bacteria > Bacillati > Actinomycetota > Actinomycetes > Pseudonocardiales > Pseudonocardiaceae > Amycolatopsis > Amycolatopsis sp. cmx-4-54. The sequence goes on from NZ_JAEBEJ010000002.1 coordinate 209,199, forward strand.
GGTGAACACCCGCCCCGACGTGCCTGGAGAAACCGGTCGTGACCTCGCCCAAGATCCTCGCCGTTTCCCCCGTGCACGGCAGGCTCGCGATCTTCGGCATGGCCGTCGCGGTCGCCATCTCGATCGACCTGCACCTGCGGCTCTCCAGCCAGGTCAGCCCGATTTGGCAGACCCTGTCCGAGTACGTCTACGGCTACCTTTCGCCCGGTTCGACGGCGGCGCCGCTGTTCGGCGCGATGTGCCTGGCGCTGGGGTTCGGTTCGCTCGCGCTGCTCGGCGGGATCGCGAAAGCGCACCGCCGCGGCTACGAGTCCGTTCTCGTTCTCCTCGGTGTGTGGTGCGCCGGGCTGTTCGTCCTCGCGCTCGTCCCCGTCGACCCCGAGGGCCAGACCCGTTCATTGGCCGGGCAGATCCACAACTACGCCGCGCTGGCGGCCTTCCTCGCGCTTCCCGGCGCCGCTTGGGTGCTGACCCGCCCCGGCCGCGCGCTGTGCCCGTGGGAGCCGCGCCGCACGACGATCCGGCGGCTTTCCGTGGCCAGTTTCGCCGCGGTGGTGATCGTGCTCGGCGGATTCGTCTGGACGATGCTGACCGGCCCGTCGCATCAGGAGGTCACGCTCGGCCTGTTCGAGCGGCTGCTGTTCGCGGTCGACCTCACGCTGCTGGCGACCATGATCCGCCCGCTGCTCAGCCACCGCTGAGAGCCTGTTGGCGGAGCCGAGATGTATCGCCAAAAGCAGCGAACGAGTGAACCCGCTGCCGACTCGATCGCGGGTTCACCAACAGACTGAGCGCTACTCGGGCTGCTTCAGCACCTCGGCCAGCCGGACGGCGGCCGCCACGACCGCCGGGCCCACCACGGACGCGTCCAGCGGCTCGAGGGACACCACACCCACGCTGGCCTTCAAACCCGGCACCCCGCGTACGGGCGCGGCGACGCCCGACGCGCCTGCCTCCAGTTCACCGGACGAGGTGACCCAGCCCTCGCCGCCGGGACGCAGTGTGATCGCCTTGCCCGCGGCGCCGGCGGACAGCGGATGCCTGGTGCCGACGCGGTAGGCGACGTGGAAGCTCGTCCAGGACGGTTCGACGACCGCGACGGCCTGCGCCTGGTCCCCCTGCGCGACCGACAGATGCGCCGTCGCGCCGACCTTCTCCGCCAGCTCACGCAAGACCGGCCTCGCGGCCTCGCGCAGCTGCGGGAGGACCTGTCCGGCGAGCCGGAGCAGGCCGACACCTAGCCGCACCTTGTTGCCGTCGCGCCACACCAGGCCGCGCTCGGACAGCGGGACGAGCAGCCGGTAGACGGCGGCCCGGCTCGCGCCGATGGCGACCGCGAGCTCCGAGATCGTCGCCGCCTCGCCGCCGGCGTCCGCGACCGCTTGGAGCAACGCGAGCCCGCGGTCCAAGGTCAGCGACCCTTCACGAGTCAAGGCCGACCCGCCCGAAGCTCAGGCGACCGAGGCTGAAGCGACCAAAGATCTTTTGATCTTTTGAAGTCGCGCCTTTTGGCCAAAGGCCCCGCTATCGCGATGACAGGGCGCCCTCCAAGAACACGCGACCTTCTCTGGTCACGAGCGTCCTGGCAGCGCGATAGCGGCAGCGCGATCATCAGAGCAGCCCGAGTTCCCCGAGGTCGGCGACCGGCTCGTCGAACGAGGCCGCCGCGTACGAGGCGAAGAGCCCGCGAACGGCCTTCGCCGCCTCGTCCGACAGCCCTTTGGCCTCGGCGGCCAGCGCGGCGCCGTCGGTCGATTCGAGGGCGGCGCGCACGTCGCCACCCGAAAGGCACCGTGCGGAGGCCACGATCAGGTTCAGGAACCCGTGGTGGGTGAAACCGCTCGACTCCTCGGTGTGCCGGACGGCACGGTGCAGGCTGTTCGTCGCCTTGAACGACGCCCCGGACGAGCCGCTGACCACCGCGAGGAAGTCGGCGACCTCGTCGACGCTGGGGAAGTTCTCGCCCGCTTTGCCGCCGCAGCGGATCTTGGGCCAGCTGCCGTGCTCGATCACCTTCCGCACGCCGTCCAGCCAGCCGACGCCGCGCCGCGGCTCGACCACGCGGATGACGTCCTCGGGCACGAACTCGGAGACGCGCTCCAGCCAGACCTCGTCGACGTCCGACGGCGCCGGCATCTCCACCATGCGCAGGCTGAGGATCTCGCTGCGCGACTCGACGATCGAAATCGCCTTCGGGACCCCGCCGAGGCCGGTGTCGATGATGAGCGACAGCGGCAGGGGTTCCTTGGGTTTGATCTTGATGAGTTCCGTGATGAGCTCGGGCAGCCGCGACGCCTGGCACAGGAACACACCGAGGACGCCGGAGTGCTCACCGGCCCTCGACGCGAAGTGCGCTCGCAGCGCTTCGGGCATGGACGCCTCGCCGGGCGGGAACAACGCCGAGTCGTCGACGAGCCGCGCGAACAGGGGAGGGATTCCTCGGGGGCCGGGTGGCGTGAGTTCCACAGCGCTTGACACGACTGACACGCTAGTAGCGTACGACATCAGGACAAAATCGTTCGCACAGCGGACACGCTCCGGGGAGATTCCGATGCCTTACTACCGGCAGGTAGGCGAGATCCCGCACAAGCGCCACACGGCGTTTCGCAAGCCCGACGGAGGCCTGTACGCCGAGGAACTGATGGGTGTCGAGGGCTTTTCGGCGGACTCGGCGCTGCTGTATCACCGGGGGCTGCCCACCGCGATCGTCGACGCCGTCGCGATCGAGGACGAGCGTGGCCCCATCACCCCGAACCACCCGCTCAAGCCCCGCGCCTTCAAGACCCACGACCTCAAGTTCGGCGACGCCGACGCGGTCACCGACCGGCGGCGGCTGTTCGGCAACGCCGACGTCACCATCGGTTTCGTCCACGCCACCCAGCCGTCGCCGCTGTACCGCAACGCCGCGGGTGACGAGCTGTTCTACGTCCAGGGCGGCGGCGCGACCGTCGAGACGATCTACGGCGCGCTGGAGGTCGGTGACGGCGACTACCTCGTCATCCCGACGTCGTGCACCTATCGGGTGCTCCCGCACGGCGACGACGGGGTCAAGCTGCTGACCATCGAGGCGCGCGGCCACATCGGCCCGCCGAAGCGGTACCTGTCGGCGAAGGGGCAGTTCCTGGAGCACTCGCCGTACTGCGAACGCGACATCCGTGGCCCGTCCGAGCCGCTGGTCGTCGATGGCACCGACGTCGAGGTCCTCGTGCGGCACCGCGCCGGGCTGACGCGTTACACCTACGCGACCCACCCGTTCGACGTCGTCGGCTGGGACGGCTGCCTGTACCCGTGGGCGTTCAACATCGACGACTTCGAGCCGATCACCGGACGCGTGCACCAGCCGCCGCCCGTGCACCAGACGTTCGAGGGCCCGAACTTCGTGGTCTGCTCGTTCTGCCCGCGCAAGGTCGACTACCACCCCGAGTCGATCCCGGTGCCGTACAACCACGCGAACGTCGACTCGGACGAGCTGATGTTCTACGTCCGCGGGAACTACGAGGCGCGCAAGGGCTCCGGCATCGAGGTCGGCTCGCTTTCGCTGCACCCGTCCGGCTTCACCCACGGGCCGCAGCCCGGGGCGGCGGAGGCGTCGATCGGGGCGCAGTTCTTCGACGAGACCGCGGTCATGGTGGACACCTTCGCGCCGCTGGACCTCGGCGAGGCGGCCGACGCGTCGGAGGACCCCGGCTACGCGTGGACCTGGTCCGGCCGCGGCCCGGGCGCTTAACGGCATGCGTTCAGTCCTCTGAATGCGGTATTCGAAGACCGGCGCGCGCGGGTGCCCACGCATTCAGAGGACTGAATGCGAGGCGGTGGCGGGATAAGTACCGCCACCGCCGCAACGGTTCGGCAACGCCGAGCCTGGCAAGGCGAAACCTCCGGATAATCGGTGTTTCTCACCGGGAGGTTCTCCATGGTCGTGAATCCAGGGCAGTCCCGCGGCGGCCGCAAGGTCCTGGCGTTCGTGGCCGCCGCGGTGGTCGCGATCGGGTTGATCATCGGTTTGCGCGCGCTCACGAGCGATTCCGGTGAGGAAGCCGCGGAAGCGAAGTGCACGACGGGCGACGCCGTCAAGCTGCAGGTGTCGTCCTCGCCGGAGAAGGCGGGCGTGGTCGCCGAGATCGCCAAGGGTTACAGCGGCCGCACGGTGGCCGGACGCTGCGTGGACGTGCTCGTGCAGTCGAAATCGTCCGGTACGGCGATGCAGGCGCTGGCCCGCGGCTGGAACGAGGCGGTGGACGGTCCGCGTCCGGACGTCTGGACGCCCGCCGCGTCCGGCTGGATGAACCTGTTGCGCCAGAACCTCACCGGCTCCGACCACCCCGCGCTGGTACCCGAGGGCGACCCGGAATCGGTCGCGAACGCGCCGCTGGTCGTCGCGATGCCGAAACCGATGGCCGAGGCGCTCGGCTGGCCGGGCAAGGGCATCGGCTGGAAGGATCTCGCCGCGCTGGCCACGGATCCGCAGGGCTGGGCGAAGTACGGCCATCCGGAGTGGGGGAAGTTCCGGCTGGGCAAGACGAACCCGAACATCTCGACCTCCGGCCTCAACGCCACCATCGGCGCCTACTACGCGGCGACGGGCACCTCTTCGGACCTCACCGCGAACGCGCTCGCGAAGCCGGAGGCGCGGACGTTCGTGCAGAACGTCGAGCAGGCCATCGTCCACTACGGCGACAACACGCTGACGTTTCTGACGAACCTGCAGAAGGCCGACGACCGCGGCGCCGCGATGTCGTACATCTCGGCGGTGACGGTCGAGGAGAACTCGCTCGTCGGCTACAACCAGGGCAATCCCACCAACGACCCGGCGAAACGCGGTCAGCACGCGCCGCCGAAGGTGCCGCTCGTCGGGATCTACCCGAGCGACGGCACGCTCAACTCCGATCACCCGTTCACCGTGCTGAACTGGGCCGACGACCTCCACAAGCAGATCGCGGCGGACTTCCTCGCGCATCTGCGCGGCGCCGAGGCGCAGCAGAAGTTCAGCGACATCGGTTTCCGCACGTTCGACGGCAAACCCGGCTCGCAGACCACGAAGGAGAACGGCGCCGAGCCGGATTCGAAGCTCAACCTCATCCGCCCGCCGAGCCCGCCGGTGCTGACCGAGGTGCTGAAGTCGTGGAAGGACCTGCGGAAGAAGGCGAACGTGCTGCTGGTCGTCGACGTCTCCGGGTCGATGGGTGACGGTGTCGGCGGGACCGGGAAGAACAAGATGGATCTCGCGAAGCAGGCGGCCGTGGCGTCGTTGCCGCAGTTCAGCGACGCGGACAAGGTCGGGCTGTGGATGTTCTCGACGAAACTCGACGGCGACAAGGACTTCGTGGAGCTGCGGCCGGTGTCGCCGATCGGCGGTGAGCCGGGCAGACAGGAACTTGCGGCACGGCTGAACGGGCTGACGCCGCAGAACGGGACGGGGCTCTACGACTCGTCGCTCGCGGCCTACGAATTTATGAAGCAGCGGCTCGATCCGAACGCGATCAACGCCGTCGTCGTGCTCACCGACGGCCGGAACGAGGATCCGGGCGGGATCGACCTGCCGAACCTCGTCGGGCAGCTGCGGACCGAGGGCGGCGGCGAAGCGGTGCGGATGTTCACGATCGCCTACGGCTCCGACGCGGACCTGAACGTGCTTAAAGAGATCGCCGAGACCACCCAGGGGGTCGGGTACGACTCGTCCAAACCGGACTCGATCGACCAGGTCTTCACCGCCGTTATTTCGAATTTCTGAGATCCTCGGTCATGCGTTTCGCCCGTGAACTAGCCGAACCGTGGGGACTGCTCCTCGCGGCGACGTCGGCGGGTGCGGCCTGGGCCGTGCAGCTGCCGGTGCTCGCCGCGCTCGGTGTCGGCGTGACGGTGCTGGCCGCCCGCGCCGGGGTCGCCGCCGCCACGCGGCCGAAACCCCTGTCGGAGCCCGAAGAACGGCCACTCCCCGACGTCGAGTCCGGTTCCCCGGAAGCGGATTGGCTGCGGCGCGCGGAAGCCGCGGCCGATGGTTTCCGGTCGATCTCCGCTTCGCTCGACACCGGACCGCTCGCCGATCGGGTGGCCGACATGGAACCGGTGGTGCGGGAAACCGTCGACACCCTCCGGCGACTGGCCGCCCGCACGTCCGCCACCGGGAAGGCGCTGGCGCGTGTGGACCTCGGCGCCGTGTCGGCGGAGAAAGCCCGGCTGCGAAAGGACCTCAAGACCGCCGACGACGACATCCGCGGCGACCTGACCCAGTCGCTCGAAGCCGTGCAAGCACAGGAAGACGTGCACGCGCGGCTTACGAGTGCGCAACGGAAACTGCTGGCACAGCTGCGATCCGGCGCGCTCGGGCTCGACGGCCTGGTCGCCAGGGCGGCCGAATTGTCGGCCGCCACCGGCGATTCGCTGCTCGACACGACGACCATCGGCGAGCTGAGCGAACAACTGGAAGGGATCCGGCGAGGTGTCGTGGAGACCGAGGAGGCGACGAGACGCTCCCTCGGCTGACGTCACCGGCCGAAGCGGACCGGTCCGAAGACCGCGTGACCGGGCACTCCGGCCTTCACCGTCTTCCCTGCCGCGGGCACGCCGAGCACCCACAGCCGTCCGGTCGCGGCGATGTTCGCGGCCAGCGACTGATCCGAACCACCGGCGGTGACGGTGACCTCGCGGCCGTCGGGCAGGACCGTCCGGCCCTTCACGGTGACCATGCCGAAGAAGCTGATCGACGCCGGCCCGGACACGACGGCGAGTTCGGTCCATCGCGGTTCGGGCAGCTTCCTGAGCAGCACCACGACGACTATCGCGAGCCCGAGGGCGCCTACCGCGAAGCCGTAGCCGAAAAACCACGTGGTCTTCACCAGAGCGCTGTCCCGCCGCGGATAGTCCGCCGACGTCCAGAAGCCGAACGCGCTCGCGACGAGCAGCATCACGACACTGAGGAAGTAGTACGCCGAAAGCAATCGCCGCTGCTTCGCGAGCATCCGGCCAGGCGACACCGGTTCGAAGGCGAACGGGACCGAGCCCTTCACCGGGGCGTCGCGGATCGCGCCACGGCGCGGGACGACGACACCGGGCAGCATGACGAACGGGCCGAGCACCCAGAGCCGTCGCTGGGCCGCGAGTTGCGCCCGGAGCGGGGCGGGGAACCGCACGACGAGCCACCGCCCGTCCAGGGGAACGCTCACCCGCGAACCGGCGACGACGGCGCCGTCCAGCCCGCTCACCAGGCGGAACGGTTTGCCGGTGAGTTTCCGCATCGAGGAGGATCCGGCAAGGGCGAAGTAGCCGAAGTAGAGCGAAGACGGTGTCATGAACACCAGCAGGGTTAGGGGCACGGCGATCCCGTGTCCCCCGGAGACCGCGAGCACGACGCCCAGCGCCACGAGCAGGCCGGTCGCGATGGCCATCGTCCCGGCGGTGACGGTGTTGCGGTCGAGCAGGGGCACCAGGACCGGCATGTTCTTCGCCGGAATCCCTTCGGGTGGTTCGAGCACCCGGATTCTGTGGGCTTCCACCTGGTCAACCTATACGCGAGCGGCGAGACGTGATCCACGCTACTTCCACTCGGCGGCCAGATCAGGTTAGGCTCACCTAACTAGGAGGTGAGCCGTGACCACACCGACGTCCATCCGCCGCCCGCCGGCGCCGAACCCCGCCGAACGCGCGAAGACGATCGCCACCCGCAACGGGCCGGCGACGCTGATGCCGACCGCGGAGCAGCGTGACCAGCCAGGACAGTGCGGCCGTGTCATCCCCGAGCTGCACCACGTGCATACGAGCGGCAGCGTCAGCATCCTGCTACCGGATGAGCACCACCTGGTGAAACGCGCGCACGAGGCCCAGCGCGGCGAGCTCGCGGTGATGGTCGAACTGACCGACCAGGCGCCGGTCGACCTGCGGGAACCCATCCGCGGGCTCCTGTGGATCACGGGCTGGCTCCGCCCGCTCTCCGAGGTTTCGGCACGGGCCCGCGCGGTCTCCATCGCCGAGACCCGGCCGGACGAGCGGCTGCTGGACGTCGGGCACGGCCTGACCCTGCTGCGGCTGACCCCGGCGTCGCTTGTGCTCGCCGACGCCGAGGGCACGCATTCGCTGCGGCCGCACATGTTCAGCGCCGCGCCGCCGGATCCGTTCCACGACTACGAGGCCGCGTGGCTGCGGCATCTGGAGACCGACCACGCCGACGTCGTCCAGCAGCTCGCCAAGCACGTGCCCGCCGAACTGCGCGGCGGATGGATCCGGCCGCTCGGGCTGGACCGCTACGGGCTGCGGCTGCGGGTCGAGGCCGACTCCGGCGACCACGACGTCCGGCTCGCGTTCTCGCGTCCGGTCGAAGGGCCGCAGCAGCTGAGCGGCGAGATCCGCCGTCTCGTCGGCTGCCCGTATTTCCCGCAGGGTTAGACGGTGTCCGGTAGGTCTGTCCGCGGTCTTCGCGCCCACGCGGCCCCTGACGGCACGGACGGCTCAGCCGAGTACAACCCGGTACGAGGCCGAACCGCCCGCACCGCCAGGAACCACCTGGATCACGAAGGCCCCTCGAACAGACCTACCGGACACCGCCTAGGCCAGCTCAGCCGGGAAACCGCCCTTGGCGATCGGGCCCCACGATTCGATGGTGACGCGGATGATGCTCTTGCCCTGCTTCACCATCGCTTCGCGGTACTCGTCCCAGTCGGGGTGCTCGCCCGAGATCGCGCGGAAGTAGTCGACCAGCGGCTCGACCGAGTCGGGCAGGTCGAGTACCTCGGCGGTGCCGTTCAGCTGGACCCACTGGTCGTTCCACTCGTCGGAAAGGACACAGGCGGACACCTTCGGCTCGCGTCGCACGTTGACGACCTTCGCCCGCTTCGGGTACGTGGAGATGACCAGCCGGCCTTCGGCGTCGACACCGCAGGTCACCGGGGAAAGCTGGGGGCCGCCGTCGGCCTTCGTGGTCATCAGGATGGCGCGGTGACGGGTGGACAGGAAGTCGACGAGCGCGGCACGGTCGACGGTTTCGTTGGTCGCGATGCTCCTTGGCATGACTCGACGGTAACGTGCGGCCGATGAGCTGGCTGCGTCCCGAACGCCCGGCGCTGCCGGAATTCGTGGAAGACCCGGCGCGCCGCCGCGCGATCGTCATCGAACTGGTCGTCGTCTTCGGCATCACCCTCGGCCTCTCCGGGCTGCGCAGCTTGCTGTCCCTTGTGGACTCGCTGCTCCAGCCGGTGCCGCTGGCGCAGCAACAGGCCCAGCTGAACGTTCCCCAGGCGACCCTGAGCCTCGTCGACCTGCTCAAGCAGCTCCTGAGCGCCGGTCAACTGGTCGGCTGGGGCGCGCTCGGGCTGTACCTGCTGTGGCGCGGCGGGATGAAACTCGCGCAGATCGGCCTCGACAAACAGCGCCCGGGCCGCGACGTCGTCCACGGATTGCTGCTCGCCGCCGTGATCGGGATTCCGGGGCTGGGCCTATACTTCCTCTCCTACGGCCTCGGGTTCAGCCTGTCGGTGCAACCGTCCACTTTGGGCGAGACGTGGTGGCGTCCGATCACGCTGACGTTGTCGGCCTTCGGGAACGCGTTCGCCGAAGAAGTGCTCGTCGTCGCGTACCTGCTGACCAGGCTGCGGCAGCTCGGCTGGCGTGAGAACACCTCGCTGGTCGCGTCTTCGGTGCTTCGCGGGTCGTATCACCTGTATCAGGGTTTCGGCGGTTTCGTCGGCAATGTCGTGATGGGCCTGGTGTTCGGCAGGCTGTGGCAGAGGACGAACCGGCTGTGGCCGCTGATCGCCGCGCACACCGCGCTGGATTTCGTTTCCTTCGTCGGATACGCGCTGCTCAAAGGGCGAGTTTCCTGGCTTCCCTAGCTAGTGTGAACCAGTGATTGACGAGACGACTCCACCCCGAGTTGACAGCGAAGTCGGCCCCCTGCGTGCGGTCCTGCTGCACAGGCCCGGCAACGAGCTCAAAAGGCTCACGCCTCGCAACAACGACCAGCTCCTGTTCGATTCCATCCCCTGGGTGGACCGCGCGCAGGAGGAGCACGACGCGTTCGCCGAGGTGCTGCGCGGCCGAGGTGTCGAGGTGCTGCTGCTGGCCGACGCGCTGCGCACGGCGCTCGCCGACACCCGCGCCCACGCGGCCGGGGTGCACGCGGCGGTCGACGAGCGGCGGCTCGGGCCCGACCTTGCCGATTCGCTCCGTTCCCATCTGTCGAGCGTCGCCCCGGCGACGCTGGCCGAGGTCCTGATGGCGGGGATGACCTTCGAGGAGCTGCCCGCCGCCGAGGGCGCCTCGCTGGTCCGGCTGATGAACCACCCGAACGACTTCGCCGTCGATCCCCTGCCGAACCTGCTGTTCACCCGTGACTCGTCGGCGTGGATCGGCGACCGGGTCGCGGTCTCCTCGCTGACCATGCCCGCCCGGGTCCGCGAGACCGCGGTACTGGACCTCATCTACGCCTACCACCCGTGGTTCCGCCACGCGTCCCGCGCGTACGGCGCGCATTCGGCGCCGATCGAGGGCGGCGACGTCATGCTGCTCTCGCCGGGAGTCCTGGCCATCGGCGTCGGCGAGCGGACGACCGCGGCGGGCGCGGAGTCCCTCGCGCGCTCGGTCTTCGCCGACGGGATCGCGCACACCGTGCTCGCCGTCCCCATCCAGCAGACCCGCGCGACCATGCATCTGGACACCGTCTGCACGATGGTCGACGCCGACGCCGTCGTCATGTATCCGCTTTCCCGCGATTCACTGACCGCGTTCACGATGCGGCCCACCGACGACGGTTCCGTGAAGGTGGAAGGCCCGGCCCCATTCCTCGCCGCGGCCGCCGAGGCAATGGGAATCGACCGGCTCCGCGTCATCGACACCGGGCTCGATCCGGTCACCGCGGAACGCGAGCAATGGGACGACGGGAACAACACCCTCGCCCTCGCGCCCGGCGTCGTCGTCGGGTACGAACGAAACGTGGAAACCAACGCGCGCTTGGTCGAAGCCGGTATCGAAGTACTGGCCATCACCGGCTCCGAGCTGGGCTCCGGCCGCGGCGGGCCGCGCTGCATGTCGTGCCCCATCCGGCGCGAAAGCATCTGACCCGGAAATAAAGTAAGCCTTCCCTAATTGATTTCGCTCGATTAGGGAAGGCTTACTTAATTGAGGCGAACCTAGTATTGGGAATACTAACCTAATAGGGGGCAGGTCACCAGATAAAAGTGGAAATCGAATAAGGACCTGACGTATCGTCGAACACATGGCCCTCCTCAAGAAGCAACCGCGCTCGAAGTTCTACGAACTGCTGCAGGCGCAGATCCACAACGAGTTCAACGCCTCCCAGCAGTACATCGCGCTGGCGGTCTGGTTCGACGCCGAGGACCTGCCGCAGCTCGCGAAGCATTTCTACAAGCAGTCCGTCGAGGAGCGGAACCACGCGATGGCGCTCGTCCAGTACATGCTGGACACCGACCACCACGTGGAGATCCCCGGCACCGGCGACGTGCGCAACGACTTCTCCGACGTCACCGAGCTGATCGAGCTCGCGCTGCAGCAGGAGAAGGGCGTCGCGACCGACATCCAGCAGCTGGCCAAGGCCGCCCGCGCCGAAGAGGACTACATCGGCGAGCAGTTCACGCAATGGTTCCTCAAGGAGCAGGTCGAGGAGATCTCCCAGATGTCCACGCTGCTCAACATCGTCAAGCGCGCGAACGGCAACCTGTTCGAGGTGGAGAACCACCTGCACCGTGAATCCGTCGGGGACGGCGGCGCCGACTCGGGGATGCCCCCGGTCGCGGGCGGCGCGCTCTGACGCACTGACCAACGCTCCCACCACGGGAAAACCCGGGCTCTCCCCCTTGGAGAAGCCCGGGTTTTCTTCGTCCCGTCAGCTGAACTGACAGCTCTGCTCGATCCGGGTCAGCAGGATGCCGAGGACCGACCCGTCGTTGCCCAGCGCGATCCGGTACGCGCTCACCGAATTGATCGGCGCGAAGTAGGCGTTGCCGTTCTTGGTGCCACCGGGGTAGGCGGCGAGAATGTCCGCCTCGGTCGAACCGACCCCGATCCCCTCCGGGGTGTGCACCGCACCGGAGGGGTTGATGACGGTGATCCCGTCGGCCTCGGTCAGCGACACCGAAGTCGGCCCCGGAACGGCGGCCCCCTCCACGTAGCCGTAGACGCAGGCTTGCCGCCAATCCTTCGCGCGCAGCGGGCCGGCGGCGGCTTCCGCCTCCTCCTCGCTCATCCCGAGCCGGAGCTTGCCGAAGCCGGCCGGGGTCAGCAGCGCGCCGGTGGTCACCTTCCGCGGTGTCGACGGGTTCGTGGCGGCGCTGCTCTTCGGCGGCTTGACCGGCCCGCCGGAGACCGTCGACGACGGCGGCGCGGACGTCGGGTTCGTCGACGCCGCCGGAGCGGAAACCGGCGGCGCGGAACTCCCTGGCCCAGGCTGGGCGAGGCTCGACGAGGCCGCCCCCATGGTGAGCTGGTCGCCGCCGGGAAAGGCCGCGCCGTTGTCCTTGTCGTGGATCGTGAAAATCGTGACCCCGCCGGCCAGCAGGACCACCGCGGCGGCCAACCCGCTCGTCGTCTGCGTCAGCTGGCGGCGGCGCCGTCGACGGCGGGCGCCCTCGACGATCACCTCGGGATTCAGCGTGGATCCCACGCTCATCCGCTCATCAGAGAACAGGTCACGCAGCTTCCGCTGCACGTCCTCGTCGGACATGTTCATCCCGCTTCCCTCCCTTCGTCCTTGGGCTCGATCAGGGCGAGCTTCGTGCGCAGCGACGCGATCGCCTTGCTCGCCTGGCTTTTGACGGTGCCCTGGCTGATCCCGAGCGAATCCGCGATCTCCGCTTCGGACAGGCCTTCGTAGTAACGCAGGACCATAACCGCGCGTTGCCGCGGCGGCAGCGCACGTAACGCCTGCCACAGCGGCTCGTGCTCGAACGGGTCGGCCGGACTGTACGGCTGGGTGTCCGGCAGGTCGGCGACCAGGCTCTCGCGTTTGGTCCGGCGCCAGCGGCTGATATGCGCGTTGGCCATCGAACGGCGGATGTAGGCCATCGGGTCGCCGGTCTTGTGCTGGACGTACGACCAGCGGGAACCGATCTTCTCCAGCACGGTCTGGACCAGGTCGGCGGCGTCGTGCGGGTTTCCGGTGAGGGCGTGGCCGTACCTCAGCAGACCCGGGAGGCTGGTCCTCACGAAGTCGCCGAAGTCGATGAGTTCACCCGGCACGTCACTCCTGCGGCTCTCGCCGGCCCCCCAGACGTCCGTCCCCGGTACGACCGTCGCGGCAGCGGTCACCGTATCGCCTCCTCCCGGGGTCACCCGGCCAGGTTCGCCTGGCTCACCTCTCCCGAAACGCATGACGGCCCCCACAGGTTGTCTCTTGCCGCGCACCGATTCGAGGGACGCCTGTTCAACGCCTCGACACGGAGTCGGGAATTCTGAACGTACCGTCCCCCTGAACAGGGAATTCGTGGACGGCCACCACGGCGTTACGGGGTATCGGCCCGTACACGTGGGGGAACTGGAGACCGGCCGGATGCGGCGGGTCGCCGTCCTCCCAGACCACGGGCGCGCCGACGAGCGCCGGGTCGATTTCCAGCAGCAGCAGATCGGTGCGGCCGGGAAAGACGGCGTTGGCCGGGATATGCGCCGTTCCGGGGTCCGAGCAGTGGATGAAGCCGTCGGAGTCGAGCGACGCGGCGGTGTAGACGCCGCCTTCGGGCACCGCGGCCCAGTCGGCCTTGGGGCAGATATGGAGGATCACGCACCCATCCTCGCGCATTTCGTCCTCTGGATGCGGAGGCCGCATTCAGAGGACGAAACGCGCGGGAGGGTCAGCGGATGGTGAGCTGGCGGCCGATCAGGCCGTCGCGCGAGCGCCGCTCGGCGGCGTTGAGCGGCTCGGTGTCGAGCGACTTCAGCGCGGCCTCGAGCCGGACGCCGAGCTGGTCCTTCGCGTCGGCCCACTCGCGGGCGTGGGCCTCGGTGTCGAGGTCCCACACCGGGACGAGCAGCCCGTGCGCGCGGAACGAACCGGCGTAGCGGGAGCCCTCGCCGAGGTTCAGCTCACCGGCCGCGGACAGCCTCGCAAGCGCTTGCAGCAGCAGGTTCTCCGGTTCCGGGCGGACCCAGCGCAGGTGTGCCTTCTCGCCGGCGAGCACCCAGTACGCGCCCGCGCCGAGGCGTTCGGTCGGCATGATCGCCGCGTTCGCGCGCTCCAGCGACAGCGCGACGTCTCCGCTCGCGTCGGCGTCCTCGGGGAGCCACCAGGCGAAGTCGTTGTAGAGCGTGACGTCGAGTTCGGCGTTCACGTCGAGCAGGTCCTGGAGACGGGCCTTCTCGTCGGCGGTGGGCGGCGTCGTGGTGTCCGGCACGGACAGCACGTCACCTTCCTTCGCGTCCAGCACCCACCGCAGCGCGCGGCCGAGGTCGCGGCTGATGTCCGAGGACCGGGTCTGCACCTGCATCCCGATGTAGCGCTCACCGTCGGACCGGACGAACGCGGCCGCCGCCATCGGCAGCACCGTGCCGAGGGTGACCTTCTCGCCGGAGCCCAGCGCGATCGTCGCCGTCGCCGACGGGACGAACTCGCGCAGCGCGATCAGCTCGGACTCCGCCGCGAGCCCCTCGAAGGGCTGGCCGACGAAGACGTCGCGCACCTTCGGCTTGCGGTCCGAGGTCGTCTTGGGACCCTTCTTGCGCGAACCCTTGCCCACGTCAGCCTCCTCAAAGCTCGGTTCGGAACGCTATCGCGGGAAGGCACGCGTCTCGTAAGGCCCCCGGGGTTGGTGACGAAGCCGATGCGGACGACACCCGGCAGGCCGCCGGATCGACCGGATCGATGGGTTTCAGCGGCCATCCGGGTACCACGGAAACGTGACAGCGGAAGGCCGCCGCAATTCGGATGATCTAACCGCGGGTGACGACCCTGCCCTTTCCCCGTATTTCGGCGAATACTTGATCTTGGCGCTGATCGCGCCGAACCACGAGAAGGGATCAAAGATGAGCAACTCCAAGCGTCGGGCCGCGCTGGCGGCCTTGCCCGTGGCACTCGGACTGCTGGTGGCGGGCCCCACGGTGGGCATGGCTTCGGCCGCCGCGCCCCAGGCCGAGAAGAGCGACGAGGCACGCTGCCTGCTGCTCTGTTTCGGCCACTACCACCACCATCATTATTTCCATCACCACCACGGCCACCCGGGCTGGTGGCTGTATTGATGAGTCTGTGACCGCGTCGGGGTGGGCTCCCGGCGCGACACGGTCGCGGCGAGGCCGGGTTAAAGTCGGCGAGTGTTCGACCTCGCCGACCCGGCCTTCCTCGCGAATCCGTACCCGTATTTCGCCGACCTCCGCGAGCGCGGCGAAGTCCACCGGCACGAGGGTCTCGGCATCGCCGTGGCGGTGTCGCACGCGGCGTCGGCCGCCGTCCTGCGGCATCGCGGACTCGGCCGGATCTGGCAGGACGCGCTGCCGGTGGAACGGTTCGCGTCGTTCAACCTGCTGCACCGCAACTCGCTGCTGGAGAACGAGCCGCCCGCCCACACGCGGTTACGGCGGGTGATCGCGGGCGCGTTCGGGCGCGGGCACGTGCAGCGGCTGCGGCCGATGGTCACCGAACTCGCCGACGGCATGGTCGCCCGCCTCGCCGCCGAGATCGCCGAAACCGGCTCGGCCGACCTGCTGGCGCATCTCGCGCAGCCGCTGCCCGTCGCGGTCATCGCGGAGCTCCTGGGCGTCCCGATCGAGGACGGCCCGCGCATGGTCACCCTTTCGAACCACATCGTGAAGATGTACGAATACGGGCTCGCCGAGGAGAAGCGCGACGCCGCCGAAGCCGCAGCGGCGGAGTTCGTCGAGTACCTACGTGATGTCGCGAAGCAGCGCGCGGACTCCCCCGGCGACGACATCGTCAGCGATCTCCTGCGCAGCGAGCTCACCGAGGACGAACTGGTCGCGACCGCCGTGCTGCTCCTGATGGCCGGGCACGAGGCGACGGTGAACGTCATCGGGAACGGCGTCAACGCGCTGCTGACCCACCACGACCAGTGGGAGCGGCTGGTGGCGTCCCCGGATCTGCTGGACCCGTGCGTCGAGGAGCTGATCCGCTTCGACGCGCCGCTCCAGCTCTTCGAGCGGACGGCGACCGCGGACGTCGAGGTCGCCGGGTTCCGGGTGGCCGAGGGCGAGAAGATCGGCGCGCTCCTCGGCGCCGCCGCACGGGACCCGAAGGTCTTCGACCGGCCCGACACCCTCGACATCGGCCGTACGCCGAACGCGCACCTCGGCTTCGGCATGGGCATCCACTACTGCGTCGGCGCCCCACTCGCGCGCGTGGAGATCGCGGCCGCGCTGAGCTCCCTCGCCTCGAAGCTGCCGGGACTGCGACTCGCCGAAACCCCGGAGCGGCGGCCCGAATTCGTGATCCGCGGGCTGCGGTCGCTCCGGGTCACCACGGCTCAGGGGTACTCGACGACGACTTCGTAGAGCGCGGCGTTGGGCGTCGCGACCTCCGCGGCGCGTTCGGTCGACGCCTGGAACACCTGGTTCTTGCCCGCCGCCTCCCAGTCTTCCTTGCTGTCGTAGTGCGTGACGTTGACCAGCTGGAAGCGTGAATCCGGCAGCAGGGCCCGATGGAGCTTCGCGTCACGGAAACCGGGCGCGTCCCGCATCAGCTTCGCGCGCTCTCGCCACGTCTCGACGAACTCGTCCACGCGGTCCGCGGGGATCTCGAAGACATTGATGAAGGTGACGCCGTCGTCGCTCATGGCATCAGTCTCGAACCTCCAGTGAGCTGGAGGTCAACGGTGACCTGGCTCACTTGCCGGCTGAGGCGGTAGCAAAGGTCCCTTGCTCTCTTTCCGCAGGTCAGGCCCGGAGTGTCCACGAGGACGCTGTCCGGCTTCGGCGTGCCCGATCAGAGAGCTTCCCCCTCGAGGCTGTCGCAGCGCGATCACGGCGCCAATTGTCCACAAAGGACATAGAGGCTTCATCGTGTGTCCGATTTGGGTGTTTGGCGCGGGGGTCGTGAGTGGCGATGGTCGTTCTAACCCCCTTTATCACTCACGACCCCGGCGCGAGCGTCAAGGACGGGGCAGCACCTGTGATCCGGCGGACGACACGCGTGATTGGACGGACGACACGTTGCGTCAGCGCACCGAAGAAGCCGGGCGCTCCCGCCGCTCCGGATCCGGCGCCCCCTCCACCTTCAGCACGCGAAGCAGCCGAAGGCGCTTCTCCGCCACAGGCGCGAGCAAGCCGGACATGCGCTTCACGAGCAGCGCCGTCACCACCGCGAGCCCGGCCGCGGCCAGATCGGTCAGCGCGACCAGGACGACCCCGTCGGCCAGCGCCTGGACGCCGTCACGGAACCGCCAGACGATGACCAGCCCGAGCAGCACCCAGTTGAGTGCCCAGACGCCCCACCAGATCAGCACGAGCCGCGACGGTTTCGGCCGGGTTTCCCGCGTCCGGCGCAGGACGGCGTGTTCGAGTTCGGCGACGATCGGCAGCACCATGATCAGGTTCACCACCGGCACCAGCACGAACGCCAGCACCTGCCACTGCCGCCTCGGCGGCACCTCGCCGCATACGTCCGCGGCGGCGTGCCTGGCCACGAGCAGCCACCACACGGTGAGCCCCGACGGCAGCAGCGAAAGGATCGTCGTGAGCAGGCCCGCGGTGATCACGAAGCTGTCGGAAACCGAGACGACGGACGTCGACAACGCGGAGTCGCGGCTCTGCACGAGCAGGACGTAGCGCCAGATTTCGGCGGCCGAGGCGACGACGGCGAGAGCGGCGAAGATCCACAGCACCGGCAGGAGGCTGCGCGTGATCACCCGCAGCCGTTCCCCCGCGGTGACCTCGCCGGACGCCGTCCCGGGGACCGCGGTCGGCCGTCGCCAGACCAGGTTCGGGAAGCCCCATCGCGGCGGGACAGGATAGGACGGCGGACCGGAGTAGTGCTCGGCCACGGGTTTGCGCCGCTGCGGCAAGGCGCCGGGCGGCGGCGAAGCGACCCAGCGGACGCGATGCCGCACCGGCTGCCGCATCGGCGCGGGACGCACCGGTGGCAGTGGCGCTCTCGGCGGGTAGTGGCCAGGCTGCACGGTTACAGCACTTCGGGTTCGACGCCGGGATGGTCGCCGACCATCGGGCGCCCCTCCTGCTTCCAGGAACCCATCCCGCCGGCGACGTTCACCGCGTCCCAGCCGCTCGCGTTGAGCCACGCGGCGGCGCGCGCGGACCGGCCGCCACTGCGGCAGATCACGTAAACCGGCTGGTCGTCGGGCAGATCGTCGAGTTCGGCGACGCGCGCGGGCAGTTCACCCATCGGGATGTGCTTGGCACCCGGGGCGTGCCCGGCGGCCCACTCGTCGTCCTCGCGGACGTCGAGGAGCGCGACACCGTCCTTCGGCAGGTCACGGACGGCGACGGTCGGGATGTCAGCAGGGCTCACCACCCTGCCATCCTCGCATCCCGTCCCGTTGCGCGCGCGTGAAGAGCGACTCAATGCGGGACCGCCTTTTCCGCTCCGACACCGGTGAGCGAGCGGACCTCCATCTCGGCGTACTTCTTCTGGTTGTGCTCCTTGGACAGCACGGTCCCGAGCCAGCCGAGGAAGAAGGCGACCGGGATCGAGACGATGCCCGGGTTGTCCAGCGGGAACCAGTGGAAGTCGACGCCCTGGATCATCGAAGCGCTCTTCCCGGTCTTCGGGTCGACGGGTTTGCCCGAGACCGCCGGCGAGAACACGATCAGGAGAACGCACACGCTCAGCCCGCCGTAGATGCTCCACAGCGCGCCCTGGGTGTTGAACCGCTTCCAGAACAGCGAGTACAGGATCGTCGGCAGGTTCGCCGACGCCGCCACCGCGAACGCGAGCGCCACGAGGAAGGCCACGTTCTGGTTCTTCGCGAGGATCCCGCCGACGATCGCGACCGCGCCGATCACCAGCGCGGTGATCCGCGCGACGCGGACTTCGCTGTCCGGGGCGGTCTTGCCCCTCTTGATCACGTTGGCGTAGACGTCGTGCGCGAACGACGCCGACGCGGTGATGGTCAGGCCCGCGACCACCGCGAGGATCGTCGCGAACGCCACCGCCGCGATGAACCCGAGCAGGATCGGGCCGCCCAGTTCGAGCGCCAGCAGCGGGGCCGCCGAGTTGGTCGTCCCCGGCGCCTTCGCGATCACGTCCGGGCCGACGAGCGCGCCCGCGCCGTAGCCGAGCACCAAGGTGAACAGGTAGAAGATGCCGATCAGCGCGATCGCCCAAACCACCGAACGGCGTGCGTCCTTCGCGGTCGGCACCGTGTAGAAGCGCATCAGCACGTGCGGCAGGCCCGCGGTACCGAGCACCAGCGCGATGCCCAGCGACAGGAAGTCGAGCTTCGTCGTACCGGTCTTGCCGTACTGCTTGCCCGGCCCGAGCAGCGCTTCCCCGGTCTGCCCGCCCTTGTCGACGGCGGCCTGGAACAGGCTGGACAGGTTGAAGCCGTACTTCCCGAGCACCCACAGCGTCATCGCGAACGTGCCCGCGATGAGCAGGACGGCCTTGATGATCTGGACCCAGGTGGTGCCCTTCATCCCGCCGATCAGCACGTACAGGATCATGATCACGCCGACGACGGCGATCACCAGGTCCTGGCCGAGGTTCCCTTCGATGCCGAGCAGCAGGTTCACCAGTCCGCCCGCCCCCGCCATCTGCGCGAGCAGGTAGAAGAACGACACGGCGAGCGTGGAGATCGCGGCCGCCGCGCGGACCGGACGCTGCTTCATCCGGAACGCCAGCACGTCGCCCATGGTGAACTTGCCGGTGTTGCGCAGCAGTTCCGCGACCAGCAGCAACGCCACCAGCCACGCGACGAGGAACCCGATCGAGTAGAGGAAACCGTCGTAGCCGTTGATCGCGATCGCACCGGCGATACCCAGGAACGACGCCGCGGACAGGTAGTCGCCCGAGATCGCGATGCCGTTCTGCGGACCGGTGAACGCGCGGCCCGCGGCGTAGTAGTCGGACGCGGTCTTCGTATTCCGGCTCGCCCGGAAAACGATCACGAGGGTGATCGCGACGAAGATCGCGAAAATGGTGATGTTGAGCGCCGGATTGCTCCCCTGCACGCCCGCTGCCAGCGTATTCACCGTTCGGTCCCTTCGACCTCGTGCCGGATCTTGTCGGCGAGCGGATCGAGTTTCCGGTTCGCGTACCGGACATAGAGGCCCGTGATCACGAAGGTGGACACGAACTGCAGCAGGCCGAAGACCAGGCCGACGGTGATGTTGCCGAAGAGCTTGGTGCTCATGAACTCGGTCGCGTAGTCGGCGAGGAGCACGTAGAGCAGATACCAGAGGAGGAACAGGGCCGAGACCGGGAAAACGAATACCCGCAGCCTTCGTCGCAGCTCGGTGAATTCAGGGCTCGCCTGTACCTTTTCCCAGTCGGATTCCGGATCGGTATCGCTCACGTCGGACCTCCCGTCTACCGCGACCATTCGACGACTTCGTTGTCACGAAAGATCATGCCCCTCATGGGGCGCGAAAGGGGCAATCCATTTGAGTGAACGGTACGACTCTGTGTAGACGCTCGCGACTCGAAAGGGTGAATTACTTCCGGTGGCGGCCCTTACCGGTGGCCCGGGCCTTCACTGTCTTCTTCGGTGCCTTCGCTGTGTCGGCTGTGTCGGCTGTGTCGGCTGTGTCGGCTGTGTCGGCTGTGTAGTCTTCGGCCTGCCCGAACCGGGCGACCGCACGATCACGCATGAACCCGAGCGGATCGGGCGCGTGCAGCCGCAGCATCACGCCGTGGACGTCGTCCGGCCGCCCGTATCCGGTCGCGCGGCTCACCACATAGGTGGTCAGGAACGCCGCGGGCACGGTGATCAGCGCGGGCTGGTTCGAGAACCACGGCGCCCAGCCGCCGGTGTACTTGCTGACGATGTTGACCACCAGCGCGGTCAGCACCAGTCCGCCGCCGACGAGCATCCCCGCCAGTGCGCCAGGCCAGCTCAGCTTGCGCCACCAGACCCCGAGCAGCAGCAACGGGCTGAACGTCGACGCGGCCAGCGCGAACGACATCCCGACCGAAAGCGACAGGTCCTCCGACGGCAGCAGGACCGCCAGCGCGAACGGAATAAGCGCCACGATCGCCGTCGCGACCCGGAAATCGCGGACGCGACCGGGCAGGACGTCGGTGGACACCACCCCGGCGACACTCACCAGCAGCCCGGACGAACTCGACAGGAACGCGGCGAAGGCTCCGGCCGCCGTCACCGCGCCCAGGATCTGCCCCCCGAGGCCCGGGAGGACGGCGGACGGCAGCAGCAGCACGGCGGCGTCGGTCTTGCCGGTCACCAGCAGTTCCGGGACGTACATCCGCGAGAGCGCGCCCAGCAGCGTCGGGAACAGGTAGAACAGCCCGAGCAACAGCAGGACGTGCACCGTCGTGCGGCGCGCGGCCTTCCCGTCGGGGTTGGTGTAGAAGCGGACCAGGACGTGCGGCAGGCCCATGGTGCCGAGGAAGGTCGCGAGGATCAGCGAATAGACCTGCAGCAGATCGGTGAGACCGCCCGACCCCGGCCGCAGCCAGTCGCCGTTGGACGCGGGCGCGTCGCTGACCACCGGCACCGGGGTGCCCGCGGTGAACTTCAGCGTCGTGCCCTTCTCGACCTTGTGCCCGGCCTCCGGCGTCCACACCGCGAAACCGTTGGCACGCGCGCCTTCCACCTGCCCGTACGCCTCGAGCACGGTCACCGAGGTGACCTTCAGCGTGACGTCGGCCTGCACCGACACCGTGGTGTTCTCCGGAAAGGCCGGCGGGGCGGGCTGCCCCAGCGGACGTGCGCTACCCGGCCCGCCGGAACCGAGGAACACGATGCACAGGATGAACGTCGGCACCGCGATGGCGAACAGTTTCAGCCAGTACTGGAAGGCCTGGACGACGGTGATGGCGCGCATCCCGCCCGCGATCACGTTGAAACCGACCACACAGGTCACCAGGATCGCGCCCGCCCACGCGGGCACGGGCAGGATCGTCGCCAGCGTCAGGCCGGCGCCCTGCAACTGCGGGACCATGTAGAGGATCCCGATGAACACGACGAACGCCGTCGAGACCCGGCGCAGCATCGTCGAACCCAGCCGCATCTCGACGAAGTCCGGCAGCGTGTACGCGCCGGATCGCCGCAGCGGCGCGGCGACGAACAGCATCAGCGCGAGATAACCCGCGGTGAAGCCGATCGGGAACCACAACGCGTCGGCGCCGTCCTTGAGGACGATGCCGGCGACGCCCATGAACGAGGCGGCGGACAGGTACTCACCGGAGATCGCGGCGGCGTTGCGCCGGGAGCGCACGGTGCGCCGGGCGACGAGGAAATCGTGCGTGCTGACGGCCGACCTCGAGGAGCGATGTCCGAGGTAGAAGGTCAGGACCGCTACCAGCACGATGCCGGCGATGGCCCACGAATTCAGCTGCACGGTGTGGATCCTCGCATGTGCAGCTCCGCGATCAGTGCTCGATCATGTCGACGAAGTCGCGTTCGTGCCGTTCGGCGAGCCGGTTGTACCAGAGGCCGATGCCGAACAGGAATGGGAACGGTGCCACGCCGAGGATCAGCCAGGGCAGGGGGATGCCCACGACGGTCACCCGGCCGAACGACGGGATCAGATAGAACAGCACCGGAAGTGAACACAGCGTGACCATCACCAGCAGTGCCAGCAGGGAGGCCGTCCGCAGCTGGATCTTCACCAGATCCCGGACCAGGAGTTTTCCCCAGCTGGTCTGTTCTTCGAGTTCGACCCTGGCCCGCAGGGTGCTGGTGGCCTGCCGCGGATCGGCGAGGATCACCCGCTGCCGCTTGGGTTTCGCGTGATGTTCGGGTTTGGCCTCGTGCTTCGGGCCGGACGGCGCGCCGGGAACGGGTTCGACGGCGGCGCCCTCGGGCACCGCCGGTTTCCTGCTTTTGCCGAGCGTCGGGTCCGGTTCGCGGACGCCGTTGACGCGGCGGTAGTAGTCGTCGGTCACGTCGACCGGTTGGCGCCGACCAGCCTGTCCTTGAGGGCGCGCGTGTGGCGGCGGCTCACCGGCAGCACCTTCTCCTCGTTACCGATCACGACCTGATAGCCGCCCTGCCCCATACGCAGTTCGGTGATCAGCGGCAGCGAGACCAGGAACGACCGGTGGATGCGGACGAAACCCGCCTTCTCCCAGCGTTCTTCGAGCTGGGCGAGCGGGATGCGGACCAGGTGGCTGCCGTCGGTGGTGAACAACCTGGCGTAGTCGCCCTGTGCCTCGACCCAGCGGACCGAGGACCGCGGGATGAGCTTCGTGGTGCCCGCGAGTTCGACGGGGATGACCTCGTCGTCGTTCTTGACTTGTCCCAGTCCGCCTTCCGGGCCGAACTTCGGCGCGGCGTTGGCGGCGAGTTTGTCGATCACGCGGCTGATCGCGCGATCGAGACGATCCTGCTGGTACGGCTTGAGCACGTAGTCGAGCGCGCCGAGGTCGAAGGCGTTGACGGCCTCTTCCGCGTGCCCTGTCACGAACACCAGTGCCGGCGACGGGCGCAGCGCGGCGAACACCCGCGACATCTCCATGCCGGACAGACCGGGCATGTCGATGTCGGCGAACACCGCGTCCACGATCGGCAGGCCGCGGGTCTTGCGGTCGGCCAGCCGCGGATCGTCCGCGGACAGCAGGCGCAGCGCCTCCGAAGCGTCGATCGCCGGGTAGACCAGGGCGACGTGCGGGCTGTTGCGGAGACAGTGGACGAGTTCGTCTAACCCTTTGGGCTCATCGTCCACCGCCAGGACGATGAGTTTCCGGGTGTCATCGTGAGCACTCACAGTGAGACGCATCCTGCCCATTGCCGGGTTCCTTGTCCAGCCCGCTTCACGAAAGTCGAACGAAAAGGACGGCACCGCCCACCCCCGCGCCTGGGGTGACCGGTGCCGTCATCTTTTCCGGTGACACGAACCGCCTCGCCGTGCCACATCTATCCCTTCACGGCGTGAAGGTGAACCAGTTGACGCTCACGAAATCGGCGGGCTGCCCGCTCGTGAAGGTCAGGTGGACGTCGTGTTTCCCGGTGACGCCGCTGATATTCGCCGGGATGGTCCGCCAGCTCTGCCAGCCGCCGGTGTTCGCGACGGCGAAGCTGCCGACGGGCGGATTGGACCGGCTGCCGAGCCGGACTTCGACGAGACCGCTCACGCCGCCGGCCGCTCCGGACGCGACGCGCGCCTGGAACTGCCTGCCCGTCTGCGTCCCGAAGTCGACGTTCGGATACCACGCCCAGTCACCGTTGCCCGCGGGGCCGATGTTCTGCCCACCGCCGGAATCGGACGTGGCCTGTTTCGCGATCCCGGCCGCCTGGCCGTACGACTCCGCCTGGATCGTGCCGTACGCGCTGCCGCCGCCAGGGCTTCCCGTGGTCGTCGTCGGCGTGGTGGGTGTCGAGCCGCCGCCGCGGGTCAGGACGGTGACGTAGTCGACGAGCATCGGGTGTCCCGGCACGATCCCCGGCCCCGGCGTCGTGGTGCCGGAGTTGTTGTCGGGGAACGCGCCGCCGATGGCGACGTTCAGCAGGACGAAGTAGCCCGCGTGGTTCGTCATGTTGGCCCACGTCGTGGCGTCGACCTGGTTTTGGCTGACCGAATGGAATTGCTGCCCGTCCACGAACCACCGGAACACGTTGGGGCTGACGCTGGTGTCCCATTCGAAGGTGTAGGTGTGGAACGCGCTCTGACAGCTCGCGCCGGGGCAGGTGCGGCTGCCGACGAGGCCGGTCGTCTCGTTGCACGGGCCGCCGGGGTTGACGCCGCAGTGCAGCACGCCCCAGACCGTGTTGATCCCGTTGACGTTTTCCATGATGTCGAACTCGCCGACGGCGGGCCAGTTCCAGTAGTTGCCGCGATACGGCGAGCCCAGCGCCCAGAAGGCGGGCCAGTAGCCGAGCGCCGCGGCGCCGGTGACGTTCGGCATCTGGATGCGGCCTTCGATCCGCAGCGCGCCGCCGGTGGGTGGTTTGAAGTTCGTGCGCTGCGTCTCGATCCGCGCCGAGGTCCAGTTGCCCGCGCCGTCCCGCAGCGGCGTGATCCGCAGATTCCCGGAGCCGTCGTGGGCGAGGTTCGCGGGGTTCGCCGTGTAGTTCTGGATCTCGCCGGTGCCCCAGTTGCCCGGGCCGCCGGGGTAGCCGTGGCCGGTGTCGATGATCCAGTTCGCGCTCGACGGGAGCGAACCCGCGGCGCCGGTGAAGTCGTCGGTGAACACGGTGGTCCAGCCGGCCGGAGGCGGCGGGACGGCCGCCGAGGCGGGCAGGGTGAGGGGGACGGTGATCAGAGCCGCGCCGGCGGTGACGGCGAGCGCGATCTTCCAGCGGGTCGTTCGGGGAGAAGTAACGGACATCGGACCTCCTCGTCAACACTGTCGAGGTTTGTTGCCGTTCACAACAAAGCGGTATGTCCGATATGAGACCTGGTCTGAACCACTTACGCCTACCACCGTTCGGGTGAATCGCTCCGGCCCGCAGACGCAATGAAGGGGCCTTTCATCGCAAAATTTGCGATGAAAGGCCCCTTCATTGCACGTGGGGTCAGAGGCCGAAGCGGCTCCAGGCGGCCTTGGACTGGACGGCGTCCAGCAGCGCGCTCGCCGCGGCGGGGGCGCCGATACCGAGCCGCGCCAGCAGCGGCTTCTTCGGTTCGGCGATCGCGATCTCGGCGTCCGGGTACCGCTCGGTGATCACCTGGCGGAGGCTGCCGACGCCGTCGACGAGACCGAGTTCGACCGCGCGGGCACCCAGCCAGACATCCCCGGTGAACAGGTCCTCGGAGCCGGAAAGCCGGTCGCCCCGGCGTTCGGTGACCCAGTCGACGAACAGTTCGTGGAGCTGGCCGTGCATCTTCTTCAGCCACTCGACGTCTTCCGGCTTCTCCGGGCTGAACGGGTCGAGCCGGGACTTGTTCGCCCCCGCGGTGTGCAGGCGCCGTTCGATGCCGAACCGCTCCAGCAGGCCGGTGAACCCGAACCCACCGCTGATCACGCCGATGGAGCCGACCATCGACGTCCGATGCGCGAAGATCTCGTCGGCGGCGCAGGCGAGCCAGTACCCGCCCGACGCGGCGACGTCCTCGGCGAAGGCCAGTACCGGCACGTTCTTCTCGTCGGCGAGCTGGCGGATCCGCTCGGCGACCAGGCCCGACTGCGTCGGCGCGCCACCCGGCGAGTTGATCTGCAACGCGACGGCCTTCAGCCGCTCGTGCCCGAACGCGCGCGTCAGCGCCGATTCGACGGCGGCGAGGTTGATCGACCCCCTGGCCAGCGGCGACGGGGTCGGCGTGATCACCCCGTGCAGCTTCACCACGGCGACGACGTCCTTGCGTTCACCCCGATCGCCGATCATCGGGAGACGGGAGGTCAGCTTGTCCGCAACGCTCATACCACCAGGCTACCGACGTTCAGCTTGTCGTTTAACCGGTCTTCTTCCTGGCGTCTGGCTATTGAGGGGGTAGCGCCCGAATACGCCAGAGACGGGGCCGCGTCGGACGTAGTCGCTGATCAACGGCTCGTTACCGCTCGAAGACGGCGGCGACGATCTTGGCCTGTTCGGTTCCGAGGCCGGCGCGGCGGGGTCGTCGGTATCGCCGATGCGCCCACCCCGGAAATTCCTCGTGGGGGCGGGCTCTGCCTGCTCGGAAGCTCGATCAGCCGGGCATTCCGGTGAAGCACCGCCCCTCAATGAGCGCGGGAGCTTGGCGGGGGCATTGGCGGTTGCCTGGCGGTCTCGTGGCGTGCAATTGGCGGTCTCGTGGCGGGCGGTTGGCGTGGCGTCCTGGCGGGATGTCGACAGAGAATTGTGAGCATGAGTCAAACACAGGTGATTGAGCTGCGTCAGGAACGTGGTTGGACGCAGGAGCGGCTCGCGAATGCGGCCGGCGTCGGGCTTCGGACGGTGCAGCGGTTGGAAGCTGGCCAGGATGCGAGCCTGGAGACCTTGACACTCGTGGCTGATGCGCTGCGGGTGTCGGTGCGTGACCTGTTCGTATCGATCGATGATGACGAGCTCGGTAGCCGGGTGGAGTCGTTGCAGGGGCGCGTGGAGCAGCAGCAGGCGGCTCGTGACCGGATCACGAGCGCATGGTGGTGGCTGTACGCCGGTGTCGGGATCGCCGTGACCATGCTGAGCTTCACACTGGGCTTATACGGGATCGCAGTGACTATCGCGTACTGGGTGGGAGGAGCGACCATCCTGGTCGCGGTGCAACGCATCTATCTCCAACCACGTCTGGAAGCGAAGTACCCCTTGTCGAAGAGCAAACGTGAGCTTCGCGCCGCGAAGAGGGCCCACACGGGCTCTTCTGCGTCTGAATCTGCTGCTCCGGAACTGCCGGCGGACGCGTGATGATCCGGGTGGGGTAGCGCCCGAACGCACCGGGAGGGCCCACTCGTCTGAGTTTCACTGGTCAGGGTTGCAGCGCTCGGTTCAGTTCGGTGCGGAGGTCGGCGGGTTCGGCGGCGGTGGCGTCCATGGCGCTGGTGCGCTCGTTGAAGTCCAGCAGCTCGCTGGCTTCTTTCCAGGTTCTGTCGGGGCCGGTGTCGCCCCAGCGGGTGGTGGATGCGCATGATCGGGTTCGTTGAGGGGTGTGCGATGGCGTTGAGCGACGAACCGGTCGTGAGGAATGCCGGAGACGACGATGTCGTGGCGATCCGCCGGTTCGGCGAGGCGCACATTCGATCGCACTACTCGCCGGTGATCGGCGCCGCGGCTGCGCACCTCCTGGACCGCACCGCTGGACGCCATCCGCCTGGCACCCGGCGCGGACGTCGCCACGGTGACCACCGCCCAGATCCGTGACGTCACCGAACGCCTCGTCACCGCCGGGCAGTGGCGGGACGGCGATCCGGAGATCCTCGTTGTGCTCGACGCGGGATACGACGCACCGCGCATCGCGCACCTGCTGGCCGGTCTGCCGGTGTAGATCCTCGGCCGGATGCGCTCAGACCGTGTGCTGCGCCGGTCCACGCCGACCCGCGTCTACGACCCGAAAGGCGGCCGCCCGCCCGAACACGGTGGCGAGTTCGTCTTCGCGACCCCGATACGTGGGGCGCCGAGCAGGCGGTCACAACGACCGACACCCGCCTCTACGGTGAAGCGACAGCACGGGCCTGGGACCGGCTGCATCCACGGCTGACCCGGCGCGCGGCCTGGCTCGATCACGAGGGCCCACTGCCGATCATCGAAGGGACCGTCATCCGGCTCCAAGTAGAACATCTACCCAGCGGCGGGGTGAACAAACCGGTCTGGCTGTGGTGGTCCCGCATCGACGCCACAACCGAGGATGTTGACCGCTGCTGGCAGGCATTTCTGCGACGATTCGACATCGAGCACACGTTCCGCCTGTTCAAGCAGACCTTGGGCTGGACGGCCCCAAAGCTCCGCGACCCGGACGCGGCGGACCGCTGGACCTGGATCGTCCTCGCCGCTCACACACAGCTCCGTCTGACCCGGCACCTGGCCACGGACCTGCGCCGTCCCTGGGAACGATCCACCACATAAGCCAAGCTCACTCCGGCACGCGTTCGACGCGGGTTCCGGAACATCCGCGAAGATGACCTCACCAGCAGCAGCACCGAAACCCACCCGACCAGGGCCAGGACGACCGCCCGGTTCGAAGAACCGCCGCCGCGCCGAACGACATGACGTGGGACGAGTCCTCGCGACCGGCGAGGCTTACACGCGTCCGGCACATCACAAAAAGGGCACCAAGCCAACGCGAACGAGTTAAACGACAAGTTCAGAGCCTGTTGGCGGAGCTGCGACGTGCCTCGCGAAAGGGACATAACGCGTGAGCCCGCCCTGGCCGAAGGCCCCGCTATCGCGGTGGCAGGGCGCCGTTGCCCGTCAACGTGAGAGGTTCGACCAGGTCGCGCCCTGCCGACGCGATTGCGGACGCGGGTTCACCAACAGACTCACGACGGCAGCACGCCGCTGCGTGAACCGCTCACCCCGCTGGACTCGTTCGGACCGCCCTGGGGCGGGACGGTCGCGCTGTCGACGGAGAAGTCCGGCAGATTCGGCCGCACGCCGGGCATGAACTTCGGCACCCGCAGGGTCACCTTCATCCCGGCGCCGGGCGCCGTCTCGACCATGAGCGCGTAGTCGCGGCCGAACACCTGCTGCATCCGCTGGTTGATGTTGCCAAGGCCGACGTGCGCGCCCGTGCGGTGCTGGCTGCGGAGATCCGCGAGCTTCGCGGGCTCCATGCCGATGCCGTCGTCCTCGACGCTGATCAGCGCTTCGGCGCCGTAATCCTCGGCGATCACCGTGACGCAGCCGCCGGAGGGCTTCGACGCGAGACCGTGTTTGACGGCGTTTTCCACCAGCGGCTGGATGATCAGGAACGGGACGACCACCGAAAGCACCTCGGGCGCGATCTTCATCCGCACTTCGAGCCGTCCGCCGAAGCGGGCGTTCTCGATGGTCAGGTACCGGTCGATGTTCCGCAGTTCCTCGGCGAGCGAGGTGAACATGCCCGACGTCCGGAACGAGTAACGCGTGAAGTCCGCGAAGTCCTGAAGCAGCTCTCGCGCCTCCTCCGGATCTGTCCGGATCAGCGACGAGATGGTGTTGAGCGCGTTGTAGACGAAGTGCGGCGAGATCTGCGCGCGCAGCGCCTTGATCTCCGCCTGCTGGAGCTGGTTCTTCGATTCGTCCAGGCGCGCCAGCTCGAACTGGGTGCAGACGAACTGCGCGACCGCGTCGGCCATCTGCACCAGCCGTCCGCGCGTGCGCCCGACGACCAGCAGCGCGGCCTCGGTCTCGCCCTCGACGATCAACGGCACGATCACCGCCGTCCGCATCCGGCAGGTGCCGCGGTGGTTGCACGGCATCTTGTCGTGCGCGACGACCTCGCGCCGGTGCTTGCGGATCGCGTTGCCGATGGCGTCGACGAGGTCGACGTAGTGGTCGTTGGCCTCGCCGTCCCACGACAGCAGCGTGCCTTCGCTGTCGGTGATGCCGACGGCGACGCAGTCGAGCATCTCCAGCAGCTGGCTGGTGATCTTGTCGGCGACCTGCTCGTCGAGCCCTTCACGGAGATCCGGTGTCGCCTTCGACATCCGGTGGACGGCCTGCAGCACCGCGTTCTCGACGATGCTCGCGGGACGCCTCAGCTTGATCAGGAGGACGACGACGAGGATCGCGAGCAACAGCGCCACACCCCAAGGGATGATCTGCGCGATTTCGAGCCCGGACACGGCGTCCATGCTCTGCGCTCGACCAACCGGGTGCAAGGTCTGCTCCCCACTTTCCGTTGAGTTGTGACAACCGAGGGTGGGGCCGACCCTACCCAAGACCCGGGCGTTGTCCCCATGGTCACTCCCCGTCGCGCCGGGAAGACTGTGCGCAGGCAATCGCTTCCGGGGGAGGAACACAATGCGCGGATCGGGGAAACTCGCGGCGGGGGTGCTGGCGGGGGTGCTGCTGGCGAGCGGGACGGCGGCCGCGGCCGGGGATCCGGTGCGCGCGGCTGTCGGCGATCTGGTCGGCGAAGGGGGATTCCCGGGAGCGGTCGTCCAGGTCCGGACCGGTGAGGCGGTCTCGCGCTTCGGCGCCGGATACGCGAACCAGGCCACGCGCGAACCCGCGGGGCCGCATCACCGGTTCCGGATCGCCAGCAATACCAAGGCGTTCGTCGCCACGGTGGTGCTGCAACTGGCGGGCGAAGGCTCGCTGTCCCTCGACGATCCGGTGGAGCGCAGGCTGCCCGGTGTCGTACGCGGGCCGGGCTACGAGCCGGAGAAGATCACGCTGCGCATGCTGCTGAACCACACTTCCGGCGTGCACGATCCCCTGGATCCGCATTTCTTCGACCCGTACCTCGTCCACGGGAACCGGGGGCACATCATCACGCCGTCGGAGGTGATCCGGCGGTCGCTCATCGACCGGCCTTCATTCCCGCCGGGCAGCGGCGTGGAGTATTCGAACACCGGATATCTGTTGCTGGGCAAGGTGATCGAGGGGGTCACCCGCACCGACGTCCGCGCCGGGATCCAGCGGCGGATCCTCGGCCCGCTCGGCCTCGGGCGGACGTACTTCCCGCTGTGGTCGCCGTTCCTGCGCGGTCCGCATCTGCACGGGTACGACATGCGCGGTGAAGACATGACGGTGTTCAGCCCGTCGTACGACTGGACCGCCGGCGCGATGGTGTCGACCGTCGACGAGCTCGCGACGTTCCACCGCGCGTTGCTGGCGGGACGGCTCTTGGCACCCGCGCAACAGGCCGAGCTCAAACGGCTCGTGCCGAACGGCCGAGGCGGCGCCTACGGGGCGGGGATCGAGACGCTCGACGTGAAATGCGCCGACGGCGTGAAGACGTTCTGGGGCAATACCGGTGCCGGGCCAGGGTTCTTCAGCGTGTCGATGAGCAACGCGGACGGCTCGAAACAGCTGGTCCTCGCGCTGAACGTGTACGACCTCGCCGCGGACGTGCACGACGGGCAGGTGGTGCCGAAGATCCCGGCACCCGTGGTCGAGGCCGCGCTCTGCTGACCGCGGTCAGTGGCGGTCACTTGAGCAGGCGCGACATCCGCCGGTCCGCCAAGGGTTTCCCGCCGGTCTGGCAGGTCGGGCAGTACTGGAAGGACTTGTCCGCGAACGAGATCTCGCGGATCGTGTCGCCGCAGACCGGGCACGGCAGCCCGGTGCGCGCGTGCACCCGCAACCCGGACCGTTTCTCACCCTTGAGCCGGGCCGCAGACTGGCCGACCGACCGCGTCACGGCGCTGGTCAGCACTTCGCTGATGGCTTCGAAGAGGCCGTCGAGCGCGCCTTCGGACAGCTTTCCGGTGGTGGCGTAGGGAGAAAGCTTCGCCATATGCATGATCTCGTCGGAATAGGCGTTGCCGATCCCGGCGATCAGCGACTGATCGGTGAGCGCCGTCTTCAACCGTTCGGTGCGCCCGGCGAACAACTTCTCGAGCCCCGTGCGGTCCAGCGCAAGCGCGTCCGGCCCGAGGCGCGCGATACTGGCGACCTCCTTCTCCGGATCACGCACGATCCAGACCGCCAGCCCCTTCTTCGTCCCGGCCTCCGTGAGATCGAAGCCGGGACCGGCGGCGGCGTCGAGGTGGACGCGCAGCGAGATCGGCCCCTTGCCGGGTTTGAGCGGCGCCGGCGCCAACGCGTCGGACCAGCGCAGCCAGCCCGCCCGCGCCAGGTGGACGACCAGGTGGAGATCACCGGCGACGAGATCGAGGTGCTTGCCGAAGCGGCCGGCACCGGTGACCTCGCGGCCGTGCAGCTCCGTCCACGGCGGGGTCGCCGTCTTCAGCACGCTGAGGGACGCCACGTCGACACGGAAGACCGTCTTGCCCACCGCGTGTTCACGCAGGTGGTGAGCGAGCGCTTCGACCTCGGGTAACTCGGGCATGGCCCCAGTCTCGCGCGTTCAGGCCGCCGCGACTACTCCACCGGGTGCAAGGGGCCGTCGAAATCCGGCAGGGAGTGCTTCTGGATGGTCTTCGTGATCTTCGAGACCTCGCCGCGCACGGTGAACATGCCGCGGATGGTGCCCACCCAGCGCTCCGACGGCCGGTCACCGGCGAGATCGCCCTCGGTCTCGGCGACCACGGTCCACGGTCGGCGCAGGATCCACCGCAGCGGGAAGAACAACGCGACCAGCAGGAGCGCCAGCGGGACCCAGGACGGGATTCTCACGTCGGCGGGCGTCCACATGATGAGCACGATCGCGAGCAGCGCCGTCACGGCGATCATCGCGATACCCGGGCCATAGCTGCCGGCCACATCGTGCTCGAAATCGTCCGCTGTCGCGGGAGCACGCCATTCCATCTGGGCTCGGACCACCCAGTCACGGCCGTCCTCGCCGTGCACCAGCCGGTTCATTCAGTCGCCTCCCGCGCGGCCGCTCGCTCGTCGTGAGCGAGCTCCACCGTACCGTGACGGGAGCCGGATTCGCGAGAGTTCGAAGGTGATATGCCCGCTCGGGCGTTATGGGCACGTCGGGTAGCCGACGCCCGGTTCCGGATAGTGGGAAGTCGGTTCGACCGGGCTCGGCTCGTCCTTCGACGGGTCGCCGGACGGTGTCCCGGTCTCGTCGCCGGGCGTGCTCGTCTCCGGCGAAGTGGACCCTTCCGGGTCAGTCGTCGACTCCGGCGTGTTCGCCGGGTCCGTCTGGTCCGGGGAAGTCGTCGTGGGCGGGCTCAGCGACTCCGCGGGAGGGACGTCGTCCCGTTTCGAGGTGGTCTGGTTCGTGCCGGTGCCCGGCTCCGGGACCTCGTTCCTTGGCGCGGTCTCCTGCGCCGGGTTCTGCTCGTCCGGAGGCCGCACGCCGCTATCGGCACCGCTGTCACCGCTGTCACCGCTGTCACGGCCGGCGCCGCCGGCGGCGTTGCCGAGGTCCTTCCTCGACGTGCCCACACCCGGCAGGCTCGGCAGGTCGGACGTCCCGAGTTCCGCGCCAGGGCCGCGTCCGGTCACGGCGGGCCGCTCGCCCTTGCCGTGCATCCGGTCCTCGGCGATCCGCTGTGGCGGGAGTTCCACCGGCCCGCCGGGGACGGGCGGCGCGACCTGCGCCGGCAGCAACGCCAGCTCCGGCTGGCCGCCGCCGGGCAGGCCGACGGTATGCGTCACGTCGGTGCCGAACACGGCCGGACCGGCGACGATCCCGACCGCGCCCGCGGCGGCCGTCGACGCCACCGCCAGGCCGACCTTCACCTTCGACCCGAGCAGAAGCGCCTTGACCGACGCGGCGAGCCCGGACAACGCCCCGCTCGCGTGGGCACCGGCGGCCGCCGGCACCAGCAAGGCGACGACACCGGCATGTGCCCGCAGCGAAGAGCAGACGTCACGCAACTCGTCGTGCGTCGCCCGGCAGGACTGGCATCCGATCAGGTGGCTCTTGATCCGCCGGGCCTCGGCCCCGGTGACACTGCCCGCGGTGAACCCGCCCAGCTTCTCCACCACGGCCCGGCACGAATCCGGCCCGCGGTTCACCGACAGATGCGCTTGGAGGTACGCCGCCCGCAGCCCTTGGCGCGCCCGCCGGGCCAGCGCCGCCGTCGCGTTCGCGCTCAACCCGAAATGCGGCGCGACCATCGATGGCTGCTCGCCTTCGACCTCGGTCTGCCACAGCACCGAACGCCACCGCTCCGGCAGACTCGTGAACGCCGTCGTGATCAGCGAATGTTCGGCCGTGCGGGCATGCGTGTCCGCGCCCGCGCCGGCCCGGAAGGTCAGCTCGTCGTCGCTCACCGGCACGTCACGCCGCGCGCCGTGCCACTCCCACGAGACCCGGCGAGCCACGGTCAGCAGATACGCCCGGACGTAGTCCCGCGGCCCGGCGCCCCGGCGCAACGCCTGAAGCACCCGGAAGAAGGTCTCGGCCGTGATGTCCTCCGCCTCCGACCGGTCGGAGGCCAGACTGCGGGCCAGCCGCCGTACCGCGGCGGCGTGCAGTTCGAAAAGCTCCCCGAAGGCGGCGTCCTCCCCATCACGGAGACGCTGGAGCAATGCCTGCTCGTCGGATTCCGAGGCCGCCTGAAGCGGCACCGTGCCCTGCTCGGTCATCCGGCCAGGCACCTCCTCCCCGAAGGACTCACCATTCGGTCGAATGGGGACACCATACGGAGGTATGCAGCCGTCGTCACCCCTTGTACGCCAGGTGTGACACCGAAGCACCTGCAGGGGTGGGTCGAAACCGCTACGGAGGGTCGGTGTATGGTTGTCCCACTGCTTCAAACGAGTATCTGAAGCAGAGCAAGACATGCGGATGTAGCGCAGCTGGTAGCGCATCACCTTGCCAAGGTGAGGGTCGCGGGTTCGAATCCCGTCATCCGCTCGCACGCGGGCACCGCGTGCGCAGGGAAAGCCTGCGCCGCAGCGTGCTCGCCATAATTTCCGGGGGCCCGAGCCCCCGGACCCCCGCGTTCCTTGTCGCTCGCGTTGGTGGGTCGGTTGTCGGGCGCGTTGATCTTCTTCCCTCTCGGCCTCTTGTTCGTTCGTTTTGGTGGTCACTAAGTGCTACAGGTTCGGTGAGCGGGTTCACACGACCGTAGTAATTCGGATTTGTGCATATGTCGGCCCCGGCCGCGTTCAGAGCGCTGGCGTTTTGAAGGGGTTGTGCTCGGCGAGGAGTTTGTCGACGCGTGCCTGGTCGACCCTGCTGACGACGGTGTTCTCGTCCTGCCGGTCACGGACGCATTTGGCGAGCGTGAACGCCGAGGTCGTCAGGAAGAGCATGCCGAGGGCGAGGAAGCCGCGGACCCAGCCGTCGACCGGCAGGTACCAGATGCCGATGACGACCGCGAGCAGCGCCAGGCCGAACGCACACGCGGCCTGGACGAAGAACGCGACGGTGGTGGGCGGCGCTGCGGAGGTTTTCGTCATGCGTACCAAGGTCGCGCCGAACACCCCGCGCTGTCTTGAGTACGGCTACTCAAGAAGGGTTGCGATTCAGATCTCGTAGCCGTCCATCACGGTCGGCGAGACCGGCGACAGGTGGTCGTCGCCGCGTTCGGTGACCAGGCCGCGGGCCATCCGGTACACCTTGAACTCGTTGTCGTGGTCGGGATCCTGGTCGTCCCAGACCTGCAGGAGACCGTAGGAACCGGGCGCTAGATCGCCGACGCGGGTGAACAGGTCCACCAGCTCGGGCGCGATCGCCGTGCCGTGCTTGTCCATGCCGCCCAGGTGCAGCACCGGCACCCCGGCGGCCCAGCGGAGGTCGAGCAGGTCGGCGTCGCCGAAGTCGCGGACGGCTCGATGCACCCGCTCGACGATCCGCTCGAGCAGCGCGGCGTCGTCGTCACCCGAAGGGCTCGCTTGGATGGTCACCCACCCGTGGTATTCGAACACCCGCCTGAGTTTAGGCAGGTCCGCCCGCCATCACGGCCGGCGCCCCGTCCCGCCGCAGCACGTTCTTGAAAATCTGCTCACCGTGCTTCTCGAAGGCGGGCACGAACTTCTCGCCGTACACGCACAATGTCCGTTCCCACGGGTGCCCGAGCGTGCCGAAACGGAAGTCGTTCGCCAGGAACATGTGGTAGTCGGTGCGCGGGAACACCGGGACGGGCCACGGGTCGAGCGCGGCGTGCCGATGCGGGTAGAAGCGATACGACTGGTGCTGCCAGTGCAGGACCCAGACCCACTCGTCCTCGGCGACGCAGGCCTTCAACGCCGCGAGCGCGACGCGGGCTACGTCGTTCTGCTCGACGGCGTACGGGCCGAGCCGGAATTCCGGTGACGAACGGTCGAGGCCCACCGGCGCGAGATCCCACGCGACGGACGGCGCGGGTTCACGGAAACCGGGCCAGGCATGCGCGTAAGTGCTCGGCCAGAACGCGAGCTTGTCGTAGACCCAGTACCAGGCGGGCTCATCTACGACCCTGGAGATGGCTTCCCAAGCGTTGTTCACGAGCGACCCTCGGTGGTTCGGCCGGTTAAGACTGGGAAAGCTTCGTGTTCGGGGCCCAAGTTGTCCAGCTCGTGGGCATTCTCCGCGAAACTGTCACCTGATCAGGTGTCTTGCGCCGTCGCCGGAACCGTGAGAATGACGGTGCGTGAACGGCGAGCCCACCGAACGCGGGCTCGCCGTCGTTCGCTCACGCGGCCGCCTCCCAAAGACTCATGAAGGCCGAAGCCTCACTCCGCACCCATGGCCGCACCTTGTCGCGATCGCGCGGCGACAACGCGAACTCCTTCGAACGCCGGACGTCGATCACCAGCGGCCGCCCGCCCGGCCGCAGCTCGTCCATGGTCTGTTCGAGCAGCCACAGCACCATCTGCGCGGCGTCCCGGCTCAACGGCTCCTCCTTGAAGTAGAGCCAGGTCACGAACACCGGGCCGTCGCCCTTGCGCAGGCCGAGGTGGGGGTTGATGCCCACTTCGAGCGAGCCGAGCCGCCATCGCGACCGGCCGACCTCCGCCGGCCGCAGGTCGCGCCGCCCGACGTAGCGCAGCCAGCCGTTGGCGATCTCGGTGTAGTGCGGCCGCGTGCGCTCGTCCGCGTTCTCGACCAAGGCCCGCAGTACCTCGCGATCACGGCCGGAGATCCGCCCGGCACGGATCGCGTTCGCGGCGCGGAGGTAGAAGTTGAAGCCGCCCCGGGCCGGATCCTCGTACTGACGGCGCCAGCGCCGGACGAACGAGGAACGCGAAGGACCCGAGCTCGTGCTGTACCCCACGAACGTGGGCAGGGTGATGTAGGCCATCCGTGTCTGCCTTTCGCCGCTGTTCCTGCTGTACAACGCCCATTTTAGAACATGTGTACGACAGAAACCGGGGCTTTACGGGTGACGCGGGGAAGGCGGCCAAGGTCCTTCGAGCAGCTCGGCCGACTCCTCGAGGATCGGCACTTCGCAGACGTCCCTCGGGGTGAGGTCGGTCGGGATCCAGCCGTCGAGCATCGCCGACCACCGCGCGATCCCGCGCAACGACGGCGGCGACCCGAGCAGCTCGCCGACCTCGCTGACCAGCGCGCCGCCGGCCGCGGGCGAAAGGCGGCCGTCGACCATCGCGGTGAGCCAGCCGTGGATCAGCAGCCAGCGGGCGGCCGTCGGATCGGCGGGCAGTTGGAGCCCGAGTTCGTCGACGACCTGGCCGAACGCCTTGTCGACGGCGGTTTCGGCGGAGGATTCGAGCCCGGCGAGCAAGGCGAGGGACGGGGTGTCGAGTCCGGCGACGATCGCGTCCAGACCGGCCTCGACCAGATGCGAGGTGCGGACGTCTCGGCCGGCGAGCCTGCCGATGGCCAGCTCGCGCAGCGCGCCGCGACACTCGTCGATTTCGCTCACCCGGCACTTCCCACGTCCGCCACCGTACCGGCGGGACCGCCCGATCGCCGCTGACCAGCCGAAAGAGCATCACCCCGGTGGGTCCGCGCCGTCGCCTCCGGACCGTGCTGGACCTGCGCCGAACCGGACGCAAGAATGGGAAAGACCAATATCAACCACCCGTCCGGGTCATGCGACACTGGCTGCCAACACCCAGCGGCAGGGGGCTAAATGAGCTGGCAGGACGAGCTTCGGCAGCTGGACGTCGAATTGGCCTCGGGTCGTATCGGGCACGCGGAGCACCGCAAAAGACGGGACGAACTGCTCGCCGAAGCCTCCGGCGGGTCGATGCCGTCGCCGGTCGCGTCGCCCTTGAGCCGTCCGGGCGCGCCGTGGCACAGCGCCAACCCGGCCATGCGGCAGGTCGAGCTTCCGACCGTCACGCTCCCGCCCGTGCCACCGCCGGCCGCCGAGCCGCGCGAGACCCCGAAGGGCAGGCACTTCGTGCCCCGCCTGCCCGACCACAAGACCACCGCGCCGTCGCCCGCCGACATCAATCCGACGGTGTACCTGCGCGCCGAGCCGTCCCAGCCCCGGCGCGATCCGGGTACCCGGCAGCTGCCCCGCACCCTGCCGTCGCTGGTCCCCGACGCCGATCCCCGGCACAGCGCTCCGGCCTCGGAGGACTACGCCGTCGTCGGCAGGAAGAAACCGACCTGGCTGTTCGTCGCCGCCGCCGTGCTGGTCGTGCTCGGGTTGATCATCGGCGGCACCCTGTGGCTCGGTGCGGCGAACGGTGGCGATCAGCAGCCGCCACCCGCCATCGCGCAGGCACCGGACGCCGTCGGCGGGCCGGGCGCCGGGCAGCCCGTTCCGGAGCCCACGCTCGAGGACCGCGTTCCGGCGTTGCCGGGCTCGCCGCTTCCCGAGAACTCCACGGTCTCGCTCGACAAAGGGGTCGAGCTGAAGCTCTTCCCGAAGGAGTCCGCGCAGATCTTCGCCCAGCACGGTGTCACCAGCGTCGTCTTCCGTGGCTCCAGCGACGGCGACACCGGCTATCTCGCGTACGCCATCCCCACGCGATCGGACGAAGACGCGAAGGCCGTCGTCGCCTACCTGATGCAGGCTTCCCAGGCGGGCGGATTCGCTCTGCGGGCCGACGACCCCGCTACCGTCACCGGACGCGATGGGGCACGCCGCATGGACGGCACGTGGTTCACCTCGGGCAAGGTCGCCGTCGTGCTGTGGGCGTCGCAGCCGTTCGCCCTGGACAAGAACAAGCTCCGCATCAGCCTCGACAAGACACGCGCCACCTACAAGGAAGCGCTACCGCCGAGCTGAGGCCTGACCACCCAGTTCAAGGAGGTCGGCGAGGGTCCGCCGGGCCAGTTCCGCGCCGAACCGGTTCTCCACCACGTTCTTGCCCTCCTCGGACAGGCGAGTCCACAGCTTGCCGTCCTCGAGCAGGGTGACGATCCGGTCGGCGAGTTCCTCGGCCGTCTCCCCGAGCAGTACGTCCTGACCGTGTGTGAGGTGCATGCCCTCGGCGGCGAGTGAGGTCGCCACGACGGGCACGCCGTAGCCGAGGCTTTCGCCGAGCTTCCCCTTCACGCCCGCCCCGAACCGCAGCGGCGCGACGACCACCCGAGCGGTCTGGTAGATCTCGTCGAGGTCCGGCACCCAGCCCCGTACGACGACGCCGTCGCGTTCGAGCTCGAGCACCGCGGAGGGCGGGTTGCTGCCGACGATCTGCACGACCGCGTCGGGCCTGCGCTCGCGCACGAGCGGCATGATCTCGGTGGCGAGCCAGTGTGCGGCGTCCCGATTCGGCACGTGATCGAAGCCGCCGACGAAGACGATCCCGTCGCGACCGTCGGGAACCGACGCGGCGCCGTCGGCGTAGTGCACGTTCGACAGCACCTCGACCCTTGCCGACGGGACGAGTTCCCGCAGGAGCTCCCGTTCGACGTCGGACACGACGAAGGTGACGTCGGCGATCCTGGTCAGGCCGAGTTCCGACTCGCGCAGCACTTCCGCGCGCCGGCGCAAGGTCACCTCTTCGCTCGTGTCGCCGAGTTGCGCGACCAGATCGGCCTGCCGGGCGAGCCGGACGAAGTGGAGATCGACGGTGTCGTAGGCGATGAGGCAGTTCGGCGCGTGCTGGCGGACCTGCTCGATCCACTGCCAGGCGACATGTGGCCGCGACAGCACGGCCAGCCGCAAGTCGGGACCGGCGTCGCGCAGGAACTCCAGCTGCTCGTCCAGACCGGTGATCACGGTGACGCCCATGCGGTACAGCGGGCTCGCGTACGGCTCCGGCAACGCGTGGTTGAACGGCATGAAGACGACGCGATGTCCCAGCCCGACGAGCAGCTCGAGGATCCTGGCCATCCGCACCGACCCGGAATCCTTGTCCGGCGTGGGGATCTGGTGGTCGACCACGAGCACGGTGCCACCGCGATGGCCGTCCTCGGTGCGCTGCCGTGCCGACCACAACGCGCGCGCACTGGCCGACGGGAGGTGGTCGCGCAGCTGGACGCTCCACTTGTCCACGAACACACTGCGATTCAGTTCCTGGTGCCGTTTGACCCCGGCGGCGAGGTCGGTTCCGTTCGAAACGCCCTCGTGGTGGACGACCACGGACGACGGCTGCACCATCGTCCGGAACCCGGCCGCCCGCACGGCGAACGCGAGGTCGGTGTCCTCGTAGTAGGCGGGTGAGAACCGCTTGTCGAACCCGCCGATCCGCTCGAACAGCCGGCGGCGGACCAGCACCGCGGCCCCGGAGCAGTAGTCGACGTCGCGCAGTGCCTGGAACCAGGGCAGGTCCGGGTTCTGCAGCCTGCCGTAGTTCCAGCCGGTGCCATCGGCCCAGATGATCCCGCCGCATTCCTGCAGCCTGCCGTCCGGGTAGACCAGCTTCGAGCCGACGAGCCCGACGTCCGGCCGGGTCTCGACGACGTCGACCAGTTCGTCCAGCCAGCCGGGCCGGACCTCGGTGTCGTTGTTGAGGAACATGACGAAGTCGCCGCGCGCGTGTCCGGCGCCGAGATTGCACGCGCCGACGAAGCCGAGGTTCCGGGGCGCCCGTACCAGCCGGATGCCCGCGCATTGGGCGACCCGGTCCACTGAGTCGTCGCGCGACGCGTCGTCGACCACGATGACCTCGAACGGGGTGGTGGGCAGGTGACGCTGGATCGAGTCGAGGCAGGCACGCGTGTAGGACCAGTTGCCGTAGACCGGGATGACGACACTGACGATCGGCTCGTCGCTGGTGGTGACCGCGACCGGGCCGGGTACGGCCGCCACGGCCGGGGCCGCTCCCGCGGGGCGGCCGAGCGCCGTCTCGTAGAGGTCACGCAGGCGGGTGCCCCGGGGAGCGACCTTCTCGATCGCGCCGCGG
Organism: Amycolatopsis sp. cmx-4-54; assembly: GCF_046548895.1. NCBI lineage: Bacteria > Bacillati > Actinomycetota > Actinomycetes > Pseudonocardiales > Pseudonocardiaceae > Amycolatopsis > Amycolatopsis sp. cmx-4-54. Next base: position 250,334 of record NZ_JAEBEJ010000002.1, read on the forward strand.
TACGTGCCGAGCACGCGCTGGACGAGCGCGGACTGCTCGGCGCGCAGCTGGGAGTTCTCCGCGGCGAGGCGACCGACCGTCTCGCTCAGCTGGACGTTGTTCCGGGCGAGCCACTGCAGCCGGTCGCGGTCGTTGGCCGCCTTCCGCTGCAGCAGGCCGAGCTCGTTCGAGGCCCGGCTGAGTCCGGCGCGGGCGCTTTCGGCACGGGCGGCCGCCTGGTCGCGTTCGGTCACCGCACGCCGTTCGGCGGCCGTGATCTCCGCGATCTCATCCGCCTGCCGGGCGGCTTGTTCGCTTGCCCGGCGCAGCCCGTCCTCGGCACGGTCCAGCGCGACACGCGCCCGCTCCGCCTCGGCCGCTCGCGCGTCCGCGTCGGCGTTGGCCCTGGCGACCAGCGTCAGATGCGGGTCCACCAGCATGGAAGCGGTCGGCAGGGTGATCGGCGTCGAGGACGCGACCGCGATGAAGTACGTGTGCGGCGCACCGGCGGCGACCCGCCACTCGTCGCCGTCGCCCTGTTCGAGCCGGAACAGCTCGGCCGCCGACGTTCCGCCGTCGTGGATCAGCGAACCGACGGCGACGTTCTGCCGCAACAGGGTGACGTGCTCGAAGCTCTTCTCCATCAACGTCCGGAACGCCGACTCGGTCAGCTCGTGGACGTGGAACGGGTTCTGGTTGCCGTGGTCGCCGCTGTACACGGCGATATCCGGGGTGCTGCACAGGAAGATCCCGCCCGGCGCGAGCCGGGCACGGACGAGGGCCATCATCGAGTCCTGCGCCTCGACGTGCTCGATCGCCTCGAAACAGGTGATCAGCTCGAACGGCTCCGTGCCCGCGAGCGCCTCCGGGTCGGTGATCGAACCGACCTCGAAGGTGACCTCCGGATAGCGGGCACGAGCGTGGTCCACGGTGACCGGGTCGATCTCCAGCCCGACCACCTCGGCCGCGGGCCCGGCGAGCAGGGCGCTGCCGTAGCCTTCGCCGCTGGCGAGGTCGAGTACCCGCTTACCGGCGGCGAACCGGGTGGCGAGCGCGTAGCGGTGATAGTGCTCGTAGATCACCTGGACGTCGTCGGCCCACGGCACGCACCGCTCGCCGGTCCACTCGATCAACCGCTCGCCAGGAGTCCCCTTGCCCATGACGAGGAGACTATCCGCCAGGGACACCGGTCTTCACGTTCGCCTCCGGAGGCGGGCACGCCCCGCTACGATCGCGGGTGTGTTCGTCAACCCCCCACCGACTTCGTCCGGGCCGTCAGAGCTGCTTCAGACACCGGAATCCTGGTTGCCGAACGAGCACAGCCTTTACCGGCCGCGGCACAGCAGGCGGCAGCGGACGGCGCTGACCTGCGCGCTCGCCTTCTTCTTCGTCCCCGTGTTCTTACTGGTCGTCGGGGTGCGGACCGAGCCGTTCGAGAACCGCCCGCTGCGCGAATTCCCCGGTTTCGGCGACGGCTGGAGCTTCTTCACCGGGCTGTCCGGCTGGGCGACCGACCACCTCCCGTTGCGCCAGGCCGGGGTGAACGCGGCGGACGAAATCAGTACCGGCGTCTTCGGCGACCCGCCCGGCGCCGCGGCCGGCGCGCAGGACAGCACGGCGGGGCAGCCGAGCAAGGGGCGCGTGCCGAAGGGACCGCAGGCCTACCCCCAGGTCGTCGTCGGCAAGGACGGCTGGTTGTACTTCGGGGAGGACATGCACGCCCGGTGCGAGCCGGTGATGGATCTCGACCGGGTGATCGCGATGTTGAACCGGTTACGTCAGGCGGTCGAAGCGTCGGGACGCCGGTTCGAGCTCGTTTTCGCGCCCGACAAGTCCACCATGAAGCCGGCGCAGCTGCCGGACCACTACCCCGGTCATGACTGCGCGCCACCGCGGACGGCCGAGTTCTGGGGCAAGGTGCCCGCCGCGACCAGGGCGATGGACCTGCGTGGCGCGCTCGCCGACACCGAGCGGAGCCTCGGCCGGTCGGTGTACGTCCCGAACGACACCCACTGGACGTTCGAAGCCGGGCTCACCATGACTTACGCGCTCGCGCAGGCGATCACGCCCGGGGTCACCGCGACCTGGGAGGTGAAGGAGAGCGGTTCCCGGTCGTGGCCTGCCGACCTCGAGCGGCTGCTGGGGCGGCCGCTGGACCGCAGCCTGCGGGCCTACGCGCTGGCTCCGGACGGCGGTGCCGATCGAACGCGGTACCTCGCCAGCGACTTCAAGACCCCGCTGCGGCTGACCCAGCCCGACACCCCCCGCGGCACCGTCACGCCCAATATGGCGGTGGTCGCCGACTCGTTCACCCAGTTCGCCAGCCCGTTCCTCGCCGCCACCTGCAGGGATCTGACGATCGTCCACACCGACACGGTGGCCACGGGTGACGACGGGACGCTGAAGAATCTGTTCGAAGATCGCGACGTCGTCGTGTTCGAGTTCGTGGAGCGCAATGTCGTCGGCGGGTCGTCGATGCTCCTGCGCGAGCAGGCCATCGACCGGCTCGCCAGGGTCCTGGCGCAAACACCGAGGTAAGCCGGGATGGTCGCCCGAATATTACGACTGGGTGGTAGGCCGCGACGCTCGGCCGCCCCCCGTGCACAATGTGCCCGGTGCGGTCATGTAGGCCGCGACGACAAAGATCCTTCGTCGCTCGGGGACGACTGATCCAAAGGGGGTAACGGGGTGACCTGGCAGGAAGAGCTGCGCAGGCTCGACGAGGAACTCGCGGCCGGGAGGCTCACGGCCGACGATTACCGCACTCGGCGTGACCAGGTGCTCTCGCAGGCCGTGTCCTTGGAACACCCGCCGCCGCAGGTGCCGGGAGCGAACCCCGCCGAGACGCAGATCATCCAGCCGGTCGCGCCGCCGGGACAGCCCCCGCGGCCCTCGGCCGACGCGACCCAGGTGGTGTCGCCGTCCGACACCGGCGCTGCCGAACGCACCCAGGTCGTCCCGCCATGGCAGCCCCAGCAACAGCCGCCGCAGCAGCACCCCGGCTCGCCGGCGGGCGGGTTCCAGCAGCCGTACCCGCAGCGCCCCGGGGAGCACTCACCGAGCGGCGGATTCGCCCAGCCCGCGCCGCCGCCACAGCAACAACAGCAGCAGCACGGCGGCTGGAACACGCCGGAGGACCAGAGCCCGCCGTGGGGCGGTTCGGAGTTCCCGCCGCTGGCGCCGTCCGGCAACGACACGAACTGGGTCAGCCAGGGGCCGGAGTCGTTCCAGATCAAGCCGTCGTCCGGTTCCAAGCGCAAGCTCGTCATCGCCGCGATCGCCGTCGTGGTGCTCGCCGGTGTCGGCGTCGGCGCGTGGGCGCTGCTCTCGAGCACCGGCGGTGACGCCCCCACCGCGCAGCAGCCCTCGAGCCAGCAGCAGCCTCCGCCCGTGCCGAGCACGAAGCCTCTCCCCGAACCACCGGCGGCCAAGCCCGAGCCGTCGGCCAACGACACGGCGCTGGCCAATCTCACCGGCTCACCTCGCGCCGGTGGCGGCACCTTCGACATCGCGAAGCTGAAGTCGGCCAAATTCCTGCCGGAGACGGTGATCGCGCAGATCGAGCGCGCCAAGATGTCCGAATGTCTGCTCAAGACCAACACCGACGGCGAGGTCACGCTCAGCCTGATCGCCCTCGACTTCCCGGACGCGCAGGGCACCTCGAAGGTCGCCCAGGAGTACGGGAACGGGCAGCTGGAGGGCGGTCTCACCGCCGACCGCGACCTCGCGATGCGCGGGGTACCGGTCTTCGTCGGGAATTCACCCGACTCGACCGTCTATCGCGCCGTGTACGTCCTTTACACCCGGGTGATCATCGTCGAGGTCTTCGGCCCCGAGGCGCAGGCCGAGCAGGCGTTCCGGTCGCTGCTCAACTCACAGGTCCAGAAGGCCCCGCCGACCGAACGCAACAACTGAATGAGACGTGCGATCAAGAACCCGGTGCGCGCCTTCGTCAAGCGCTGGGCGGTGTCCCGGAAGTCGTATGACGACATGATCATCCGGGCGGGTCAGTACGCCGACCTGTACGAAGAGCTCGGCGTGCGCTACGACCAGCTGACGGCACGCTACGACGCCGTGACCGGCCGGTACTCGGAGCTTGCCGAAAGCCACCGTCGGCCGGCTGCGGGGGGGTCGTGAGTGGTGATGGTCGTTCTAACGCTCCTTGCCACTCACGACCCCCGGCCGCTGGTTAATCCGTCCGAGTGAGTTAGGCCGTGTCGGTGAACGTCCTCCCCCGGTGATGCGCCTTATGGGCAGAGCATCGGAGCGTCCGGATGCTGGACGAGGAGGAGCCGCCATGGCCTGGGAAATCGCCCTGGTCGCCGTGCTGGCCGTCGTGTTCGTCGTGCGGCTGGCGCTTCAGCTGAAGCGCGGTTGACCCGATCTTGCGCACCCCGCGGCGCATGAAGGAGATGAACGGGGCTTTCTTCGTGGGTCCCACGAAGAAAGCCCCGTTCACCCCATCGCGATCCGCGGTATCCGCAGCTGCGGAATCCGCCGCCGCGCGGCCGGGGCCAGGGTGAGCGGCGGGCCGTCCGCACGCAACGGCTTCTTCACGTGGATCGTCTTGTAGCCGGTGCTCAGATATCCGTCGTTCTTCAGTTTCGCCATCTCGGCGTTGACCGACGCGGGCGAAGCGCCGATCGCGGAGGCGATGTCCGTGTGGTTCAGTCCCACGTCGATCACGACGCCGCCCTCACCGGGAACCCCGTAGAGCGCCTGCAATCTGGTCAGGAACGCGGTCAACCGGCTCCGCACCTTGGCCGTCGCGAAACCCAGCGCGACGTTCCGCTGCCGCAGCCGGGCGGCCAGCGCCACCGCGATCAAGGCCATCGCCTGGTCGTCATCGTCGAGAAAGCCGCGAAAGGCGCGCTGCGGAACCTCCAGCACACGAACCGGCTTCGTGGCGATGTACGAGAGCCTGCTCGGCCGTCCGGCCAGGCAGTCCTCGACGCCGAGTACGTCACCGGCGCCGAGCAGGTCCACGATCATCGGCGTCGTGTCGCCCTGGGCGGCGCGCAACGCCTTCACGAAACCGGACCGCGTGATCAGCACCGGCGGGGCCGGGTCACCCTGGCGGAGCAGCGTCGTACCCACCGCGTGGTCCACGTGCCTGCCGAGGGCGAGCAGCCGATGCCACTGCCGTTCGGTGAAATCCACGTCCATCAGCCCACCACCGCCGCGAACGCGTAGAGGATCGCCGGGAGCCCGGCCACGAGCGCCGCGACCGACCCGATGACCTTCGCGGGCTGGGCGACCCTTCCGGCGAGGAGAAGCCGGATGAGGATCGCGGCGAAAACGATGTAGGACAGAACGACGACGCCCGCGGTGACCACCAGAAGCGGATCAGATGTCTGTGTCGTCAATGGTGACTCCCAGTAAGAGAAGAAAGGTGAATCCAGTTCCTGCCCGGCCGGGTGAGAATCACGTCGGGTAGGTGATGTCCCCCTTGCCGTTGAGTCGAAGACTAATGCTCAGCGCGCTTGCGAGAAAGGAACTCAAGAGCAGGGGGACCCGTCCAGGGAGCGATTTCGCGACGGAAAGTGACCATCGTTCCGTCCGGTGGCCGAACGAAAAATCACGCACCGTGCCCGGAGCCGAGAGGAGATCCCGCGCTTTACTTCTGCGTTCGCCAGGAAATCAGCGTTAGCCGTACCTTCATATTGTTTTCGGACTGGCCACCGGAATCGCCCCTCCGGATAGCCGGAGCCCTGGTGGAAACGGAAATGAGGCATTACCGACCGAAGTGCACGTGCAGATGCACGTCCTGGAGGAGGTCTGCCGACCCGACGATCAGGCCTCCGATTAACGGAACGTTAGCGTTGGGCCCACCTTGACGACCCACCGTGATCGGCGGAGATTTTTTCGGCAATCTCAGCTTTTTGGGGGAACCTCAACCCCGGCGAGGGCTGACCAGACCCGATTCGTAGGCGAGCACCACCAGCTGTGCCCGGTCACGCGCCCCGATCTTGGTCATGATGCGGCTGACGTGCGTGCGCGCGGTCGCCGTGGAGATCACCAGATGCGCGGCGATCTCGTCGTTCGACATCCCGCCGGCGACCAGGCCGAGGACCTCGCGTTCGCGGTCGGTGATCTCGCGGACGGCGCTCACGTCGATGCGGCGGTTCTCCGGCCGGTCGACGAACTCCGCGATCAGCCGCCTGGTCACGGTCGGCGCCAGCAGGGCCTCGCCCGCGGCGACCACCTTCAGCGCCCGGAGCAGGTCCACCGGATCGGTGTCCTTCAGCAGGAACCCGCTCGCGCCCGCGCGCAACGCCTCGTAGACGTACTCGTCGACGTCGAACGTGGTCAGGACCAGGACCTTCACCCCGGCCAGCTCGGGATTCGCGGTGATCCGCCGCGTCGCTTCGAGCCCGTCGACGCCGGGCATCCGGACGTCCATCACGACGATGTCGGGCCGGTGCTCGACGGCGGCCGCGACGGCCTGCTCGCCGTCACCCGCCTCGGCCAAGACCTCGAACCCGTCCTCGGTCTCCAGCAAAACCCGGAAACCGGCGCGGACCAGCACCTGGTCGTCGGCGAGAACCACCCGGATCGTCATCGTTCCCCCTCGATCGGCAAATCCACGCGAACCTGGAAGCCGCCGTCCACCACCGACGTCGTGAGCGCGCCGCCCAGCGCGGCCGCCCGTTCGGACATCCCGCGCAGGCCGTGACCGGGCGCGGGATCGACGGCGCCACGGCCATCGTCGCGGACGAGCAACGTGAGCGCACCGGTTTTCCGCTCGAACCTGACGTCGACACCCCGCGCCTGATGCGCGTGCCGGACCACGTTCGTCAGCGATTCCTGCAGGATCCGGTACGCGGCGCCGTCGACGGGCGCGGGCAGCTCCCCCGGCTCACCGTCGACGCGGACCTCCAACCCGGCGGCGCGGGCGTGCTCGAACAGCTCGTCGGCCTGGGCGAGGCTCGGTGCGGGCGCCTTGTCCTCACCGGAACGCAGCACGGCCAACGTGGCGCGAAGGTCCTTCAGCGCCGAAGCACTCGCTTCCTTGATGTTCAGCAATGCCTCTTTCGCCTGCTCAGGACGCCGGTCGGCGACGTGCGCGGCGACCCCGGCCTGGACGTTGATCATCGCGAGGCTGTGCGCGACGACGTCGTGCACCTCGCGGGCGATGGTGAGCCGCTCCTGTTCGGCCATCCGGTGCCGGTGCTCGTCGGCCTGCTCGCGGCGGGCCCGCGCGGCCGCCATCCCGTTGCGCACCGCCGTCCCGACCCCGACGACCGCGATCACCCAGACCAGCCCCAACCCGGTCCGCAGATCGAAACCGGCGAACCCGTGCCGGACGAACAACACGATCCCCGCGGCCGCCAGCAGCGCTCCCCCGGTGCCGCCGGCGACGACCGGCCCGCGGATCTTGGTGAGCAGGAACAGCGCGATGGTCGGCAGGACGATCGCCGGCCCGCCCGGGTGGCCGGACGAGTAGTAGCCGAGCGTCAGCGCGGAGGTGAGCAGGAAGATCGTCATCGGGAAGCGGTGGACGATCAGCAGCGGTACCGCGATGGCGACCAGCCACAGCACCCCGGACGTGGTCAGCTGCGGCGCGTCCGGCTGCCAACGCGAGGCGCCGCTCGTGGCACCGAGGACGAACCCCAGCGGCAGCACCACGCGCAGCACGCGGCCCACCCAGGGGCTCCACGGAAACCGTTCTTTCAGCAGCACAGGACGAAAACTACCCGGGGCGGGGGCGTATCGCGTCCGTTGAAAAGCGGCTTCCCGGCTACGCCGCCTGCGGTAGCCGCCGCCCCGGGGTGCGGTAAGCCCCTTCTTCGGCCGAGCCGAGGGACGACCTTCACGCACTTTGTGCGATAAGTCGTAACTCGCGTGCTCCCGTCCGCATCACGCGTGTCTGGAGCCGGAAGACGGTGCGCTCCGGGCTCGGTGAGTTCCGTCTCCAATCACGCGAGTTCGGCGATCGCGCGGCGACTCACACCATCATCGCGGCGCTGACTCCACCGACTCCGGGGTCACCGGTCACGAGCCCGCCACCCGCACGCCACACAGGTCGGTGCCCTCGAACGACCACCGGAAATGATGAGCGAATTCACGTCGCCTGTTCGACCACCGGTAGCCGCCGCAGGACCGAGATCATCATCAGCACTCCGCCGATCACCTGGACGGCCAGCACCACCACGCGCCCGGTGGATCCCATGGTGAACGCGGTGAACAACCCCCACGCTCCCGTGCCCGCCATCGCCCCGGCGCCGGTCCACACCAGCACCAGCCGCGGCCAGAACCGTCCTCGCGACACGTTCGCCAGCGCGATCGCGGCGAGCACACCGAGCACCGCGAGCACGACGTCCTGGCCGCGGGCCGCGATACCGCCGGTCCCGGACGCCCAGATCGAGTGGCCGATCGCCGTGATGAGCGCGGCGGCGATGCCGAGCAGGCCCGCCGCGCCGATCGTGCCCGGCTTCACGGTGCCGGTGACGACGAACCACCAGCGGTCGCGGGCGTAGAGCACGAACGCGGTCAGCAGCAGGATGCCCTGCCAGGCGAAGCCGCCGTAGACGACGGCCCAGACCCAGTTCTCCAACGGCATTTCGTCCAGTTGCGCCGTGGACAGGTCGGCGACGATCACCGGGAGGTCCAGCACGATCGGCGCGAGCAGCCCGGTGCCGATCCAGATCGGGAACAGGACCAGCGGCGCGGGGATCCGGCGGCCCCAGGAGTAGGTGAACGCCAGTGCGAGGAGCACCGCGACGACGTCCATCCCGCCGGTGGCCAGGTTCGCGAACACCATCAGGTCGGAGTCCACAAAGGACGGATCGCGCAGGCCGAGGCCGCCGCCGGTGACCCAAGACGCTTTGAGGGTCAGATACGGGAGCGTGCCCAGGATCGCGGCGTAGCAGACGATCAGGCGGGCGCTGGAGATCTTGGGTGGAGCCGTCGCTACGGTCATGCTCCCCAGCGTCGGCGTTCGTGCCGCGGAAAGGCTCCCTCGCGAGCCTGGTCCGCCTCCCTCTTCAGAAGGAACTGGGCAGCTTCGCCGCGGTTTCCTCATCCGCCGGGGTCAGCGTCGCCAGGGAGATCTCGGAACGCCGATCGAGGTAAAGGTACGAGAACTTCCTTCCACATCCGCTCGAAGAGTTCGGACTCCTGCCGCAGCCGTTTGACCAGGTTCTTCCACGCCGGTTCGGCGAGGTGCTCGGCCAGCGCCGCGCGGAATCCGGCGACCACCCGGGGCAGGTTGAGTTCCCAGTCGGAAGGCTGCGCCGCCACGCGGGGTTGGTCAGGCACTGGATCAGGGTGTTGCGGTCCTCGAACGGGATCGCGTCGAGGCCGCCCATCAGCCAGTCGTAGGCCAGGTTGTAGGCGAGGATGTCGCACCGCGCGTTGCGCACAAGGGCGCGTTCGTGCTGGTCATCGGATTCAGGCGGTGCTGACGGTCGGGGTGATCACGGTGGCTCGGCGGCTGCCCGATCCGCGAAACTGAGAAGGTTCGATTTCACCCGTCGGAGTTGTGGCTCCCCGAGCGACGATGGGGATGTGACGGAACCACGGGTGCAACGGGACCCGGCCTTCGCGCTGCTGTCGCTCTACGAGACGGCGTTGCCGGAGGTCTACGGGTACCTGCTGTCCCGGTGCGGTGATCGCACCCTCGCCGAGGAACTGACGTCGGAGACGTTCCTCGGCGCGGTGAGGGCCTGTCGCAAGGAGTTCGCACCTCCAGTGAGCACCGGGTGGCTGATCGGCGTCGCCCGGCACAAGCTCGCCGATCACTGGCGGCGCAAAGCACGTGAGGAACGCGGGCTGCGGCTCGTCCACGAGGAGGAATACACCGATCCGTGGGACGAACGGCTGGACGCGCTCCTGGCACGCGAGGTACTCGCGTCGCTCGGGGCGCATCACCAGGCCGCGTTGACGCTTCGCTACGTCGACGGCCTCCCGGTACCGGAGGTCGCCGGCCATCTCGATCGCACGGTGCACGCCACGGAGGCGTTGCTCGTGCGGGCCCGTGCCGCGTTCCGGCGTGCTTATCAGGAGAAGGAGGGTCGTGATGCCTGATCCGTTCGACGCGCTTCGCGCGCCCTCGCAACCTGTCGAGCCTGACCCGCTCTTCGCCGCCAAACTGCGCGACAACCTTCGTCGCGCCGTCCTGAACGGAGCCGATATGACGGAAACAGCCGAAGTACGTTCCCTGACGCCCTATCTCGTGGTCACCGACGCGCGCGCCGCGCTCGACTTCTATGTCGAGGTGTTCGGGGCGCGGCGGCGGTCCGAGCCGATCGTGATGGAGGACGGCCGGGTCGGGCACGCGGAACTGGCCATCGGGGACAGCGTGCTGATGTTCGCGGAGGAATTCCCCGAACTGGACATCGTCGTGGCGCCCGCCGGTGGCCCGCTGATCCGGGTCGAGGTCGCGGACGTGCGCGCGTCGGCCGCGCGGGCCGTGGAGCTGGGCGGGGAGCTGCGCCGTCCCGTCGCGGACGAAGGCCACGGGCTGAGCGGGGAGATCAAGGACCCGTACGGCCAGCGGTGGCTCGTCGCGCAGGCGGCGCCTCGGCCCGCTTCGGCGGCCGCTGCGCCGATCCGGCACGGCGAAGCGGGCTACTTCACTTTCCAGGTGCCCGACGACGAACGCGCGAAGGCGTTCTACGGTGCCGTTCTGGGCTGGCAGTTCTCGCCAGGGCGGGTCGAAGGCGGCTGGGGTGTCGAAGGGTCCGGCCTGCAGGGCGGGCTCTGGGGTGGCCCGGGGCGGCAGGTGGGCTGGAAACTCATGTACGCCGTCGACGATCTCGCCGCCGCCCTCGACCGTGTCCGCGCCCAAGGCGGCCAGGCAGGCGAAACCGAACAGCAGCCCTACGGCCTGAGCGCCGACTGCGTGGACGACCAGGGCATCGAATTCTGGCTCTGGGAACAGCCGCGCTCTTGACGTTGTGAGAGCTACCTTTCGCCGGGCCTCCCTGCGCGGGGTCGTGAGTGGTAATGGTCGTTCTAACGCTCTTTACCACTCACGAGGCGGAGACCGTCAGCGGCCGGCGGCGTAGCCCTGCATTCCGCGCGCGTTCGCGGCGGCGCGCAGGACACCGCCGGACCGCGACACGGCCGAAAGCCGCCCGAGCGCCCAAGGTCCCGCGTCGACGACGGCGTGCCCGCGCGCCGCGAGGGCGTCCATTGTGGACTGACCCAGGCGCGATTCGACCACCAGTTCCCGCGGCGTCCACGAGCGCGGATAGAACGAACTCGGGAAGGCGGTGGTGTGCCACGCGGGCGAGTCGATCGACTCCTGCAGGTTCAGCCCGCCGAGCGTGTGCGCCAGCCAGAAACACAGCTGCCACTGGTCCTGCTGGTCGCCGCCGGGGGTCCCGAACGCGAGTACCGGCTCGCCGTCACGCAGGCCCATCGACGGCGAAAGCGTGATCCGCGGCCGCTTGCGCGGCGCCAGCGAGTTCGGCAAGCCCTGTTCAAGCCAGAACATCTGCCCGCGAGAGTCGAGACAGAAACCCAGTTCCGGGATCGTCGGGCTCGACTGCAGCCAGCCGCCCGACGGCGTCACCGAGATCATGTTCCCGGCCGCGTCGACGACGTCGATGTGCACGGTGTCGCCGCGAGTCTCGCCCAGCGGTCCGACCGTCGGCTCCCCCGTCGCACCGGAGCCGGATTCCAGGCCACGCAGCTTTTCGAGAATCGCGGGCAGCCGCGGTGAAGGTCCTCCTGGCCGGAGTTCGGCGGACGCTTCTTCGGTGATCAACGCGCGGCGGGCGTCGGCGTACTCGCGGGAGAGCAGCAACTCGATCGGCACGTCGGGCGAATCCCCGTACCAAGCCTCACGATCCGCGAACGCCAGCTTCGTCGCCTCGACGGCCAAGTGCACCGTGCGCTCCGTCGGGATTCCGTCCACATAGGACAGCTCGTCGCGCAGGCCGTCCAGCAACCGCGCCTGCTGCAGCAACGCCGGACCTTGCGTCCAGGCGCCCATCTTCACCAGGCCCCAGTCACCGAAGTCGACCTGCAGCGCGTCCTCGTACGTCGCTTCCCAGCCCGCGATGTCCTCGCCGGTGAGGAGCCCGGCGTGATCGCGCCCGGAATCGTCACGGAACGCCTTGCGGCTGAACGCCTCGATCGCTTCGGCGATGAAACCCTGCGACCACGCGCGGCGTCCGGCATCGATCTGCGCCTCTCGGCCGCTGACCGCCTCGGCCTCGGCGACCAGCCGTTCCCAGGTGTCCGCGAGGGCCGGGTTGCGGTGTAGCCCTTCGGCGGGCTTGCCGTCCGGCAGCCAGAGCGCCGCCGACGTCGGCCAATGCTCGGTGAAGAGGTCCTGTACCGCGCGGATCGTGTCACCGACCCGGCTGACCAGCGGAATCCCGTTACGCGCATACGAGATCGCGTAGCCGAGCACGTCGCGCAACGACTTCGTGCCGTGATCCCGCAGGAGCAGCAGCCAGCCGTCCCACGCGCCCGGGACGGTCGCTGGGAGCAGACCGCTGCCGGGGATCAGGTCGAGCCCGAGATCCGCGAAGTACTCCGGCGTCGCGGCCGCGGGCGAGACCCCCTGACCTGCGAGTACGCGCGGGGTGCGATCAGCGGCGGTGACGAAGATGCCGGGAACCTGCCCCGCCGGACCGCACAGATGCGGCTCGGCGACCTGCAGGACGAACCCGGCCGCCACCGCCGCGTCGAAGGCGTTGCCGCCGTTTTCGAGCACCGCCATACCGGTGGCCGAGGCCAGCCAGTGCGTCGATGCCACCATGCCGTGGGTGCCGGCCAGTTCCGGCCTGGTCGTGAACACGAGGCTGATACTACGCGTTGCTAACTACTTTTTCAGTCCCAGTAGTTGAAGAGCGCTTCGCCGAGGTTCTCCGGCTTCCAACACTTCACGTCGGAGGGGACATGTCGGGCCACTCCTCCAAGACGAGTGGCCCTTCGAGGCCCGCCCGACTGAACACCTTGGTGCCGGGAAGCATCTGCGAAACGACCATCAGCAACTCCGGTTCGTCGACAAAAGACGGCCGACCATACGGAACGAAGCTGCGGAAGTACTCGTTTCCGGTCGGTTCGTATTCCGCGGCGGCGAGGAGGTTCCATTCCTGCCGAAGCACCACGACGGTGCGATCGTGATAGGCGACGACCGCCTGGTCGAAGTTGAGCGGATAGACCGCGCACTGGAATTCGAGTGCCCGACCCCCGGTCGACCGCGCCGCCTCATGACAGGCCCTCCGGAAGTCCCTCACCCACCGAAACTAGCCCCGCGCGGCCACCGGGGCGTCATAGTTTTCCAGCGTCACCGCGTTCGCCGCCCGCGAGGTGATCCACGTGAACACCTTGGTCATCGGCCGCGAACCCAGCACCCGGTACAGGACGTTCCGGTAGCCGACCAGGAACCGCGTCTTCGGCGCGAGGAACGTGCCGATCCCGGCCGCCTGCTTCTGCGAGACTTTCACCGGCCCACGCATTTTCTCCTCGTAGCGCGCGAAAGCGGCTTCGTGGTCGCCATGCGCGGCGGCGAGTTCCCCGGCCAGGATGTACGCGCCCGTCATCGCGAGCCCGGTACCCGAACCGCCCGGACCCGCGCACCAGGCCGCGTCACCGAGCAGCACGACCCGGCCCTGTGACCACTTGCCGAGATGGATCTGGCTGAGCGAATCGAAGTACAGCGCATCGACGTCGCCAAGGCATTCAAGCAGCGTCGGGGCTTCCCAGCCGAAGTCGGCGTAGCGCTCGACAAGGACCTTCTTCTGCGTTTCGGCATCGCGGCGACGTACCTCCAGCGACTCCGACGCGAAGACAAGACTCACGTTGAGCGCCGCACGGTCACGACCGCTGGCGACCATGACCGTCCGGCCGGGAACGCTGCAGATCTGGCCGACATGGTCGAGGCCGAGGTGGTTCGGCACGGTGAAGGCCGCGGTGTGGAAGCCGAGGTCGGTGCGGAATCGCTCTTCGTCGCCGAACGTCAGCCGCCGCACGCCCGAGTGCATCCCGTCGGCGCCGACGACCAGGTCGAATCTGCGCTGCTCGCCATGGGCGAAACTGACGTCGACACCGTCCGCGACCTCGCCCAGGCCGGTGATCCAGTCACCGAAGACGTACTCGACGTCGTCTTTCGTGTGGTCGTAGAGGATGCGAGTCAGATCTCCGCGCTCGATCTCGACTTCGCCGCTGAAGAAGACCGACGGCATCTGCGCGACCTTTCTGCCTCGCCCGTCGACGATGACCTGCTCGCCCATCGCGGTCTCCTTGGCGCGAATGTCCTCGAGGATTCCCATGCGCTCCAGCAGGGTCATCTGCTCGCCTCGGAAATCGACCGCGCTGCCGCCTTCACGCAGGGCCGGGGCGCGTTCGACGACGGTCGGCGCGAATCCGCGCTTCCGCAGCCAGAAGGCGAGGGCCGGGCCCGCGATGCCGGCGCCGGAGATCAGAACGGTGGTCTTCATGGCTGCTCCCTGGGGTTCGAGGTGATGGGAACGACCGTACGGCAGATTTGCACGCTTGGTCAATCCGCTTGGTTAAACCAAATGGATAAACCGCGTGGTCTAGGATCTCGGGCATGGGTAATCGCGAGGACCTGATGGCGGGCGCCATCCAGTGCTTGAAGGAAAAGGGCTGGTCACGCACGACGGTGCGGGACATCGCGACGGCGGCCGGGGTCAGCCACGCGGCGATCGGCTACCACTTCGGCTCGCGCGAAGCCCTCCTGCTGACGGCGTTCTCGCAGGCGATGGACGACTGGGGCCGGGAGATCCAGGGCGAGATGCGGAGCGCCGTCGACCCCGATGCGTCGCGCTCGGAGCAGTACGCGGCGTCCTGGCGCGCGATGATCGACTCATACGGGCGCAACCGGCAGCTGTGGATCGCCTCGATCGAGGCGTTCGTGCAGTCCGAGCATCATCCCGAGCTGCGGAAACAGCTCGCCGCCGCGCAACGCGAGGGCCGCCGGGGAATGGCGGCGGACCTCCTCGGGATCGACGAGGACACCCTGACCGAGGCGGATGAGCGGCGGATCGGCGCGGTGGCCACGGCCCTGAACTCGGGCGTGATGCTCCAGCACATGCTCGACCCGGAGAACGGCCC
The DNA here is from genome assembly GCF_046548895.1 of Amycolatopsis sp. cmx-4-54. NCBI lineage: Bacteria > Bacillati > Actinomycetota > Actinomycetes > Pseudonocardiales > Pseudonocardiaceae > Amycolatopsis > Amycolatopsis sp. cmx-4-54. The sequence continues at coordinate 265,352 of NZ_JAEBEJ010000002.1, forward strand.
GACGGCCGAGGAGGTCGTGGACGGGCTGATGAATCTCGTCTCCCTCGTGCGATGAAAGGTCCTTTCCTTGCAAATTTCGCAAGGAAAGGACCTTTCATCGCACCCGCGGGAGGCAGGTGGGTCAGGAGACGGCGACCTTCCGCCGCAGCGCCGCGCGCGGCCGCCCGACGCCCTGCCACGACAGGCCGGCGTCCAGGATCCGTTGCGGGTCAAGGAGATTGCGTGTGTCGACGACCGAGTCGCCGTCCATCTGCTCAGCCATGTAGGTCCAGTCGAGCCGCTTGAACTCGTCCCATTCCGTCAGCACGACGACGGCGTCGGCCGCCTTCGCGACCTGATACGGGTCGTCGACCACGGTCATGCCGTCGATGTGGCCGCCGACGGCGGGGTCGTAGGCGGTCAGTTCCGCGCCGAGCGCGCCCAGCACGGAAGCGACCGCGAGGGCGGGCGAGTCGCGCAGGTCGTTCGTCCCGGCTTTGAACGCCAGCCCGAGGACACCGATCCGCGAACCGGCCAGCGTGCCGCCGACCGCGCCCGCGATCTTCGCGACGATCCGGTCCCGCTGGGCGATGTTCTCCTCGATCGCCGCGGTGAGCAGCGTGAAGTCGTACTGCACCGACTCGGCGACGCGGACCAGCGCGCTGGTGTCCTTCGGCAGGCACGAGCCGCCCCAGCCGGGGCCGGGTTTGAGGAACGAGCGGCCGATGCGCCGGTCGTAGCCCATGCCTTCGGTGACCAGGTCGATGTCCGCGCCGAGACGTTCGCACAGTTCGGCGATCGAGTTCACATAGGACAGTTTCATCGCGAGGAAGCAGTTCGCCGCGTACTTCACCAGTTCCGCGCTGGCCGCGTCGGCGACGACGACCGGGGCGGCGAGGTCGGCGTAGAGATCGCCGACCCAGCGGGCGGCCGCGGCGTCGTCCGAACCGACGACGATCCGGTCGGGGCCGAGGAAGTCCTCCACCGCGGTGCCCTCACGCAGGAACTCCGGGTTCGACACGACCGGCACGTCCGTGCGGCCGAGCATCGCCTGGATGCGCTTCGACGTCCCCACCGGAACGGTCGATTTGGTGATCAGCGCGCACCCCGGCGGGATGACGTCGCCGATCTCGGTGGTCACGGCCTCGACGGCCCGCAGGTCCGCCGAGCCGCCCGCGCCCATCGGCGTCGGCACGCAAAGGAAAACGGCCTCCGCGTCGCGAACGGCGTCGCGCGCGCCGACCACGAATTCGAGTCTTCCGCTGGTCAGCCCCCTCGACACCAGTTCGGACAATCCCGGCTCCAGGATGTCCACGCGTCCGGCGGAGAGCCTTGCGACCTTCGCCTGGTCGACATCGACGCAAGTGACTCGATGCCCCAGGCCTGCCAAGCAGGCTCCCGTGGTCAATCCGACGTAACCGGTCCCCACCACCACGATCCGAGCAGCGCTCATGCTGCTGAAGGTGACAGCCGGAGTTGACCTCCGAGCGAACGGAATGCTTCAGGTCCGAATACTCCTCACGACATGCTGCGCACCGGAGTGAGCCATCCCACCTGGGCCCGATGCGAACGAGCGTTAACCTATGAACGGTTGCCGACGAAAGGGAGAACATGCAGATCACCGATACCGCGGCGCTGGTCACGGGTGGCGCGTCCGGGCTCGGCGGTGCGACCGCGAAGGCGCTCGCCGCGAAGGGCGCGCGGGTCTTCGCGCTGGACCTCGCCGGTGCCATCGAGAACGCCGAGCAGGTCGAGAACGTCACCTACGTCGAAGCCGACGTGACGGACCCGGAGCAGGTGCGGGCCGCGGTCGCGACCGCCGCCGAGTCCGGGGTGCCGCTGCGGACCGTGGTGAACTGCGCCGGGATCGGGCCGTCCGCGCGGATCCTTTCGAAGAAGGGCCCGCACGACCTCGCCCTGTACGCGAAGGTCGTCCAGATCAACCTGATCGGCTCCTTCACCGTGCTGACGCTGGCCGCCGAGGCCATCGCCAAGACCGAGCCGCTGGCCGACAACGCGCGCGGCGTCATCATCAACACCGCGTCGGTCGCCGCCTTCGACGGTCAGATCGGGCAGGTCGCGTACTCGTCGTCCAAGGGCGGCATCGTCGGGATGACCCTGCCCGCCGCGCGCGACCTCGCGTCGCACGGCATCCGCGTGCTGACCATCGCGCCGGGCATCGTCGACACCCCGATGCTGGCGACGGTGAGCGAGGAGTTCCGCGCTTCGCTGGCCGAGGGCGTGCCGTTCCCCAAGCGGCTCGCGCGGCCGGACGAGTACGCGCAGCTCGCGCTGTCGCTGATCGACCACGACTACCTGAACGGCGAGGTCATCCGGATGGACGGCTCGCTGCGCATGGCCCCTCGCTGACCCCTCCCTCACGTGCCATGAAGGACTCCTTCATCGCAAATTTTGCGATGAAGGAGTCCTTCATGGCAGTTCAGGTTTCCGGCGATCGGGTGATCAGAGGTCGTTCATGTACGGCACGGACGTCTGCGCGTGGTCGGTCATCCAGTTGCGCAGCGCGTGCGTCGCCAGGACGTCGTCCTCGTTGTAGCGCAGCAGGCGCTCCCGCTGGGCGGCGTCCGGGATTCCGCCGTCCATGCCGACGGCGTCGCGGTACCACCGCATCGACGCCTCGCCGCCCGCTTCCGGGTCGCGCCAGGCGAATCCGGCGACGGGCGCGATCACCTTGAGGCCCTTGCCCTGCGAGCAGAGGAACTGGTCGGTGACGCTGCGGAAGAGATCGATCCATTCCTCGGAGTCCACAAAGGACGCTATCTCGGCCTTCTTCGGAACGCCGGGATACTCGCCGAACCGGTCGGCGGAGCCGAAGAGCCAGCGGTTCTCGGCGAGCGCGTTGTAGCAGTAGGCGCGGAAGGTCAGGCCCGCGGCGAGTGTGCGCTCGCGGACTTCGGTGAACCAGGCCCAGAACTCGGCGAACGACCGGGCCTCGTCCGCGGTCGGCAGCGGCTCCCACGTCGCGAACGCGCGATAACCCCGCTCCATTCCGATGTCGGCGCCCGTCAGCAGCGAACCCCACAGGTACGCGCCGGAATCGCCGAAGCTCTCCATGTCGACGTCGACCTCGACGTCCCCGCGCGGGACCTCGACGCGGTCGACCTTGCGGACCATCGTGAGATCGGCGAGCCAGGCGCGCGCGAGGATGATCGCGTCGGCGAACGTGCCGCCGGTCCAGTTCATCGGCGGCGGTTCGTCGGCCGGATCGAGCGCGGCCAGCTTGTCCACTGTGGACACCCCGGCGCGGCGCAGTTCCATCGCGTCTTCGCCGCGGACGACCAGGCTGACGTCGCGGGTCTCGGTGAGCACGACCTCGCACGTCGGCCACCACGGGCAGCGACGGCATTCGAGGACGCGGGACGGCTCGGCGAGCGGCTCCTCGCCCTCGGCGGCGGCGCTCGCGATGGCGAGCCTGTCGGCGAAGCGGGTCTGGTACTCCGTCAGCGCGCTTCGGCCGCCCGGCCAGGTGGCCGCGGACAGGTCGTGCCAGACGACGACGTCCGCGTCGAGCCCGATGACGCCGCCGACGGCACGGTGTCCTTCGTGCTTTCCGAGCGCTTCGAGCATCCGGTAGAGGTGCGCGAGCCGCATCTGGTCCCGCGGCTGCGAGCGGACCTTTCGCGCCGGGTCGGGCACCCGGTTCGCCGGGTCGAGGTCGGTCATCACCGTGGTCGGCGCGCCCGCGCCGCGATCGGTGATGCGGTGCCGCACAACGAGCACCGGCACGTATCCGTCACCAGTGTGGACCAGGAGTTCGGAGCCACCGCGCCGGTGACCGGCACGATCGACCGGGAGCAGCGCGCCCCAGATGTAGCGCGCTTCGGCCGCGAAGGCCTCTTCGGTGAGCTGCACGCGCTCCGCGGCAGGGAGGTCTCGGGGGATCTTGACCCAGGTCGCGTCGGGTCCTGTCGCGTCCATGAGGCGCTGCGCGATCGCCTCGCGATGCGCTGACGCGTCGGCGATCCGCTGCTGCGCGGCGGGGTCGGGCGGGGCGAGCGGGACCTCGCGCATCGCCGGATCGTGTTCCAGGTGCACGCGACGCCGGCAGCGGCTCACCGCTCCCGCGTCCAGTAGCACCTCGTTACTCACAGACAACACTCTAGAAGGCGTCCGGCAAGCCGACATGCCCGCCACATCGGGGACCAGTAAGTTCGTCAGTGACACAGCGTGGGAGGTGCCATGGCGCGTAAGGCCAAAGCCGTCGAGGGCGAAGGCAGGTTTACCCAGAAGAAGGCGAAGAACGCCGTCGCGGTGGCCAAAGTGCTCGGACCGGCCGTACTGCCGGTGATCGCGCCGTACGCCGTTCGAGCGGCGGGTGCCGCGCGAGAGCTGTACGACCGTTATCAAGCGAAGAAGCTCGGCGTCGCCGTCGACCAGCTCGGCGAGTACAGCGGACGCGGTGCCGCGCTGCACGCGCGGATCGCGGGGCTGACGCAGGGGCTCGCGGAGCTGAAGAGGTCCGCGAAGGCGACAGACGCCGACGCGGCCTTCGCGAAGGACACGCAAGGGACGCTGGAGCAGCTTTCGGCGACCGTCCGCGCTTCGGAGCGGATGCCTGCCGCGCGGCGGAAGGCGGCGCACCGGGCCGTGGCCGGGGAGCTGGACCAGCTGGAGGGAAAGCTGCTGCACCGGCTGGGCATCTAAGCCGCCGCTTCGGAGCCCTCAAGTGCAATGAAAGCGTCCTTCATAGCAAATTTTGCTATGAAGGACGCTTTCATCTCACGCGCGAGGCGGGAGGGGGCACGGCCCGGGAGGGGCACGGTCCGAAGCGGGCACGGTCCGAAGCGGCAGTGACGGCGGCCGAACTCAGCCCAGAGGTCTCCCCAAGGGCGCCCCGCGCCCGACGGAGACTTCACCGTCGAGCGCCCTCTTTCGGGCCGAAGGCCCACGAAAACGCGATGAAGGGGCGCCCTCCGCTCCCAACGCGAGTGGCAAGCGGCACGGCGCCCCTTCGGCGCGCTTTTCGTCAGCGCTCGATCAAGAAATAAAGCCCTTCTTCTTCATCCACTCGTAGGCGACCTCGCCCTGGTCACGGCCGTCGACGTCGACCTGCTTGCACAGCTCGATCATCTGCTCGTTGTCGATCGCCGCGGCGACCGCTTCGAGCGGCCCGCGGATTTCCGGGTGCTGCTTCAGGAATTCCGTCCGCAGCGTCGGCACCGCGTTGTACTGCGGGAACGCCTTCTTGTCGTCTTCGAGGACGCGAAGGTTCAGCCCGGCGATCCGGCCGTCGGTCGTGAAGATCTCGCCGATCGGGCAGGTCCCGCTCGCCACGGCCGAGTAGATCGTGCCGATGCCGAAGTTCTTGATCACCGGGTTCTGGAACCCGTACGCGCGCACGGCGGCGGGGAAACCGTCCTGACGGCTGGTGAATTCCGTCTCCAGGCAGAACACGTTCTGGTCTGGCTTCCGCTTGAGGAACGCCGCCAGATCCGACGTCGTCTTCAGGTTGTTCGCCGCGCCGTAGGCCTCGGTGACCGCGAAGGCGTACTGGTCGTTGAGCGGCGAGTAGTTCAGCCAGGTGACGCCGAACTTCGCCTCGTCCGCCGCCTTCGTGGCTTCGTACTGGGCTTGTTCCCCGCCGGGGACGGGGAGTTCGTTGCCCTGGTAGTTGATCCAGCCGGTGCCGGTGTACTCCCACGTGACGTCGGTCTGGCCGGCGAGCAGCGCCTGCCGCGACGAGTTCGAGCCCTTGATGTCGGTCAGGTCGACGACGTCCGCGCCCGCCGCGGAAAGCGCCATCTCGGCCATGTAGCCCAGGATGATGTTCTCGGTGAAGTCCTTCGACCCCACCGTCACCGTGACGCCCTTGAGCGACTCGATGGGCTGGATCGAGCCAGGTTCGATCTTGTACGGGAGCGCGGTGTTGACCTCGAGCCCGCACGCGGAAAGCGTGCCGCACAACAGGACCGCACCGAAGATCGCCTTGAGTCGCATGTCAGCGCAGTCCCTTCGGTCCGAAGAACTGTTCCGCCACCGCGCCGAGCCAGTCCACCAGCAGCGCCAGTGCGACGGCGAGCACCGAGCCGGTGATCAGCACCTTCGTCAGGTTGAGCTTGTAGCCGGTGTCGATGAGCAGGCCGAAACCGCCGGCGTTGACGAACATGCCGAAGGTCGCCGTGCCGACGGCCAGCACCAGCGAGGTCCGCAGACCGGCCAGGATCAGCGGGATGGCCAGCGGGAACTCCACCCGCCACAGCACGCCGGAGGCCGACATGCCGATCCCGCGGCCGGCGTCGATCAGCGAAGGCTCGACCTGCTGCAGGCCGACCATCGTGTTCCGCAGCACCGGAAGCAGCGAGTAGAACGCCAACGGCAGCGCCGCGACCCACAGCCCACCGGTCGCGCCGGTGACGATGAACCACAGCACCAGCACACCGAGCGCGGGCGCGGCCTGGCCGATGTTCGCGACCGCCAGGAAGACCGGCGCCGCCCATCTCGCCCACGGCCGCGTGACGAGCACGCCGAGCGGCACCGCCACGGCGACCACGATCGCGGTGACCACGACGGTCATCGCCAGGTGGTCGCGCAGCGCGGCCAGCAGCCCGGCGGCGTTGAGGGTTTCCTTCTCCGTCGCGGTGAGATCACCGGCGAAGACCCAGATCAGCACCCCGGCGACGATCAGCAGCACCACGGCGGGCTGGGCGAACAACCGGACCCGTTCGGCGCTTTTCGACGAGGACTCGGTGGAGAACCCGGTATCGACGGCGGCCGTCATGCGGTCACACCTTCCGCCGGGCTGTCGTCGGAGTGCTCCTCGCGCAGCTGCTGGATCGTCGAGATGACGGTGTCGAGCTCGATCGTCCCGGCGTACTCGCCGCGCGCGCCGGTCACCGGGACGCTGCCGCCCTCGGCGAGCATGGCTTCGAGCGCGTCCTGCAGGGTCGACTGGAGACTGACCGAGTCGCGCAGCGGTTTGCCCGCGGTGGCCAGCGACGTCGCCGCCGTCAGCTCGCGGACGTGCACCCACCGCATCGGACGGCGGCGCTGGTCGAGCACCAGCACGAAATGCTTCCGCTGCTGAGTCAGCTTCTCGCGCACATCGGACGGCGCCTCGCTCACCGTCGCCGTCAGCGCGTCCTGCTTCAGCTCGACGTCGCGGACCCGCAGCAGCGTCAGCTGCTTCAGCGAGGCACCGGCGCCGACGAAACCGGCGACGGTGTCGTCGGCCGGGTTCGCGAGGATCGCGTCCGGGGTGTCGTACTGGAGGATCTTCGACTGGTTGCCGAGTACCGCGATCTTGTCGCCGAGTTTCACGGCCTCGTCGAAGTCGTGGGTGACGAAGACGATCGTCTTCTTCAGCTCGGTCTGGAGCCGCAGCAGTTCGTCCTGCAGGTTGCCGCGGGTGATCGGGTCGACCGCGCCGAACGGTTCGTCCATCAGGAGCACCGGCGGGTCCGCCGCGAGCGCCCGCGCGACACCGACGCGCTGCTGCTGTCCACCGGACAGCTGACGCGGGAACCGGTCGCGGAAATCGGCCGGGTCGAGCCCGACCAGGTCCATCATCTCCTCGACCCGGTCATTGACCTTCTTCTTGTCCCAGCCGAGCAGCCCCGGCACCACGGCGATGTTCTGCGCGACGGTGAAATGCGGGAACAGCCCGGCCTGCTGGATCGCGTAGCCGATGCGACGGCGCAGGGTGTCGACGTCGAGCTTCAGCGCGTCGTCGCCGCCGATGGTGATGCGGCCCGACGTCGGCTCGATCAGCCGGTTGATCATCCGCATGGTCGTGGTCTTGCCGCAGCCGGACGGGCCGACGAAGACCACGATCTTGCCCGCGGGGACCACCATCGAGAAGTCGTCGACGGCGGGCTCACGGGTGCCGGGGTAGCGCTTCGTGACGTTTTCCAGCTCGATTTCGACGCCGGAAACGGTTTCAGGAGACTCAGCCACGGACACCCCTAGAGACGGTCAAACGGTTGATCAGGACGTAAACGGCGTCGAGGACCAGCGCGAGGACGACCACCCCGAGCGTCCCGGTCAGTGCCTGGTTGAGGGAGTTCGTGCTCCCCGCGTTGGTGAGGCCGGAGAAGACCTCCGAGCCGAGGCCCGGGCCCTTCGCGTAGGCCGCGATGACCGCGATGCCCATGAGCATCTGCGTCGCGACCCGCATCCCGGCGAGGATCGCGGGCCAGGCCAGCCGCAGCTCCACCTTGCTCAGCACGCCGAACCGGCTCATGCCGATCCCGCGCGCCGCGTCACTGACCGCCGGATCCACGCCGCTCAGCCCGACGATCGTGTTCCGCACGATCGGCAGCAGCGCGTAGAGCACGAGGGCGATGACCGTGGTGTTCGCGCCGAGGCCGAACACTGGGATGAGAAGCCCCAAGAGGGCGAAAGAGGGGACGGTGAGGATCGTGCTCGCCAGCGCCGTGGCCACGGCCGACCCGATCGGGCTGCGGTAGACGGCGACGCCGATCACCACGCCGAGGACGGCGGCCAGGATCGTGCACTGCACGACCGCGCTGACATGGAGGAGCCCTTGGAGGGCGAGTCTGTCCCACCGATCCGAGATGTACTCGAAGAGATTCATCGCGTGCTGGTTCTCCCGCCGCCTCTGGTGAGACTCCTCACCCATTCGGAGTAGCTGTATCGGGAGCCTGACTACCCAAAAGCCGCGCGGTCAAACCCCTGTTTACCGCTTCTTTGCAGCAACAGTTCCCCATTCGGCCTAAATGGGCAAACGCACGCGCCGGGGCAAGCAGGGTCTTTCCCGCTGCTCACCAGCCGGGAGGACGTCGACCGCCCGGACGTGCGTCGAATACCCTTCACCCGTGAGTAAAGGCAGCCATCACCGAAGCGCGTTACGCGCTGTGCGTGGTGGCTTGCTCGGCGTGAGTTCCGCGGCGCTGGCCGTGACCGCTCACTTGATCGGCGACGGCGACCTCCCCGATACGGCCATGACGTTGTTGCTCACCGTGCTGATCGGCTGGAACGCCGCCGCGCTCGCCGCGAAGGCGCGCGGGCCGCTGGCCACCATCGTCGACCTCGGCGCCGGTCAGGTCGTGATGCACCTCGTGCTCAGCTCGCTGAGCACGCACGAGCTCGTGCACGACGAGCCCGCCCCGATCTCGGGCGGCCTCGCGATGACCGTCGCGCACGTCGTCGCCACGCTGATCACCGCGTTGCTGCTGGCCAAGGCCGACGGACTGCTGCTCGGCGTCCTCTCCTGCCTGCGCGCGCTGGTCCCGTTCATCCTCAACGCGCTCCCGGTGCCCGCCGCGGTCGCGGCCCCGGTGCTCGCCCGTCCGGCCGGGCCCGGCCACCTCGTCCGCGTGGACCTCCGCCGCGTCCACGGCAGGCGCGGACCGCCGCTGTTCTCCTGAAACCCCAGCTCATCCCCCTAACCGGCGAGGTCCCCGAACCCGCCGTCACAGTGCCTGGTGGTGAACCCGCCCCTCAGCTTCGCCAACAGGCTCGATCACGTTCAGGAGTTCTCCGTGTCCAAGCACGTCATCAAGCGCGCCGGTTTCCTGGCCGCCACCGTCGGGATCGCCGGCCTGCTCTCGGCCGGGATCGCCTCGGCCCACGTCACCGCCAACGTCTACGGCCCCCAGCCGTCGAAGGGCGGCTACGGATCGATCTTCTTCCGCGTCCCCAACGAGGAGAAGGACGCCGGCACGGTCAAGGTCGAGATCGCCCTCAAGCCCGAGTACGCGCTCAGCTCCGTGCGCGCCAAGCCGCTTCCCGGCTGGAAGGCCGAGGTCGTCAAGTCCAAGCTGCCCGCCCCGGTGACCACCGACTCCGGTACGCAGATCACCGAGGCCGTCACCAAGGTCTCCTGGACCGCGGAGCCCGGCACCAAGATCGCCGCCGGATCGACCGAGTTCCAGGAGTTCCAGATCAGCGCGGGCAAGTTCCCGGCCAACGTCGACACGATCGAGTTCCCCGCCACCCAGACCTACGAGAACGGCAAGGTCGTCGAGTGGAACCAGCCGACCCCGGCCTCCGGTGAGGAGCCCGAGCACCCCGCGCCGACGGTGAAACTCGCCGAGAAGAGCGCCGACGGACACGGCGGCGGCCACGGCACCGACACCAAGGCCGCTCCCGGGGAATCGCACGCGTCCTCGTCGTCCGACAACACCGCCCGCTGGCTCGGCGGCGCCGGCCTGGTCGTCGGCGCGCTCGGCCTCGGCGCCGGCGCCGGCGCCGGCGCCACCCTGCGCGCCCGTCGCGCCACCGCCGTCTCGAGCAAGAGCAACACCGAGGGAACCGAATAAATGCGTAAAGCGATCGTCGCGCTGGCGATCACCGGGGTGGCGTGGCTCGCCACCGCCACCCCGGCCCTGGCGCACAACGTCCTGATCTCCTCGGACCCGGCGAAGGGCACTTCGATCGCCGCCGGGCCCGCGAAGATCACGCTCACGTTCGACCAGTACGTCCAGAACGCGAACGTCAACCAGATCGCGGTCATCGGACCGGGCGGCGGCCAGTGGGCCGAAGGTCAGGTCGAGGTCCGCGACAGCGTCGTGACCGTGCCGCTGCGGCCGCTCGGCCCGGCGGGCGAGTACAAGATCGGTTACCGGATCCTGTCCGCGGACGGGCACGCCGTGACCGGAGAGGTGCCGTTCACCCTCACCGCCGCGGGCACCGGGACCCCGGCGAGCGCCGACGCCGCGCGCAGCAACGCGGGCCAGGCCGAGACGACGCCGGCGACCGGCGGCGAAGGCTCGTCCGGCGTGCCGATCTGGGTGTGGATCGCGGGCGCCGTCGTACTGCTCGCCGTCGGGCTGACCGTCGCGCTGCGCACCGGCGCGGGTGACAAGGAGAAGAGCGGCTCATGACCCAGGCCGAGACCACCTCGCGTGCCCGCGTCGCCGTCCTGTTCTGCGTGGTGACGGCGGGCATCGTCGGCGCCCTGATCGGCGTCGCGCTGACGGCCACCGCCCCGGTCCCCGGGGTCGCGCAGGTCAGCGAGGTGGTCTCGGTCTCGATCCCGATCGTGCGGGTGCTGCTGGACATCTCGGCGGTCGCCACGATCGGGCTGGCGCTGCTTTCGGTGCTGGTCGGCTACGACCGGCCGAAGCTTTCCGAGCCGATCATGCGGATCGCGCGGCCCGCGAGCGTCGCGGCCGCGCTGGTCTGGGCGACCACCGCGCTCGTCGCGCTGATCCTGCAGACCGCCGAGTACCGCCCGGGTTCCAGCACGCTGTCGATGTCGGACGTCGGCAGCTACATCGCCGACGTCGGCGCCGGGAAGGCGCTGCTGATCGTGGCGGTGCTGGCCCTGCTGCACGCGGGACTCGGCGTCCTCACCCTGAAACACGGCGAGAAGGTGCCCGCCGAGGTCCGCGTGGGCCTCGGCCTGTTCGCGCTGCTGCCGCTGCCGGTCACCGGGCACGCGTCGAACTGGAACTACCACGACTACACGATGATCTCGATGGAACTGCACGTGATGAGCGCCGTCGCCTGGACCGGCGGGCTCGGCGCGATGGCGGTGCTGCTCGTCGGGAACCGGACGCTGCTGGCGCACGCCCTGCCGCGGTTCTCCAAACTCGCGACGCTGTGCCTGATCCTCGGCGCGGCGACCGGACTGTTCAACGGGCTGATCGAGATCTCGCTCAACCCGTCGCTCGGCTTCTGGGAAGGCGTCTTCACCACACCGTACGGGCAGCTGGTGCTGCTGAAGCTGTTGTGCACCGGCGTGATCGCGGGACTCGGCGCGTACACGCGCTGGAAGCTGATTCCCCGGATCATCCGGCACAACCGGACGGCGCTGGCCGCGTGGGCGACGCTGGAACTGACCGTGATGGGGCTCGCGTTCGGCTTCGCCGTCGTCCTCACGCGAGCCCCGGTCGTGCCGACGACCTAGTTCGACTGTCAGTTCGCCGCGACCCCCGTGAGCCCGGGTTCGTGTCGGATTCGCCTTACTCCTAGTTCTCCACCGCGTACCGCAGGATCACGACGCCGTTCTCGAACGCCGTGGCCTCGATCGGCTTCAGGTCCCGCCGGTCCTGGAACATCCGGGTCCCCTTGCCGAGTGACACCGGGCAGACCATCATCCGGATCTCGTCGACGACGCCCGCGTCCAGCAGCGACCGCATCAGGGTCAGGCTCCCCCACAGCCAGATGTCCTTGCCGCTCTGTTCCTTGAGCTCCCGGACGGTGGCGGCCGGGTCGCGCGTCACGGTCGCGGCGGGGAAACCACCCCAAGGGGCGTCCTCCAGCTCGGACGAGGCGACGAACTTGGTGAGGTCGTTGACCTTCTCGCCGTACTCGCCCTGCTCTTCGGCGTGGGGCCAGTAGTCCTTGGCCATGGCGTAGGTGTTCGCGCCCAGGATCATCGTGTCGACCGAATCGATGAACCCCATCACGCTCGCCTTGAACGCCGGCTCGGTCTTCTCGGAGAAAGGCTCTCCCGGCACGAAGCTCAGGCCGCCGTCCTCCTCCGCGGCGATGTTGTCGACGGTGACCCACTGCTGAACGATGAGCTTGCGCATGTCCGTCCTCCGGTTCGCGCGGCCACTCCGGCCGCGTCCGCCCCGGGGACGAAGCCGTCGGGCCGGTCTCGACATCGTGGGCGCGAATTTTTCGCGAGCTGTTACACACCTTGCTCCATCCGGCCGCATTTGCCCGGTTTCGCTGTCCTCATCGGACCTACGCCGCGATGCTCTACGCGTTCGCTGGGGTTAACCCGAAGAGGGGATGGTAGATGGGCGGCCCGTTTCCGGGTGAAAGCGAAGTCAGCACGCCACAGGTACCGCGCCAGCGATCGGCGGTGAAACTCACCAGACAGGTGAGTTCGGGGCCGCGTCAGCTCCCGCCCGCCCCCGCGCATTTCACCAACCGCACGGCCGAGCTCACGCTGCTCGAAAACCTTCTGGCGCGGGACGGCACCGACGGACCGGCGGTGCACCTGATCAGCGGTCAGGGCGGGATCGGGAAGACGGCGCTGGCCACCGCGTGGGCCCGGCACCTCGGCGACCGGTTCCCCGACGGGCACCTCTGGGCGGATCTCGGCGGCTTCAGCGCCAACGGCCCGCTCTCCGCGAGCGAAGCGCTCGGCCGGTTCCTCCGGGCGTTGGGCGTTCCGCCGGAAGGGCTGCCCGCGGACGTCGAGGAGCTCACCGCGCTCTACCGCACGACGACCGCCGAACTGCCGTTGCTCGTACTGCTCGACAACGCGGGTTCGACCGAACAGGTCTTGCCGCTGCTGCCCGCCGGCGGCGAAAGCCTCGTGATCGTGACGTCGAGGCGCCGGCTGGGCAGGCTCCAGACCGAACATCGCGCGCGGCTGGTCGAGCTGGCCCCCTTCGGTTCCGCCCACAGCGCCGAACTGCTGGGACGCGCTGTCGGCGCGGAGCGGGTCGGCGCCGAAGCCGCGCAGGCGCGGGCCATCGCCGACCTGTGCGGGGGCCTCCCGATCGCCCTCACCACGGTCAGCGCCAAGCTCGCGGGGCGGCCGAAGATGTCGCTGGAGAAGATCGCCACCGAGCTGGGGAAGGAATATCGTCGACTGGCCACGCTCTCGACGAAAGAGGCGCAATCGGTGGAAGCCAGCTTCAACCTCTCCTACGACGAACTCCCCTCGGACGCGGCCGCGCTGTACGCGGCGCTCGGCCTGCATCCCGGGCCCGACTTCGGCGTCGGCGTGGCCGCCGCGTCGATCGCCGTCCGCGAAGAGGTCGCCGACGACCTGCTGGACCAGCTCGTCGACGTCGGCCTGCTGATCGACCGAGGCGATGACCGGTACACCTTCCACGACCTCGCGCGGCTGCACGCCAAGGAGAAGACGGCGAGCAACGAGTACGACCGCGACATCGCGGTGCGCCGCATGCTCGAGTGGTATCTGCACACGGCTTCCAGGACCACCGCGATGACGGTTCCCGACCAGGACCCGATCCCGTACCGGTACGAATACCGGCCGCCGACGCCGGTGTCGTTCGAGTCCGCCGAAGAAGAACTCGCCTGGCTCGAACGGGAACGCGAGAACCTCATCGCCGCGGTCGAGACCGCCGAAACGGGGCAGCTGCCGGAACTCGGCTGGCAGCTCGCCGCCGCGATGTGGCCGCTCTTCCTGCTGCGCAAGCACTATCCGGACTTCCTGAAGGTGAGCCAGGCCGGCGTGCGATGCGCGCGGGCGTGGGGCAACGCCTCCGCCGAGGCCCTGATGCACAACCGCAGCGGCGCCGCCTGCCGCGGCACCGGCCGGTACGACGAAGCCGTCGCGCATTACGAGGCCGGCCGCGAAGCCGCGCGGAAGGCCGGGAACGAGATCGTCGAGATCCGGTCGGTGGAAGGGCTCGGCCTGGTCGCGCTGGCGCAGGGCAGGCTCGATGACGCGGTCCGCTGGTTCACCGAAGACCACCGGCTGAGCGAAGCGCAGAACCGGACGCACGACATCGGGCTCGCGCTGATCAACCTCGGCTCGACCCAGCTCCGGGCCGGCCGGGCCGAACCCGCGATCGAGCACCTCACCCGCGCTCGCGAGGAACTGGCCGCCGATCCCTACAACGTGGCCCGCGCCCGGACCGAACTCGGCCGTGCCCTCACCGCGGCCGGGGATCTCGCGGCCGCGCGGACCGAACTCGAAGCTTCGCTCGCCACCATGGAGGCCAGCGGGTCGCGGTTCGAGGTCGCCAGGGCGCTGTCCGCCTCCGGCGAGGTCGCCGAGGCGGAAGGGAACACCGACGAGGCGAGGCGGTTCTACGACCGGGCGTTGCCCATCCTCGTCGGCCTCGGCCGCCCGGAGGCTGACGCTCTGCGCACACGACTGGAACAGCTCTGATCCGACGGCACCGATCGGTACCCGGCGACCGGGTGAACTCGCCGCACCGAATAACACAGCGTAGTTGCAAGTTGCACATTCGGGGGAGCATTGGGCCGAGAGAAGTGATCAGCCCGGGCGAATTCGTCACCGTTTGATCGGCGAATTCGGACAAGCGACGAACGGTCATTCGCCGTCGGCGAATGCACGTGCAGATACCGTTCCCGGGTGAGTCACCGATACCGGTTCCAGCGTGCCCCGGTGCGCCCGTTCCGGAGATCGTTCAACCGTTTCCGCAGTTCATCCCGCACGCTGGGATGACTGCGGAGAATCGGCAGAACACTGGTCGTGAGCTTCAGTTCACGGATGGCACGCAGTACCGAGAACCCGGACCAGGTGGTCACGTCGAATCCGTACCGCTGCGCGAACACGCGATAGCGGGCGGGTGGATCACCGAACCGTTCACGGCCGACGGCGAGCGGTGTCAGATCCCATTCCGGCGGCCCGACACAGGACGAATCGAAATCGCACAGCACCGGACCGTCCGGTCCGGGGATCACATTCCCGGTGTGCGCGTCCCCGTGGACGAGGCCACGGGGCAGGGGGAAGTCGAGGTCCGCGAGCGCGGCCTCGACCTCGGCGCAGCGTTCGAGCAGGAACCGCCGGTCGCCGTCGTCCAGCTCCTCCGCGTCCGAAACCCGGGCGCGGACCGCGGCGAACGGCGCCCATTCGGCGAGCCCCTCGGGCGGCGGGAGCGCGTGGACCCGGCGCAGCAGGGCGGCGAGGTCGTCCGCCTTCGCCTTCCGGCCGGTCCCCGGCACCTTCCACCAGACCGTCACGAGATGTCCGCCGACCGGCAAGGGCTGGTCGATGCCGGCCACGAGGCGGATGGCGGGCACGTCGTGCCGTTCGAAATGCCGCGCGACCCGCACGACCGTGCCGACGCGATGCCGCAGCCGGGTGGAACCGACGATCCGGACGACGAACGGCGCGCTCGCCAGCTCGTAGACGGCGTTGTTGGTGAACCTCAGCAGGCGGGCGCCTTCGGGGTCGACACCCAGCAGATCGCACGTCCGCCCGAGGGCGTCGCGCAGGATGGCGGGCGTGAACCGGCCGCCCGGGCCGGTCGGCTCAGGCGGCGTAGAAGGAGTTGAGGCGGTCGGCGAGGTCACGGGCGTCGGCGTTGTTCCGGCGGCGTTCCGCCTCGACCTGCAGTGGCCGCATCCGGTCCTTCACCCGCTCCGACTTGATGCCTTCGGCGCAGTCGATGGCCTTCGAACCCACCTTCGCGCCGTGGTCGAGATCGCCTTCGAGCAGGTGGTTCGTCGCCAGGGCGCTGAGCATGAACGTCTTGCTGCGGGCCATGTCGTCGGTGTAGGCCTCGACGGCCTTGGTCAGCGCCGGGATCGCGTACTTGGTGTGCTCGGCGTTCTTCTCGGCGAGCACGGTGTGCACGGTGCCGATCATGGCGTAGACGTCGGTCTCGGTGAAGAACTTGACCCAGGACTCGGCCTCGGCCAGATCGGCCCGGGCGAACTCGTCCTTGCTCCGGCCGAGCAGCTTCGAGGCCTGCTCCTCGTTGCCCATCATCGCGTAGGCCCACGCCTCGTTGGCGCAGAGCACGGCGACCGCCAGCTCGGAGCCCGATTCCTGGGCGGCGATCTGGCCGAGCTGGAACAGTTTCAACGCGTCGTTGGGCGCGTCGTTGTGCAGGTAGACCCGGCCCATCCGGTACAGCACGTTGGCCACCAGCGGGTGACTGTCACCCTGTTTGGCCAGGTCCAGTGCATTCGCGAAATGGCCGCGGGCGGAATCCATGAGACCGGTGTCGAAGGAGGTCCAGCCCGCCAGGCTGTGCAGGTCGGCGAGCGCGACGTACAGCCGGCTCTTGACCATCTCGGTGCCGTTGGACTCGAGCATCTGCTGTCCCCAGGACAGCTGGGCGACCACGGCGTCGCGGCAGAAACCGCCGCCGTACTGGTAGTCGAGGGAGCGGAGCGCTCTGGTCGCGGCTTCCACCTGGCGGACGTCCGTCATGCCGATCCGCCCGGGGGCGGGCGTCTTCGCGGGGCCCGCCGACCACGTGCCCGATTCCGGACCGAACACCGCCGCACCCATCGTGACCTGGGCGGCGTGCGCGAGGAACCTCCGTCGCTTCACGGACTCGTCCTCCTCCGCCTGCTGGCCGTCGGCAGCGCCGACGACCTTTATCGCTGTCGCCTCGTCATAGGCGAGACCCATGTATCCCCGGGGGACACCAAGGCCGTCAGCGATGCGGGTGAGCACGTCGTACGCCATCACCTGGCGACCCTTGAGGATCTCGGACACCTCGGACTGCGACTGGCCGGTCATCGCGGCGATCTGACGCTGCGAAACACCGTGCTTGCGCAACAGCCGGTACACCGACGAGATCTCCCGTGTGGCCAGTGCGGCTCGCATCTCCGGCTGCTCCCAGGCATCCGGTGGCACGGGGTGACTCTGGCGACCCGAACCGCTTGCAGCGTCCGAGCCGGCGACAGCGCCGCCACCGATACTGGCGTCCATTGCGCCCCCTCACAGTTCCGTTGGGGTCGAGAAACAGCGTAGGCACACCTATTCAACCGTGCGAAACACCGGATCGCCCGCGTGATCGGCCCGGCAGAAGTCGTTTGACCGCTTACCGTGAAACCCCGTCCGGTCACCGCTATGACGGCGGTTCGACCTTCTATCGCACTCGGTTTCACATCACTGTAGTTGTCAGATCTCCGTGACCGACCGGCCACCGGGCGCGATCACAGAGAGCTACCAAGTTCCGAACCCCCTAAAGGTGCGGACACGCGGAAACGAAGACGACGTGGAACGAGAGAGCGGAGAAGAGCCAGTGGAGTTCGTGGACTCGATCGCAACAGGCTCCATCACCGCGGGTCGGCCCGGTATGGCCACGCGCCACCTGCGTGCGGCCGGCCCGGCCGGTCAGCAGACGGTCGCCGTCGCCCCCGGCGCCAACCGTCCGGTCTCCCCTTCCGCCCCGGTCGACCCCCGTACCGCGAGTGTGCGCCGTTACGAAGGCGGACAGCTGGTCTGGCGGGTGCAGTGCGGCGATCTCATCAGCCGTGAACGCGCCGTCACCGTGTTCGTCGAAGACAACCAGGTGGTTCTCGTCTCGCCGCCAGGAGAGACCGCGCGCCTGACGTCCGGCCAGCTCGGCCAGCTCAGGGCAGCGCTCAACGAAGCCGCCAAGATGGCGGAAAGGTAACGGTGAGTTCTCCGTGGATCAGGTCCTAGGGCAAGTTCTCCGCAACGCGGTTTGGGAACGCCTCGACATGCTCTCCGATCTCGCGACCCGGGCCGACGCGCAGTCGCTCGTCTCGGTCGCCCGCTCGGAGCTCCCCCGCCTGACCGAAGGCTGGCGCGCGATGCTCCTGGCGCACGAGCCCGACGAGCGCGGGGACTGCCCCACCTGCTCGACCCGCTGGCACAGGTGCAAGGCCCCCTGCTCGGTATGGCAGGTCGCGCACGAGCACCTGGTCGCCGGCGGTCTCGCCCCCCAGCAGACCGCGGCCTCCCAGGACCGCCGGCGCCGCGTTCCCGGGCAGAGCCGCGTGAGCCCTGCCGAAACCACCGGCAGGCACGCGCTGATCAACCCGCGTCGTCCCATCACAGCTTGAAAGACCGGCGAGTGAACGGCGGTCCGAGCGCCCCCTCGGCAACCACGCCACGATCTCGCCTTCGCCGGCGGCGGTTCGCGCGTACCCCCGAACGCGACGAGCCGCTCTCGGTAATCACTCCGGTCCCCACCGCGATTAATCGAAAATTATCGGCAGAACACCTAGCGAAGGTACTAATCGGTCGCTAGGTTGATGATCACAAACGCAGCGCGATACCTGCCCCGGGGCGCGCTGCCATCCCCGAACCCCGCGGGCCGGTGCCGTTGCACTCCCCTCCCCCGACCGGCACCGGTCCGCGGTCTCCAATTTTCCTGTCAGCTGACCGTTTTCACCCACGTGACCAGCACCGCGGCGATGACGGTGGACAGCGCCGAAGCCGCGAAGAGGCTCGAGTATCCGCCCAGGTAGGCCAGGATCGGCGCGGTCAGCATCGGCGCCACCACCTGCGGCAGCGAGTTCGCGATGTTGATGACCCCGAGGTCCTTCGCCCGGTCCTGCGCGGCGGGCAGCACCTGCGTGAGCATCGCGAGCGCGACGGCCATGTACGCGCCGAAACCGATGCCCAGCAACGGTGACGCCGCGAGGGCGGCCGTCCAGTTCTGCCAGACGACCAGCAGCAGCGCGGCCACGGCCATCACCGCGGACGCGGCGAAGACGTAAGGCTTGCGCCGCCCCGATTTGTCGGAGAAGTGCCCGGCGATGAGCGCGCCGACGATGAGCGCGGCACCGTAGAGGCCCATCATGATCAGCAGTCCGGTGTCCGGATCTTCGTAGTGCACCGCGTCCTTCAAGAAGAACAAGAGGTACAGCGTCCCGAACGCGTTGCCGAGGTTGATCATGAAATGACATCCCCACGCCCAGGCGAAGTCCGGATGCCTGCGTGGCGAGATCCACAGGTTCGCCAGCACGTCACGGGTCCGGGCGGACGGGCGGAACGCGACCGGGAGCCGCGCGTCCGGTGTGCGCAGGACGAACGCCGCCGCGCCCGCCAGCACGATGGCCGCGCACACCGCGTATCCCAGCGGGAGACCGGCGAGGTCGAGCATCACCACGACCACCACCGCGCCGAGCACGGTCCCGAGCATCTGGGCGATGCCGACGAGCCCGCCGACCTGCGCGCGCTGCGGTACGGGCACGCGGTCCGCGATGGCCGAGACCAGCATCGCGAGCATCCCGTTCAATCCTGCCTGGACCAGGCACCAGCCGAGCACCATGATCGCGACGTTCGGCGCGAACGCGAGAACGAGCAGCCCGGCCGCGGCGACCGCCGCACCGGCGGCCGTCCACGGATGACGGCGGCCGCGGGCGGAGCAGGTGCGGTCCGAGAGCAGGCCGATGGCCGGGTTGGCGATCAGCGCGACGACCGCGCCGATCCCGGTGACCAGGCTGAACACCGCTTCCTTGTTGGCCGCGTCCAGCAACTCGGCCTGCTTCGGCAGGAGGACCTGGATGGGCGCGTACACGCCGAGCCAGAGGGCGATGTTCGCGAAGAACAGCAGGCTCATCCAGCCCGCGCGGACCCTGGCGACCGGTTCCGCGAGCGCCTCGGGCAGCTCCCGGACCTCACTCATGGCGGATCAGGTCCCGGTACCAGCCGAAGGAGTCCTTCGGCGTGCGCTTCTGCGTCTCGTAGTCGATGTGCACCAGGCCGAAGCGCGGCTGGTAGCCCTTCGACCATTCGAAGTTGTCCATCAGCGACCAGACGAAGTACCCGCGGATGTCGACACCGGCGTCCATCGCCTCCCGCACCGCGACGAGGTGGCTGTCGAGGAAGTCGATGCGCTCCTGATCGTGGACTTGCCCGTCTTCGGTGACGACGTCGTCGAAACTGCACCCGTTTTCGGTGAGGTAGACCGGCGGAAGGTGCTCGCGGTAGCGCTCGTGGAAACCGACGAGCAGGTCGCGCAGCCCGTGCGGCACGATCGGGGAATCGTTGGTGGTCATGGGATATCCCTCGATCGCGCGAAGCTCGAAGGGCAGCGGGTTGCCTTCACCGGGCGCGGCGACGCCCTGCGGCTCGTAGTAATTCACCCCGTAGAAGTCGAGCGGCTGCGCGATGGTCGGGAGATCATCGGCGAAGCCCTCGGGCAGATGCTCGACGACTTGTTCGGGATATCGGCCGAGCAGCACCGGATCCGCGTAGGTGCGGTTGATGAGGGCGTCGATCCATTCGCCCGCGGCCTTGTCTTCCGGTGAATCGGAGGCGGGCCAGATCGGCGAATGATTGTTGGCCGTGCCGACGCTGCTCGCCCCGGCCGCGCGCAGCGCTTGGACCGCGAGACCGTGCGCGAGATTCTGGTAGTGCGCGGTGGGCAGGGCGTCGAGCAGGAGTGTCTTGCCGGGCGCGTACTCGCCGATCGCGTAGCCGAAGATCGACATGACCATGGGCTCGTTGAGCGGGATCCACATTTTCACCCGATCGGAGAACCGTTCGCCCACGATGGCGGCGTACTCCCCGAAGCGTTCGGCGGTATCACGGAAGAGCCAGCCGCCCTTGTCCTCGAGCGCTTGCGGGAGGTCCCAGTGGAACAGCGTCCCGGTCGGCGCGATGCCGGCGGCGCAGACTTCATCGAGCAATTTGTCATAGAAGGCAAGGCCTTCGGGGTTGGGTTTGCCGCTGCCGTCGGGCTGGATCCTTGGCCAGGCGAAGGACATGCGGTAGGCGCCGACGCCGAGTTCGGCCATCAGCGCGATGTCCTCGGAGTAGCGGTGGAAGTGATCGGCGGCTACCTTGGCGTGCTCAGCCCGCGCGATCTTTCCCTCCGTTTCGGTGAAAGTGTCCCAAATGGACTGTCCTCGGCCGCCCTCCCCGGTCGCCCCCTCGATCTGGAAGGCGGAGGTCGAAACACCCCACAGGAATTCGGACGGGAAGGTCGGATTCTCCACCGGCGGCACACCTTTCCTCTTCAGACTCGGCCGAACATGAAAAGTTCTCAGATACTATGCCTTCACTCGACCGGGGGGAACCCTGTCGGCACGATAAAGTCGCAGATCAGCGAAGGAGGAGCCCGAGTGTCCGACATCCAGGCCGCGAAACCGCAAGCGGAGACCACTCCGCTCCGGCGGCAACCCGTCCAGCAGCGCAGCGCCAAGCGGGTGGAGCAAATGCTCGACGCCAGCGCCCAGCTGATCGACGAGCTCGGTTACGACGCGTTGACGACCACGCTGATCGCGAAGCGCGCCGGCGTGGCCGTCGGTTCGCTGTACCAGTTCTTCCCCGACAAGCGGGCCGTAGTCCAGGCGCTGACGCAGCGGAACCTCGAACGGTTCGTCGCCGCGGTGTCGGAAACACTGAACGAGCTCGCGCCCGAACACTGGTGGGACGTCGTGGACTCGATCCTCGACATCTACCTCGCGATGCACCGCGAGGTTCCCGGTTTCTCGAAGGTCCACTTCGGTGACGTCGTCGACCGGCAGCTCCTGGACGAGACCCGCGACAACAACGCCGTCATCGTCGACGCGCTCACCGACGTGCTTTCGGCGCGGATCCAGTCGCCGCTCGACGACATCCGGTTCGCGCTGACGATCGCCAACGAGACCGCGGACGCTCTGCTGAAGCTGGCCTTCCGGCGGGACCCGCGAGGGGACGAGCGGATCGTGGCGGAGGCGAAGTCCGTGGTGAAGGGGTATCTGGCGAGCAAGTTCGGCGAGGCCTGAGAGTTTTTTCGGTCGCCCCGCCTTGGTGCTGAAGGACGCCTTCAGCCCACGTCAGTCCACTGTGGACGACCCTCATGACGTGAAGGTCCCCTTCCCTCAGCTCAGCCGAGGCAAGGGGGCCTTCACGCGCCCCACTGTGGTCGTTGGTGCTAGCTGTGACTCAGGAGGTCTTCGGGCCGGGACTCTGGATCCCTCAAGGAGGTCTTCACAGCCCTGCGAACCTGACCCCGCGCGGTTCACCCTTGATCCCGACGCCCGAGGATCCCACGTTCGTCCACTATGGACTTCCGGACGTCACGAAGACCCCCTTTGAGACGCTCGACGCCCCCAGGGGGCCTTCGCGTCACCGGTGGATCCCTCTTTGCTCCATTCGTGTCCACCGATGCCCGATTCCCCAGTCCCACCAGTCACACAACCCCCAGGAACCTCGCCGACACAGCCTCTGAACTGCCCTTATCAGTTATCCACATAACCTGTCCACACCCACCCACAGTTGTGGACAACCTCGCCCCTCACCCCTCGGAACCGCCATCCCCGACACCCCCTCCCGATACGCTGGTGCGGGGCGCGCCCCCCAGGGATGGGTGGGGGATGGGGTCGCGCGGATCAGCCGAAGTTCTGGGATTCGCCTCGGTAGGTGGGGACGGTCCGGTCGACGCGGTCGCCGACGACGACGTGGTAGTGCGTGAAGCGTTCGGCGAGTTCGCCCGCCTTCGCGTGGCGCAGCCAGACGCGGTCGCCCAGCCGTAGGTGACGGGCGGCTTCGCCGGAGACGGGGGTTTGGACTTCGCCGGCGCCTTCGAACCCGAGCAGCGAGAGTCCTTCGGGCAGGTAAGGCTTCGGGAGCCGCGAAGCCTCGGCGGGGCCCGAAGCGATGTAGCCGCCGGAGAAGAGCGTCGCGACTTTCGGTGCCGGGCGCCGGACGACGGGCAGCGCGAACATCGCGGCCGGGCGCGGCGAGAAGTGCGCGTAGCCGTCGAAGAGCGTCGGCCCGATGAGGCCCGAGCCCGCCGCGATTTCGGTGACGGCCGCTTCGGCGCCGGTCGATTCGACGCTGCCGCTGCCACCGCCGTTGACGAACTCCAGCTCGGCCAGGGCCCGCACCGCGCGGACCGCGGCCGCGCGGCGTTTCGCGATTTCCACCATGGACTTCCGCTGCATCCAGCCGACGAGCGAGTTCTTGACACCGCTGCCGGCCGCATCGCCGAGCCCGGCGATCTGACCTTCGTACGCCATCATCCCGACGAGCCGGAAACCCTTGCGGGACAGAATGGTCCGCGCCAGATCCGCGGCCTGCCTCGGGCTGAACACCGGCGACCGGCGGGTGCCGACGTGCACCCCTGGCAACGGTCGCCACGAAGCGTCGAGCTCCAGACAGACACGG
Source organism: Amycolatopsis sp. cmx-4-54 (assembly GCF_046548895.1). Classification (NCBI taxonomy): domain Bacteria; kingdom Bacillati; phylum Actinomycetota; class Actinomycetes; order Pseudonocardiales; family Pseudonocardiaceae; genus Amycolatopsis; species Amycolatopsis sp. cmx-4-54. The sequence goes on from NZ_JAEBEJ010000002.1 coordinate 288,747, forward strand.
ATCTCGGGATGCCCCTGCCCCAGCGCCGCGTCGACAAGATCGAGATGTTCGGGCGAGTCGACCATGATCGAGATCGCCGCCCGCGCCCGGTCGTCCGCCGCCAGCCGGCGCAGCGCGCCGTGGTCGGCGGTCGGGTACGCCACCACGATGTCCTCGGACGTTCCCTGCTCGACATGCCAGACGGCTTCGGCGAGCGAGTAGCACATGAGGCCTTCGAAACCGGGCCGCGCGAGGACCCGTTCGAGCAGATAACGGCAGCGCACGGACTTGCTGACCACGCGGATCGGTTTGCCGTTAGCCCGCCGCAGCAGGTCGGCGCCGTTCGCGTCGAACGCATCCAAGTCGACAACCGCGAACGGAGGATCCAGGTCCTTCGTCGCCAAGTCGTACACCGTCGCACTGGTCACCCGAACTAAGGTACGACAGAAGGGCTTGAAACGCGAATACTATTCACTTACTGTTTCGGCACTCAAGCACCTCAAGGGCAGCAGCCTCTCGGAATAGGTGGGCGCATGACACGGTGGAGCAACTGGGCCGGCACCGCGACGGCATCGCCCCTGCGCGTGCATCGGCCGCGGGACACGGCCGCGATCGCCGACGCGATCAGCCGGTCCGCCGCGGACGGAAGGCGCCTGCGCCCCCTGGGCAGCGGCCACTCCTTCACGGCGATCGCCGCCGCGAACTCGGACGCCATGGACCTGACCGGTTGGACCGGGATCGCGTCGGCCGACGTCGCGAAAGGCCTGGTCACGGTCCGATCCGGCACCACGCTCAAGCAGCTCAACGCCGAACTCGACGCGCTGGGCCTGGCGATGACCAACCTCGGCGACATCGACGCGCAGACCGTCGCGGGCGCGATCTCCACCGGCACCCACGGCACCGGCGCCCGCCTCGGCGGCATCGCCACCCAGATCGCCGCGCTCGAACTCGTGCTCGCCGACGGCACCGTGGTCACCTGTTCGGCGGACGAGCGCCCCGATCTCTTCGCGGCTGCGAGGGTCGGGCTCGGCGCGCTCGGTGTCATCAGCACGGTCACCCTGCAGTGTGAACCTTCGTTCCTGCTCTCCGCCCAGGAGCGGCCCGAACCCCTCGAGCAGGTCCTCGAAGGGTTCGACCAGTTCGCGGACGAGAACGACCACTTCGAGTTCTACTGGTTCCCCTACGGCAAGAACGCCCTGGTCAAGCGCAACAACCGGCTTCCGGCGGGCAGCGAGCGCCGTCCGCTGACCAAGCTGAAGGAATTCGTCGACTACGAGGTGACGGAGAACGTCGCGTTCGGCGGCCTGTGCCGTCTAGGCCGCGCGGTGCCGAAACTCGTCCAGCCGCTCGGGCGGTTCGCCTCGAACATCCTCTCCGCCCGCGAGTACAGCGACACGTCGCATCGCGTTTTCGTGACCCACCGCGGCGTGCGGTTCGTCGAGTCGGAATTCGCGATCCCCCGCGAAGCGCTGCACGACGTCTTCTCCGAACTCCGCGCTTTCGTCCCGAGGCTGGAGAACCCGGTCGCGTTCCCGGTCGAGGTGCGGGTCGCCGCCGCGGACGACATCTGGCTTTCGACCGCGAACGGCCGCGACTCCGCCTACATCGCGATCCACCAGTTCGTCGGCATGCCCTACCGCGAGTACTTCGCCGGATTCGCGTCGATCGTCGGCGAGGTCGGCGGCCGCCCGCACTGGGGCAAGATGCACGACCTCGACGCCGCGACGCTGCGCTCGCGGTACCCGCGCTTCGACGACTTCCTGCGGGTCCGCAAGGAGGTGGACCCGGCCGGGATCTTCACGAACACCTATCTCGACCGGGTCCTCGGCACCGCTTAAGCCGTTTCGAACAAGGCGCTGACCGACTCGCCGTTGTGGATCCTCCGCATCGCCTCCGCCAGCGCGGGCGCGATCGACAGGACTCGCAGCTTCGGGCTCTGCTCCTCCGGCGGGATCGGCACCGTGTTCGTACAGACGACCTCCAGCACGTCGGGCTGGCTGCCGATCCGTTCGAGCGCGCCGCTGGAGAAGAGGCCGTGCGTGCAGGCGACGCGGATCGAACGCGGTTTCAGCTCACGCAGTTTGGTGAGCAGCTCGATCACCGTGCTGCCCTTGGCGATCTCGTCGTCGAGGACGATCACGTCGCGGCCGGTGATCTCGCCGATCACCGAGCTGATCTCGACCCTGTCGTCGGCGAAGCGCTGCTTCGCGCCGGCGGCGACCTGAACGCCGAGCAGCCGGGCGAAATGCGCGGCTTCCTTGGCGTTGCCGAGATCCGGCGAAACCACGGTGGTCGCGGAGAGGTCGTACTGGCGGAAGTGCTTCGCCAGTTCCTTCAACGCGTGCAGGTGATCGACCGGAACGCTGAAGAAGCCGTGCACCTGCGGCGAATGCAGCGTCATCGCGAGGACTCGATCGGCACCGGCGGTCGCCATCAGGTCGGCGACGAGACGGCCGCCGATCGAGATCCGCGGCGCGTCCTTCTTGTCCGAGCGGGCGTACGAGTAGTGCGGCATGACGACGGTGATCCGCTTGGCCGACGCGCCCCGTGCGGCGTCCAGCATCAGCAGCAGCTCGACGAGATGTTCCTGCACCGGCCGCACCAGCGGCTGGATCAGGAAGACGTCGCGCTCACGGCAGTTCGCTTCGAGCTGGACTTCGAGACAGTCGTTGGCGAACCGCTGCACCTTCACGGGATGCAGGGGAACGCCGAGATGGGCGCAGATCTCTTCGGCGAGCTCGGGATGTGCGCTGCCGCTGAAGACCGCGATGTCCTCGCGCAAGGACCTACTCCGTTCATTCAAAAGACGGATTACGTCCACACACTACGGTTTCACAGAGCGGAAAAGGCCTGAGAGATAGCAGTATCACCCGAGATCGCCTCAAGGACGCGGCCCGCTGTCGACGGGGTGTCGAGCAGGGCGATGAGGATCGCGGCGACGTCCTGCCGGGGAATGGGCCCGCGTCCGGTGGATTCGGCGATCCGGATCTCGCCGGTGCCCTCGTCGTCGGTGAGCTGTCCCGGCCGGAGGATCGTCCAGTCGAGATCGCGGGCGCGCAGATCGTCTTCGGCCGCTTTCTTGGCCTTGAGATAGATCCGGAAATCGTCCGGGACGTCCGCGGTCTCCCATTTGTCCGCGCCCATGGAGCCGACCTGGACATGCCGCCGGACGCCCGCCCGCTCGGAGGCGGCCGCGAAGAGTTCCGCGGCCGCTCTGTCCACAGTGTCCTTGCGAGCGGTGCCACTGCCCGGCCCGGCGCCCGCCGCGAAGATGGCGGCGTCGGCACCGTCGAGCACCTTGGCCACGGCGTCCACATCGGACTTTTCCAGATCGAGGACGACGGCTTCGGCACCGGCCGCTTCGAGGTCGGCGACATGATCGGGGTTGCGCACGATCCCGACCGCCTGATCACCGCGTGCGGAGAGAAGTTTCTCCAGTTTCAGCGCGATCTGTCCGTGTCCACCCGCAATGACTACTCGCATGGACCCGACCGTAGCGCGTTCAGTCCACTTCGGCAGGGAGCTCGGTTTCGCGCAGCAGCTGGTCGTAGACGATCTCGTTGACCAGGCGCGAAACCGGGTCCTCGTCGAGGATCATGCGCTCGCCGTGACCTTCGAGATCGAGGTCGGTGACCGCGTTGGGGTCGGCGCTGACGATCGCGAGCCCGTACGCGCGGGCACGCGGCAGGCAGTTGCCGACGTAGTCTTCCGTCAGTACGGCAGGCGATGGGAGAACCATCGCGGCCTCGCCGTAACGTGCGAACGGAACCGCGGAGGCCATCGCGGTGCGCCAGTGCCGGGCGACCGCGAGGACACCGATGATCTCGGCGGCCGGCGCGGGTGCGGTCGCGGCCAGCTCTGGCCATGTCCAGGTGTCGACGGTGGCGCGATCGACGACGGGACCCATGCCCATCGCGATGCGCTCGGCGTGCACGTCGGTACGGAGCCGGGCGACCACGCAGATCTTGCGGCCGAGCACGGTGGTCTCCGGCAACACGATGCCGTTCCAGCCGAGCAGGGCCGCCGCCTTGCGCGAAAGCTCCCCGACGCTCGCGGGCAGTTCGATCGGCGGCACCACCCGGCTCGTCAGTGACCGGCTGCGCTTCGCGCCACCGGCGACCGTCGAGCTCTCCATGTTCGGTGTAGCCGCCACGTTCCGCCTCCTTCGAACCTGGTTTCCCTAGGGCTCTTCATCCCGTGCCACCTCGGTGGAAGCGGCACATGAACTGTCTAACAGGGCGGAGAGGCGACGGCGCCGGACAACGGGAGTGGCTGCGATCGGCGGCGCCTTGTCATCGGTGACCGGTCGGTAGGCGGTCATCGGACTTCAGTCCGACGTGCCGCCAACCGAGTGAGGACGAGGTAAATGGTGTTACCCGGCGTCTCCGAACGGTCACGGACGACGAAGTGGGACGTTAGGCCATTCAGCCCAACGAATACTCGTTCCACTTTGGACTTTCGCAGGTCAGGTCACGAGACCGTCGCGGTGCGGAGGAGTTCTTCGACGCCGGGTGTCCGCCATTCGTCCATCACCACGATTTGCTTGTCCGCAACGAACCAGATCCGCTGGGTCACCTGCGCCTCGCCGCTTCCACCCGTCTGTCCACGAGGAACACACTGGATCGTCCACTCCTCGTAGGTCGCCGAGGTCCCGCCCACCGGTGCGGTGGCGGAAACCGTCCGCACCGCGTCACCCTCTTGGCGGAGGTCCTTTCGCCCGGCGGCATTGCAGGCCCGGCCGCCCGCGCTGCGCCGATAGAACTCGCCTGGCCGGTACGGCGGCTGCTCGGCGGACTGCAGGCTGTTGTCCGTGAGGAGAACGTACTGGCAGTTGAAGTACTTCTTGGGATCCGGGCAGCCGGGGGCGACGAGTACCTTCTCCAGCCCCTGCGAAACCACGGACCAGTCCTGCGGAAGATGCAGGGTGAGCGCGCCGGCCGAGACGTCGGTGACGCCTGGCTCGAACGGGGCGGACGACGTGCCTTTGACCACCTTCCCACCGGTCACGCCGTCGACGAGGGCAGGGTTCAGGAGACCGGCCAGCTTGTCGTAGGGCAGCGTGTAGTCCTGCACTCCGCAAGCGGTGGCGAAGCCGAGAAGGTTGAGGTCAACGGTGACCTCGACGGCCGCCGGGGTGAACGCGAGCCACACCTTCGGCTCTTCGGCGAGGTCTGCCGTCTTGAGGGGCTGATACGGGAAGGTGCTGCTGAGCGCACCGCACTGCTGTTTGTCCGGCCAGAGCAGTTCGGCGAGGGTCCGCAGTCCGTCGTCGGTGAACTTTCCGGGGGCGAACAGTTCGGCGGGCGTGAGCGCCTTGCCCTCCTTCAGGTCGATGGTCACCGCGGCACGACCGTTTCCCCAGGTCGAATGCGGTTTGTTCTCGAGGTCGTGCGTGTAGCGCACCGAGAGGTACCGCTCGTTCTGCGAGCGCACTTCGGCCTTCGTGAGGAGCTTGTACGGGCCGCGTTCCGGCTCCAGCTTGGCCGCGCCCGGACCGGTCTTGCGGTTCCACTCGTCGATCGGCGCCGCCAGGGCGTCGTTGACGCGCTTCAGCCAGGCTTGATCGGGCGACCCGGTCACCTCGGGGTGGTCCCCGCTGTAGGGGAGGGTCGTCCCGGGCACGGTCCCGGATCGGGTCTTCATGGCGACCTTGAGCGCGACGGCCTGCTGCGTGGTCGGCGGTGACGGCGGCGGTGTGCTCGCGTCGGAGAAGACGACCACCGAGCCGACCACGGCGGCCGTCGCCGCGACGACGCCGATGGCGATCTTCAATCCGGCCGCGATTCCGCCGGTCGACGCGGCCACCGCGCCCGTCCCGGCGGCGGCGACCCCGGGCGCGGCCGCCGTACCGGCACCGAGCAGGACCAACGGGGTCGCCGCGGCGAGTACGCCCGCCGCCTTCGCCAGCCGTGACCAGCCTTTGCGCTCCCATTCGTCGCCGTAACCCGCGCGGGCGACGCGTTCCAGTTCGCTGACGAACATGAGCGCGTCGACCGGTCGTTTCGAAGGGTCCTTCGCCATCCCCAGCGCGACGATCTCGTGCACCGGCTGGGGGACTTCGCCGAACGGGATGGGCGCGTGTTCGTGCAGCGTGCGGAGCACTTCGGTGTCGTCGGCCTGATACGGCCGGTGCCCGGCGACGCACTGGAAGAACACGCAGGTCGCGGCGTAGACGTCGGTCGCGGGCGTGGCCTGTCCACCCGACCACTGCTCGGGTGCCATGTACGCGGGTGTGCCGACGGACGGGCCCCGTTCCCCCGCCAGGACAGCCGTGCCGAAGTCGACGAGCTTGCTTTCACCGGTGTCGGCGACGAGCACGTTGGCCGGTTTGTAGTCCCGGTGGACGACGTGGGCGGAATGCGCCGCGGCCAGCCCGAGCAGCGAACCCTTCAGCACCGCGAGCGCGGCCTCGGGTTCGAGAGCGCCTTCGGCCTGGAGCACCGAGCGCAGGGAGACACCGTTGATCGCCTCCATGACGATCGCCGCGCCCTGCGGCGTCTCGAAGAACTCGTGCAGTTTCACGACGTGCGGGCTCGACACCCGGTGCAGCGCCAGTGCTTCCTGCCGGAACGCGGCGAGATGCGCGGGGTCCGCGGCGAAGCGGGAGAAGAGGTACTTGATCGCGATGACGTGGCCGGTGTTGTCCTGGCGTGCGAGCACCACGCGGCCGAAGGTGCCCGTGCCCAGCTGCTCCAGCTCGGTGAAGCCGGGCAGTCTCCACTCGTCACTTAGTTCCACTGTGCCTCTTCCAAAATCTTGTCGAGGCCTGGAGTGTTCCACTCGTCGACGATCACGAGCTGTGTTTTCGGCAGGAACCAGACCCGCTGGGTGACCGAACCGCCGCCGGAACACGTGATCCGCCACTCTTCGTAGGCGGCCCGCTTCGTACCGACCGGGCGAAGTTCCTTCCTCTGGAGGGTAGGCGCCCCCTGGGTCTCACCGGGTGCGCCGATGGAATGACACGGACGCGGACCGGTCGAGCGGTTGTACGGCTTGCCCGGTTCATACGCCCGCGTGGCCGGGTCGGTCCGCGAGTTGTCGCTGAAGACGACGCCCGCGCAGTGGAACGGCTGTGTCCCGCCGCCCGCGCACTGGTCGGCGGTCACCAGGTAGCGCTCGATGGGAGCTCCGGAGAGCAGCGACCACTTCTCCGGCGTGGTGATGGTGAAGGCGCCGACGTTGTCCACTTTGGTGCGTTGCCCCTGTGCGCCGCCGAGCAGGTTCATGACCGCCGGGCTCATCAGATGGCGGAGGTGGCGGTATTCGACCGTGACCTGGGTCGGGTCGCAGACACGGGGATAGCCGAGCACGGATCCGTAGACGTAGAACGTCATCCCGTTCGCGGTCGGTGCCGCCTGCAGCACGGTGTCGCCGGTGACCGACCACGGATCCGACATCGCGCCGACCGGCAGGTGCTCGCGTTCGCTCGGCGCGTCGGCGAGGCAGTCACCCGGCCTGGCGGCGTCGAAGAGCATGTCTTCGAGCATGCGCATCCGGTCGGCGGTGCCGTCGACGTTGTCGAACAGGTGCGCGTTGGGGATCTGTTCGCCCTTCGTCAGATCGATGACGATCGGGCGGATGCTGAAGCCGCCGTGGTTGCCGAACTGGACGGAGTCGATCGAGCGTTTGTAGACGACGGAGAGCAGCTTGTCATCCTGGCGCAGGATCTCGGCCTCGGACTTCATATGCGGGATGTCGCCGTCGGGCTCGCGCTGCGGCGGGTAGCCGTCGGGCCAGAAGCCCGCGAGCCAGCCGTCGATCGGCGCCATCAGCGCCTTGTTGACCCGCTCTTCGGCGGCCTTGTCCTTCAAACCGCTGATGCGGACGTACTTGCCGTCGTAGTCGAAGCCGTCGAGTTTCTCGGTGCGGGTGACGAGGTCGACCTTCATCGCGGCGACGGTCGTCGTCTGGGGTGGCGCTTCGTCGCTGTCGGCGTTGACCACGACGACCGTGCCGACGGCGGCCGTCCCGGCGCCGAGCAGGGCCAACGGCGACAGGGCGACCAGGACACCGGCGCCTTTAGCGAGCCAGTGCCAGCCATTGCGCTCCCAGTCCTCGCCGTACGCCTTCCTGGCGGACGCCTCCAGTTCGGTGACGAATTCGGCCGCACCCGACGGCCGCTGGGCGACGTCCTTCGCCATGCCGCGCGCGATGAGGTCGCGGACCGGTTCAGGCACCTCGCCGAACGGGATCGGGGCGTATTCGTGCAGCGTGCGGAGCACTTCGGCCTGCTCGGCCTCGTACGGCCGATGCCCGGCGACGCACTGGAAGAACACGCAGGTCGCGGCGTAGACGTCGGTTGCGGGGGTGGCGACGCCGCCCGCCCACTGCTCGGGCGCCATGTACGCGGGCGTGCCCGCTGCGACCCCGGTCTGCCCGGCGAGCACGGCGATGCCGAAGTCGACGAGCTTGCTCTGCCCCTCGCGGGTGACCAGGACGTTGGCCGGTTTGTAGTCGCGGTGGACGGTGCCCGCGGCGTGCGCGCCGGCGAGACCGAGCAGCGAGCCTTTGAGGATGGCCAGCGCGGCTTCGGGTTCGAGCTTCTCCTGGCGGCCGAGGATCTCTTTCAGGGAAATTCCGTGGACGGCTTCCATGATGATCGCGGCCCCTTGCGGGGTCTCGGCGAACTGGTGCAGACGGGCGATGTGCGGCCCCGAAACGCGGCTCAGGATCTGCGCCTCGTGGCGGAATTCCGCCAGCCGCCGCGGGTCTGCCGCGAACCGCGCGTACAGGTACTTGATGGCCACGACCTGCGCGGATTCGTCGTGGCGAGCCAGCACGACCCGGCCGAATCCCCCTTCGCCCAGCGACCCCATCTCGGTGAAACCCGGCAAGGCCCAGTCGTCCACAGAATCCTCCGCGATTCCCGATCGTGTCCCCTTGGAGGTGAGCTGCGCCGCAGCGGTTCCCCGCCTTCCGGGTTTAGGGTTACCCGTCGGTCACTTAGCCCGTTGCGATGGAGGAACGATGCGTTCGCCGAAGGATTTCTTCGCCCCGCTCGCGGTGGGAGCGCCGGAACCGCTCCGCCAGATCCCCGTACCTCCTTCGCGGATGATCCACTTCTTCGATCCCGGCAACGAGAAGATGGCCGCCAAGGTCCCGGACCTCGCCAAGAAGGTCGACGTCCTGCTTGGGAACCTTGAAGACGCCGTGCGCGCCGACCGCAAGGAGGCCGCGCGGAACGGGCTCGTCTCCATCGCGAAGTCGACCGACTTCGGCAAGACGCAGCTGTGGACCCGCGTCAACAGTCTCGACTCGCCGTGGGTGCTCGACGACCTCATCACGCTGGTCACCGAGATCGGCGACAAACTCGACGTGATCATGGTGCCGAAGGTCGAAGGCGCGCAGGACATCCACTACGTCGACAGGCTGCTCGCGCAGCTCGAAGCGCGGGCCGGGCTCACGAAACCGCTGCTGGTGCACGCGATCCTGGAGACCGCCAGCGGCGTCGCGAACGTCGAAGAGATCGCGGGCGCGAGCCCCCGCATGCAGGGCATCTCGCTCGGCCCGGCCGACCTCGCCGCGAGCCGCCGGATGAAGACCACCCGGGTGGGTGGCGGGCACCCGGGTTACCTGGTGCGCACGGATCCGACCGGCGAAGACCTGAACGAGGGGCGCACGACGTACCAGCAGGATCTGTGGCACTACACCGTCGCGCGAATGGTCGACGCCTGCGCGGCGAACGGGATCCTGCCGTACTACGGGCCGTTCGGCGACATCCGCGACGTCGTGGCCTGTGAGGACCAGTTCCGCAACGCGTTCCTGCTCGGCTGCGTGGGCGCTTGGAGCCTGCACCCGGTGCAGATCGACATCGCCAAGAAGGTGTTCTCGCCCTCGCCCGAGGACGTCGCGTGGGCGCGGCGCGTGATCGCCGAGATGGGTGACGGCACCGGTGCGGTGATGATCGACGGGAAGATGCAGGACGACGCCTCGGTGAAGCAGTGCCGGGTGGTCGCCGAACTCGCGGACGTTCTCGCCGCCGACGATCCTGAGCTCGCTGCCGCGTACGACGCGGCCATGAAGGAGGCTTCCGAATGAACCCCCGGCGTTCCGTCCTCTACATGCCCGGCGCGAACGAAAGAGCGCTGGAAAAGGCCAAGACGCTGGACGCGGACGGGCTGATCCTCGACCTCGAAGACGCCGTCGCGCCCGACGCGAAGGAAGCCGCACGTGAACGCGTTTGCGCGGCCGCGTCGTCGAAGGAGTACGGCAAGCGCGAGGTGACCATCCGCGTCAACGGCCTCGACACCGAATGGCACGACGCCGACCTCCGCGCCGCCGCGCAGGCGGGCCCGGCCGCGATCGTGGTGCCGAAGGTGAACTCCGCCGCCGAAGTGCACAACATCGAGCGCGCCCTGGAACTCGGCGGCGCGCCGGACCACACGAAGATTTGGGCGATGGTGGAGACACCGGTCGCGATGCTGCACGCCGAGGAGATCGCCTCGGCGTCCGAACGGCTGACCGTGCTGGTCATGGGCACGAACGACCTGGCGAAGGAACTGCACGCCGAGTTCGTCCCCGGCCGCGCGCCGCTGCTGGGCGGGCTTTCGCTCGCGCTGCTGGCCGCGCGGGCGACCGGCAAGGCGATCCTCGACGGCGTCTACAACGACGTGAAGGACCTCGAAGGCTTCGAAGCGGAATGCGTTCAGGGCCGTCAGTTCGGCTTTGACGGCAAGACGCTGATCCACCCGTCGCAGCTGGAGCCGTGCAACCGGATCTTCGCGCCGTCCGAGGAGGAGATCACGCGCTCGCGCAAGATCATCGCGGCGTTCGAGGAGGCGCAGGCGGCCGGGCAGGGCGTCGTGACCGTGGACGGGCGGATGATCGAGAACCTGCACGTGGACAACGCGCGGCGGATCCTGGCGCTGGCCGAGGCGATCGGCAACTAGAGCAACCACCTATCGATACCAATTGTCGAAACGGCCTAGAGTAGGCGCGTGGCTGATCAACGACCGTTGACGTCGATCGAGATCGAGGGCTTCACCTCGATCCGCTCGGCGCGCGTCGAGCTGGGCGCGATGAACGTGCTGATCGGCGCGAACGGCGCTGGCAAGAGCAACTTCGTCCAGTCCTTCGAGCTGCTGGGAAGGATCAGCGAAGACCTGCTGAACCTGTTCGTCGGCCGCAATGGCGGGGCGTCGGCGCTGATCAACGACACCGCCGACACGAGGCAGATCAGCTTCAAGCTGAGTGCGCCTCCGGACAGCTACCACGCCCAGCTCAGTGCGGCTCCTGGTGAAGAGCTGATCTTCGAATACGAATCTGTCTCTACCTACGACGAGAAAGAGCAGGATCTGCGGAGACTGTCGGCAGGCCGTGGTCATCGAGAGAGCAAACTGGGTAACTTCGCGGCCAGACCCGAAGCGGCTCAGGTGGCGGCGAGGATTATCGAGCTTCTTCAAGGTTGCCGCGTCTACCACTTCCACGACACCAGCGTCGACGCGCCGGTGAAGCGCCTTTCCCCGACCGCCGACGACCTGGCCCTGCGCGCGGACGCTGGGAACATCGCCGCGGTTCTCCTTCGGCTACGCGACAGCTCAGACCGGGCGGACAAGGTCGCGTATCGCCGGATCGTCGGTGCGATCCGGCTCGTTGCCCCTTTCTTCCGCGACTTCGTCCTCCAACCGGACAGCACCGACCGCATCCTCCTTCGCTGGCAGCGGCAGAATTCCGAGACCGTTTTCTCGGCGAATCAGATGTCCGACGGGACACTGCGTTTCGTTTGCCTCGTCACCCTGTTGCTGCAACCTGAGCTTCCGGCACTGGTCGTGCTCGACGAACCCGAACTCGGCCTGCACCCGATGGCCATCGTCCAGCTGGCGGACATGCTGCGCTCCGCCTCGACCCGCAGTCAGGTCCTGATAGCGACTCAGTCGGTGACGTTGATGAACCAGTTCTCCGCCGAAGATCTGATCGTCGTCCAGCAGCGGAACGGCGATTCGGCCTTCACCCGGCCCAACAAGGCCGCGCTGGCAGCCTGGCTCGACGAGTACTCGCTCGGCGAACTCTGGGAGAAGAACATCATCGGCGGGCAGCCGGGCTCGATGGGCAGCGTTCTCGATGCCTGACCCGAAACGTCTGCACTTGCTGGTGGAAGGCCAGACGGAGGCGAACGTTGTCCGGGATGTGCTGTCCGGGCACTTTCAACGGCGAGGCTGGTTCGTCACCTATTCGACGGTCCGCACGCATACATCCTCCGTGACCTATCGCGGTGGCGTCACGTCTTGGCCGAAGCTGCACAGGGAGATCAAGGAACTGCTCGCCAGCCCACGTCTCACCGTGCTGACGACCCTGTTCGACTATTACGGCTTCCCTGCTGACGCGCCGGGAATGGCTTCCCGTCCGACGGGAGCAGCCACCGCGAAAGTCGGGCACGTCGAGGAGGCGCTGCGAGCAGCCATCGACGATCACCGGTTCGTTCCTCATCTCGTGCAGCATGAACTGGAGTCGTGGGTCCTCGCCGCCGGCGACCAACTGGCGGATCTGCGCGACGATCCGGCGATAGCCGAGCGAATCAAGCAAGACTGCGCCGAAGCCGGTGGCCCGGAACTCGTCAACGATGATCCGAAGAACGCACCGTCCAAACGGCTTGCCAGATACTGCCCTGGTTACGTGAAAACACTCGAAGGCCCGCTGGCGATCGCGGACCTGGGCATCGAAGGTCTGAAGGCGCAATGTCCGCACTTCGCCGCGTGGCTTGCCGAACTCGGCTCCAGGGCCTGACGCGTTTCGTCCTCTAGTTGCGTCGGTGGTCAGGGCCAGGGGCGCGGAGTGGGGCGAAGGGTTTCGTAGGCGGCAGCGGCGCGAAGGACGTCGAGGTCGGCGAAGCGGCGGCCGCTGATCTGGAGGCCGATGGGCTGGTCGTCGCTCGTGTAGCCGCAGTTGATCGAGACCGCGGGCTGGCCGGACATGTTGTACGGCACGGTGAACGCGATGTGCTCGAACGGGCGGCGCGGGTCGTTGGTCGGCGAGGGCCACTCGGCGGGCGGGGCCGAGACCGGGCAGGTCGGTGACAGGACGACGTCGAAGCGTTCGGTCGCGCGCAGGGTCGCGACGGCGATGGTGTCGATCTGCGCGAAACCGCGGTAGGCGTCGACACCGCTGACGTCGGCGCCGCCGGCGGCCCAGTCGGCGATGTACGGCAGCACCTTCGCGCGGCGGTCTTCGGGGAGCGCGGACATGTCCGACCAGGCGCGAACGCGCCAGAAGGTGTCGAGCCCGTCGAGCATTTCTCGGCGCAGGAACGGCGAAACCGGCTCGACGACGGCGCCCGCGGCCTCGAAGACACGTGCGGCTTCGGTGACGGCGGCGATCGTCTCCGGCAACACCGGAAGCCCAACGCCAGGGTCGAGGTGGAGTCCGATCCGCAGGTCCTTGACCCCGACCGAAAGCGAAGACCAGTCGACAGCCGAGGGCGGCAGCGAGAGATGGTCGCGACCGTCCACACCGGACAGAACGCGCATCAGCAGCGCGGTATCGGCCACGGTCCGCGTCATCGGTCCGGCGACGCGGCCGAGGAATGGCGGATCCACCGGCACCCGCCCGAAACTCGGCTTCAGCCCGACCAGGCCGCACCAGCCGGCGGGCAGCCGGATCGAGCCGCCGATGTCGGTGCCGACATGCAGCGGGCCGTAACCGGCGGCGGCCGCCGAACCGGCACCGGCGCTGGAGCCGCCGGGCGTGCGCGTGGTGTCCCACGGATTCCGCGACGCGGTGTGGAAACTCGACAGCCCGGACGTCAGCATCCCGTAGTCCGGCATGGTCGTCTTGCCCAGCAGGAGCCCGCCGGACTCGCGCACGCGAGCGCCCGCCGGGGCGTCTTCGGGCGCGGGCGCCAACGAGGACGCGGCCGTGCCGAGCGGCACCGGTGTGCCGCGGGTCGCGATGTTCTCCTTGAGGGTCAAGGGAACGCCGTCGATCGGGCCGAGCGGTTCCCCGGCGTGCCAACGACTCTCGGACGCCTTCGCGTCTTCGCGCGCGCCGCTCGGGTCGTACGCGTAGAGCGCGTGCAGTTCGGGTTCGCGCGCCTCGATGCGAGCGAGGACGGCTTCGGTGACCTCCACCGGCGACAGCGTCCCGGCGCGGTACTGCGCGACCAGTTCGACAGCGGTCAGATCAGGCAATTCCGGCACGGCGGGCCTCCTCAAGTCGCGGGCGGTTCGAAGCGGCCGTCGACCGCGGTCCAGCCGCCGTCCACCGCCAGCACGGAGCCGGTGACGAACGACGAAGCGTCCGAGGCCAGGTAGACGACGACGCCCGCGAGCTCATCTGGCCGCGCCCATCGGCCGAGCGCGCCCTTGGTCGCGTACGCGTCGTACCAGGCCGGATTCGCTTTGATCTGCGCCGTCAGCGGAGTCTCGACGACACCCGGCGCGATCGCGTTGACCCGGACCCCGGCCGGGCCGAACTCCGCCGCGGCCGTGCGGAACAGTTGCACCAGCCCGGCTTTCGTCGCAGCGTACGGCCCTTGGCCCGGCTCGACGGTGGTGCCGCGGATCGACGAAAACCCGATGATGCTCCCCCGCTCCCGCTCGACCATCCCGGCGCCGAACGCGCGGACGACCTCGAAGGTCGCGCCGAGATTCAGCGCGATCACCCGGTCGAATTCCTCGCGTGTGTACTCCAGCAGCCGTTTGCGTACGTTGGTCGCGGCGGTCAGCACCACGATGTCGATCTCGCCGAGTTCCGCCGCCGCCCGCGCGGCCGCACCGTCCGCGAGCAGGTCTATCTCGTACGCCTCGCCCACGCCGGTTTCCTTGGCGGCGGCGACATCGCGGTCCGCGACGATCACCTCGGCGCCGTGCGCGGCCAGTGCCTTCGCGCCTTCGCGGCCGATCCCGCTGCCGCCACCGAGGACAACGGCTCGCTTTCCGTCCAGCCGGAACAGGTTCTCATAGCTCACGGGCGCAGCACCGCCATCCTCGTCACGGTCAGTTCTTCGACCGCGAACCGCGGCCCTTCCCGCCCGATCCCGGAGTCCTTCACGCCGCCGTACGGCATGGTGTCGGACCGGAAGCCGGGCACCTCGTTGACCACCACGCCGCCGACTTCGAGTTCGTCGAGCGCGCGGAACGCCGTCTTCAGGGACGTGCTGAACACCGAGGCGTGCAGCCCGTAGCGCGACGCGTTGACCTCGTCGAACGCTTCATCCACAGAGGACACGGTGCGGACGCAGACCACGGGGCCGAAGATCTCCTCGTCCCAGCATTCGAGGCCGTCGGGCACGTCGAGCAGCACGGTCGGCCGGATCACCGTGCCGTCGACACCGCCCCCGACCAGCCGCGCACCAGCGGAAGTCGCTTTGTCGACCCACTCCTGAACGCGCCTCGTCGACCCCGGGTCGATCAGTGCCGAGACCCGCGTCTTCTCGTCTCGCGGATCACCGGCGACGACCTCGCCAAGCCGCGCGAGCACCCGTTCGGTGAACTCCTCAGCGACGGCTTCGACGACCAGCACGCGTTGCACCGAAATGCACGCCTGCCCGGACGCGTAGAACCCGCCGCGCAGCACGGCGTCCGCGGCCGCGTCGAGATCAGCGTCCTCCGCGACCACCAGAGCGGCGTTGGAACCCAGCTCCAGCAACGTCTTCGTGGGCGCGGCGTCGCGGGCGATCCGGTGCCCGACCAGCGCGGAGCCGGTGAACGACACCGCCCCGACCCGCCGGTCCGTGACCAGCGCAGAGCCGACGGCCGCGTCGCCGGTCACCAGCTGGACCATCGCGGGCAGGTCGGTCAGCGAGCGCACCAGATGCACGAGCCACAACGTCGCGAGCGGTGTTTGCGGCGCGGGTTTCACCACCACCGGACAGCCCGCGGCGATGGCGGGCGCGATCTTGTGCGACGCCAGCAGCAGCGGATAGTTGAACCCGGCGATGCCGACGACGACACCGATCGGCTTGCGTTTCCAAAACCCGACCAGCCCATCGCCGGACGGCAGCAGGTCGAGCGGGACCGTCTCGCCGTGCAACCGCGAGACCTCCTCCGCGGCGGCCTGCCAGGTGACGATCGTGCGCGCGACCTCGACGCGGCAATCGACGAGCGGCTTGCCGGTCTCCAGGACCAGCAGCCGCTCGAAGTCCTCGCGGCGGGCTTCCAGAGCCACGGCGACGTCGTTCAAGAGCGTGCGCCGAGTACGCGACGGCAAGGCCGCGACCTGCTTGAACACCGCGACGGCCTCGTCGATCGCCCGTTTGGCCAGCTCCGGCGTCCCGACCGGCGTCCGGCCGATCTCGCTCCCGTTGTACGGGAACACGACGGGCGTGGTGTCCACAGTGGACAGCCAGCCGTCGCCGATCGGCAGTCCCTCCGGGTACTCAAGCATCATCGCCTCCCCGCAGCCTCGCCAGCTCGGCCCGCAGATTCGGCGCGGCCGCCAGCAGTTCCCTGGTGTACTCGTGTTCCGGCGCGTCGTAGACCTGGTCGACGTCGCCGATCTCGACGATCTCGCCGCGCCGCATCACCGCGACCCGGTCGCAGACGTGCCGCACCACGCCGAGGTCGTGCGAGACGAAGATCAGTGTCAGCGAGTACAGCTCGACCAGCGACGCGAGCAGGTCGAGGATCTGCTTCCGCACCGAGACGTCGAGCGCGCTCACCGGTTCGTCCGCGATGAGGACGCTCGGATTCGGCGCGAGCGCCCGCGCGATCGAGATGCGCTGCCGTTGCCCGCCGGAGAACTGGTGCGGATAGCGGCCGGCGGCGTCCTCGGGGAGGCCGACCGCCTTCAGCAACTCCGACACCCGAGCGGGGTTCCGGCGGCCCAACGGCTCGGAGATGATGTCACGCACCCGCATCCGCGGGTCGAGCGAACCCATCGGATCCTGGAAGACGATCTGCAACTCCGACCGCAAGAAGCCGAGCTTGCGCTCCGGCAGCGTGTCGACGCGCTTGCCCTGGAACGAGACGCTGCCCGCCGTCGGCTTGTCGAGCGCGGCCAGCAATCTGACCAAAGTGGACTTTCCCGAACCGGACTCGCCGACGATTCCGAAGCGCTGACCTGCTTCGACGTCGAACGAGACTCCGCGCAAGGCATGCACATCGCGACGCGTGTAGCGGCGCTCCAGGTCCCGTACAGAGATAATCATCGGCTCGCCTCCAGATCCGAAGCGGCCAAAAGCTTCTTCGTGTAGTCATGCTGTGGCGCGGTGAGCACCTCGCGGGTGGTGCCGGCTTCGACGATCTCGCCGTCCAGCATCACCAGCACCCGCTCGCACACCGACGCCACGACGGCGAGATCGTGCGTGATGAACAGCAGCGCGCTCTCCCGCTCCCGGACGCCGTCGAGGATCAGGTCCAGGATCTGCGCCTGCACGGTGACGTCGAGCGCCGTCGTCGGCTCGTCGCAGATCAGCAGCTTCGGATCGTTGGCCAGCGCGATCGCGAGGACGACGCGTTGCCGCTGCCCGCCGGACAGTTGGTGTGGATACGCGCGAGCGACGCCGGGCAATCCCACGGAAGCCAGCAAAGCCTCGGGATCCTTCCTGACGTTTCGGTGGATCCGCATCGGCTCGGCCACCTGCGCGCCGACGCGCATCGCCGGGTTCAGCGCGGTCATCGGTTCCTGGAACACCATCGACATCTCGTTGCCGCGCAGCCGCGACAGTTCCTTCTCCGGCGCGCCCAGCAGCTCACGGCCGTCGAGCTTCACCGATCCGGACGCGGCGAGTTCTTCGGGCAGCAGCCCCATGATCGACAGCGCCGTCAACGACTTCCCGGAGCCCGACTCACCGATCAGCCCGACGCGCTCGCCGCGCGCGATGCCGAACGAGACGTCGCGGACCAGGTCGCTGATCCCGAGACCGTCCACTTCGAGAGTCATAGCCGCGCCGCCAATCGAGGATCGAGACGATCGCGGAGGCCGTCACCGAGCAGGTTGAAGCCGAGGACGGCGATGGCGATCGCGACGCCGGGCACGAGCGCGAGCCGGGGGTGCAGGGTCAGGAACATCTGCGATTCCTGGAGCATCCGGCCCCACGACGGCGTCGGCGGCCGCGTCCCGAAGCCGAGGAACGACAGCGCCGCTTCCGCGAGCACGGCGATCGCGAACGACACCGACGCCTGCACGATCAGCAGCCCGGAGATGTTCGGCAGCACGTGCCGCGCCGCGATGTTCAGCCGCGAACGCCCGGCCGACCGCGCGGCCAGCACGAACTCGCTGCTCATCACCTGCAGCGTCCCCGACCGCGCGATCCGCGCGAACGACGGGATGGTCGCGATACCGATCGCCACCATGGCGGTCAGCGTGTCCGCCCCGAACACCGCGCCGAACATGATCGCCAGCAGCAGCGCGGGGAACGCGAGCACGAGATCGTTGGCGCGCATGACGAACTCGCCGAGCCAGCGCGACGACATCCCGGCGAGGATGCCCAGCGGCGTCCCGATCAGCGCGGCGATGCCGACCGCGACCACGCCGACGTACAGCGTCGTCCGCGCGCCGACCATGAGCTGGCTGAGCAGGTCACGGCCGAAGCTGTCCGTGCCCAGCAGGTTCGCGCCACTGAAGTCGTGCAGCCGGTTGGCCGCGTCCACCTTCACCGGGTCGAACGGCGTCCACACGAACGAAAGCAGCGCGGCGAGCACGATCAACGCGACGAGCACACCGCCGATCACCAGACTGCGGCTACGCATCAGGAACCCCGCAATCTCGGGTCGAGCACCGTGTAGAGGACGTCGACCACGAAGTTCACCAGCAGCACGCCGACCACCAGGACCAGCACGATCCCCTGTACGGACAACAGATCCCGCGACGCCACCGAGTCGAGCAGCATGCTGCCCAGCCCCGGCAGGACGAACACGCGCTCGACGACGACCGCGCCGATCAGCAGGGTCGAAAGTTGCAGGCCGAGCACCGTCACCACCGGCACGGCGGCGTTGCGCAGACCGTGGCGGAACAGCGCTTGGAACGGCCGCAGTCCTTTGGACCGCGCCGTGCGCAGATAGTCCTGGCCCAGCGTGTCGAGCACCGCGGACCGGACGTAGCGCGTGAGCACCGCGCCCTGCACGAGCCCCAGCGACAAGGCAGGCAGAACGAGACCGCGGAGGAATTCGCCCGGGTCCTGCACGGGCGGTGTCCAGCCGCCGGAGGGCAGCCAGCGCAACTGCACCGCGAAGATCTGCACCAGGATGATGCCGGCGAGGAACGCGGGGATCGCCACGCCGAGCTGCGACAGCCCGGAAACCGCGGTGCCGTCGGCGTTCCGATGCCGCACCGCGGCGAACGTCCCGGCCGGGACGGCGATCAGCAGCGCCACCAGCATCCCAGCCCCGACCAGCCACAACGTCACGCCGAGGCGGTCGGTCAGCGCCGGCCCGATCTCCTCGCGCGTGACGTATGAGCGGCCGAAGTCACCTTGCAGGACACCACCGATCCAGTCGAAGTACTGCGTCACCAACGGCCTGTCGATGCCGAACTCGGCGCGCGTCTTCGCGACCAGTTCCGGTGTCGCGTTGACGCCGAGCGCGACCTGCGCCGGATCACCCGGCAGGACGGCCATGAACAGGAAGACCACGATGGACGCCACCAGCACACTGGCTACGAGGATCCCCAGGCGGCGGAGCACCTTGACCGTCATCGCGGCGCCAATCCCGTGAGATCGAAGGACTCGCTGACCTGGTTGCGGACGAACCCGGTCACCTTGTTCTTCGCCACGATCACGTTGGGGAAGAGGAAGAGCCAGTCTGCGGCGGCGTATTCGGACAGCCGCCGGGCGACCTGGCGCATCGCGTCGACCTGTTCCTGAGGCGTGCCGGCATCGGCCTTCGCCAGGTTCTGCTGAACGGGCTTGCTGTCGTAACCCCAGTAGTACTTCGGCCTGCCGAAGGTGACGATGTCGCGCGCCTCGACGTGCTGGATGATCGACAGGTCGTAGTCGCGGTCGGTGAAGACCTGCTTGAGCCACACCGCCGGGAAGTCCAGCGGCTCGATCGTCACCGCCACCCCGACGTCCGCCAGCTGCGACGCCACCACCTGCGCTGCCGAGACGGCGTACGGCAGGTTGGGAATCCTCAGCCGCAGCGAGGGATTCGGTTGTCCTGCTTCGGCGAGCAGCGTTTTCGCCTTCGCGGGATCGAACGGGTACGCCTTCGAAAGGTCCTCGTACCAGGGATCCGTCGGCGGGACCATACTGCCGATAAGCGTGCCACGGCCGGCCCAAGCCGTGTCCAGCAAAGCCTTCCGGTCGATGGCGTACGACAACGCTCGCCGCACGCGGACATCGTTCAGCGGTGGGCGCGAGTTGTTGAACGCGAGCGTGACCTCGCTGTTGGTCGTGCCTTCGACGACGGTGAACCGGTCGTCGCTCTGGAACTGCGGGATCGAATCCGGCACGGTGATCGCGGAGATGACGTCGATCCCGTTGCTGAGCAAGGCGTTGTTGAGCGCCGTCGGATCCTTGATGTACTTGAGGACCACCGTCGAGTACGCCGGTTTCCGGCCCCAGTACGCGGGATTCTCCTTGAGCACGATGGAGTCGCCGCGCCGGCGTGAGGACACCGTGTACGGCCCGGTGCCGATCGGTTTGTTCGCCAGATCCGCGACACCGGTGCGGCTGAACATCGCGCCGAGACGGCTGGTGAGGCTGAACAACCAGCCGTTGCTGGGTTTCGTGAGCACGACCCGCGCGTGGTCCGGCGCCACGACGTCGACCCGGTCGACGACGTCCATTGTGGACTTGATCGACACGGTCCAGTCCGTCTTCACGCGCATCAGCGAGAACTTGACGTCCTCGGCGGTGAACGGCGCCCCGTCGCTGAACTTCGCGTTCTTCCGGAGCTTGAAGTCGTAGGTCCTGCGGTCCTCCGAGATCGTCCACGATTCGGCCAGCAGCGGCACGATCTTCGCGTCCGCGTCGAGTTTCACCAGACCCTCGTAGACGTTGTAGAGCAAGGCCTGCGGGATGGCGGCGCCATCCGTGCGGGTGAAGTCGAAGTTCGCGGGTTCCGCGGTGTAACCGATGGCGAGGGTGCCGGGATCCTTGGCCACCGTGGCGCTCGAACCGGCGGAACAGCCGGACGCCACCAGCAGCAACACCCACACTGCCGCGTGAATCCGGGCTTTCATCCTGCCCCCTGGCCGGTAGACTGGTCTGACCAGTAAACCAGACGAGACGGCAGGGTCAAGATGGAATTCGAGCCGGTCGCCCCTGTCCGCGCGTACCAGCGTGTCGTCGAACAGATCGAGGAAGCCGTGTTCAGCGGCCGGATCAAACCGGGCGACCGGCTGCCGAGCGAACGCGAACTCATGGTGCAGTTCGACGTCGGTCGCTCGACCGTGCGCGAGGCGCTGCGTGTGCTGCAGGCGGCAGAAATGATCCGCTCGCGCCCGGGCGACCCACGCGGGCCCGAGGTCCTGGCCGCCTCTCCCGCCGCGTTGCACCGGTCGATGCACCGGCTCGCGCGCGCCGACCACATCGGCCTTTCCGAGCTGTTGCAGTTCCGCATGGTCCTCGACGGTTCCGCACATCTGCTCGCCGCGCAGCTCAGAACCGAAGACCATCTCACCGAACTCGACGCGGCACTGGAGGCGATGCGCGAAGGCGTCTCGAAGGGATTCGCGGAGTTCTCCCACGCGGACGTCGCGTTCCACGAGGCCATCGCCCGCGCGACCCGGAATCCGCTGCTGGTGATCAGCGGCGAGGTCGTCCGCGGTGTCGTGCTGGAGCTCATCGAGGACAAGCTGGAACACGCCGACGACCGGACGGCGTTGATGCGTAACTGGCTGGCGCATCACGAAGAAGTGCTGGGCGCGATCCGGGACTCGGACGGCGAGTGCGCGTCAAGGCTGGCGAAGCAGGCCCTGTACGACAACTACGCCGAGTACGTCCCCGAAGAACAACGTCGCCTCTTGCGGCCACTGCTTGCCTGACCGCCTCTACACTCGCTCAGGTGGGGGATATCAAGAAGCCTTCGACAGCACGCCAAGGTGTCGGTCTCGCCCTGTCCGGCGGCGGCTACCGCGCGATGTTGTTCCACACCGGGGCGCTGTGGCGGCTCAACGAACTCGGCTGGCTGTCGAAGATCTCGACGTTTTCGAGCGTCTCCGGCGGCTCGATAGCCGCGGGCGTGCTCGCGCACACGTGGTCGGACCTGAAGTTCGAAGCCGGTGTCGCGGACAACTTCTACGACGAGGTCGTGGCGCCGATCCGGAACCTGGCCCGCACCCGGCTCGACATCCCGGTGACCTTGCTGGCCATGGCGATTCCCTGGCGGAGCGCCGGTGAGGAACTCGCGCGGGTGTACGCGAAACACCTGTTCGGCGACTGCTGCCTCAAGGACATCGACCCCGGCGGCCCGCAGTTCGTCTTCACCGCGACGAACCTCCAGGACGGCGCGCTGTGGTGGTTCTTCCGGCAGGACGGGCCGCACGGGAACATCCCGCTCGCGACCGCGGTGGCCGCGTCGTCGGCGTTCCCGCCGATGCTTTCGCCCGTCGTGATCCAGGACCCGCATTCGGCCGACCGGAAACGCAAGATCGTGCTCAGCGACGCCGGCGTCTACGACAACCTCGGCCTGGACCCGGTCGAAGGGCACGCGACGGTGCTGGTCAGCGACGCGGGGAAACGGATGAAGGTCAGGCAGAAGGTCAACCGCGACTGGGGACGGCAGCTGCTGCGCGTCCTCGACGTGATCGACAACCAGGTGCGCGAGCTGCGGCGGGGCGCGCTGCTGAAGTCCTATGTGGAGAAGGAGTTCAGTGGCGCCTACTGGGGTACCTACGTCGATCTCGAAAACTTCGAACTCAGGGATTCGCTGAAGGCGCCCGTGGATCTCACGCACAAGCTGGCGGAGACGCCGACGCGCCTCACGAAACTGCCGGAAGTGCTGCAGGAGCGGTTGATCAACTGGGGTTACGCCACCTGTGACGCGGGAATGCGGAAGTGGGTCGACACCGAGGCGGTGGCTCCCGACGGGTTCCCGTTCCCGGACGCGGGCCTGGGTTGAGCGCGTCCCCGGATGCAAGGAAAGGTCCTTTCCTCGCAAATTTCGCAAGGAAAGGACCTTTCATGGCGCTCGTCAGGCGACGAGGTTCGCGTAGACGATGACGTTGTCCTTGTAGCTGTGCTCTTCCTGGTCGAAGACACCGCCACAGGTGATCAGCCGCAGCTGCGGCTTGTCCGTGTTGCCGTAGACCGCTTCCTCGGGGAACTGGTCCTTGGGCACCTGGTCCTTCTTCTCGACCACGAACTTCAGGCTCTTGCCGTCGCTGCGGTCGACGAACACCTCGTCACCCGGGTTGACGTCCTTGAGCTTGTAGAAAATGCCCGGCTGTTTGTTGCCGTCGACGTGACCGAGCAGGATCGACGGGCCGACCTCGCCGGGCACCGGGGAAAGGCGGTACCAGGCGGCCTGCATCGGGTTCTTCGCCGACGGGACGGACATCTTGCCGTCCTTGCCGACCGCGACCGTGACCAGGCTCGATTCCGCGCCGATCTTGGGGATCTTCACGTTCGTCGGACGAGCCCCGTTGAACGGTTTGACGACCGGCGGGGTCGATTCCGCCGCCGGCTGCGCGGCGGGCGGGGCGGGTTCGTCGGTGCCGCATCCCGTCAGCGCGAGGGAGAGCACAAGGGCGGCCGCGACCAGGCGGCCGCCCTGCGTCAGGAGCTTCATCGATCAGGCCGCGGTGGCGCCGAAACCGGTCTCGATGCCGCCCTTGGGCTTCAGCTTGACCTGCTTCTTCGGCTTGGTCGGCTTTTCGGCGCCCGGTGCGGTCGCGCCGCCACCGATCTCCTCGAACTCGATGTCACCCTTGCCCGGCTTGCCATCGCAGGTCCAGGTGAAGGTGCTCGAGTTGCCCTTGAAGCCGGGCTTCGCCTCGATGATGTAGATCCACAGGTAGGCGTCGGCACCGTCCTGGAACGATTCGACGATGGTGAAGTCCGGCGCGGTCACGTCGGCGGGCTCCGAACCGCAGAGGATGGCCAGCGCACCCTCGTTGCCCTCGACGTACCCGGCACCGACGTTCAGCTCCGGCAAGGGCGGGGTGGTGGTGGTCGGCTTCTCCGAGGTGGAGGTCGGCGTCGGCTTGGCGGAAGTCGGCTTCTCCGAGGTGGAGGTCGGCGTCGGCTCCTGAGTGGACGACGAGGTCGGAGCGCTCGTCTCCGTCGTCACCTTGCCACCCGTGTTGACCGGCGGGGCCGGAGTCGAGGTCTCGCTCGACGGAGCCGGCGGCGTGGTGGTCGTTTCGGTCTGCGCCATCGCGACCGGCGTCACGGCCAGCGAGATGACGGCGCCGGCCAGCATCGCGCTCGCGAGGCGGCCCAACGTCTTCTTCAAAGTGATCTCCCAGTGGAAACATCGCAACACAGGGTGACCCCCACCCTGCCACCACCCGAAAGGATCCCACGTTCGGGTGACAGCGTGATCCTGCCGGAAAAGTACGGGCGGGCCGTAGCGGAAAAGTCGTGACAAGAACCACTGGGAAAACCGGTAACGCCGGAAAGTTCCTGCCCGATACAAGAGCCCGAAAGTCGCCCAGCAGAGGGAAAATCTCGCGGCGACGAAGGAATGTTAACACCCGGAGGGCCGAAACGGTTGCGGTGCGGAAGTATTTTTTCCCCGCCCGCCGGGCGGCCTGGAATCGCCGGTTTTCCAGGCCGGATCTCCGTTTTTCGAAGACTCTCCGCATTCGTACTACCGACGAGTTCACACGTTCGGACCATCTTTTGGTGAAGTCTTGACCATTCAAGGCCGGATACCGGTGCCCGGCTACCCGAAGGTCACGATCAGAACACCAGGAACAAAGACACGGCGAGGGAGGCCACGCCGAGGAGGCCCGCGCCGAACAGCCAGGGCTTCGGCGACGTCCGGTTCCGCACCGCCCGGCCGCCGCCCACCACCGCGATCAGGAGCCCGACGCCGAACCCGATCGCGGGCAGGAAGGTGGCGAAGGTCCGGTTTTCGGCGGTACAGGCCCAGATCGTGTCGCTCGGGCAGGGCGACGCCGCGACTTCGGCCAGCAGACCCGCCGCGAGGATCGCGAGGAAGCCGAGCACCAGGAGCCAGAACAGGCCCCACAGCAATCGACCGAGCCGCCGAGGCGGTTTCGTCTCTTCCACGTGCTCAAGCTAGCCGAGCGCCGAGGCCAGATCCGTCCAGAGATCTTCCGGATCTTCGAGCCCGACGCTGAACCGGACGAGTCCGGCGGGCACGTGGGCGTCGCCCGCCAGCGAGGCCCGGCGCTCGACCAGGCTCTCCACGCCGCCGAGGCTGGTGGCGGCGCGGATCAGCCGCAGCGAACCGATGACCTTGTCCGCGGTCTGGGCGTCCGGGAGTTCGAACGCGATCATCGTGCCGGAGCCGGGATAACGCACCCGGGTGACGGCGGGGTGGTCGACCAGGCGCGCCGCCAGCAACGCGGCTGTGCGCGTCTGCTCGGCGAGGCGGACCGGGAGCGTCCGCAGCCCGCGCAGGGCCAGCCACGCTTCGAGCGCGCCTGGTGTGGCCCCCAGCCTGGTGCGCGCGTCGCGCAGGTCCTTCGCGACGCCTTCGTCGGCAGCGATGGTCAGGCCGAGAAGCAGATCGCTGTGGCCGCCGATGAGTTTCGTCGCGCTGTGCACGACGATGTCGGCACCGAGGTCCAGCGGCCGCTGCCCGAGCGGGGTGGCGAACGTGTTGTCCACGGCGACCAGCCCGTTCGCGGCGGCGGCGATCGTCTCGATGTCGATGAGGTCGAGCGTCGGGTTGGTCGGCGATTCGAGCCAGAGCAGATCGGCGTCCGCGGCCGCGACCCAGGCGGCCGTGTCGTCCGGCGCGATCTCCGTCACCACCAGGCGTCCGGTGCGCTGCGCGTGCGCGAGCAAGCCGCGTGATCCCGCGTAGGAGAACGTCGGGACACAGACCTTCGCGCCGACCGGCAGGGTGTCGACGACGGCGCTGAGCGTCGCGATCCCCGAGGCGAACGCGGTCGCGTGCCCGCCTTCGAGCGCGCCGATCGCGGTTTCCAGGGCCTCCCAGGTCGGGGTGCCGTCCTCCCGCGAATACGCGCGGTCGGCGCCGGCGTCGAAGGTGCTCGCCGCGACGATCGGCACGTTCAGCGGTTCGCCGGGGCCCTCCGGGCGTCCGGCGGCGACGGCGAGGGTGCGGGGTGACCAGTCGTTCGTGTCCACCCCGCCACCGTAAACCGTGCCCGCTAGTGGGCATACACCTCGAACTCGTAGAGGGAGTAGCCGTACTTCGTGCCGCGCTGGACTCCGGCCATCCGGACATGACGGGCGTCCACGGCCTCGAAGGCGACGTTGTCCCGCCCGCCGTCTCCGTCCACTATGGACGCGACTTCCCGCCAGTTCGTCCCGTCCGACGAGACCTGCACCTGGTACGCCTTGCCGTACGCGGACTCCCAGTGCAGGACGACCCGGGAAACACGCTGCACCGAGCCCAGGTCCACGGTGATCGACTGGTCATCGCTCCAGTCGCTCGCCCAGCGCGTCGACAGGTCGGCGTCGATGGCCTTGGACGGCGGCGAGTTGTACCAGCCCGTCTCATGGCTGGTCGCGCTCACCGAGCGACCGGTGGCGAGGTTCGCGATGTTGTCGCCGCGTTTCGCCGGGAACTCCACGACCTGCTGGAAGGTCGGCCGGTTCTGCGTGCTCATCTTGTCCTGCGTGATGCCGCCGAGCGCGCGGTGGATGATCGTGTCGGCGCACCACTGATCGCCCGCGGCGCAGTCGCCGTCACCGGGGTACACGGTGTTGGCGGGCTGTGCGGCCGCCTGCGTCAGCGAGTCGAGCAGCACCTGACGGCAGGCGTTGACGTCGCCGCCACCGCAGTACTTGACGGCGAGCGGACCGGCGACGGGCTGGCCGAGCACCGACCGGATGTCCTTGTGGACGTAGCCCCACCAGCCGGATTGGTACGACGAACCGGCGTGTCCCTGCCCGACGTGCTTGCCGGGGACCTCGTTCTGCCAGCCCGACGGCGACTCGTTGATCTTCAGCACCCCGACCATGGCGCCGTAGGCATCGCCCATGCCCGGTTTGAACTGCGCGTTCACCAGCAGCGGCCACCAGGCGTCCATGATGCGGATCGCGTCGGCGTTGGCGTAGGCCTTGCTGCCCGGCGAGGTCTCCGAGCGCAGCCCGCCCGCGGCGAGCCAGGTCTTCAGCTTCGCCACCGCGTCCGCGGCCGGGCCGGTCACCGGCGCCTTGTCGATCACCTTGAACAGCTCCGGCAGCACCTTCTCCGCGCGGAGGTCGGCGAGCGCGGCCTCCTCCATGGCCTGCGTGAGGTTCACCCGCGTGACCTTGGTGCCGCTGGAGATCAGCTTCTTGACCCGCGTGCCGATCAGGTCGCCGCGGTGCACGGAACTCTTGTCCGCGCCGCTGGCCGCGTAGCCTCCTGCCTGCGCGTTGTTCCAGCTGATGTAGTAGTCCTGGTTGACCGACTGCGGATGCTGCGACGACGGCGTGTAGTTCGCGAGGTTGCCGTCGGGGTTCCAGCCCTGCCAGTCGAAGCCGGCGTCGCCCTTCACCGGCATGGCCGGGTCGACGTTCGGATTACGGACCGGGTTCGAGCCCGAGTTGAAGTACGCGACGTCACGCGAGTCGGCGTAGAACCAGTTGTAGGTCTGGTTGACGTCGGCCGCCGCGGCCTGGAAGTCCTGCGCGGACTTGATCGAGTCCGGGTCGTTGAACTTCTGGAAGCCGATGATCGTGTCGATCTCGTGCTGGAACGTCGACCGCAGCGACGCGTACGCGACCGGCTTGCCACCGACCAGCGCCCGGCTCGTCACCGGCCCGTACTTGGTGCGGAAGCTGCGCAGCGTGTACGAACCTGCCGCCGTGCCGTCGGCGACGGTGGGCTTCCAGGCGTTCTTGCGTTCGACGATCTCGAACGGCAGGCACTGGCCGCGGAACCGGTAGAAGCCGGAGTTCTTCGTCGGCGCGGAGCCGTTCTGCTCGCACAGTTCGACGGCGTAGGTGTCGACGATGTCCTGCGACGCCGAGGTCGCGCTCCACGAGTAGTCCTTGCCGCGGCCGAGCAGCACGTACATGCTGATCCCCGCGAACGAGGCACCGCGGGCGCTGATGCCGGGGCCCTGGATTTCTTGCAGCATCAGCAATTGCGGCGCGAAGTAGCCGGCCTGCGGGCCGAAGACGGCGACCGGGTGACCGCTCGCGGTCTTGGCGCCGGAGACCACCAGCGCGTTGGACATACCGTGCTTCTCCGACAGCATGTTGCCCGGCAGGACGCCGTCGTCGAAGATGCCGCGGACGGCCTTCTGGTCCTCGGGCGCGGGCACGTCCACCTTGGCGGGCGTCGCCGTCCCGGCGGAACCGGTCGGATCGAAGACCAGCTGCTGCCCGGTGACCGAACCCTTGTCCGGCATCGCGGCGCCCTGCGGATTCGACGGCGCCTTGCCGTAGTCGAAGGTCTGTCCATTGTGGAGAGTCTTGACGGTCTCGGGGTCGTCCTCGGACCGGAGGCTCTTCCAGACCTTGTCGCCCTGTTCGAGACCGTACTTCTCCTGCATCGCCAGCTTCGCGATGGCGTTCTGCACCTCACCGCCACCACCGGCGCCGAACTGCGCTCCGACGACGGCGGCGAGGACGACGAGGTCGGTGAGCTTGAACGGCTCGATCGTCCCGGCATTCGTGATCGCGTCGACGTGCCCGGTGAGCACGTATTCGCCGGGGAAGTAGCGGCCGCCGTGTGCGTCGGAGATGTACTTGTTGACGCCCTGGACGTACGCCTCCGCGTCGGCCTTGCCCTGCGCGCCGCGCGGGCCACTGGCCGCGGCGTTGTCGACCTGCTTCTGCAGTTCCTGTTCGGTGTACGGCGCCGACGAGAAGAAGCTCTGTTCGAGTTCGCGGTTGCCCTGGGCACCCCCGGCGAACGAGGTCAGCTGGCCGCGGCCGACGCGGCGCATGATGTCCATCAGCCACAGGCGGTCCTGCGCGGCCGCGTATCCGGCGCCGTACATCGTGCCCGGCCGGGTCGTGCCGACGATCCGGGGAACGCCGGTCGCCTTGTCACGGGTGATCGTCACGTCGGAACGCGGTTTGATGGTGCTCTCGACCTGCCCGGACGGAACCCCGAACGAGGCGTCGTTGAAGAACTGGTTGATCTTGTCGGTGGTCAGCGTCTTGTAGCCGTCGGCGAGCGAGGCGTACTTGCCGAGCTGATCGGCCGAATGCGCGGGCCGGGTGCCGAACGCCTTGTGCGCCAGGATCTCCGCGAGGGTGGCGTTCCCCTTGGTGCCGGGCGGGAGGATGTCACCGCACTGGCCGCCGCAGTAGTCGTCGAGCGCGGCCGCCACCACCGAGTCGGGTGGTGCTTCCGCGGCGTTCGCCTGAAGTGCCGGGACGGTGCCCGCCACCAGCGTCAGCCCCGCCAGCGTCGTCAAGACCCGTATGCCTCGTCGCATGAAAGACCTCCGTCGTCGGAGAGTGACGAGGCGCACACTACCCACGGGTATCCAAATTTGTGAAGACTATTCGTGTTCTTGTCACCGTTCGGCGGAACACTCGACCTGCGAACCCGGGACCAGCACAGGTATCTTCCAGGCATGTCTTCGCAGAAGCCCCAGATCGACCGCCCCGAGGGGCCCGCACCTTCCGAGCTGGAGACGACCGACATCTCCGTCGGCGACGGCCAGGAGGCCAAGACCGGCGACACCGTCACGGTGCACTACGTCGGCGTCTCGCACTCGACCGGCGAACAGTTCGACGCGTCGTGGGACCGCGGCGAGCCGCTTCGCTTCGGCCTCGGTGCCGGCCAGGTCATCCCCGGCTGGGACCAGGGCGTGGCCGGCATGAAGGTCGGCGGCCGCCGCAAGCTGACCATCCCGCCCCACCTCGCCTACGGTGAACGCGGCGCCGGCGGCGTCATCAAGCCGAACGAGACCCTGATCTTCGTCGTCGACCTCGTCGGCGTGAACTGACCACATCCAGACCCGGCCCCGGCGGGCCCGCCCCGCCGGGGATCCGGGGTGACCTACACGGCACCGCGAACTTCTGAACTCGACGTTCGCCGATGGGTAGCATCGCCCTTCGTGCCCACTGTCCCCCTCGCTCCACAGTGGAGGACGGTCGCCACCGAGCGGACGGTCCTCGCTGTCGTGCACAACGTCACTGCCGCCACCCGGCTGTTCGACGTTCTCGAACTCTTCGCGGGCGACCCCCGCGTCCAGATCGTCTTCACCTGCCCGGGCTCCAGCGCCTTCACCGACGGCACCGCCGAGTACCTCGCGGCGCGCGGCGTGACGAACTTGCCATGGAACCGCGCGGTCCGGACCCGTTTCGACTCGGCGATTTCGGCGAGCTACGGCGGCGACCTGCACGAAATCGACGCACCGCTCATCGTCATTCCCCATGGAATGGGTTACAATAAATTCTTGGAAACCGGAAACCGGAAACCGGAAACCGGAAACCGGAAACCGGAAACCGGAAACCGGAAACCGGAAACCGGAAACGTATTCGGACTTTCCGCCCCCTGGCTGATGCACGACGGCCAAGTCGTCGCCACCCATATCGTTCTGTCCCATGAGGAACAGCTGGAACGGCTGCGCGCGGCCTGCCCTGAGGCCGCCGAGCGCGCTGTCGTCGCCGGTGACCCCTGCCTCGACAGAATGCAGGCGAGCACACCACTTCGCGAGACGTACCGGCAGGCGTTCGGACTCGGGAAAGACCAACGACTCGTGGTCATTTCTTCGACCTGGGGTACTTCGTCGCTGCTCGGCGCGAACACGTCACTGGTCCTGGAGCTCGCTCACCGGCTTCCGCTGGATTCGTTTCGGATCGCCGTGGCCCTGCATCCCAATATCGTTCGCGGCCATTCTTCCTGGCAGACGAAAATGTGGCTCGACGAATGCACGCGGGCGGGTGTCCTCTTCCTCGAAGACGAGGACCTCTGGCGTCCTGCTCTCGTTGCCGCGGATCTCACGATCGGCGACCACGGTTCCGTCACGTTCTATTCAGCCTGTCTCGGCACCCCGATCATTCTGGGCGCCGCTCCGGAAGAGACCGTCCACCCGGATTCCCCGATCGCCCGACTCCTGCGAACGGCGCCCAGGCTGGAGCCACGGACACGACTCGGCGACGTCATCGACGCATATCGACCGGGCGAGTACGCGGAGATCACCGAACTCGCGACCTCCGTACCGGGCAAGGCCGCGGAACTGCTTCGGGACCTCTGGTACTCCACGATCGATCTGGCCCCGCCGGCCATCCCACCAGCGCTGAAGGCCCTTCCGGTCCCGGAGGTCACTGCTCCGAATCCGAGGGCGTGGACCGCCGAAGTGTCGTTCGCCGCCGACGGGACGGCCACGTTGTCGCGTTTCCCGGTCGACGGGCGGTCGAAGCGAACACTCGACAGGGCGGGCGCGCATCTGGTCGTCGGCACGGACGAGCCGGATATCGCGTTGCTGCGACTGGCGGAAATCGTGATGCGGCCCGACATCGCCCACGACCCGGATACCTGGACCGCCGCGACGCTGCGAGCGCTACCCGGCTGCCAAGCTGCGGCCATCCGAACGAGTGAAGACGAATGGCGGGTCGAAACCCACGACGGTCTCCGGTTCGGTATCGACACCACCGATCCCGCGTTCGTCTCCGTCCTTTATGCCTTGCTCGGTGCGGCCGTACCGCGAGAGCTCTGGCTGCGGCGGGGCCCGACGACCTACTCGGCGAAGGTCACTGTGCGAGCTTCGCGCTGACCCGGTCGCGATCCGGGGTGAAGCCGTAGAAGTAGTAAATCTCCTTCGCGGACTCCCAGAACGCACGCGCGTCCACAGGCCTGTCCGTCGCGAACGCCGAATCACCCAATGCTTCGCTGGCTTCGGCCCGTTCGCGGTTGAAAGACCGCTCGGTCGCCAGCTCGAGCGTCTCGATCAGAACGGCGGCCGCGTCCGCATGATTGCCGGCTTCAAGCAGCTTTTTGCCTCGCCACAAGGCGATCTTGACCTGGTTGAGGTGCTCGGCACCCAAGACCGTCTCGGCGGCGTCGAGCAGTTCGAGCGCCTCCGATGGCGGACGGACCTTCGCCAGATGAAAGCGGACGAGCGCGATCCGGCGTTCCTCTCCCAGCCGCATCGCCAAATCGAGCGCCCGCCGGAACAGGGCCTCTGCCTCCGCATGTTCTGTGAGGTCGAGTTTCGCCAGCCCCAATGACTCGATGGCCGTCGCCAGCGCGGTGGAAGAACCGGCCTTGCTCGCGAAGTCGATCGACTCCTGGAACCGGATCGCCGCGAAGCCCGCCTGAAAGGCCTGCCGGTAGGCGAAACCCAGCTGGAACATCATCACGGCGGCGGCGAGGTCATTGGCCCAGGCACGGGCGGCTTCGATCCCGCGATCGTTCACGCGGACCATCTCACCGGAGTGCTCACCCTTGAGGTGCACAGGCCACAGCACCAGGCAGAACTGACAGACCCACTGGTGCTTTCCCAGCCGATAGGCCAGCTCGGCCACGGCTTCCAGGTTCTCGCGCTCGACGTCGAGCCATTCTCTGGCGGCCTTGCCGTCCGACGGCTCGACCGCGAGCTGTGGCCAGATCTCCGCCATCCAGCCACGGTTGGGCAACGCGGCCTCGGCGGCGAGTCCCGCACCGCGATAAGCGGAGACGATCCTCAGGGCCAGTTCGTCACCGGCCTTCGTGGCGGCGTGATCCCGGACGACGCTGCCCGCGATCAGGTACCGGTCTTCCGCGACCTCGTGCGCGAGGTGTCGTTTCGTCAACTCGTGGAGCGCGTCGGAGACCTCGAACTCGTCCTTGCCGAGAACGGCCGCGACGGTGCGCGCGGCGACCGCCCCGTCTCCGGGATGGACCCCGAGCACCTGATAGCAGTCTCGGCACAGCGGAGAAAGCAGGTCATACGCGGCATCGAAGATCGGGGTGATCTCGAGTGCGTCGAGCACGCCGCCCTTGTGCTCGATCCGGCTGAGCGTCCGTGTGGCGGATTCCTCTTCGAGCATGCCGCCGAGCACGGTGAGCGCACCGGCCAGTCCGGCGCAGCGGCCGATCAGCTCGTCGATGGGCGTGGCTTCGGCGTCGAGCCGGTCCGTTCCGATCATCCGGCCCAGCAGCAGCCTGGCGGCTTCGTCGGTCAGCGGGTCGATCCGCACACTCTTGCCCGGGTGCTCGGTCCGGAGCCTGCGGGATTCACCGCTGGCGACCACGAGGACCGCGGCCGGCCCCACTCCGGGAATCAGCGGTGCGACCTCGGCCGGCAGCAGGGCGTTGTCGATGATGAGCGCGATCTTCTTGCCGTAACTCCAGCTGCGCCACATCGCCGACCGTGCTTCCAGACCGGACGGGATTTCGTCCGGCCGGTACCCGACCGCGTGCAACAGGTCTTCGAGAGCGTCCGGCGCGCGCTCGGCGGACAGCGCGAGCGCGACGTAGAAGGTGCCATCGGGGAAGGTGCCCTCACCCTGGCCGTTCACCCACTTACGGCAAAGCGTGCTACGGCCGCTGCCGGGCGGCCCGGTCACGTAGGCGATGACCGGCCCCTCGGCTCGATTCTCCGGGCGGAAGGCCTCGTCGAGCCGGCGGAGCTGATCCTCGTAGTTGGTGTAGTGCGGGGTCACCGCCGTGACCTGGTGTGGGACATCCCTCGAGCTGAAGGCTTGCCCACCGAAACGCGGCTCGTGCACGCCCACCCCTCCCCACGGTGAGCTGCCGACCTTACCGGAAGTGACCGCCCCGCCACCCGAACCCAGCTCGCCCGCCGACCGCCCCGCCAACCGCCACCGACCGCACCGTGGGGGTCCGGGGGGCTCGGCCCCCCGGGAACTGACGAGCGACGACCAAACGAAAGAGGCCCCCGTCGCGGAGCAAAGGGGGCCTCGAACAAGTGTGGGCGAGGAGGGAGTTGAACCCTCACGTCCTTTCGGACACACGGACCTGAACCGTGCGCGTCTGCCATTCCGCCACTCGCCCGAGTGTTTCGTTCTCTGACAGCTCGCAAAGCGTAGCAGGCTGATTTCGCGGGTTTCACCGGGGGCCGTGTCGGACTGGCCGTACCCGGATAGGATCGACGGGGAAGCACACGTGTGAGGAGGTTGCCCGGTGGGCCGCGTCGAACGCTTTGACAGACGGCTCGAGAACCTCGTGGGCAATACCTTCGCACGGATGTTCGGTGGCAACGTCGTCACGCAGGAAGTGGCGGTGGCGCTTGAGCGCGAGAGCGAGGAGAACGTTCGTGAGCTGGCCGGCGGTCGACAGCTCGCCCCCAATCACTACATCGTGTCGCTGGGGCAGGCTGATCACGAGCGCATGGCCGGAGACGAGCGTCGGGTCACCACGGTGCTGGCGGAGGCGGTCAAGGAACACCTCGCCGAGCACGGATGGGACACCTATGGTGACGTCGTAGTTTCGCTCGAGCGCAACGAGGCGCTGCATACTGGACAGTTCAAGACCCGTTCGTCCGTCGATCCCGACGTCAAGCCCAACGGCGCCGAAGGTTCGCCACGGTCGGCACGACCCAGCAACGCAGGAGACCCAGCAATGAGCCAGCCCCCCGGCTACGGCCAATACGACCAGGGTGACCCGTACGGCCAGCAGGGCCAGTACGGCTACGGACAGCAGGCTGGCCAGCAGCAGCCCGGGTACGACCAGGGTTATGGCGGCCAGCAGCAGGGCGGCTACGACCAGGGTTACGGCGGTGGAGCGCAGCAGCCCGGCTACGACCAATACGGCGGTGCCCAGCAGCAGCCCGGCTACGACCAGGGCTACGGCGGCGCACAGCAGCCCGGCTACGACCAGTACGGCGGCCAGCAGCAGCCCGGGTACGACCAGGGCTATGGCGGCGCACAGCAGCCGGGTTACGACCAGTACGGCGGCGCCCAGCAGCAGCCCGGGTATGACCAGGGTTACGGCGGCGCACAGCAGCCCGGCTACGACCAGTACGGCGGTCAGCCGCAGCAGGGCGGGTACGACCAGTACGGCGGTGGCCAGCAGCAGTACGGCCAGCCCGCCGCGGACCCGTACGCGCAGGGCGGCGGTTACGGCGGTCAGCCGGCGGCCGGTCGTCAGCTCGCCGCGAGCCTCCAGCTGGACGACGGCTCGAACCGTTCGTACTCGCTGAAGCAGGGCGGGAACGTCGTCGGCCGCGGCCAGGACGCCGACTTCCGGCTCCCGGACACCGGCGTCTCGCGCCGTCACCTGGAGATCACCTGGGACGGCCAGAGCGCGACGCTCGCGGACATCGGTTCGACCAACGGCACGACAGTCAACGGCACCCCGGTGCAGACCTGGCAGCTGGCCGACGGCGACGTGATCCGCGTGGGCCACTCGTCTCTCGTGTTCCGTACGCAGGGCTGACCGGCGGCGTCCGGAGGGGGTATCGCAGAATTGCGGTGCGGGGCCTGTGGTGGATCGGCACCTCGGGTCGTACGCGGAGGGCAGCGCTGTCCGGAGCCGACCATCCCGGACGGCACGGGCTCTCCGCGGGCGTACAGGAGAAACGGGAGCGGACACAACAAGTGCCAGAGCTGGTCGTTCAACTCACCAGGGTGGGCTTTCTCGTGCTGCTCTGGCTCTTCGTGTTCGCCGCGTTGCGTGTGGTCCGTTCGGACCTGTACGCGGCCTCCGGGCTGCGAGTCGCCGTGCCGACGTTCGGCCGCAAGAAGAAGGAACCCAAGAAGCCGCGCGGCGGGAAATCGCCGCAGCAGCTGCTCGTGACCCATGGTGCGCTGGCAGGAACCAGGATCGCCTTGGACGGCAGGCCGATCCTGATCGGCCGCGCCGACGACTCGACCCTGGTGCTGGACGACGACTACGCGTCGACCCGCCACGCCCGGATCGCCCTGCGCGGGGAGGATTGGTACGTGGAAGATCTGGGCTCGACGAACGGGACGTACCTCGACCGGGCTAAGGTCACGGCACCCCTCCGGGTCCCGCTCGGAGTCCCCATCCGGATCGGCAAAACGGTGATCGAGCTTCGCCCATGACTCTCGTCCTCCGCTACGCGGCTCGCAGCGACCGGGGCCTGGTGCGTTCCAGCAACCAGGACTCCGTGTACGCCGGTCCCCGCCTGCTCGCCCTCGCCGACGGCATGGGCGGTCACGCCGCGGGTGAGGTGGCCAGCAAGGTCGTCATCGCCTCCCTCGCCCCCCTCGACGACGACGATCCGAGCGACGATCTTCTCGCTCAGCTGCGTGAGGCCGTCCAGAACGGCAACGCGGCCATCGCCGAACTGGTCCAGCAGGACCCGGACCTCGACGGGATGGGCACCACCCTGACCGCCGTGCTGTTCGCCGGTTCGCGGATGGGTGTCGTGCACGTCGGCGACTCGCGGGCGTATCTGCTGCGCGGCGGTCAGTTCGCGCAGATCACGCGGGACGACAGCTTCGTCAACGAACTTCTCGAACAGGGCCGGATCACGCCGGAAGAGGCCGCGGTGCACCCGCAGCGGTCGCTGCTGCTGAAGGCGCTCACCGGGCACGAGGTCGAGCCGAGCCTGACCGTGCGCGAGGCCCGTGCCGGTGACCGGTACCTGATCTGTTCGGACGGCCTGTCGGGCATGGTCAGCGACGAGACGCTGGCCGAGGCGATCCAGATCCCGGATCCGCAGGCCTGCGCCGACCGGATGATCGAGCTGGCGCTCAAGGGCGGCGGCACGGACAACGTCACGGTGATCATCGCCGACGTCGTCGACGTCGACTTCGGTGAGGACGCGCCCATCGTGGGCGGCGCCGCCGGGGACGGCAGTGACGAGTTCCACCAGGGCGACTCCCCCGCCGCCCGTGCCCGCGCGCTGACCCAGCCCGCGCCGCAGCCGCGGCCCGAGGTCCAGCCCCAACAGGAGGACCCGAAGGTCAAGCGCCGGAGGCGATTTCGCTGGCTGGCGGGAGCGGTGGTCGTCCTGATCGTGCTGGCCGCGGCGGCGATCGCCACGCGGTATTTCGTGCTGAGCCAGTACTACGTCGGAGAGGGCGCCGGCGAGGAGGTCGTGATCTACCGCGGCGTCCCCGGCAGCGTCCTCGGCATCGACCTGCACGCCTTCGAGCAGGGCTCGTGCCCGCCGGGCGGTCTGTGCACCGACAAGCTCCTGGTGCCCGCCCTGCAGGAGGACGCGCGGATCGCGGTGAAGAACGGCGTCAAGAAGGACAATCTCGACGACGCCCGCAAGTACATCGACGACTTCCTGCGGCCGCACAAGCAGCTGGCCGACTGCAAACCGAACTCCAGCTCGACTTCCACGCCGCCCAGCGAACCGGCACCGCCGGCTTCGTCGTCGGCAGCCGCCCCTTCTACCCCCGCCTCGCCGAGTTCGGCGAATCAGCCAGCGGGGAGGGACTGCTCGACGCCGACCACGGCAGCACCAGGGGGCGGTAACTGATGAGCACGCCGCTCGCCGATCCGGCTTCGGCCCAGTTCGCCACGAACCCTCCGCGGGAGCTGCCCAAGCGGCGCGGCACCGAACTCGTCCTCCTCGCGTTCGCGACCTTCATCGTCACCGTCGCGCTCGTGCTGGTGGAGGCGAACCAGGAGCAGGAACTCACCAGCTCGATCATCTGGCTGGGGCTGTCGTACCTCGCTGTGCTGACGGCGGCGCATCTGGCTGTCCGTCGCTGGGCGCCGTACGCGGACCCGGTGATCCTGCCGTGCGTCGCGCTGCTGAACGGGCTCGGCCTGGTGATGATCCACCGGATCGACCTGGCGCTCGCGGAACGCGCGCTCCAGCAGGGCAAGGAGTACACGCCGGACGTCACCAAGCAGGTGCTGTTCACGGCGATCTCGCTGGTGCTGTTCGTGGTGGTGCTGGTCGTGATCAGCGATCACCGCACGCTGACCCGCTACGGCTACACGTGTGGCCTGGTCGGGATCGTGGCGCTCGCGCTGCCCGCGGTGCTGCCGTCGAGCCTGTCCGAGGTCAACGGCGCGAAGGTCTGGATCAAGCTGCCGTTCTTCTCGATCCAGCCGGGCGAGTTCGCGAAGATCCTGCTGATGATCTTCTTCGCCTCGTTCCTGGTGACGAAACGCGACCTGTTCATGGTCGCGGGCAAGCGGATCGTCGGCGTCGAGCTGCCACGTGCCCGTGACCTCGGCCCGATCCTCATCGCGGCGGCCGCCTGCCTC
This sequence comes from Amycolatopsis sp. cmx-4-54, assembly GCF_046548895.1. NCBI lineage: Bacteria > Bacillati > Actinomycetota > Actinomycetes > Pseudonocardiales > Pseudonocardiaceae > Amycolatopsis > Amycolatopsis sp. cmx-4-54. Next base: position 326,741 of record NZ_JAEBEJ010000002.1, read on the forward strand.
GGCGTGCTAATGTTCGAGAAGGACCTCGGCACATCGCTGCTGTTCTTCGGTGTCACGCTGGTGATGTTGTACGTCGCCACCGAACGGGTCATCTGGGTCGTGCTGGGGGTCGGCTTCTTCGCCGCCGGCGCGATCATCGCCTACAACCTGTTCACGCACGTCCAGCAGCGTGTCCGGAACTGGATCGACCCGCTGGCCACCTACGACGACCCCGGCGGCGGCTACCAGGTCGCGCAGGGGCTGTTCGGGCTCGGCACCGGCGGGGTCGGCGGCACCGGCCTCGGCGCCGGGCGGCCGGATATGGTCCCCGAGGCCAAGACGGACTTCATCACCACCGCGATCGGCGAGGAACTCGGCCTGATCGGGCTCACGGCGATGCTGATGCTGTACCTGATCCTGGCGATGCGCGGGATGCGCAGCGCCCTCGCCGTGCGCGACACCTTCGGCAAACTCCTCGGCGGCGGTCTGTCGTTCGCCCTGGTCATGCAGATCTTCGTCGTCGTCGGCGGCGTCACGAACCTGATCCCGAACACCGGGATCACCGCCCCGTTCCTCTCCCGCGGTGGTTCTTCACTGCTCGCGAACTACATCCTGGTGGCCCTCCTGCTTCGCATCTCCGACGCCGCCCGCAGACCCGCCGTGCGGCCGAAGCCGCAGCAGCCGCAAGCGCCGCTCGCCGAAGCGCACACGGTGATGGTCCAGCGGCCGCCCGCGACCGGTGAGGGGAGTGCCTCGTGAACACCCCGCTCCGCAAGGTGGGTGTCGCCATGCTCGTCATGGTGGTGCTGCTGATGGCGAACGCCACCTACATCCAGGTGGTCAAGGCCGACGACTACCGCACCGATTCGCGCAACGTGCGCGTGCTCTACGACGAGTACTCCCGCCAGCGAGGCCTGATCGTGACGCCCGACGGCGCCGCGCTCGCGAAGGTCGAACCGTCGAACGACAAGTACAAGTTCATCCGGACCTACGCCGACGGTCCGATGTACGCGCCGGTCACCGGCTACTACTCGATCAACTACGGCTCCGGCGGTCTGGAGCGCTCCGAGGACGACGTCCTCAACGGTTCCGACCCGCGCCTGTTCGTGCGGCGCCTTTCGGACATGGTCACCGGCCGCGACCCGCGCGGCGGGAACGTGCGCCTGACGATCAACCCGGCCGTGCAGAAGGCCGCGTACGACCTGATGACCCAGAAGGGTTACACCGGCGCGGTGGTCGCGCTGGAGCCCAAGACCGGACGCATCCTCGCGATGGTGTCGACGCCGTCGTTCGATCCGAACAAGCTGGCCTCGCACACCACCAAGGAGCAGGTCGCGGCCTGGTCACAGTGGCGCGACGATCCGAAGAAGCCGATGCTGAACCGCGCGATCTCGGAGACGTACCCGCCGGGTTCGACGGCCAAGCTGCTGGTGACCGCGGCCGCGCTCGAGGACGGCAAGACCGCGGACATGCCGGTCAACACCGCGCCCAACGTGAAGCTCCCCGGTACGCAGACGACGCTGGAGAACTACGGCGGCGCGGCCTGCAAGGGCAGCACGCTGAAGGAAGCGCTGCGGTACTCGTGCAACGTGCCCTTCGCCGAGATCGCGGGCGAGCTCGGCAAGGACAAGCTGAACGCGACGGCCAAGAACTTCGGTGTCGGCGAGGACCTGACCGTGCCGATGCGGGTCGCCGGGTCCTCCCTCGGCCCGCTGGAATCGAAGGCGGCCCTGTACCAGAGCGCCATCGGGCAGCGCGACGTGCGGCTGACCCCGATTCAGGACGCCCTCCTTTCGGCGACCATCGCGAACAACGGCATGGCGATGAAACCGCAGCTCGTGCAGTCGCTGCTGGCGCCGAACCTGTCGACCATCGAGGACTACAAACCGACCGAACTGACCGGTGACGCCGCGATGTCCAGCGCGAACGCCGCGATCCTGCGCGACATGATGCTGGCGTCGGAAGAGAACACGAAGGGCGCCGGCAAACGCGGCGACATCCAGATCGCCTCCAAGACCGGCACCGCCGAGCACGGCAACGACCCGAAGAACACCCCGCCGCACGCCTGGTACACCGGGTTCGCGCCGGCGATGGACCCGAAGATCGCCGTCGCGGTGATCGTCGAATCCGGGGGTAACCGCGGGCTCGAAGCGACCGGTGGCACCGTGGCCGCGGAGATCGGCCGCGCCGCCGTCAACGCCATGCTCGGGGGTGGATAGCGAATGCTGTCCTCGGGTCAGCTGCTGGCCGACCGGTACAAGCTGACGAACCGGATCGCCGTCGGCGGGATGGGCGAGGTCTGGCAGGCCAGTGACACGCGGCTGGACCGGACGGTCGCGGTCAAGATCCTCAAGGCCGAGCTGTCCGGCGACGCGGAGTTCCTGCACCGGTTCCGGACCGAGGCGCGGATGACGGCGTCGCTGAACCACCCCGGCATCGCCGCGGTGCACGACTACGGCGAGACGGTCGCGGACGAGCTGTCGATCGCGTATCTGGTGATGGAGCTGGTCGAAGGCGATCCGCTGGCCGCGATCATCACCCGCGAAGGTCGGCTGAACGCCGAGCGCACCCTGGACATCCTCGAACAGGCCGGCAACGCGCTGCAGGCCGCGCACGAAACGGGTCTCGTGCACCGGGACGTCAAACCGGGCAACATCATGGTGACCCCGGCCGGACAGGTGAAGATCACGGATTTCGGTGTCGCGAAGGCCGCCGACGCCGCCCCCGTGACCAGGTCCGGCATGGTGATGGGCACCGCCCACTACATCGCTCCCGAACAGGCGCTCGGGCACAACGCCGAACCGGCGAGCGACGTCTATTCGCTGGCCGTGTGCGGCTACGAATGCCTCACCGGGCACCGGCCGTTCCTTTCGGAGAACGCGGTGACCGTCGCGATGATGCACATCCGCGACCTCCCGCCGCCGCTGCCGCCGGACGTGCCACCGGGCGCCCGCGCGGTCATCGAAGCGACCCTGATCAAGGATCCGCGACAGCGGTACAACAGCGGTGGCGAGTTCGCCGCCGCGGTCGCCGCGGTCCGCGCCGGGCTTCCGCTGCCGACACCGTCGGGGCTGGTCAACGTGGCCTATTCGGCGGGTCAGCCGGTGCTGCCGCAGCAGGTCCCGCCCGGACCGCATTCGCCGCCGAACCCGATGGTGGCCATCGGGTCGGCGTCGCATCCGGCGATGCACCCGGTCAGCGGCCCGCCACCGATGGCGGTCCGCCGTCTGCCGGGCAGACGGCCACAATGGGGCTGGTGGGTGCTGCTCGCGGTGATCCTGATCGCAGTACTGGTGGCAGGAGCCTTCCTCATCGTGAGACTGGTCGGTTCGGGCAACGGACCGCAGTCGGGCGGCGTGGAAACTAGTGAACACGTGCCGGCTCCGGGTAAAGAGTCTGAAGGTCCTTCGCCGACATCCGCATACCCAGCGGTGCCGACGGAGGGCGGCACCGAGGAGCCGGCCGGACAGGCGAATCCGGGAATGATGAGCAGCAAACCTTGGACGGAATGGAACGGCACGCAGAGATGAGCACACCAAGACTGCTCAGCAACCGCTACGAGCTGGGCGAAACGCTCGGCTACGGAGGCATGTCGGAGGTCCACCACGGCCACGACGTGCGCCTGGGCCGGGAGGTGGCGATCAAGATCCTGCGTGCCGACCTGGCGCGGGATCCCCAGTTCCAAGAACGTTTCCGTCGCGAGGCACAGAACGCGGCGGCACTGAACCACCCGGCGATCGTCGCCGTGTACGACACCGGCGAGACGAACACCGAGTTCGGCCCGCTGCCCTACATCGTCATGGAGTACGTCGAAGGACGGACTCTGCGGGACATCGTGAAGACCGAAGGGCCGATGTCGCAGAAGCGGGCGATGGAGGTCATGGCCGACGTCTGCGCGGCACTGGACTTCTCGCACCGGCACGGCATCGTGCACCGCGACGTCAAACCGGCGAACGTGATGATCACGAAGAACGGCGCCGTCAAGGTGATGGACTTCGGTATCGCGCGCGCCATGCACGACGGGCAGTCCGCGATGACGCAGACCGCCGCGGTGATCGGCACGGCGCAGTACCTCTCGCCGGAGCAGGCGCGCGGTGAGTCCGTCGACGCGCGTTCCGACGTCTACGCCGCCGGTTGTGTGCTGTACGAACTCGTCACCGGCGAGCCGCCCTTCACCGGCGACTCGCCCGTGGCGGTGGCGTACCAGCACGTCCGGGAAGACCCGAACCCGCCTTCGTCGGTGAACCCCGCCGTGGCGCCCGAGCTCGACGCCGTCGTGCTCAAGGCGCTCGCGAAGGGCCCGGCGAACCGCTATCAGTCGTCGGCGGAGATGCGTTCGGACCTGGTCCGCACGCTGTCCGGCCAGCGTCCGGCCGCGCCGATGGTGATGTCGGAGGACGAGCGCACCCAGGTCATGGACTCCGACCGCCGGGTGCCGCAGCGCTACGACCAGTACGAGGACGAAGACGAGGACCCGGCCGCGAAGAAGAAGCGGCGTGCCTGGCTCATCGCCGGTCTCGTGGCCTCGCTGGCCGCCGTGGTGCTGCTGATCGTGTGGTTGTCGGGTGCCTTCAAGGACTCCGGCGCGGAGAGCAAGACGATTCCGAACGTCCTCAACCAGAGTGAGGCGTTCGCGACGGACACCCTGCGCAGCGCCGGTTTCAACTCGTTGGAAACCAAGAAGGTCCCCTGCACCGGGGAAGCCGTCAACGGCCTGCCCGCCTGCGGCGAGAACGACATCGGCAAGGTCATCGCGATCAACCCGAACGAAGGTCAGGTCACGCTGACCTCGAACAAGGTCACACTGACCGTCGGCGCGAAGCCGGAGAAGGTCAAAACCCCGGATCTGAAGGGCAAGACCGTGGCCGAAGCCACGACGGCGCTGACCGAAGCCGGTCTGAAACTCGGCGCGACCTCCGAGGAAGAGACCGAAAACACGAACGAGGCAGGCAAGGTCATCTCGCAGAACCCGGCTTCGCAGGCCGAGGTCGACCAGGGTTCGAAGGTCGACATCACGGTCGGCAAGTCCAAGGACCTGAAGACGGTCCCGAACTACAAGGGCAAGACGCAGGCCGAGGCCGAAGCCGGGTTGAAGGCGGCCGGTTTCACCCCGCAGGTCAACAACGTGGACTCCGACCAGCCCAAGGGCACGGTGATCGACCAGACCCCGAACGGCGGCAAGGTCGCCGTCGGCAGTGTGGTCAAGCTGTCCGTGTCGAACGGCAGCCAGGAGACCTTCGACATGCCGAATCTGAAGGGCATGACCGAGGAGCAGGCGACGCGGCAGCTGCAGCAGCTGGGCTGGTCCGGCAACCTGGACACGCAGGCCGACAAGAACGGCGACCGGGACCAGGCGGGCAAGGTCAGCAAGACCAACCCGCAGGCCGGTGCGAAGATCGCGAAGAACGCGCCGATCACGCTGTTCATCGTCGAAGGCGATGAGACGCCGACGTCGTCGAGTTCGCGAAACCTGCCGGGTTTCCCGGGCGGATAGTCAGACTGGGAATGGGCCCGCACGGGTTTTCGTGCGGGCCCATTCTTGTACCGGGACAAACAGGTCGCTACGAAGCGCTACACTAGGGGCATGGTCCGGCAGATCACTCAACGCGAGCTGCGCAACGACACACCGAACATCATGCGTGCCGTCGAAGAAGGCGACAGTTTTGTTCTCACGCGTAACGGGACGCCTGTCGCGGACATCGTGCCGCACAGCCAGAAGCCGACGTTCGTTCCGTTCGGCGAGCTGATCGAGCTCCTCGGCGATCTTCCGCCGGAAGATCCTGAGCGTTTCTTCGCAGATGTCGATCGCGCGGCGGACCCTGATCCTCACCGTGGCCCTGGAGAGCCGGAGCAGTGACCGAAAGGGTTCTGCTCGATACTTCGGCGGTCATCGCCCTTCCTCGTCCCGAGGAACTCGCGCTCGACGCACCCGCGGCCATCAGCTCGATCACCCTCGCCGAACTGGCAGCCGGGGTGCACGGCGCTGCCCGCCCCCGCGACAGAGCCTCCCGGCTGGTGCGCCTCCAACGTGTCGAGGCTCGGATCGTCTGTCTCCCGTTCACCCCGGAGGCGGCCCGCATGTACGGCCAGCTGTACGCCATGGTCCTCGACGGCGGCAGGCAGCCACGAGGACGGCGAATGGATCTCCTCATAGCGGCGGTCGCGGCGATCCATCGGATTCCTTTGGTCACCCGCAATGGCCCGGATTTCACCGATCTCACACCGCTTGTCAAAGTGATCGCTCTACCGGCTTTGTCGACTACCGATTAGGGCGCCAAGCTTTCGAGAAGTCCTTGGTAGGCCTGCTGAATAAGCCCCGCGCTGGTATGCACCACGACCACCTTCGGTCGCGTCGCAATGAGTGCCGAGCCTGTCGTACATGGCCGCGAGCCGTTCGGGGCCGCCCAGCATCTCGTGCGCCTTGACGTGTCTGGTGTCGAGGACGACGATCTCGTGGAACTCCGCGGCCTCCCCTGCGAGCGTTTCCAGTCGTTCGAGGAAACCTGCACGGCCGAGGAACTGCGGGATGATCACGTCGTCGACGTCGAGGTTCAAGGTCAACGGGTGCTCTTCGGCGTACCGCCGGGCGAGCGTCGACTTCCCGCAGGCGGGTGGTCCGTTGAGCACGCTGAGACGCGGCATCAGGCGTTGCGTCGCAGCAGATTTCCGACGGCCGTCGCGCTCAGCAGCAGGGCGGCGACCGCCGCCACCGCGGCCACCGTGAACGGGACGGCCAGTGGTTGTTGCGAGGTCAAGGCGCGCAGCAGCGGGTTGGCCAGCGGAAGCCACTTGACCAGGAGCACGGCCGCGAGCGCGAAGATCGCCGCCAATACCGACCAGCCGACGCGCGGGACCAGCAGCCGCGAACAGGGCAGCCCGATCGCGATCCCGAACAGCGCGCACAGCGCGTGCGCCGCGGCCCCGAGGGCGAGGGTGCCGATCGGGAAACCGCCGGAGCGGAGGCCCGACCAGGCCAGCGTCACGATGATCAGCACCGCGGCGCAGGCGAAGACGGCCAGCGTGGCGCCGCCGAGGACCGATCGCCAGCGCCGTGCGTGGCTGAAGGTCACCAGCCGCTGGACCGGGTCTTCGACGTCGAGCATCGCGATCGTCAGCCAGCACGAGACCACCAGCAGTGAACCCGCGCTGATCCCGTACTGCGGCAGCAGCGGCGACTTCGGGTCCGTGTAGAGCACGGTGTTCACCGCGAGATAGGCGAGGGTCGCGGGAAGGTAGCGCTGGGAATGGCCGAGCAGCGCGAGGTAGTAGCGGGTCATGGCGAGCACGGCGCCACCTCCCGGACCGAGAAGCCGCGGTTGAGCGCACGTAGCAGGACCGCGTCCGTGTGCCCGGCTTCGACCGTCAGGACGACTCTCCCGCCTTCGACCACGACTTGGCTGACGCCGGGTTCCGAGGACCAGTCGCTGGCGGGCCCGTGAAGGACGATCCTTGTCGCGCCTGGTTCGACACGGGTCAGCAGGCCGCCGTCCATCCGGTAGACGTCGTCGGCGTGGGCGTGCACGGCGGCCGCGCGGTGATCGGTGAAGACCACACTCGCGCCCCGGTCCCTGGTCTCGGCGACGAGTTCGCCGAGCACCGTGTGGGCTTCGACGTCGAGCCCGGACCAAGGCTCGTCGAGGATCAGCAGTTCCGGCTCGGCGAGCACGGCCTGCGCGAGGCCGACCTTCTGGGCGTTGCCCTTCGACAGGGTCCGCAAGGGCGCGTCCGGACCGCCGACCAGCGCCAGCCGGTCCAGCAGCGGATCGATTGCCGACAGGTCGACATGGCCGCCGATGCGGGCCATATGCCGCAGGTACGCCCGCGCGCTCATCCGCTGGCCTGCCGGGAACCGGTCCGGCAGGTAGCCGACACGCGGGCTGCCGATGACGCTTCCCGACGTTACCCGGGAGAGTGCCGCGAGGATCTTGAGCAGCGTCGACTTCCCCGAACCGTTCGAGCCGAGGACGCCGATCACACGACCGGCCGGGACGTCGAGGTCGACGTCGGCGAGCACGGGTTCACCGCGGCCGTAGCGCTTACCGACTCCTTCGAGCCGGATCAGCGAGGTCACGCAGCAGCGGCCTTCTGCAGCGCGCGGGTCTCCTGTTCGAGTTCGTTGACCCTGGCGTCGGGGACGGGGTGCCCGGCGGAAGCCATCCAGTTCGCCAACATCCGGTGCCCGCCCTGGGTGAGCACGGATTCGGGATGGAACTGGACACCTTCGAGCGGCAGCTCGCGGTGCCGCATGCCCATCACGACACCGGAGTCGGTGCGGCCTGTGATCTCGAACACGGCGTCGTCGATGGTTTCGGGCAGAACGGTCAGCGAGTGGTACCGCGTGGCGGTGAATTCCGCGGGCAGCCCGGCGAGCACTCCGTCGCCCGAATGGTGGACCTGACTGGTCTTGCCGTGCAGCAGTTCGGGGGCGCGGTCGACGGTCGCCCCGAAGACGACGCCGAGGGCCTGGTGGCCGAGGCAGACGCCGAGCATCGGGATGCGCTTCTCGGCGCATTCGCGGATGACGTCCATGCTCTGACCAGCGCGTTCCGGGGTTCCGGGGCCGGGAGAGACGAGCACCGCGTCGAACTCGCCGAGCTTGCCGACATCCACCACGTCGTTACGCCAGACGGTGCAGTCGGCGCCGAGCTGGGCCAGGTACTGGACCAGGTTGTAGACAAAACTGTCGTAGTTGTCGACGACGAGCACGCGCATGAAGCCAGCTTAGCGGCTCCCACCAGGTGGACCGTACGCCAGATCACAATGATTGTTAGGGCTGCCTAACTTACCGTGGTAGGAGTGAGCCGTTCTCTTCGTGTAGCCATCGTGGGTGCCGGTCCGGCCGGCATCTACGCCGCCGACATCCTCGACAAGTCCGACGCTGACGTGACGATCGACCTGTTCGAGCGCATGCCGGCGCCGTTCGGGCTGATCCGGTACGGCGTCGCGCCCGACCACCCCCGGATCAAGGGCATCGTCACCGCCCTGCACAAGGTCCTCGACAAGCCGAACATCCGGCTGCTGGGCAACGTCGACTACGGGACCGACCTGAAGCTCGACGACCTGCGCCAGTTCTACGACGCCGTGATCTTCTCGACCGGCGCCATGGCCGACCGCGCGCTCGACATCCCCGGGATCGACCTCGACGGCAGCTACGGCGCCGCCGACTTCGTCTCCTGGTACGACGGACACCCGGACGTGCCGCGCACCTGGCCGCTGAACGCGACCTCGGTCGCGGTCCTCGGGGTCGGGAACGTGGCACTCGACGTGGCGCGGATCCTCGCGAAGACCGCGGACGAGCTGCTCAGCACCGACATCCCGGACAACGTCTACCAGGGCCTGAAGGCCAGCCCGGTCACCGACGTGCACGTGTTCGGCCGCCGCGGCCCGGCTCAGGCGAAGTTCACGCCGCTGGAGCTGCGGGAGCTGGACCACTCGCCGAACGTCGAGGTCATCGTCTACCCCGAGGACATCGAGTTCGACGAGGGCAGCATCGCCGCGCTGCGGGCGTCGAAGCAGATCGACATGGTCGTGAAGACGCTGCAGGAGTGGGCGATCCGCGACCAGGGCGACCGGCCGAAGCGGCTGCACCTGCACTTCCTGCACTCGCCCTGCGAGGTCGTCGGCGAGGACGGCCGGGTCGTCGGCCTCCGGACCGAGCGCACCGAACTGACCGGTGACGGCAACGTGCGCGGCACCGGCGAGTTCCACGACTGGGACGTCCAGGCCGTCTACCGGGCGGTGGGCTACCTGTCGTCGCATCTGCCGGAGATCCCGTTCGACCACACCACCGGGACCGTGCCGAACCAGGCGGGCCGGGTGCTGGACATCGACGAGGAGCAGGTGCCGGGCGTCTACGTGACCGGCTGGATCAAACGCGGTCCGGTCGGCCTCATCGGCCACACCAAGGGTGACGCGGCCGAAACCATCGCGAGCCTGCTGGCCGACGCCGACGCCCTGGCGGCCCCGGCCGTGGACGACCCCGACGCGATCCTCGGTTTCCTGACCGAACGCGGCGTTCCCTTCACCACTTGGGAGGGCTGGGGCAAGCTCGACGCCCACGAGAAGTCCCTCGGCGTCCCGCACGGCCGGGACCGCGTCAAGGTCGTCGAGCGTGACGAGATGACTCGTATCTCCCGCTTCTGAAAACTGCGCGTGAAGGCCCCCTTCCCTCGGCTGAGTCGAGGGAAGGGGGCCTTCACGGTGTGCCCAAGTAAGCCAGAACCGCGAGGACCCGGCGGTTCGTGTCGTCCGAGGCGACGATGCCGAGTTTCGCGAAGATGTTCGCGGTGTGCTTCCCCACCGCGCCTTCGCTGAAGTGCAGCCGTCCGGCGATGGCGGCGTTGGAACAGCCCTCCGCCATCAAGCCGAGCACTTCGCGTTCGCGTGGGGTCAGCGCCGCGAGCGGGTCGGATGCGTTGCCCGCTACCAGTTTCGCGATCACCTCGGGGTCCATCGCGGTCCCGCCACCCGCTACCCGCCGTACCGCGTCGATGAACTGGTCGGCGTTGAAGACGCGGTCCTTCAGCAGGTAGCCGATCGCGCCCGCGCCGTCGGCGAGCAGCTCACGTGCGTAGAGCTGCTCGACGTGTTGTGACAGAACGAGAATCGGCAAGCCGGGGAGGTCACGCCGTACCGCCAGCGAGACCTGAAGCCCTTCGTCGGTGAGCGTCGGCGGCATGCGGACGTCGACGACCGAAACGTCGGGCCGGTGTGTGCGCAGCGCCCGGTCCAGTTCCGGCCCGGTGCCCACCGCCTCGACGACGTCGAAACCGTGCGCGGTCAGCAAATGCGTCAAGCCGTCTCGGAGGAGGTACTGGTCCTCGGCGACGACACATCGGGGTCGAGCTGGCACGGGAGCTCCATGATCGCCTTCGTCGGCCCGCCGGGCGGGCTGGTCAGCGCAAAAGTACCGTCGAACGTGCCCAGCCTGCGTTCGATCCCGCGAATCCCGCTACCCCTGGCCGCGTTCGCGCCGCCCTTGCCGTCGTCGGTCACCTCGATCCGCAACAGGCCGTCGTCGTAGCCCAGGTCGATCGACACTCGCCGCGCCTCGCCGTGCTTCGCCGCGTTGCCCAGCAGCTCGCTGACCGCGAAGTACGCGCACGCCTCCGCGAGCTGCTCTAGCCGAGGCAGGACGCCGTTCACCGAAGCCCGCAGCGGACTGTCGAGCGCCATCGCCCGCACGGCGTCACCGAGCCCGCGCTCGGACAACACCGGCGGGTGAATCCCGCGCACCAGCAGCCGCAACTCGGTCAGCGTTTCGGACGACGTCTGCCGGAGCTCGGCGGCCAGCCGTTTCGCCGCGGCCGGGTCGCTGTCGATCAGCGCTTCGACCGCACCCAGCTTCATACCCATCGCGACCAGCCGCGACTGGACACCGTCGTGCAGGTCCCGTTCGATGCGCCGCAGCTCGGCGGCCTGCGCGACCGACGCGTCCGTCCGTGTCTCCTTCAGCCGTTCGACACGCTGTGCCAGCCGCGAAGCCTCTGTCGGCCCCAGCAGCAGCTTCGCGAAGCGCGCTCCTTGGCGGGCGAGCCACGGCGTCGCGGCCAGTCCGGCGACGAAGGCCGCCACGGCGACCGGAGTCAGCGCGAGCGCTTGCCCGAACGGCCGCAAGACCCACAGCGCCACCGCGCCGCAGATACCGCCGAACACCAGCGCCGCCGTCGGCACCACCATCAGCAGCAGGACCACGGAGTTGACCACCGCGGCCGCCATGTCCCGCCAGGTCGCGCGGTCGAACATCGCCCAGCGGAAGCGCGCGAGCCGCGCCGGCCACCACGGCGTGTCGTACAGCTGCCGTCCGTGCTGGTACATCCCGTCCGCCCGGGGAACGGGGAACGGCGGCTCCGGCAGGTACGGGCGGTCGATCCGCACGCCGGTCCAGTTCTTGGCCTCGCGGCGCAGGGTGTCGGTCACCGAGCGACCGGCGACGACCATCGTCGGGAACAGCGACGACGGCCAGATCAGGCTGAGCAGCGTCGGGATCACCATCCCGAGCTGCGCGACCGAAAGCGCCAACAGCCCCATTTGGAAGCCCAGCGCCTTCATCCTCTTCTTGGCCCAGCCGTCTCCGTCGCGGGCCGGACGGGGTCCGAGCCACCAGCGCGTCCACTTCCCGTACAGCCGGAGCGCGCGCGGCCCGGTCAGCACAACCGCGGGTACCAGCAGCAGGCCCGCGAGTGGATTCCACAGCTGCCAGCCGAGATCGCGGCCGGTCGCCGGATCGTCGGCGATCCACTCGAACCGTTTGGTCCACTTGATCAACCATGGCCGCTTGAACAGGCTGTTCCCTTCGCGGTACCAGCCGTCGCGCTCGCGTTCCGGCTCCGGCGGCGCCGGCCGGTAGGGCGGTTCGACGTCGACACCGCACCAACGTCCGGACAGCCGCCGGGTGAGCGCGGCGCGCGGACGCGTCCCTTCGAGCGCCAGCGTGTAGGCGAAGACCAGGCCGACACAGAGCAGGCAGAAACCCACCAGTTCGAGCAGCAGGTCCAGCCAGCTCACCAGCGCCAAGGCCGCGAGCACGAAGCCCCGGCGCACTGAGGTGAGGTGGGTGCGGATCATACGGCGAAGTCTTCCCCACCGCCTCGGCCCGGCACAGTGACCACAGGCCCACGATCAGGGTGGGTCCAGCCCCACCCCAAGTGTGGGTTCAGCGCCATTCTGGCCAACTCCCTTGCGCCATAACGTTTTTCGCATGCCACTCATCGAAGTCAGCAACCTCCGCAAGACATACGGGGAGCACGTCGCGGTCGACGACGTTTCGTTCCACGTGGAACAGGGCGAGATCTTCGGGATCCTCGGGACCAACGGCGCCGGCAAGACCACCACCGTCGAATGCCTCCAGGGCCTGCGGACGCCGGACTCCGGCACCATGTCGGTCCTCGGCCTCGACCCCGGCAAGGACCACACCGCGCTGCGGCAGCGCCTCGGCTCGCAACTCCAGGAGAGCCGCCTGCCGGACAAGATCAAGGTCCACGAGGCGCTCGACCTCTACGCGTCCTTCTACGCGAACCCCGCCGACACCGGCGACCTGCTCGCGAAACTGGGACTCACCGAGCAGCGGGACAAGTACTTCGGCAAGCTTTCCGGCGGCCAGAAACAGCGCGTCTCGATCGCGCTCGCACTGGTCGGCCGCCCCGAGGTCGCCGTCCTCGACGAGCTGACCACCGGACTGGACCCGCACGCCCGCCGCGACACCTGGAAGCTCGTCGAGACCGTGCGCGACACCGGCGTCACCGTCCTCCTCGTCACGCACTTCATGGACGAGGCCGAACGCCTCTGCGACCGCCTGGCGATCTTCGACGCCGGCCGCGTGGTCGCCACCGGAACTCCGGCCGAACTTCGTGACCGCGCCGGAAAATCCACTTTGGACGAAGCCTTCGTGTCCCTGACCGGCCGCGACTGAGAGCAGGAGACGAAAATGAACACGCTGGCCAAGATCACCGTCACCGAAACGAAAATCGCCCTCCGCACGCCGGGCTTCGTCCTCGGCGGGCTTCTCCTGCCGACGGCCATCACGGCCGTGCTCGGGATGATCCCCGGCATCCGCGCGGAAAGCGGCACCGCGACGGGAATGCGCTTCCTCGACGCCTGGGTGCCGTCGATGATCGTGCTCACCATGGCCATGATGGGCCTGCAGGCGATTCCCGGGATCATCGCCTCCTACCGCGAGCAGGGCATCCTCCGCCGCTTCGCCACCACTCCGGTACACCCGGCCCAGCTGCTGGTGGCGCAGCTGATCATCAACGTCACCGTGACGATCGGCGGGGTCGGCATCCTCCTCGTGACGGCGGGCGTCGTCTTCGACGTCCCCAGCCCGCGTCACCCGCTCGGCTTCCTGCTGACGTTCGTCCTCGGGACGACCGCGATCTTCGGCCTCGGCCTGATCGCCGCGGCGGTCGCCAAGACCAGCCGCGCCGCGGGCGGGATCGCGATGATCGCCTACGTCCCGGTCATGTTCCTCGGTGGCGTCTGGCTGCCGCGTCCGCTGCTTCCGGAGGCCATCCGGGACATCGGCGCGTACATCCCGCCGGGTGTCAAAGCCCTCGAAGACGCCTGGACCGGCGCCGGCGCCCAGCCGCTGCAACTCGCCGTTCTGGCGGCTTTCGCGGTGGGCAGTTGTGTCGTGGCGGCCAAGCTCTTTCGCTGGGAGTGACGACGGCTTCCGCCAAAGTGGTGATGATCATCGTTTTCTCTTGTGGCTCGGGCCGAGGGTGAGTAGTCAGGTAGATGGCCCACGTTCACCGTGTCTCTCTCGGAGGTTCGATGTCTCTGGATGTATCGCCCGCGCTGCTGGAGAAGGCCGAGCGCGGGGAGGTCTCCGACGCCGAATTCGTCGCCTGTGTCCGGGAGTCCCTGCCCTACGCCTGGACCGTGATCACCGGTGTCATCGCGGAGGCCGAGGGCGCGGCCGACGGGTTCGCCGACAACGAGACGCCGCCGCCGAGCGAGGCCGAACGCGGCCAGCTGCTGCGGGCGCTCGCCTCCGACTCCATCCGCGGCGGGCTGGAACGGCACTTCGGCGTGAAGCTGGCGTTCCAGAACTGCCACCGCGTCGCCGCGTTCAAACCGTCCCAAGTGGACAGTGACCGGTACCGCGCGTTCGTCTCGGTGCGCGGCCAGCTGCTGAACCAGAGCCCGGAACTCCGCGACTGCTAACCCCGTCGCAGCGCGGGAAGGACCTCTTCCCCGATCCGCGCGATGTTCTCGAGCGTTCCCTCCGGCGTACCGGACGCTTCCACCATCATGATCACGTGGGAGACCCCGGTACGCCGGATGCTCGTTCCCAGCCGGTCGACGCAGTACTCCACGCCGCCGATCGGGTGCATCTCGCACAGCCGGTCGGTGTAGGAGACCGGGTCCTTGTCGAGCCCCCGCTTGCCGTCGAGGTACACGTGCCCGGCGAATCCCTCCTTGAGGGAGCCAGGCAACGCGGACCGCACGATGTCCAGCGCATCGTCCCCGACCTGGCACATCACCGTCGAGACGTGTCCGGCGGCGGAATCCCCGTACGCGGCAAGGGTTTCGATCTTGCCGTCGTCGTCGGTGTGCAGCCCGAGCAGCATCGGCAGCCCGCGATCGGCGGCGAGCCGGACCGCGCGGGAGCCGGCGTCCCCGCAGGCCACGACCATGCGCGGAGCCCGCTCCGGCCGCGGCACCATCGGCACCTCGCGAAAGGCGAAGTGCTCCCCTTCGGCGGAGACGGTCTTCGACGTCATCGCGGCCAGTAGCAGGTCGAGGCTCTCCTCGAACCCGCTTTCGTAGCGGGACGCGCCGGTGCCGAAGACCTCCAGGTCCTGCCACGGCCCACCCCGGCCGACGCCGATCCGCAGCCGTCCGCCGGAAACCGCGTCGAGCAGCGACCACTGTTCGGCGAGCGCCACCGGATGCGCGACCGACAGCACGCTCACCGCGGTGCCGACGGCGATCCGCTCGGTGCGGCCCAGCACGTGCGCGGCGAGGGTGATCGCGGACGGGCAGACGCCGTACGGCATGAAATGGTGCTCGGCGAACCACACGTCGTCGAACCCGGCCCGTTCCGCGGCGATGGCGGCGTCGACCGACCGGCGCAGGACCTCGGCGTCCTCCTGCCCGGGAAACCGGCCGGAAACGAGAAAGACTCCGAATCGCACGCCTACTGGACGCTCACTTCGTTGAACCAGAGCCGGGGTTCAAGCCACGGGAAGACGACCAGCATCAGCAGCGCCACGATGCCGAGCGCCAGCACGACCGCCGTCGCCAGCTTCACCGCGAAGGGGCCTGGCAGCTTGCGCCAGATCCAGCCGTACATCAGCGCGCCTCCGAGATCTTGGGCAGGAGTTCGGCGTAGGAGCCGACCTGGTTCTTCGGCACCTGCTGAGCCAGCACCGCGTGGATGATGAGCCGTTCCTTGGCCGAGAACTTCGGGTGACAGGTCGTCAGCGTCAGCAGCGAGACCTGCTCGGCCTTCGGCAGGATCTCCGGGTCCTTGTACGGCACCGGGTTCACGGTCTCGCCCTTGGTCGGGAACACGATGCGGCGGCCGTTGGTCTCGCCGTAGGCACCGCCGTCGACGGCGTTCGGGTCGCGCAGTGTCCCGACGTTCTTGCACTTCGGCTGCGCGCCCTTGCCCGCGGCCCAGCCTTCGACCTCGTCCTTGTACGGCAACACCTTGTAGACGTAGAAGTCGGTCTGCGTCTCGATGATGATCTGGTCGCACGAGCCGAGGTTGTCCAGGTCGTTGAACGGCGCGCCCTTGCCGACCCGGTGGCCGGCGATGGCGAAGTTGCCCGGCTCGCCCGGCAGCGCCGTGCCCTTGTAGTGGCCGGGGCCGACTTCGAGGGCGGCCTCGGTGGTGCCTTCCTGGATGGTGAAGTTGAAGTCGGCGCCGAACACCGGGATGTGGATCCTGGCGAACGCCTTCCCGTCGACCAGGTCGGGATGCAGCTGCCGGTCCTTGCCCCACTCGCCGTCCAGTTCCGAACTCGCCTCGGACTGCTTGCCCGCGGAGAAGAGGTCGGTCACGTAGACCTCGTAGACCATGAACAGCAGCACGACGAGGCCCGCGGTGATGAGCAGCTCGCCGACGGTCCGGATGGCGGCGCCGCCCTTGCCCAGTTCGCGCGGTGGCGGCCGTTCCTCGGTCGCGGTACCACCGCCGACCGGTTCGAAGATGACGGTCTCCTCGGTCGACCCCGGCGGCGGCGCGGGACGGCGGCGCGGCGGCGCGTCCGTCCGGCGGCGCGGCGGAGGCCCGTCGTACGCCCTGCCGTCCTGCGGCCTCCGTCGAGGCGTCGGCGCCTCGCCCGGGGCCCGACGCGGCGGAACCGCGTCCTCAGGCCTACGCCGGGGGGCCGGACGGCCTCCTCCGGGTGGTCGTTCGGAGTACCGCCGTCGGTCTCCGCCCGGCTCTTCCCGCTCAGCCACCACCCAAGCTCCTCAGTCTCGAACCAAGCCGCAGTGTCGAACCGGCACAGTGTGTCGAACCGTGTGTGACACCATTGTCACAGTGCGGGAAATCGACCGGTCCCGGACGGTGCCCAGCGGCGCTCGTTTACGTTAACGTGTGCACGTGGCGCTGGTTGCGCACCCGAAAGCGGGTCATCGCCACCAGGGAAGCCGAACAGTACGCGAGGAACACGATGCCGAAGTCCAAGGTCCGTAAGAAGACGGCGTACACCCCGCCGACCGACCGCCGCACGCCGGTGAAGGTCAAGGCCGCGGGCCCGTCGAACCTGTTCTACAAGATCGTGATGTTCGGCCTCATGCTGGTCGGCCTGATGTGGTTGGTCGTCAACTACATCGCGGGCGACAAGATCCCCTTTATGGCGGAGCTGGGCAACTTGAACTTCCTCATCGGTTTCGCGCTGATGATCG
The DNA here is from genome assembly GCF_046548895.1 of Amycolatopsis sp. cmx-4-54. Classification (NCBI taxonomy): domain Bacteria; kingdom Bacillati; phylum Actinomycetota; class Actinomycetes; order Pseudonocardiales; family Pseudonocardiaceae; genus Amycolatopsis; species Amycolatopsis sp. cmx-4-54. Next base: position 344,081 of record NZ_JAEBEJ010000002.1, read on the forward strand.
CCGGGTTGCTCATGACGATGCGGTGGCGGTGAGCATTACCCCGGATGGCGGCTTGACGCCTAATTACACCGGTGTGACTCATCCCCAGTGTGGATAACCCCTGTGGATAACTACCCCACCTCTTGGGCACCGCAGCAGAACGTTGTGGTAGTGGCCTGGCTGGTCACCCTGTTGTTGCTGGCAGGCGTGCTGTGGCTGGCCATCGGCGGTGACGTCGGCGGCACGCTGTTGACCGGGTTCGCGACGCTCTCGGTGGGCGCGCTCGCGCTGCACGGCACCCTGCTCCGTCCCCGGCTTGCCGCCGGTCCCGACGGAATCCTGGCCAGGACCGTCGGCGGCGCGCGCCACTACTCCTGGTCCGAAGCCCGGCTGCGGGTCCGCACGACGCGACGGCTCGGCCGGGACAGCCTGACCCTCGAGGTCGAATCCGGCGACCACCTGCTGGTGTTCGGCCGGATCGACCTCGGTGAGGACCCCAGGGACGTCCTGGACGTCCTCACCGCCCTCAAGGGTCAGGCGTTGTCGTAGTAGTGGACGTCGCCGTTGGGGCCGTGTGACCAGCCCGGAACGGCCGGTCCCACCGCGGGCGGCGCGTATTCCCCGAAGATCTCGTACGGCGAGGCCGGCGAGCAGATCGGGTTGATCTTCACGACGCAGGTCCGCAGCGATCCGCTGAACTTCGCTTTGACGTGCCGGGGCCGCTGATCCTCCACCACGGCCGGGCCCGCGGTGATCTCCCAGCCGGTGGCCGCACCCGGGCCGGTGGTGCCGACGGTCTGCGTCGCCACCGCCGAAGTGACGCCGGGATCGCCGAAGCAGATTTTCAACGCCGCGTCGACGTAGGCGACACGCAGTGTGATCGCGCTGCCGGAGCCGAGGAAATAGCGTTTGGTGTAGGTCTGGCAGGTCTCGGCGGCTTGCCCGGCCTGCGCGACCGACGGTGCCAAGGCCGACGCCATCAGGGCGACGGCGGTGAGAGCTGCTGCTTTCCGGATCTTCATCTCAACCCCCAAGTTGATGATGTCAATGATCAACTCGAAGATACCCGGACTTGTTGCTTCCCCACCGGGTAATCGCATAACCCACTCGGGGGAAGCGTGCTCACTACCCGTAGCAGGCGTAGATCACCTGACCTTGGAACCGCACGAACTCGCAGTACGCCGCCGTCACGGTCTGGGTGTCCTTCCAAACGATGAGCCCGATGATCGCCACGACGACGATCACGATCCCGCCGATCTGCCACTTGAGCCGGTCTTTCTCCGGCGCGTACAGCAGCGCGAAGGTCACCAGGAGACCGGCGGCGAATCCGCCGGCGTGCCCGAGGACGGAGATACCCGGCACCTGGAAGGTGATGAAGACGTTCAACCCCAGCATGACGAGCAGCCAGGTGGGATTGAGCTTGAGCTTGATGACGATGACCGCGTAGGCGCCCATGAGTCCGAAGATGGCACCGGACGCGCCGACCACCGGGCGCGCTCCGAGGTCCGAGAACACCAGGCAGGCGGCCGAGCCACCGAGCATCGACACGAAGTAGAGCGCCGTGAACGGGACGCGGCCGAGCGCGACCTCCAGCGGGCGGCCCACGAACCACAGCGAGAAGGCGTTGCTCGCGACGTGCAGCAGGCCGAAGTGCAGGAACCCCGAGGTGAAGATCCGCCACCATTCGTTGCCCGCGAGCGTCGGCGCGTTGGCCAGGTTGCCGAGCTGGAAGAACTCCGAGATGTTGTTGCTCGCGAGGCTGCCGGCCAGTGCGACGGTGAGGAAGAAGACGGCGACGTTGATCGCCAGGAGGACCGGCGTCACGACGGCCGTCCGAGGTTGCCGGGCGCCGGCGATGGTGGTGGCGCCGTAGCCCGCGTCGCGGTACTGCTTCTGCTGGACGCGATCCTGCTGGCGCCCCGCCTGGACGCAGTCCGTGCACTGGAAGCCCACGGCCGCTTCGCGCAGGCAATCCGGGCAGGCCGGACGCTCGCAGCGTGAACAGCTCAGCCCGGTCGGCCGGTTCGGGTGCCACCAGCAGCCGGGCATGGCGGCCTGCTGGTACTGGGGATTCGGTGGTTGGCTCACGATGCCACCAACCTACCGAAATCCCCCGTAACCGGCTCTACGGTCAGCCCTCGCGGCTGATGCTGACCTTCTCGATGACGATGTCCTGGAGCGGACGGTCGGCCGGACCGGTCGCCGTGCGGCCGATCGCGTCGACGACGTCGCGGGAAGCCTGGTCCGCGACCTCACCGAAGATGGTGTGCTTGAAGTTCAGGTGCGTCGTCGGCGCGACGGTGATGAAGAACTGCGAGCCGTTGGTGCCGGGTCCGGCGTTGGCCATGGCCAGCAGGTACGGCTTGGAGAACTGGAGCTCCGGGTGGAACTCGTCGCCGAACTTGTAGCCGGGGCCGCCGCGGCCGGTGCCGGTCGGGTCGCCGCCCTGCAGCATGAAACCGTCGATGACGCGGTGGAAGATCGACCCGTCGTAGAACGGGCCCGAGTTCGCGCCCTGCGCGTTGGGCTGGGTGTACTCCTTGCTGCCCTCGGCGAGCCCGACGAAGTTCGCGACCGTTTTCGGCGCGTGGTCGGGGAACAGGTTCAGGTTGATGTCACCCTGGTTGGTGTGCAGAGTGGCCTTCAGTGCGCCACCAATGAGGGATCCCTTGCTTTCAGTCACGAGCTTCATCGTGCCATCTGCGGCAAGATCTGGGGAAAAGGGGCACGATAGGTTACAAGCAACGAAGCAGAATCAAAACGATTGATGAGGTGAAGGCCATGACCCGGGCCGCAGATTCGGTGAGCGAGTCGGCGAAGGCCGGCGCGCTCGGCCTGCGCAAACGTGCCGTCGAGGCGGGTAAGGAAGCCACCGCCCACGCCGTAGAGGTAGCCGAGCAGAAGCTCTCCGAGAGCGCCGGTGAGATCGCTAAGACCAGCCGTCGCGCGCGCAAGAAGCTCGCGAAGAAGACGGAACTGACCCGGAAGGAGCTCAAGCGCAGCTCGAAGGCGGCTCGTAAGGAGGCGCTGGCCAGGATTTCCGAGATGCGGAAGCCGGGCCGCAAGGCGCGCAAGGCCGCCATCCTGGCCGCGAAGTCCGCAGGCGAGTCCAAGCGCCGGGGCAAGAAGGACTTCAAGGCGGCGAAGAAGGACTTCAGGGCCGCGATCGTCGAGGCGAAGTCTGCGGCCAAGGGGACGCGCAAGCGTCGTCGCTGGCCGTGGGTGATCGGTATCGCCGTCGTCGGTGCCGGTGCCGCCTACGCGTTGCGTTCCAAGCAGGAGCCGCCGGTGGCGCCCGCGCCGCCGAAGGCTCCGCCCGCTCCTCCGGCCAAGCCCGCGGCTCCGGCCGCGGCCGCGCCGAAACCCGCACCGGCGAAGCCTGCCGCGCCCGCGAAGCCCGCAGCTTCCGGTCCGGCTGGGGGTTCGGGTGCGGCTGGAGGTTCGGGTGCGGTGAAGCCCGCGGCTCCGAAGAACGGGCACCAGGCTTCGAACGCCAGTTCCGCCGACAAGAAGAACTGACGCCTCACCCTTTTCTGCTTGTCGCGAAGGGTCGCCCAGGATCCTCATCGGGTCTTGGGCGGCCCTTTCACGCTCCGGGGACGAATTCGTAGCCCGCTTCTTCGACAGCGGCGCGGATGACAGCGATGTCAAGGACCTCTTCGCTGGTGACGGTCACCGTCCCGGCCTCGACGTCCACGGCCACGCCGGTGACCCCCGCGATGGTCTCGATCTCCTCGGTGACGAAGCCCGCGCAGTACCCGCAGGCCATCCCGCGCACGACGTAGGTGCGCGCGCTCATGTCGCCGGCACGGTGCGGGTGAGCGTGTGTCCCCGGCGCATCCGGCCGTCGGCGGTGAACTCCCCGAAGAAGTAGACCTCCATCGTGAGGCCCTTGCCGCGATTCGTCACGTGCAGGGTGCTCCGCGCGGCGATCCGGTCCCCGTCCGCCACGGCTTCGTGTACTTCCATCCGCCCGGTCGGCCGGTTCTTGCGGACCGGGCGGGTGTGCGCGATGAGCTTGTCCCGGTCCATCCGGTGCCCGTCGGCGATCTGCACGATGTCCGGCGTGTGATAGCGGTCGACGATCACGTCCGCGTCTTCGTCGCTGTTCACCAGTTCGTCGTGGAAGGACTCGTGGAAGTCCGCGATGAACTTCTTCGGATCGGTGCCGTGAAAGGGCGTCATCGTGCTCCCCAAGCCGCCTCAGTTAACTCTTACACGATGTAAGATATCTGTGGAGCAGGAGCTCTGACAAGGGAATCACGAAGGGGCGCCGCCGCTCCCGACGTGATGTCGAGAGCGGACGGCGCCCCTTCGGTGTTTCGGCTCAGCGCAGGGCTGAACGGATCACGCGTTGGCGGCGTGCTTGTCGATCAGCTGGCCGAGGCGGGGAAGGGCCTCCTCGACGTTCTTCTTGCCGTTCGGGCGCAGCTTCGAGTAGACCTTCTTGATGCTGTCGCGGCTGCTCTTCTCGGCGCGCGAGTCGGTGACCGACAGGAGCGCGTCCGAAGCCTCGTCGCTGCGTCCGACCAGGTACGCGCCGAAGTCGTTGCCGCCCTTGGCCTTGTAGTCGCCGTAGAACGGCTCGAGCGCACCGGTGAAGTCGTCGAGCAGGGTGTCGACGGCGGCGGGGATGATGCCCGGCTTGATCTTCTTGACGGCGGCGAAGCCGGTCTTCACGACGGCACCCGAAACGCCGCCCTTGTCCGAGACCTCGGCGTCGACGAGACCTTCGAAGTCGCTCACGACCGCCGGGCGACGGCTGGAGTCGAGCAAGATTTCCTTGAGGGTGTCAGCCACGAAACCTGTCCTTTTGTCTTATGGGGAGAAATGATCTTTTGTGCCGCCGAGCCACACCGCAAGGCGGCCTCCGCCGGATCTGGCGCCCGCGCTGGTCCCGCGAAACCTCGCGCGTGCGGCACAGGGTAGTACAAGATCAACTTCACTCTGACGTGTGGATACCACTACCTAGAGCTTCAGCTCACCGATAGCCTCCTTCGCCACCGTACGTGCTTTGATGCTCTGCTTCTGGTTGGTGGTCACGACAACCGCGTTCCCACCCTTCGCGACGGCGTAAACGGCGCCTTCCCCGGAGGGCTGGTAGCCGCCCTTCCAGCCCGCCGGTTCGTCGGCCGGGTTCGAGGTGTCGATGGGCGCGGCCTGGTCCACCAGCGCCTTGGCCACGGCGGGCTCCCCGACGTACACGCGCACGGTGAGCTGCAGTTTCCCGCTCAGCGCGTAGAAGAAACACGTCGGATGCGGCTGGTCGGCCGAGGTCTTGACCTTGGAGACCTTCTGCCCGTTGGCGTCCGAGACGAAGTCGGTGCCGAGGTACGGGCACGGGCCTTTGCCGGTGGGTTCCGGGGCGGGCGGGATGCTGGGCGCCGCGGCACTCGACGGCGTGGGCGAACTCGCCGCGGGCGGCGGCTGTTCCGTCGGCCCGCAGGCCGCCAGCAGCGGCACGACGAGCGGCAAGATCAGAAGACGTCGCATAGTGGCGTCCAGTGAAGCAGATCGCCGTTTTCGTGCGACGATGGCGCTGCGCGAGGAGTCTTCGGGAGGGTCAGTGCTCAGCAAGGAGCAGTACCTGGGTGCGGTCGCAGAGCGCATCCAGCGCAGCGGGGGCAGGCTGAACACCGTCCAGATCGGCCCGAGTACGGCGGTCGTCGGGCTGTTCACCGAGTCCGTGATGATGTCGACGATGAACTACTGCGTGGTCGCCGCGGCGATCCCGGAGATCACCGCGCCCGCGTTGTACGACTTCACCGGGCTGGCGACGCAGCACGCGCGCGCGAACGTGATGGGCACCGTCGGCTGGACGGCCGCTTCGGTGGTCATCGCCGGGCTGATCGGCGACCGCGTGTACCCGGACGCCGCGCAGGCCGCGTCGGCGAAGTCCGGCAACCAGTTCGGCGGCGAGACCCGCATGGTGGCCGTCGACGTTTCCGCGGCGCAGATGTACGCGTTCGTCGGCGGGAAGCTGTGGGGCGCGGCGGTACAGGGTTCGGTCAACGCGAAGCTGACGTTCTGTTTCCCGCAGCCCGCCGAGGTCTATCAGCAGGTGCAGTGGGCGCAGTCGCAGGGCCAGCAGCCACCCATGCCGCCGGGGCCGCCGCCCGGTCCGCCGCCTGGCCAGCAGCCGCCTCCCGGCTGGCAGCCGCAGCAGCCACCGCCACCGCAGTACCCGGTCGGGCCGCCGCCCGCGCAGGGTCCGCCGCCGGGGCAGCATCCGCCGCACTATCCGCCGCCCGCGCCCGGTTATCCGCCGCAGCGCCCGCCGGGGTACTGATGAACTGCACGTTGCGCGGCCGCCCGTCGTTCCCCGAAGAACTTCCGGAGTTCGACACCGAGGCCGCACCGGCGATCCCGCGCGAGCTGTTCCTGGAATGGCTCGACGAAGCGGGCGAACACGTCCTGGCGCCGCACGCCGTCACCTTGTCCACAGTGGACTCCGATGGGGTGCCGGACGCGCGGGTCGTGATCCTCAAGGACGTCGACGGCGACACCTGGGCGGTCGCGACGAGTTCCGAAAGCCCGAAAGGTGTGCAGCTGGCGAAGAATCCGTTCGCCGCGCTGACCTTCTTCTGGCCGGGACGAGGCCGTCAGGTGCGCCTGCGGGGCCCGGTCTCGGTCGCCGATCCCGAGGTGTCCGCCGCCGATTTCACCGCCCGGCCGCCGGCGTCCCGGGTGGAGGCGTTCATCGGCAGGCAGTCCCAGGTGCTCGAAGATCCGGCCGATCTCGACCGCGCGGCCGCGGAAGCCGAGCGCTGGGTCCAGGAGAATCCCGGCGTGGCACCGGAAACCTGGACCCGCTACCTGGTGACGCCGTCCGAAGTGGAGTTCTGGCAGGCGAGCCACGACCGGCGGCACAGGCGGCTCCGCTACCGGCGCGAGAACGGAAGCTGGCACAAAGAACGCCTCTGGCCGTAACCGGTAACTGGGAACGACGATCGTCGGTTGTCGTGGATGATCCACTTCGGTGACGGTGAACGACACCTTGTCCCCAGATCGTTCGGAGGCGAAATGTCCACACGCCGTCGCATCGGGGGCGCCTTGGCCGCCACAGGGCTCGCCCTGCTGGCCGTCACGACGCCCGTCGCGAGCGCCCAGACCGGCGACCCGGCGAGAGGGCTGTACTCGGTGGAGGGCGCGTCCACGCCGGAAAAACGCACCGAGGTCACTCGTACCGGCGTCGACGTCGCGGGTTCGCGCGGCGGCGCGCTGACCGTCGTCGCCACGCCGGGGCAGGCCGCGGCCCTGCGCGCCAACGGCTTCGGTCTGAAGCCGCTCGGCGACTTCGACAGCATGCTCAAGCAGCGGAGCGAACGCGCGGGCACCGCGGCGGTCGCGGGCGACTTCCCGCCGGGCGACGAGGCGTACCACACCTACGCCGAAACGACCGCTGAGCTGCAGAAGGCCGCGAAGGACCACGGTGACATCGCGGCGCTGTCCAGCGTAGGCAAGTCCCACGAGGGCCGTGAGCTGAACCTGCTGAAGATCAGCGACAACGCGGGCACGGACGAGAACGAGCCCGAGGTCCTGTTCACCTGCAACCAGCACGCGCGCGAACACCTCACCACCGAGATGTGCCTGCGGATCGTGCAGCGGTTCACCAGCGGCTACGCGACCGACGCCGCCATCAAGAAGATGGTCGATGAGCACGAGATCCACGTGATCCCGAACGTCAACCCGGACGGCTCCGAGTACGACATCACCGGCGGCGAGTACCAGGGCTGGCGCAAGACGCGGAAGCCCGTGCCGGGCAGCAGCGCGATCGGCACCGACCCGAACCGCAACTGGGACTACAAGTGGAACTGCTGCGGCGGGTCGAGCAACAGCCCGTCCGCCGAGGACTACCACGGTCCCTCGGCCTTCTCCGAGCCGGAGACCAAGGCGGTCGCGGACTTCGTGGACTCCCGCGTGGTCGGCGGCGCGCAGCAGATCAAGACGCACATCGACTTCCACACCTTCTCGGAGCTGGTGCTCTGGCCGTACGGCTACACGAAGGCCGACACCGACACGGGCTTGAGCGAAGAGGACGCGAAACGCTTCGCGGACGTCGGCAAGCAGATGGCCGCCACCAACGGCTACACGCCGGAGCAGTCCAGCGACCTGTACGTCACCGACGGCGACGTCAACGACTGGGCGTGGGGCAAGCACAAGATCCTCAGCTACACCTTCGAGATGTACCCGAAGGACGGCGGGATCGACGGCTTCTATCCGCCCGCTTCGGTGATCCCGGAGCAGACCGCCCGCAACGACAAGGCGGTCGACATCCTGATCAACGAGGCGAAAGCCTGAGATCGGCCACTCGCGACGCCCGGCTCTTCGGCGTATCCAGGCTGAAGCTCCGGGCGTCGCCCAGTTGGTCACGGACGAATTCCCCGGTCCGCGTGATCGTCTCGCGCAGCGCGGCGTCCTCGTCGCCGAAGAACCGGTGGACGATCTCGCCCGTCTCGGTGTCGAACTCCCACAAGCCGGCGATGCGGCCCCTGTCGACGATGACGTGGCTCGGCGGATCGGCCTGCCCGCCCAGCGTCTCCCCCGCGCGCCCTCCGGGCACCGGGCGTTCGACGTCGGCGTCGGCGAGCAGCCGCGGCATCTCGCGGTGCAGGAGGTGGATGCCGTCGATCCCGGCGAGCAGCGCGTACGACGGCTCGGACGGCACGGTGAACGCGGCGAACTCGTCGACGATCTCCTTGGGCATCAAGAGATCGGTACCGTCGAGCGGCACGAGTTCCAGCTGTTCCGCGATCTTCTTCGCACTGGCCGCGGTGAAACCGGAGAACCAGCGGAAATGCTTCAGCGACGCCGGGGCCGCCCACGAGAAGTACCGCCGGGCGAGTTCGGTCCGTGCGGTGTCCATATCGGACAGTCCGCCGCGCGGGGACGGCGTCCAGCGGACGTAGCCGTAGCGCTGCTGGTCCAGCCGTCCGTTGACCGGGACCCGGCGGATGTCGCCGCGGGCCTGGAGCAGGCCGAGCGCGAGCGGCAACGTCGTGGTGGTGCCCCGTTTGCGGCCCGCTTCCCCGAGATTGCGCACCGCCGATCCGGCGGCGTCCTTGATCGCGGCCGGGGCGAGCGGTTCGGCGGCGCCGTCGAGCAGATCGACGACGGTGACGCACAACTGCTCGATCTCGGCCTGCGTGACGCCGAGGTATTTCTCCGCGGCCGCGAGTTCACCGGCGGGCGCCGCGGCGCCGACGGTCAGACCGAGTTCGAAATCCGCCGACGGCAGGACGTAGGTGCAGCCGCGCGCCGAAGGCAGTTCGTGGATGGCGAGCCGCGCGACGTCCGCGTCGACCGTCTCGCGATCGAGGCCGGCTCTGGCGAACAGCCCGAGGTAGGGCGCCGATCCGCCGACCGAGCGCATCCAGCCGGTCCGCTCCAGCACGTCCGCCGCCGAGGATCCGCGCAGCGTTCCGTCGAGCCCCTGCCGATGTGCCCACCACGCGCGCAGTTTGTCGGTCGCCATGACTCCACGGTATGGGTATCGGGCGGCACCCCGCAGCCTGGCACGATTACGCCATGCTGGTCGAACTGGCCATCGGCGACGCGTACGGAGGCTCCTTCGAGCACGCGTACCCGAGCTTCGTGGCCGAGCACAACAAGCTGACGGGTTACGTTCCGCATCCCGGCCAGCTCGGGGTCCCGGCAGGCCGCTACACCGACGACACGCAGATGACGATCGCGATCGCCGAAGTGCTCGTGTCGGGACGCCGATGGACGCCACTGCTGCTCGCCGAGCAGTTCGTGCGGGCGTATCACCGCGATCCTCACGACGGCTACGCGCCGCGGTTCCATCAGCTGCTCAGCGAGGTCCGGGACGGTGAAGAACTCCTACGGCGGCTTCAGCCGCAAAGCGACAAGAGCGGCGCGGCCATGCGCGCCGGGCCGATCGGGCTCCTGCCGACCGTCGACGACGTCCTCTACCACGCGAAACTGCAGGCCAGGATCACCCACGACACCCCGGCCGGGATCGCCGCGGCGCAGGCCGCCGCGCTGGCCGTGCACTACTGCCACCATCGGGTGGGCCCGCTTTCCGAGGTCGCGAGGTGGATCGACGGGATCCTTCCGGAAGACGTCGGGCACGGCGGGTGGGCGCGGCCGTGGTCGGGCAAGGTCGGGCCGCAGGGGTGGATGAGCGTGCGCGCCGCGCTGACCGCCCTCGCGACCGGCCGGAGCCTGAGCGGAATGCTCCACTCCGCCGTCGCGCTCACCGGCGACGTCGACACCGTCGCGACGATCGCGCTGGCCGCCGCGTCACGCTCGCCCGAAGTGGCACAGGATCTGCCGCCGGTGCTGTGGCGCGACCTGGAGAACGGCGAGTTCGGCCGCGACTATCTGGCGGCGCTCGACGAGCGGCTGCTGCACATCTGACGTAGGCGGGCTCCACGGAACGCGGACGCGCTCGACTGCCGGTTTCGGCAGACTGGGCGGGTGAAGTGGCTGATCAGGGGCGGAGCCATCGCCGGTTGGCTCGCGGTGAGCGCGCTGCTCGTCGTCGGCACGGCGAATCTCGAGCCCGGGCAGGGGGAACCCCCGGTCGACGCGTTCGGCTTCGCCGTCGTCGCGCTCGCTTGCCTCACGCTCGCCGTCGCGTGGCGGTTCCCGGTGGCCGCGGCCGGGACGGAAGCGTTTGCGCTGCTGCTCTACCTGGGGTTCGGCTATCCCGACGGTCCGGTGTTGTTCGCCGGTCTCGTGCCACTGTTCGTGCTCGGAACGCTGCGACCGAGGAGGCTCGCTTACGCCGTCGCGGGCGGTATGGCAGCGATAGTCGTCGGCGCGAACCTGGCCACCGGAGGGGCGGGCGTCAGCCTCCAGTCCGGCGGCGGATGATCTCCGCCGCCGGGCCAGCGTGCACGCTGAAGCACGCTTGAGGGCAAGCCGTCTACCAGGAGGGCCGGTAGCGCAGACCTTGCTCGTAGTACTGATCGTCGGATTCCGCCGGTTCGGGCAGTTCGTCCTCGGCGGGCCCGGACGGTTCTTCCGAACGGTCCTTGAGCACCACGTTCTCGGTACTCGCGGGCGGTCGGCGCGAGACCGGCGCGACAGTCTCCCCGGACTGTTGGAACGAAGGGGTGAACCCGAGCCGCCAGCGGAGCCGGTCGGTGAGGTAACCGGCGTTGCCGATCGGCGCCATCAGTTCCGCACTGCGTTTCGCGGATCCCTGCTGTGCTTCCTGGTACGTCCGCATGACGGTGTCCGCGATCTCGGCGGGCGACATCCGCGACGCGGCTTCCCCCACTCTGAGCCGCGTCATCACGCCGTCGGTGTTGACCGAAACGGAAACGGCACCGTCCGGCGAGGACGCGTCCACCGAGAGGGAGGCCAGCGCCTCGAGCATCGCTTTCCGGTCGTGACCCGGTTTCTTGGGTGCCGGTTTGTCGGCCACGCTCACTCCTTGAGGGGTGACAGCTCCCGCGGCGGTTCCTGGAACTTGCCGTCGTTCGAGATGTCGACGTTCTTGTCCCGGACCCGCTTTTCCGTTCCCTTGTCGGTGTTCTCCGTTTCGAAGTTGCCGGGATCGAAGGTCTCACCGGGGCTGACGTCCGGCGGCTCGGGAATGATCGGCAGGTTGTTGATCTCGGTGTTGATCTTCGAGACCAGCGACTCCGCCGCGCGGAACATGCTTTCCCTGATGTTGACCACACCGTCGTGGAAGCTGTTGTAGATCATTTCGGGGCTGTCCCCGACGATTTCGGCCTGCACGGTGGCCGCCGTGGCGAGCCCGGCCCCGGCCGCGGCGCCGGCGACCTGCACCCCGTTCGCGGTGGTGAAGAACGCCGCCGCGGTGAGACCACCCGCCGGTGGCACGGCCGCCACGAGCAGCGCGGTGACAGCGGCGGCGAAGGTCGCGGCCAGTGCCTTCTGCAAGGCGGATTCGTCCTGCCGTTCCTGGTCGTCCTGGTACTTCTCCGCGGCGGTCAGGAAGGAAGCGGCGAGCGTGCTCAGGTCGGCCCGTGCGGTCGCGATGGCGTCCCGCGCGGCCACGATGTCGGCTTCCAGCACGGTGAGTTTGGTGCCGACCCGAGCGTAGGTGTTCACGAGACCCTGGATGTAGCTCTTGGCGGTCTCGGCGCCTTCACCACGCCACTTGAGCAGCAGGACCAAAGACCGGTCGAGCGGCGCTTTCGTGTCCTGGAAAGCGTTCCAAAGGCCTTCGTAGGCCTCGATCATGGTCTGCAGGCTGTTCTCGCCGACGAGCTCCGCCTCGGAGAATTCGAGGAAGAAGTCGCGGACCTGTTCCTTGCGACCGCCGCTCAAGTCCACGTCACTGCCGATGAGCCAGTCCGTGAAAAGGAGATCCACCGCCGCGAAGGCCTTTTCGGCACCCGCGGTGAGATCGTGGGAGATCCCCTCGAGGAGTTCGCTGTTGCGGTCGCCTTCGGCGGTGGTCTCCGCGTCCAGTGCGTTGAAGTACCCGTCCACGCCGCTACCCCTGGTTCCCGTATGCCGCGCGGTTCATTCGCTGCTTGTTGTCCTCGTCCACGGATTCGTACAGTTCGGCGACCCGCTCCAAAGCGCGGGAGGCGTCCTGCGTGCTGCCGTGCAGCCTCGCGAGCATCTTCTCAACGGCCTGGCGGTGTTCCTCGTAGGCCGCCGAAACCCCGCGCATGCCCAGGCTTTTCCCGAACGCGGTGTCCGGCGCGAAAAGACCGGGGAGAAGGCCTCCCGTGACCGGGTCGGGCGCGGGCACGTCTTGCCCTCGCACACCGGTGTGGGCGGTACTGACTATGTCCGCCGCCTTCTGCAGTTCCTTACTCGACAACCTGAGATCGTCGAGGTCGGTTTCGAAACTGACCATGTTCACCTCGCTGTCCGGATTTCACCCCCATGTAAGCAGCGTTGACTTGGCTGGACGCGAGACTTTGTCATCCGCGTACGGTGACGAACATCACCAACGGCAACCAGAACGCAGAAGACCCACGCGACCGAACGCGAGAGGGGGTCCCGGGGGCGAAGCCCGCCGGGCGGGGTTCGGGGGTTGCAACCCCCGATGTGATCGCGGAACGTAAAAGGCCCGCGCCCTCCGCGGGCACGGGCCATCCATACGTGGAGCTGAGGGGAATCGAACCCCTGACCCCCGCCTTGCAAAGGCGGTGCTCTACCAATTGAGCTACAGCCCCGGATCGCAGGCGATCATAACCGCCTGCGCCGAAATCAGTTGTTGCGGGACGCGTCCGCGGCCTTGGCCGGAGCGCTTCCGTTCGTGGAGGCGGAGCCCAGCGGACGCTCGGTGGGAGCGGTGGCCTCACGCCAGAGGTCGGCCTCGGCCTTGGCGGCCTTGTTGCGCTTGACCACGAACAGCACGCCGCCCGCGATGACCGCGAGTGCCAACAGCTTCTTCATCAGAAGCCCCCTCTTTCCGCCGAGTTGCTCCGCTTACCCACCGATGCTACTGCACGCCGATCTCCGGACGCCTGGTGCCCGACGTTCCACGTGGAACCGAGGAGTACGGCCCGGGCAACAGAAAAGCCGACCCGCGAGAATCGCGAACCGGCTTTCGGAGTGGGCCCACCAGGACTTGAACCTGGGACCTCTTCGTTATCAGCGAAGCGCTCTAACCGCCTGAGCTATGGGCCCGAACGAGGAGAAGATTACAGGACGCCTTTCGGCGTCCTGCAACCGGGTCACTCTCGTTCGGAAAGGGTCACTTCCAGGCCTCCGGCGAGGTCGGCGGAGACGTTGTAGATGAAGGCGCTGACGGTCGCCAGCGCCGAGATCAGCACGATGTTGATGGCGCCGAGGATGGCCGCGATCCCGAAGACACGGCCGGCACTGATCAACGGGTCGGCCGGCGCGTCGGCCCCTTCGCCGCCGACGAGCGACGAGTAGGTCCCGTTGAGTTTGTCCCACACGCCCATGCCGTCGAGGACGGTGTACAGGACGCCGACGGCGACGAGCCACACGAAGAACAGCGCGACGCCGAGGACGAGGGACAGTTTCAGCACCGACCAGGGGTCGAAGCGTTTGATCTGCAGGCTGGCGCGACGCGGTCCGCGGCCGGGGCGGCGGAGAGCGGTGGGCGCGGCACGGGTGCGGGAGGCCGACGGGATGGCGGAGGAGGCGGGGTCGCCCTCTCCGCTGTCGCCGAAAAGCCTCTTCGCGGCCGTGCCGCTGACACCGTGATAGTCGGTCACGGTCGTCGCGTCCCGCTTCGGGTCCGAGTTGGCCACGTCTTCGGTGGCGACCGAAGACACCGAGACCGTCTGCTCGCTCGAGCCTTCGGGCTCCCCGGCGCCGCTGTCGCGCTGCCAGGGCGGGCTCGACGAACCCGCCTGCGCGCCGCCTGCTTCGGGCTTCTCGGATGGTGTCACGAGGTGTCAGTCCTTACCCAGTACGTGGGGCGTCGTCTACTCCTGCTCCGACGCCGGGGTTTCTTCTCCTTCAGTACTACCTGCAATGGCGACGTCTGAGGGCTCGTCCGCGTTGCGTGCGACCGCGAGAAGAGTGGTTCCTTCGTCGAGATTCATCAGCCGCACTCCCTTCGTCTGCCTGCCTGCCTTGCGCACCTGCCCGGCCGAAGTCCGGATCACCCCGCCGCTGGAGGTGATCGCGTAGAGCTCGTCTTCGGCGTCGACGATGACCGCGCCCACCAGCCTGCCACGTTTCTGGTCGTACTGAATGGTGAGCACGCCCTTGCCGCCGCGGCCCTGCACCGGATAGTCCTCGGTCGGGGTGCGCTTGGCGTAACCGCCGGCGGTGGCGACGAGGAGGAACCGGTCCGGCTGGACGACGTTGATGCCGAGCAGTTCGTCGCCGTCGTTGAACCGCATGCCCAGCACACCGGACGTCGCGCGGCCCATCGGACGCAGGGCTTCGTCGGTGGCGTGGAAACGGATCGACTGACCTTCCGCGGACACGAGGAGCAGGTCGTCCTCGGCGGCCGCGAGGACCGCGCCGACCAGTTCGTCGCCTTCGCGCAGGTTGACGGCGATCAGGCCGCCGGCGCGGTTGGAGTCGAAGTCGGTGAGCTTGGTCTTCTTCACCAGGCCGCGGCGGGTCGCGAGCACGAGGTACGGGGCGACCTCGTAGTTCGGGATCTCGATGACCTGGGCGATCTTCTCGTCGGGCTGGAAGGCGAGCAGGTTCGCGACGTGCTGGCCGCGCGCGTTGCGGTTGGCCTCGGGCAGGTCGTAGGCCTTGGCCCGATACACGCGGCCCTTGTTCGTGAAGAACAGGATCCAGTCGTGCGTCGAGCAGACGAAGAAGTGCTGGACGATGTCGTCCTGTTTGAGGGTCGCGCCCTGGACGCCCTTGCCGCCGCGTTTCTGCGAGCGGTACAAATCGGTTTTCGTCCGCTTGGCGTAACCCGTGCGGGTGATGGTGACGACGACGTCCTCGACCGCGATGAGGTCTTCGACCGAGACCTCGCCGTCGAACGGGATGATCTTGGTGCGCCGGTCGTCGCCGTACTTGTCGACGATCTCCTGCAGTTCCTCGGCGATGATCGAGCGCTGCCGCTCGGGCTTCTCGAGGATGTCCTTGAGGTCGGCGATCTCTAGCTCGATCTCGGCCAGGGTGTCGACGATCCGCTGCCGCTCCAGTGCCGCGAGGCGGCGGAGCTGCATGTCGAGGATCGCGGTCGCCTGGATCTCGTCGACGTCGAGCAGGCTCATCAGGGCGGGCCGGGCCTCTTCGGCCGAGGGCGAGCGCCGGATGAGGGCGATGACCTCGTCGAGCATGTCCAGCGCCTTGACCAGACCACGCAGGATGTGGGCGCGTTCCTCGGCCTTGCGCAACCGGTACCGGGTCCGGCGGACGATGACGTCGATCTGGTGCTTCACGTAGTGCCGGATCATCTGGTCCAGCCGCAGCGTGCGGGGCACGCCGTCGACCAGCGCCAGCATGTTGACACCGAAGTTCTGCTGCAGCTGGGTGTGCTTGAACAGGTTGTTCAACACGACCTTCGCGACCGCGTCACGTTTGATCGTGACGACGATCCGCATCCCGCTGCGGCTGTTGGACTCGTCGGCGATGTCGGAGATGCCGGTGAGCTTGCCGTCGCGGACGAGGTTCGCGATGTTCTCCACCAGGTTGTCCGGGTTGACCTGGTACGGCAGTTCGGAAACCACCAGGATCGTGCGGCCCTTGGCGTCCTCTTCGACCTCGACGACCGCGCGCATGCGCACGGAGCCGCGGCCGGTGCGGTACGCGTCCTCGATGCCGGAGTTGCCGAGGATCATCGCCCTGGTCGGGAAGTCCGGGCCCTTGATCCGGACCAGCAGCGCGGCGAGCAGCTCGTCGTCGCCGGCCTCGAAGTTCTCCAGCGCCCATTTGACGCCGTCGGCGACCTCGCGCAGGTTGTGCGGCGGGATGTTGGTCGCCATCCCGACCGCGATCCCGGAACCGCCGTTGACCAGCAGGTTCGGGAACCGCGACGGCAGAACGTCGGGCTCCTGGGTGCGGCCGTCGTAGTTGTCGGAGAAGTCGACGGTGTCTTCTTCGATGTCCTGCAGCATGTGCATCGCGAGATGCGCCAGCCGGGACTCGGTGTTGTGACTGACGAAGCCGTCGGCGATGAAGGCGTGGTCATCCGTGTCGACCCGGATGCTGTACACCGGCTGCACGCCGGCGTCGGTGATCGACTTGACCTCGGCGTAGTAGAACCGTCCGTCCACCAAGGGCTCGACGACCGTGAGTACCTCGGAATTGGTGATGTGCTCACTGATCTCGTCGCGGTGGGCCTCCCAGCGCGCGATCCTGTCGACGTTGTGACGCCGCAGCCAGTCCTTTTCGGTCCAGCGATCCGCGCCGTTCGCCCGGATGTAGTCGCCGACGAACGGAACGTGGTCCGAGGACATCGCCCGCGAATCCACGGGGATACCGTCCAAGATGGCTTCGAGCTTCTGCTGCTTGGCGCTGTGGAAACCGATCCGGGTGGCGAACAGCCGCGCGTCGCGCCGGTTGCCGAGGTAAACCTTGAACTCGCCGTTCTCGTAGCCGGTCAGCCGCGAAACGATGCCGAACTCGAGCAACAACTGCTGCACTTCGGCCGCGAGCTGCTTGCTGTAGGTGGAATACGAGATCTGCACCGTGTCGCGGGGCAGTACCGAGCAGGACCCGTCGCCGGTGAACAGGCCGACCAGGAAGGCCTGCTTGACGGTGCGGCCTGCCGCCCAGACGAACTCCGGCACGCGCTTGTCCGCACTCCGAAGGCCGACCATCTCACCGAGAACGCTGTCGCGCAGCTCGGCCAGATTCTGGACATCGAGTTCGTGCAGCACAGAACCCGACGCGATACGGCGATGCGAGACATGACGACGCCCGCCGACGACATGGTCATACGCGTCGCGGACGTAATTGAAGAACGCTTCGTCGACGTTGTTGAAGCCTGCGCGGTCTTCCGACACGAAGCCTTCGGCGACGAACGCACCGGCCAGCAGGCCTTCGACCCACTTGCGGACGTCGGTGACGCCGTCCGCGGGCGCGTCGGTGCGCTGCATGACCACTCGATCGCCCGGCTGGATCTCCTCGAGGAGCTTCCACATCAGCGTCGGCACGCCGAGCACGTTCATCAGGCAGAGCACCGGGTGGTTGTGCGTGCCGGTCAGCTCGTAACCCTCGCGGGTCGCGAGCTTCAACGTCGGGTGCTCGCCGGAATGGAACAGCATCTCGGCCCGCACTGGATCGCCATTGCGGTCCAGCACCTTGAGATCGATCGGGTTGTCGCTGTTCGGCTCGGCGTCCGGCACGATTTCGCCGATCCGGACCGTCGAGCCATCAGCGAGCTTGACCCGCGAGTCACCGACCAAGCAGTACCGCATGGCGGCGGCGGGGTCGTTGCCCGGGGAACCGAAGTTGCCCTGTCCGTCGATCAGCGGATACCGCAGCGCCCACGGCTGGGCGAGCCGCACCAGCGCGTCGTAGATCGCGGAGTCACCGTGCGGGTGGTAGTTGCCCATCACGTCGCCGACGACGCGGGAGCACTTGTTGTACCCGCGGTCGGGGCGGAAGCCCGAGTCGAACATCGAGTACAGCACGCGGCGGTGCACCGGCTTGAGGCCGTCCCGCACGTCCGGCAGCGCCCGCGACACGATGACGCTCATCGCGTAGTCGATGTAGGAGCGCTGCATCTCCTGCTGGATGTCGACCGGTTCGATCCGGTCGTGGTCCGGAGCCGGCGGCAAGGTTTCCGTCATGAGGTCCTTCTCGTGGGAGCAGTCCTAGGGGACAAAAGAGCGGGGGCGTCGCTAGACGTCGAGGAACCGCACGTCCTTGGCGTTACGCGTGATGAAGGAGCGGCGCGCTTCGACGTCCTCGCCCATCAGGACGGAGAACAGGTCGTCGGCCTGCGCGGCGTCGTCCAGGGTGACCTGGCCGAGCAGCCGGTTCGCCGGGTCCATCGTGGTCTCCCACAGCTCTTCGGCGTTCATCTCGCCGAGACCCTTGTAGCGCTGGATCGCGTCGTCCTTGGGCAGCTTCCGGCCGGCTTCGACACCCGCCTGGATGACGGCGTCGCGTTCCCTGTCGGAGTACGCGTATTCCGGCTCCTGCCGCGGCCACTTGATCTTGTACAGCGGCGGGCGCGAGAGGAACACGTGCCCGTGCTCGATCAGCGGGGGCATGAACCGGAACAGGAAGGTGAGCAGCAGCGTGGTGATGTGCTGGCCGTCCACGTCGGCGTCGGCCATCAGCACGATCTTGTGGTAGCGCAGCTTCTCGATGTCGAACTCTTCGTGGATCCCGGTGCCGAGCGCGGTGATCAGCGACTGGACCTCGTTGTTCTTGAGGACGCGGTCGATACGGGCCTTCTCGACGTTGATGATCTTGCCTCGGATCGGCAGGATCGCCTGGTACATCGAGTCGCGGCCTTCCTTGGCCGAACCGCCGGCCGAGTCACCCTCGACGATGTAGAGCTCGCATTCCGACGGGTTGGTCGAGCGGCAGTCCTTCAGCTTGCCGGGCAGCCCGCCGATCTCCAGCGCGCCCTTGCGGCGGACCAGGTCGCGTGCCTTGCGGGCGGCCATCCGCGCCTGCGCCGAGGAGATCGACTTGTTGATGATCGTCTTCGCCTCGGTGGGGTTGCGCTCGAACCAGTCGGCCAGCCATTCGTTCGACGTCTGCTGCACGAACGTCTTGGCCTCGCTGTTGCCCAGCTTGGTCTTGGTCTGGCCTTCGAACTGCGGCTCGGACAGCTTGATCGAGACGATCGCGGCGAGCCCCTCGCGCACGTCGTCACCGGAGAGGTTGGCGTCCTTCTCCTTGAGCAGCTTCTTCTCGCGCGCGTACGCGTTGACGACGCGGGTGAGCGCGGCGCGGAAGCCCTCTTCGTGCGTGCCGCCCTCGTGCGTGTTGATCGTGTTGGCGAAGGTGTACACCGACGGCGTGAAGCCGTTGTTCCACTGCATGGCGACCTCGACCTCGAGGCCGGTGCCCTTGGCCTCGAAGGAGATCACGGAGGAGTGGATCGGATCCTTGCTGCCGTTGATGTGCTTGACGAAGTCTTCGAGACCGCCGGGGTAGCAGTAGGTCTTTTCCTTGACCCGCGCCGCCTGGCCGGATGCGTCCTCTTCGGTCTCTTCGTCGGCGACGCGCTCGTCGCGCAGCGAAAGGGTCAGGCCCTTGTTGAGGAACGCCATCTCCTGAAGACGCCGGGAGATCGTTTCGAAGTTGTACGTCGTGGTCTCGAAGATGTCGCCGTCGGCCCAGAAGGTGATCGTCGTTCCGGTCTCGTCGGCCGGACCGAGGTCCTGCAGCTCACCGGGAAGCTGGTCCGTGTACTCCTGGCGCCAGCTGCGGCCGCCGTACTTGACCTCGGCGAGCAGCTTCTTCGACAGCGCGTTCACCACGGAGACGCCGACGCCGTGCAGACCACCGGAGACCGCGTAGGAGTCGCTGTCGAACTTGCCGCCCGCGTGGAGCACGGTGAGCACGACCTCGAGGGTCGGCTTCATCTCCTTGGGGTGCATGTCGACCGGGATACCGCGGCCGTCGTCGACGACCCGCACCCCGCCGTCGGCGAGCAGGGTGACCTCGACCTTGGTCGCGTGGCCGGCCATCGCCTCGTCGACGGAGTTGTCGACCACCTCTTGGACGAGGTGGTGGAGGCCGCGTTCACCGGTGGAACCGATGTACATACCGGGACGCTTGCGGACGGCTTCGAGGCCTTCGAGCACCGTGATCGACGACGCGTTGTACTCGCTCTTGTTCTCGGTCACAGGTGTTGATTCTCCTCGTCTCGCCCGAGCGGACGCTCGCTCGTCTCCAGTGTACTTGGCCGCGTCCGCTGACATGCGGCAAGGACACCCCTGATTTGCTCACAGGCGCGCTAATTCGTTCGAAGAAGAGTCTTGACGTTCGCGAAGCGCTCTGGGCGCGTTCTCGGGGCGCTGGTGGCACAGTCCCGGCGAAGCGCAACTCGGATCAGCCGTACGTGTCACGCGGGCCGCGTCCCGGCACGTGCCGTGGCCCTTTCCGCCAGCTCGGCGCCGTCGGCCCCTGGATCCGCATCTTCTTCACCACGCCGTGCCCGACGCCCTTCGCGATCTTCGCCAGCAGCTGCCCCTGAAGCAGGCGAAGCTGCGTCGCCCACGCCGTCGAGCTCGCGCGGACGGTCAGCTCGCCGTCCTTCAGGGCCACCGGCTGCGCGTGTTCGGCGACCTCTTCACCCACCAGCCGTGCCCAGTGGCCGAAGACCTGACCGTTGGCCAGCCGCGTGTTCCAGCCTCGGTCGACCGCGATCCGGGAGGCGAGCCTGCCGAGCGGTTGCGGGTCGCGGGCGTCGGCGCCCGGCCCTGACCAGCGACGACGTCGCGAGCTTTGCCCTCCCGAACCGGCTCCTCCTCCGGTGATACGGCCGCGACGCACGCCCGGTTCAACGCCGCGGGCCTTGGCCTTGGCCTTCGCGGCGTCCAGAGCGGCACGAGCGAGGTCACGACCCGTAGCCGGTTCCTTGCTTTCGGTATCGGTTGGGCCGTTCGGTACCGGGGTTCGCTCACGGTGCGTGTCGAACAAGGTTCCCTCACCCGGGTTACCGCCCGGACGGGGGGTGTCAAGCCGCTTATCAGGCCCTTTGGTCACGCGGGGCGATAACGCGTTCCCGGTGTTATCCACACTGTCCACAGGTTTGTCCCCAGATCGGTGGGCAACTGCTGTGGCGCCGATCACCCGGGGTGTCCGTCTCGGCGGTCACCCTCGGTTGATCTCACCATCCGCCACGAGGAACCGGTGCCCGGCCAGTTCGGCGGGCACGTCCTCGTCCACGGCGGCGGTCACCAGCACCTGCTCGGCGCCTGCCGCCACCTCCGCCAGCCGGGCCCGGCGACGCCGGTCCAGCTCGGCGAACACATCATCCAGCAGAAGCACCGGTTCCCCGGCCTCGCCACGCAGGAGCTCGTAGCTTCCCAGACGCAACGAGAGGGCGAACGACCAGGACTCCCCATGGCTCGCGTAGCCCTTCGCCGGTGCTTCGCCGAGGATGAGATCGAGCTCGTCCCGGTGCGGGCCGACCATGCTCACCCCGCGTTCCAGCTCCAGGTTCCGCGCCCGTTTCAGCGCCTCGACCAGCACTTCCTTGAGTACCGCCTCGTCCGCGCGAGGCCCGTCCGGATCCCCGTACCCCTCCGGCATCGCTTCGCCCAGGCTCGACTTGTACGCGATCTTCGCGGGCCTCGAGTCGGGCGCGACCCCCATGTACGCGGCGGCCGCGTGCGGCGCGAGGTCCGCGATCAGGTTCAGCCGGGCGGCCAGCAACGCGGCACCCGCCACCGACAGGTGGTCGTCCCAGACGTCGAGCGTCGACAACGCGTACGGGTCTTCGCGTCCCGTACGCCGCTTGCCCGCCGTCTTGAGCAGGGCGTTCCGCTGCTTCAGCACCTTCTCGTAGTCGGCGCGGACCCCGGCGTACCGGGGCGCGCGCAGCACGAGGAGCTCGTCCATGAAGCGGCGGCGCTCCCCGGGATCCCCGCGCACGAGCGCCAGGTCCTCCGGGGAGAACAGCACCGTGCGCAGGATCCCGAGCACGTCGCGGGGCTTGCCGACCGCGCCGCGGTTGACCCGCGCGCGGTTCGCCTTGCCGGGCGTGATCTCCAGCTCGACCGTCAGCTCGCGGTCCTCGTTGACCACCGCGACCCTGATCAGCGCGCGTTCGCACCCGTGCCGCACCAACGGCGCGTCGGTCGCGACGCGGTGCGAGCCCAGGGTCGCGATGTAGCCGATCGCCTCGAGGAGGTTCGTCTTGCCGCGGCCGTTCTGTCCGACGAGGACGGTCGGGCCGGGTTCGAGCGCGAGATCGGCTTGTGGCCAGGACCGGAAGTCGGTGACCTGGAGATGTCTGAGGTACACCCCCGCTACCTAGCCACCGATCTTCTTCACGGCGTGCCCGCCGAACTGGTTGCGCAGCGCGGCGACGGCCCGCATGGCGGCGGAGTCCTCCTGGCGCGAAGCGAACCGCGCGAACAGCGCGGCCGAGATGACCGGCGCCGGAACCGCGTTGTTGATCGCTTCTTCCAGCGTCCACCGGCCTTCGCCGGAATCCTCGACGTAGCCCTCGAGGTCGTCCAGCTCCGGGTCCTCGTCGAGCGCGCGGACGAGCAGGTCGAGCAGCCACGAGCGGACGACGGTCCCCCGCTGCCAGCCCTTGATCACCGCGGGCACGTTCTCGACGACCTTCGCGGCTTCGAGCAGCTCGAAGCCTTCGGCGAAGGCCTGCATCATGCCGTACTCGATGCCGTTGTGGATCATCTTCGCGTAGTGACCGGAGCCGACGGCGCCGGCGTGCGAGAAGCCCTCGTCTCGCGGGCCTTCGGGGCGAAGCGCGTCGAAGATCGGCATGGCCTTCTCGACGTCCGATGCCGCGCCGCCGACCATCAGGCCGTAGCCGTTGTCCTTGCCCCAGACGCCACCGGAAACCCCGCAGTCGAGGTAGCCGATCTTCTTCGTCGCGAGCAGGTCCGCGTTGATCCGGTCGTCGGTGTACTTCGAGTTGCCGCCGTCGATGACCAGGTCGCCCTCGGACAGCAGGTTGCCGAGCTCGGCGACGGTCTGCCGGGTGGGTTCACCGGCGGGCACCATGATCCAGACGATCCGGGGACCGTCCAGTTTGGACACCATGTCCTCGAGTGAGGTGGAGTCGGTGACGTCGGGGTTGCGGTCGTAGCCGACCACCTCGTGACCGGCCGCGCGCAACCGCTCACGCATGTTGAACCCCATTTTGCCGAGGCCGATGAGTCCCAGCTGAGCCATGAAGATCCCCTTTGGTGCGAACAGATGTGAAGGCCGGTCAGCCCGGGAGGCGAACCGGCATCAGGAGGTACAGGTAGCCGGGGACGACGTTGCCCTCCTCGTCGGCGGGCTTGATCAGCGCCGGCCGGTTCGGGGTGGTGAACGTCAGTTCCGCCCGGTTCGCGTTCAACGCGCCGAGCCCGTCGACGAGGTAACCGGGGTTGAACGCGATGGTCACCGGCTCACCCTCGTAGTCGACCTGGAGCTCTTCCTCGGCCGAGCCCTCGTCGTCGCCACCGGCGGAGAGCCGCAGCGAACCCTCGTTGAACTCCAGCCGCACCTGGGTGCCACGCTCGGCGACGAGCGAAACACGTTTGATGGACTCGGCGAGCGCGGAGACCTCGATGATCGCGCGCGACGTGTGCTGCGCCGGCAGCAGCTGCCGGTACGGCGGGAACTCCGCGTCGAGGAGGCGGGTTGTGGTGTAGCGGCCGGAGCCGGAGAGACCGAGGAGTCCTTCGCCGCTGGCGAGCGCGAGCCGGATCTTGGCCCCACTGGCGCCGAGCGTCTTCGCGGCCTCGGCGAGCGTGCGCGCCGGGACGAGCACCGCGGCGTCGGACAGCCCTTCGGCCGGCTCCCAGGTGAACTCGCGCATCGCGAGGCGGAAGCGGTCCGTGGCGACCATGGTCAGTGAGGAGCCGGAGATCTCCAGCCGCATGCCGGTCAGCATCGGGAGGGTGTCGTCCTTGCCCGCGGCGACGACGACCTGGGTGACGGCCTGGCCGAACGCGTCACCGGTGAGTTCACCGGCGAAGGCGGGCTGGGACGGGAGCTGCGGATAGTCCTCGACCGGCATGGTCGGCAGGGAGAAACGCGCGGAGCCGCAGGTGATGGTGGCGCGGGCGCCGTCGACGGAGATCTCGACCGGCTGCGCGGGCAGCGACTTGGTGATGTCGGCCAGCAGGCGGCCGGAGACCAGGAGACGGCCGCCGTCGGCGATGGTGGCCGGGACGCCGACCGTGGCGGAGACCTCGTAGTCGAATCCGGAGACGGTGAGGGCGTCACTCGTCCCGTCGGATCCCGCATCGAGCAGGACACCGCCCAGCACCGGGACCGGAGGCCGCGACGGGAGGCTTCTCGCCACCCACGCGACGGCGTCGGCCAGCCCGTCACGCTCGACGCGGATCTTCATGCGCGCTTCCTTTCGACAGCCGAGCCCCTGACGGCTCGAAGGCTCAACGGGTCACCTCGGCCGGAGAGCGCGATGGCCAGGTGCCTCGCAGGTGTTGTCCGGTCCGAGCGAGGACGCGAACGCACGTCGACACGCAGACCAGGTGCAGGGACCCACGTTAGGCCGTCCCCGGGGTCCGCGTCACCTCGGCCTCCCCTTGCTTTTGTCGACAAGACGACACGGCTCACCGGCTGTCCCCAGATTCGTCCTTCGCCTGTTTTTGTTTTGTTCTCTTCTAGAGAAGAAGAAAAGACAGCAGTAGTAATAGGCGTTGTGGATTGTGTGGACAAGCCTCGTTCTCGCAGGTCCGGGCACGTCTGAGGCTGTGGACTCCGGGTGTGTACGGACGGTGGACAATCGGGTGCGTCGGTGGATGGTTTCGGGCGGCCCCCGATCTGTCCACAGTCATCCACAGTTGTCCCCACGGTTATCCCCAGTTGTGCGCCGGTTTGTACCCAGGGTTGTGGGCGGCGTTCGTGACCGGAATCGCTCGGGAGAGTGATCCGAGCGGGCCGTTTCACCCTTGTGCACAAGATGTGGGTAACCTGGGGACAAGGTGTGGATCTTGGTGTGGAAATGCTGTGGATCGCCTGTGAGTGCGATGTGGACGGAAATCCGATCGCCGCAGGTCTTCCGCCTGCCGGAGTTGTGCACAAGCTACCCACAGCATGTGGATTCCCTTTGTACACAAGGAAAATCGCGAAGGGAACTTAGGCGCGCTTCGCGTCCTTCGCGTTCTTCGCTGCTTCTCCTCATGTACCCACCCTTCGCGTCTCTACACGCCCTTCTGACCTATGTGGACGGCGTCCCCGCCCGGACGAGGGCATGTAGAAGGGGCTCTCACCTGGACGGTGAGAGCCCCTGAAAGCCTTGTGTGCTAAGGGTTACTGCCTCGCGCGCTGCTTGATCCTCGAAGTCAGTTCCTGCACCTGGTCGTAGATGCGCCGTCGTTCGGCCATCTCCTTGCGGATCTTCTTGTCCGCGTGCATGACGGTGGTGTGGTCGCGGCCGCCGAAGGTCTGCCCGATCTTCGGCAGGGACATGTCGGTGAGTTCGCGGCAGAGGTACATCGCGATCTGGCGTGCGGTCGCGAGCGCCTTCGTCTTGCCGGGGCCGCAGAGGTCGTCGAGGGTCACGTCGAAGAACTCGGACGTGACGCCCATGATGGTCGGCGCGGTGATCTCCGGCGCGTGCGAATCCGGGATGAGGTCCCGGAGCACGATTTCGGCGAGTGCGACGTCGACGGGTTGCTGGTTCAGCGACGCGAAGGCGGTGACGCGGATGAGCGCGCCTTCGAGTTCCCGGATGTTCGCTTCGACGCGCGAAGCGATGAACTCCAGGACCTCGCCGGGAACCGCGAGCCGGTCCTGGGCGGCCTTCTTGCGAAGGATCGCGATCCGGGTTTCGAGTTCCGGCGGCTGGATGTCGGTGATGAGGCCCCACTCGAACCGCGTGCGCAGCCGGTCTTCCAGCGTTTCGAGGCGCTTCGGCGGGCGATCGGAGGAGACGACGATCTGCTTGTTCGCGTTGTGGAGGGTGTTGAAGGTGTGGAAGAACTCTTCCTGCGTACCTTCTTTTCCTTCCAGGAACTGGATGTCGTCGACGAGCAGGATGTCGATGTCGCGGTAGCGGCGCTGGAAGGCGACCTTGCGGTCGTCGCGCAGCGAGTTGATGAAGTCGTTGGTGAACTCTTCGGTCGACACGTACCGCACGCGCATGCCGGGGAACAGCCGCTGGGCGTAGTGCCCGACCGCGTGCAGGAGGTGGGTCTTCCCGAGTCCGGACTCTCCCCAGATGAACAACGGGTTGTACGCGCGCGCCGGCGCTTCGGCGACGGCGACCGCGGCCGCGTGCGCGAAGCGGTTCGACGCACCGATGACGAAGGTGTCGAACGTGTATTTCTCGTTGAGCTTCGTCTTCGACGTCTGCGGCTGCGCCGGCGCGGTGTAGGGCTGCCCCGCGATCGGCTGGCCGGAGAAGGTCGGCCAGATCTCGGTCACGGCGGCGAGGGCCTCGCCCTCTTCGTCGACTTCTTCATCGCTGTCATCGCCATCGTTGAGGCTGTTGTCCACCGGCTGCTGCCTCGGCGGCCTCGGTTTCGGAGGCTCGGGCCGGGGCCTGGTCGGGGACAGCATGCCGTCGCCTTCGGGCAGCGGAGGAGGCCCCGGCACCGGACCGGAACCGTTTTCCACCCGGCTGGGTGACGTCGGTTCGTAGCGGGGGCCGGGTGAGGGCGGCGGCGGGGGCATCGAGGGCTCGGTGCTGTCGACCTTCACCGCGAGCGAGACCGCGCGGCCGAGCCGGCGCGAAAGGGCTTCGGTGATGGCGCCGCGGAGGGCGCGCTCGATTGCTTCCTTCGCGAAATCGCTGGGGGCGGCGAGGAGCGCGGTGCCGTCGAGCAGGCCGATCGGCCGGGTCACCCGCATCCAGGCGCGCTGCTGCGGGGAGAGGGTGCCGTCCGACAGCTCGCGCACGACCTGTTCCCAGATGACGCCAAGATTGTGCTGGTGATCGGACACCTGCCTGACTCCCCTCCCCTCATCGGTGCGCTGCGGCGAGATCACTCAGCGGCCCGAAACGCCGGGTCGAGCGTCATCCTGGCCCGATCGACTCATGCGCACAGCAAATATCCACATAGTTGTCCACAGCTGTGCACTAATGTACGGCGGCCCGCGGTGACGTCACCTGCGGGCTCGACGTATGCCGACGGGACGCCTCCACATCCGGTGAGGACACCCGGGCGCCTGCACCGTTCCACCTCGGCGTAAACCCGGGAGGGGCACGCTAACAAGCCCCGCTCGTTGCCACAAGGCGTCCTCGCGGGCAAGCATTTCACGGGGTACGGCGCGTTGCCATTCGATGCCCTCGCGTCGTCGGTGAGCACTCTTCCCGTGCCGTCGCGGTGCGTGGTCGAGGGGGTGCCTGCCGGGCTCGGGCGGTGGGTGCGTACCCTCGTAAGGTCTCCCGTATACAGCGGGGGCGTTTCGCGTGCCCACGTTGTCGTCGCTCGACGTGACGAGGCCACACGTTGGTAGGAGACACCAGAGACTGCCGTGCGTCAGCACGACACGCCAGGAACGGGTCGAACCGTTCCCGGCGGCCGAGAAACAGGAGAAGTTAGTCGTGAGCAAGGGTAAGCGCACCTTCCAGCCGAACAACCGCCGCCGCGCCCGGGTCCACGGATTCCGGCTGCGCATGCGGACCCGCGCCGGCCGGGCCATCCTGGCGGCTCGTCGTCGCAAGGGCCGCGGCGCGCTGTCCGCCTGATCCGGCCGTCGTCGAGGGACGTCGTGCTGCCGGCCGCCGCGAGGTTGCGGCGCAGTGAGGATTTCCGTGCCGTGATGCGGCGTGGGGCCAAGGCAGGCAGGCGCCGCCTCGTCGTCCATGCGTTGACCACGGACCCGCCCGATGCCGCCGAAGCGGCGCGGGCGGGTTTTGTGGTGAGCAAGGCCGTGGGGAACTCGGTGGTCCGCCACCGCGTCACCCGCCGGTTGAGACATCTCGTTTCCGCCAGGCTCGGAACACTGCCGCCGGGTAGCTCGTTGGTGATACGGGCACTACCCCCGGCCGCGGACGCGTCCAGCGCGGAACTCGGTTCGGACCTCGACGCGTCGTTGCGGCGCCTCGGGCTGTCCGGGAAGTCCCGCCAGACGCGACCACCCGACAACGGATCAGCGGTGTAACGGCATGCGAGCCACCGAGAACGAGACCACCGAAGACGCCCGGCCCGGCCCGGTGGCATGGGTGCTGCTCCTGCCCATCAAGCTGTACCGCAAGGCGATCTCCCCCTTCTTTCCTCCGGCGTGCCGGTTCTACCCGAGCTGTAGCGCGTACGCCGTCGAGGCACTGACCCGGCACGGCGCCGGCCGCGGTAGCTATCTCGCGGTCCGGCGTCTGCTGCGCTGTGGCCCGTGGACCATGCCCGGGCGCGACCCGGTACCCGAGACGTTCTCGTGGCGCCACCGCCGACCTGAAACACCGATCGAGGAGTAGCTCAGTGCTCGACTTCATCTACTACCCCGTGTCCTTCATCTTGTGGTGTTGGCACAAGGTCTTCGGGCTCGTGTTCGGTGAGGCGAACGCGATCTCCTGGGTCCTCGCGATCATCTTCCTGACGGTGACCGTCCGCGGCATCATGTTCAAGCCGTTCGTGAACCAGGTCCGGTCGATGAAGAAGATGCAGGACTTCGCGCCGGAAATGAAGAAGATCCAGAAGAAGTACTCCAACGACCGGCAGCGCCAGGCGATGGAGATGCAGAAGCTCCAGAAGGAGCACGGCGTCAACCCGCTGGGCAGCTGCCTGCCGATGCTGCTTCAGATCCCGGTCTTCATCGGTCTGAACCACGTCCTGCGGATGTTCACCATCAACCCGTACGGCGGGCCGAAGACCGAGAACTACTTCTTCGATCAGGCCGGCGTCGAGTCCTACGTCCACGCGAAGCTGTTCGGCGTCAACCTCGGCGACGCGATCTACACCGGTGTCGACATGGTCAGCGGCGGGAACACGGCCGCCGGCTTCCACTGGGGCGTCGCGCCGGTCGCGATCCCGCTGATGATCATCGCGAGTATCGCGACGCACCTCACCGCGCGCCACTCGGTCCAGCGCCAGAACCCCGAGTCGGCCACTCCGCAGACCGCGATGATGAACAAGCTGACGATGTACGTCTTCCCGATCGGTGTGCTCGTCTTCGGTGCGCTGTTCCCGATCGGCCTGCTCATCTACTGGCTCGCCAACAACGGCTGGACCCTGATGCAGCAGCGCCTCGTCTACACGAAGATCGACAAGGAAGAAGAGGCCCGCAAGGAAGCCGAGAAGGAGAAGCGCGCGAACCTCGGCCCGAAGCCCGGCCAGAAGCCGACCGCCCCGCGACCCGGTCAGAAGCCGGTCCAGCAGAAGCGGAACAAGCAGTCCTCCGGCGGTCAGGTCAAGAAGGCGGGCTCGCCGCACGGCTTCGCCCAGACCGACTCCGCCGCCGCGGAGAAGAAGGACGCCACGAACGCATCAGCCGAGCCGTCGACCAACGGCTCGAAGGAGAACGGCGCGGAAGCGACCGGGCTCATCTCGGACTCGACTAAGAAATCGGGCCGGAAGCGTCGCTGACGCCGATCCGGGCCGGAGAGGAGACCAGTAATGGCGGAGACGATCGACACGATCGACGCCGAGGAGAACAGCGCGGCCGAGGTTGAGGGCGACGCTGAAGAGACCGCTCGCAAGGGAGGTGTCGACGACGACGTCCTCGTGAAGGAGGGCGACATCGCGGGCGACTACCTCGAGCGGCTGCTCGACCTTTTGGACTACGACGGCGACATCGATCTCGATGTCGAAGCGGGCCGCGCGATCGTCAGCATCGACGGCGGCGAAGACCTGGAGAAGCTCGTCGGCCCCCGTGGCACGATCCTCGAGGCTCTGCAGGAGCTGACGCGGCTGGCGGTGCAGCAGGAGACCGGTTCGCGGAGCCGTCTGATGCTGGACATCGCGGGCTGGCGCGCGGACCGTCGCGAGGAGCTCCGCGAGCTCGGTCGCTCGACCGCCGAGACGGTGGTCTCCTCCGGCGAGCGTGTCCGGTTGCAGCCGATGAGCCCGTTCGAGCGGAAGGTCGTGCACGACGCGGTCGCCGCCGTCGACGGAGTCAAGAGCGAGAGCGAAGGAGAGGACCCGAAGCGCCGGGTCGTCATCTTCCCCGCCTGAGGGTTTTCTCGAACGAAGCGGCCTGCCGGTCATCCGGCGGGCCGCTTCTTCGTTGTCCGGGTGAATTACACGCGTGGCGTTTCACGTGAAACCGGTGAGAGCGAGTGGAGTTGTCCACAACTTCGGACTGTCTCCCCGCTTTGCGGTCGGCGTGATGGACAATCAGTGGAGCGCGTTTCACGTGAAACGGCGTCGAGGGTTGAGGAGCGAGAGTGGGCTTGGACGGGGTCGCCGCATCGGTACGAAATACGGCGTCGGAAGTATTCGGAGACCGCGTCGAGCAAGCCGTCGGCTACGTCGAACTCCTGGAGCGGCACGGCGTCGAGCGCGGGCTCATCGGGCCCCGGGAGGTCGACCGGCTGTGGGAGCGCCACGTCCTCAACTCCGCCGTGATCGGCGAGCGGATCCCCGACGGCGCCCGCGTGGTCGACGTCGGCTCGGGTGCCGGGCTTCCGGGTGTACCGCTCGCGATCAGCCGACCGGACCTCGATATCGTTCTGCTCGAACCGATGGCCCGCCGGATCGACTGGCTGGCCGAGGTTGCCGAGAAGCTGGAACTCCCCATCACCGTTGTCCGCGGGCGCGCGGAGGAGCGGCAGGTACGTGAGGAGCTCGGTGGCGCGGATGTCGTCACCGCCCGGGCGGTCGCTCCGTTGGCCCGGCTCGCGAACTGGTGCCTCCCGCTCGTGCGTTCCGAAGGTGCGCTGGTCGCCCTCAAAGGAGCGAGCGCTGGAGAGGAAATCGAACGCGATCGCGCCGCCGTCCGGAAGGCCGGCGGCGGCGAACCGGAAGTCTTCGAGTGCGGCACCAAGGTGCTCGAGGTTCCGAGCACGGTCGTCGTGATCCATCGTCTGCCCCCGAAACCGTCTCGATCGCGCAGGCGTAGCTAGACCGGTTCCACGTGAAACAACGCAGAACGACTCCCACGTCCAATACAGAGGAGGCTCGAGACCGGTGACTCCCCCGCCGTCCGACCCTGCGAGCGTCGGCCAGGAACTCGGCTGGACGCCCATCGCCGAAGAAGCCGTCCGCGCCGCCAGCGTGCTGCACCCCAAGGAGGGTGCGCTCCCCCGGCCGAGCCGTCGGCGGGTGCTGACGGTCGCCAACCAGAAGGGCGGCGTCGGCAAGACGACGAGCACGGTGAACCTCGCCGCCGCCCTGGCCGTGCACGGGCTCAAGACGCTCGTGATCGACCTCGACCCTCAAGGCAACGCGAGCACCGCGCTCGACATCGACCACCGATCCGGTACGCCGTCGATCTACGAGGTACTGATCGGCGAGGTGTCGCTCGTCGAGGCGGCGGCTCAGAGCGAGCAGTCGCCCAACCTCTACTGCGTGCCCGCCACCATCGACCTCGCCGGTGCCGAGATCGAGCTCGTCTCGATGGCGTCTCGCGAGATGCGGCTCAAGGAGGCGTTGTCGGCCGAGATCCTCGACGAGATCGGCGTCGACTACGTCTTCATCGACTGCCCGCCGTCGCTCGGTCTGCTGACCGTCAACGCGATGGTCGCCGCGCAGGAGGTGCTGATCCCGATCCAGTGCGAGTACTACGCGCTCGAAGGTCTGGGTCAGCTGCTGAGCAACATCGAGCTCGTCCAGGCGCACCTGAACCGCGAACTCAGCGTCTCCACGATCCTGCTCACCATGTACGACGGCCGGACGAAGTTGGCCGATCAGGTGACGAACGAGGTCCGGAACCACTTCGGGGACACTGTGCTCAAGACGGTGATCCCGCGCAGCGTGAAGGTCTCCGAGGCCCCCGGATACGGGCAGACGGTCCTCGCATACGACCCGGGTTCCCGGGGTGCGATGAGCTACGTGGACGCGGCGAAGGAGATCGCCCAGCGCGGAGCGGAGATGAAGGAAAGGAGCGGTACGGCATGAGCGAGCGCAGAGGGGGGCTCGGGCGCGGGCTCGCCGCCCTGATCCCCACCGGCCCGCCGCCGGGTTCGGCGCCCCCGGCTGAGAACGGCTCACCTGTCCCGTCCGCGCCCGCGAGCAAGCCCACCGGGCCGGATGACAAGGGCTGGTTCGCGGCCAACGGCGCGGCCGATTCGCACGGCGGAACGGTCGCCGGCGCGGTCTACCGTGAGGTGCCGATCGGCCAGATCAAGCCGAACCCGAAGCAGCCGCGGCAGGTCTTCGACGAGGACGCGCTCAACGAGCTGGAGCACTCGATCCGCGAGTTCGGGCTCATGCAGCCCATCGTGGTCCGGGAACTCGGCACCGACGAGTACGAACTCGTCATGGGCGAACGGCGCCTGCGTGCCTCCCAGCTGGCGGAGCTGGAGGCGATCCCGGCGATCGTCCGCCAGACCGCCGACGAGGCGATGCTGCGCGACGCGTTGCTCGAGAACATCCACCGCGTTCAGCTCAACCCGCTCGAAGAGGCGGCCGCGTATCAGCAGCTGCTCGACGAGTTCGCGGTCACGCACGAGGAGCTGGCGGGGCGGATCGGGCGCAGCCGGCCGGTCATCACCAACACGATCCGCTTGCTCAAACTTCCCCTCGCGGTCCAGCGACGGGTCGCGGCCGGGGTGCTTTCAGCGGGCCACGCGCGGGCGCTGCTGTCGCTTGAGGATGCCGACAGTCAGGAAGAGTTGGCCGCGCGGATCGTCGCGGAAGGCATGTCGGTTCGTGCGACCGAAGAAGCCGTCACGCTCAAGAAGAGCGAAAAGCCGGCCAAGCCGAAGCCCGCTCCCCGCAAGCCGATCCAGGCACCCGGACTCCAGGAACTGGCGAACCGGCTTTCTGACCGGTTCGACACTCGCGTGAAGGTCGACTTGGGTCGCCGGAAGGGGCGGATCACGCTCGAATTCGGATCCGTTGACGATCTTGAACGCATCGTGGCGCTGATGGATCAAAATCAGGCAAATCGGACACGCGAAATCGATTAGGGATCACCCCAGGTCGTTTTGTCACGGTGACGATAGCTGAATGCTGATGATTCACTCACGCTGAGTGCTTGAACTGGGGGCGAGTACGAAGGGGCCCGTCAGTGGTCGAAATCCCCGCGCGGTCTGCCCTTCGGCCCGGAGGAGAAGGCATCGGTGATCGGCAGGACGCTCCCGGCCGCAGCCGAGATCGCGCACGAGTCGCCGACGTTGGTGATCGAAACGTTCGCGGCGGGCTTTCGGAGATGTTTCCCGTGAAACTGGCCGCCGATCTCGTGATCGGCTTGCTGTGCGACGAAGAGCGGCCGGCCTCGGCAGTGACCGGTCTCCCCTTCGTCCGCTTTCAGAGCCCGGCCCGCGATGTGCGTGGAAACTTCACCGGCGTCTTCGGCCTCGAACGGGCTCGCCCGAGCCGGACGCCTGACCGTCGAGCAGGAAGCCTTCCGCCGGGCGAACAACGACTGGTACGACGCGAATTTCATCAACCCGGCGCACGTCGATCCGAACGTCTACGACGCGGAGATCAATCCCGGGGCCGCTGCGTGGTTCAAGGCGACCGCTCGTGTCTTCATCGAGCGGGTCGACGGCTACCTGGCGATTCTGGAGATGCACGAGATCCCGTGCGTGACCGTCCGGTCGGCGAATCCGGGACGGATCGTCTACGAAGACGAATACCAGGTAGTCGTCGTCCAGAACTGAAGGTTTCAGCTCTTGCGGGAAATCGCCCGTCCGACGAGGCCGGCGAACACCGAGCCGAGGGTGGCGCCGGACGCCTCGATCGCCACCGGGACGATCGACGTCTCGGTCAGGCCCGGTGACAGGTTCACCGCGAGGAAGTAAACCGTGCCGTCTTCGGCGACCACGGCGTCGGTGCGCGAGATGTCACGAAGCCCGAGTTGCCGGTGCACGGCGACGGCCAGCTCGCCGACCGCCTTGGCTGCGTCGTCGGGGATCCGCGCGGGAGTGAAGAAGTCGGTCAGCCCGGCGGTGTAACGGGCGGTGTAGTCGTACACGCCGCTCTCCGGCACGATCTCCACCGCGGGCAGGGCCTCGGGGCCTTCCTCGCCTTCGATGACCGTCACGGCCACCTCGACGCCGGATACGAACTTCTCCGCGAGAACGGTGTCGCCGTAAGCGAAGCAACCGACCATCGCGCCGGGCATCTCGGTGGCGTCCTTGACGACCTGGGCGCCCAGCGCCGAACCGCCCTGGTCCGGCTTGAGGATCATGGGCAGGCCCAGCGTTTCGACCATCGAGTCGAGCACGGCCTGCGCGCCGAGTTCACGGAAGGTGCTGTGCGGCAGCACGACCCAGTCCGGCGTGGTGAAACCCGCGTCGGCGACGAGCGCCTTGGCCGTCGGCTTGTCCCATGCGCGGCGGCAGCCCCGCGAACTGGTGCCTACGTAAGGCACGTCGAGCATCTCCAGCACCGTCTGCACCGCGCCGTTCTCCCCCTCACCACCGTGAAGGGCGACAATGGCCGCGTCGGGCCGCTGGGTGCGAAGACGTTCGAGCAGACTCGCGTCGGTGTCCCACTCCTCGACGATGAGACCTTCCGCCCGCAACGCGACCGAGAGCCGGCGTCCGGAGCGGAGAGAGACATCGCGTTCGTGAGAAAGTCCGCCTGCGAGTACGGCAACGGTGCGGTCGACCACCGAGACTCCTTCGTGCTTGGGGACGTCCGGCCGATCAGACCGTGTCCGGAGAGGGGTTCTGCGGCCCCGAGATCGAGCGTGGGCTCGCGTTACCGAAGGTACGCGCAAGGTCCATTTCGGACTCGAGTACCGCGGCGAGCCGCCGTACGCCTTCACGGATCCGCTCGGGCGTCGGGTAGCAGTAGGAAAGTCGAAGCTGTCTGCTGCCGAAACCGTCGGCGTAGAAACCTGTTCCGGAGGCGTACGCGACGCGTGCCGTGACGGCTCGCGGCAGCATCGCCTTCGTATCCACGCCTTCGGGGACGGTCATCCAGACGTAGAAACCGCCATCGGGTTTGGTCCAGCTGCAGCCGGCGGGCATATGCTGATCGAGCGCGGTCAGGATCGCGTCCCGGCGCTCCCGGTAGTTCTCGCGGAACGTCTTGATCTGCCCCATCCAGTCGTGCGTCGCGAGGTATCGCGACACGATCAACTGGTTAAGCGTCGGCGGGCAAAGCGTCGCGGATTCGGCCGCGAGCACGAGTTTCTCCCGGACGGCATGCGGCGCGAGCACCCAGCCGACTCGCAGGCCGGAAGCGAACGTCTTCGAGAAAGAGCCCAGGTAAACGACGTTGTCGGGGTCGATCGAGCGGAGCGCGGGGTACGTCTGACCGCTGAAGCCGAGCAGCCCGTACGGGTTGTCCTCGACGATCAGGATGTCGTTCTCCCGGCAGATCTCCACGATCTCCGCGCGCCGCTCGACGGCCAGCGTGACGCCGCCGGGGTTGTGGAAGTTGGGGATCGTGTAGAGGAACTTGACCCGGCGGCCCGCTTTCCGCGTCTCCGCGAGCGCGGCCCGCAGACCCTCGGGGACGAGACCGTGATCGTCCATCGCGACGTGGACGACGTCCGCCTGGTACGCGGCGAATGAGCCGAGCGCGCCGACGTACGACGGGCCCTCGGCGATGATGACGTCACCCGGATCGCAGAACAGCCGGGTGACCATGTCGAGCCCCATCTGGGAGCCGACCGTCACCACGACGTCGTCCGGGTGGGCCTTGATGCCTTCGAGGGCCATGATTTCGCAGATCTGCTCACGCAGCGACGGAATCCCGTGCGCGGAGCCGTACTGGAGCGCGACCAAGCCTTCCTGGGCGATGAGCTCGCCGACCTGCGCGGACAGCGTGTCCAACGGCAGCGCGGCGAGGTTCGGCATCCCGCCGGCGAGCGACACCACTTCCGGGCGACTGGCCACCGCGAACAAGGCCCTGATCTCGGAAGCAGTCATCCCGGCCGTACGCGCGGCGTAGCGGTCGAGATGAGGGTCGAGGTTGTGTCGGCCGGGCTCCGGCCGGACAGGGCGGTTCTCGGTCATCAGGCGCTTCACCCGTGCTTCGAAGTGGACATAGTCGCTACCGTCTGGTAGTTCCATCGAGTGTAACCACCCTCCCTTGAGGGGCCCTGGCCTTCCGGTGTTCATCACATCGGCCTATCCTCGGTCTGGACCCCTTCGGTGAGCCCTGCTCGGGACAAGGCCGCGTCGGGTGTTCCTCATTCAGGGAGGTTTGTCGGTGTCGCGTCGCGTCGTGGGCGTAACCCTGGACAACCTCGAGCACCTGCCCAAGAGCTGCCGCCGCTGCGTGTACTGGGAGCTGGCGCCGCATATGAAGGCGCAGGCCGAGGAATACGGCGCGACCGAGGTCGAAAAGGAAGCCTGGGTCTCCAATGTGCTGCTGGAGTGGGGGTCCTGCGGCCGAATCGTCTACAGCGACACCCTGCCCGTCGGTTTCGTGCTCTACGCGCCGCCGAACGCCGTGCCGCGCTCCCTGGCCTTCCCGACTTCGCCTCCCGGCCCTGACGCGGTCCTGCTGACCGCCTTCCAGGTGCTTCCCGAATTCCAGGGCGGCGGGCTCGGCCGGATGCTGGTGCAGGCCGTCGCCAAGGACCTCACCAAACGCGGTGTCCGCGCGATCGAAGCCTTCGGGGACGCCAAGCCCGACGAGACCGATCCGGACGGCGGGCACAGTTGTGTACTGCCCGCCGCGTTCCTGCAGGGCGTCGGGTTCAAGACCGTGCGGCCGCACCCGCGGTGGCCGCGGCTGCGACTGGAACTGCGGTCGGCGATCTCGTGGAAGGAAGACGTGGAGGCAGCCCTCGAACGGCTGCTCGGCCAGGTCTCCATCACGACGGCCGAGCCGAGCATGGGCCGCGCCTGACCTTTCTTCGCCCGCTTTAGCAGAGTTTTCGAGCGCGCGCAGCGACCATCCCCCGGCCTGGGGACAGCTGTGGGTAACCCGCCGAGTTATCCACAGATCGCTGATAGGAGCGGTGGAAAATCTGTGGATGGGTAGGCTGGACCTGGGGACGCCCCCCGGGAAGGGCGGGGGCTGCGCGCGGGGTGGAGCTAGGGATGGCGTGCCCGGGCGAGGGGGCACACAACCGGTTGTGCCGAGGGCGTCGGCAGGCGGATGTGCGCCCGCGTGCGGGTGTGGAGGACTGGCTACTCCGCTTTGGCGAGTTCGTGGGCCAGGACGTCCGCGAAGGTGAACGTGCCGGTCGGCTGGTCCCCTTCACCGAGCAAGTACAGGCGCTTCACGGCGACAAGGATGCCTTCGGCGACGACGTCGCGGAAAGCGGGATCCGCCAGCTTGCGGCTGTCTTCCGGGTTGGTCAGGTAACCGATCTCGATCCGGACCGCCGGGCAGCGGGTGCGGGTGAAGATCTCCCAGGTCTTGTAGTGCGTGCGGCAGTCGCGCATGCCGGTGCGGGCGGCCAGCTCGCGCTGGATGAAACCCGCCAGCAGCTCACCGACGGTCGACGTGGTGCCGTTGCCGGTGCCGAAGTGGAAGCTCGCGACCCCCTGCGCCTTGGGCGAGGGGTTCTTGTCGTTGTGCAGCGAAAGGAACAGGTCGGCGCCCGCCTCGTTCGCGAACTTCGCCCGCTCACCCTCGCTCGGGCTCTGGTTCGGGCCGCGCGAGATCAGCGCCTCCATACCGGTGGCCTGCATCCGGCCTTCGAGCCGCCGAGCCAGATCCCAGGCGATGTCCGCTTCACGCAGACCGCTGGCGACGACACCGAGGTCCTCGCCGCCGTGGCCAGGGTCGATCACGATGCGCTTGCCCCGCAGCCGGGGGCCCGCCTGACGCACCTGCTCCTGCTCGCGCAGGAAAACGGGGCGGCCGCCGCGGGCGCGCGGCGAAGAGAGCCGGTGCAGTTCACGGATGGTGGCCGGGCCGCACATACCGTCGGCGACCAGGCGCATATCGCGCTGGAAGGTCTTGAGCGCGCGTTCGGTCTGGGGACCGAAGTGCCCGTCCGGGCGGCCGGCGTCGAAACCGAGCTCGGTCAGCCGCTCCTGGAGCGCGAAGACGTCGTCACCCTGCATGGGTGCGGAGAACATGTAGGTCAGCGGGCGGCTGCCGAGATGGAAGCCAGCGCCGCGAAGCGCCTGATAGGTGGCCGGACCCACCAGACCGTCGGTGATGAGCCCACGGCGCTGCTGGAACGCCCGCACGGCATGTTCCATCGCCGTGTCGTAGACCTCGTACTCCCCGGATTCGGTCACCGGCGGGAGCAGCTCCATCGCCGCCAGCGTGGACCTGATCTCGGCGACGTCCGGTCCGGCGTCACCGCGGCGGAGTACCCGCATGCACTCCTCGCTCTTCCCTTTGGGCACCGATCGAGCTCGATGCACGACTTTGAAAAACCTGCGGGGCGAACCCCGGTGCTCTATTGTGCCCTGTGAACTCTCGGTGAGCGCGGAGGCCCGGTCGGTGCGTCAAGCGCCCGTTCGTGAAACTCGTCCAGGCGTTCCCGTAACGGGAAGATTTACCCATTCCTCGTGACGACGAAACCCGGGGCCTGGGCAGGCCCCGGGTTTCGGCAGGTGAAACGCGAGTTCAGAGGACGTCGGCGAGGTCCGACAGCAGCGCGGCCTTCGGCTTGGCACCGACGATCTGCTTCACCGGCTTGCCGCCCTGGAACAGGATCAGCGTCGGGATCGACATCACCTGGTAGTCACGCGCAGTGTTCGGGTTGGCGTCGATGTCGAGCTTCGCGACGGTCAGCTTCTCGCCGTTCTCCGCCGCGATCTCCTCGAGCACCGGGGCGACCATCTTGCACGGACCGCACCAGGTCGCCCAGAAGTCGACCAGGACGGGCTTCTCGCTCGTCAGCACGTCGTCGACGAAGCTCTTGTCGGTCACCGTCACGGTGTTGGCCATGATGTCTCCTTCTGGGTGGTGGAACTCCGGTGTGGGAAAGGTCAGTTGGTGGTGGGGCCGTAACCGCCACCGACCAGCTCAGGGGTCTCCTGGGCGGCCTCGACACCGGCGTGCTCCGCCAGCCATCGTTCCGCGTCGATCGCCGCGGCGCAGCCCGAACCCGCGGCGGTGATCGCCTGCCGGTACGTGCGGTCGACCAGGTCGCCCGCGGCGAAAACGCCGGGAAGGTTCGTGTACGAGGTGCGGCCCTTGGTGAGCACGTAACCGTCCTCGTCGAGGTCCACCTGGCCGCGGACCAGCTCGCTGCGCGGGTCGTGACCGATCGCGACGAAGAACCCGGTCACGTCCAGCTTGGACTCCTCGCCGGTCACCGTGTCCTTGAGCTTCAGGCCCTCGACCTTGCCTTCACCCTCGACCTCGGTGATCTGCTTGTTGAGCGCCCACTTGATCTTCTCGTTCTCACGGGCGCGCTCCAGCATGATCTTGGAGGCGCGGAACTCCTCGCGGCGGTGGACGATCGTGACGGACTTGGCGAACTTCGTCAGGAAGGTCGCCTCCTCCATCGCCGAGTCGCCGCCGCCCGCGACCACGATGTCGTGGTCGCGGAAGAAGAAACCGTCGCAGGTGGCACAGGCGGAAACACCGCGGCCGAGCAGCTCCTGCTCGCCGGGCACGTTCAGATAGCGGGCCGCGGCGCCCATCGAGAGCACGACCGCGCGGGCCGCGTACCGCTTGCCGTTCGCGACGACGTAC
This sequence comes from Amycolatopsis sp. cmx-4-54, assembly GCF_046548895.1. Taxonomy (NCBI): domain Bacteria; kingdom Bacillati; phylum Actinomycetota; class Actinomycetes; order Pseudonocardiales; family Pseudonocardiaceae; genus Amycolatopsis; species Amycolatopsis sp. cmx-4-54. The sequence continues at coordinate 383,653 of NZ_JAEBEJ010000002.1, forward strand.
TTGACGTCACCGGTCAGCTCGACGGACTCGACGTCTTCCTGGCGCAGGTCGGCGCCGAAACGCTTGGCCTGCTCGCGCATCTCTTCCATGAGGTCGGGGCCCTGGATGCCCTCGCGGAAGCCGGGGAAGTTCTCGACCTCCGTCGTCGTCATCAGCGCACCGCCGAACTGAGTGCCCTCGAACACCAGCGGTTCGAGCTGCGCCCGTGCCGCGTAGACAGCGGCGGTGTATCCCGCAGGACCAGATCCAATGACGATCAGGTTCCTGATCTCCTCGGCAGCCACCCGTGACCTCCGCTCGTAGTGACCTGTTCACCAGGCTCAACACGATCGTAGGGGCCGGTGTTCCCGTGGTGACCGGCGCTACTTTCTCCCGTCGTGCGCCGAGACGGAGATCCGACCTCTAGCGCAGCTAGGAAAGCTAGCGCGGTAGCAAAGGTCCCTCGCTCCCCCCGGAATGGGGCTGGTGGGGAGCGAGGGACCAGTGAGGTTTCGGTCGGCTACTTCTGTCCGATGATTTTGTCGAACAGGACGGCCGGGTTGCCGGGGCCGCAGTCGGCACCGAAGGCGACGATGCGGAACTGGGCGAGTTTGCCTGTGGTGTAGATCACCATCACGCCGTCCTTGCCCGCGACGTTCACCGGCCGGATGCCCTCCGGCCGCACGTCGGCGTCCAATCCGGCAGCGGCGACGCAGGCGTCGAGGCGCTCTTCGGTCTTCAGCGAGCCGAAGTCGCGGACGCCGATCGCCTTACCGACGAGGGCATCGGCGCCACCGCCGTCTCCGCCGACCGAAGGTCCGGAAGGCGCCGACGGCGCGGGTTGGGCGATATTGCCCGAATCCGGCTCCCGGCTGGTCGGGACGACGATCGCCACGGCGGCGATCGCGGCCGCGGCCACGGTCGCTATCCCGGCGCCCCAGCCGATCCGCTTGTTCCGCCGCCGCCGTGCGGCCGCGAGGTCCACCACCGGGGCGACCTGCTCCTGCTGCCCTTCAGATGCGCCTTGAAACGCAGGCGTCGCGCGCATTTCGGCGGCCAGCGCGGCGTCGATCCGTGCCGCGTACTCCGCCGGCATCGGTGCGACCGGCTCGTTCGCGAGTTCCGCGAGATCGGCCGTGGTCGCTTCGAGTGCTTCGATGATCGCCAGTGCTTCGGGGTCGGCGTTCACCAGCGGCCACAGGTCGGCCGCTTCTCGCTCGTCCAGCACACCTGCGTGCAGGTCGGCGAGCACATCGACAGACCACGGCGGACCGACGGTCCCACCGATCCCCCTGCTCTCGTCTGTCATCGTCCCTCCCCGTCACCCGGCGTGCCCTGAGGACGCCTGGCACCCCGTTGCGGGGTAGCGCGCTCTCGTTTGCTTTCGTGAGTTGGGACGTTCGCAATCGCATCGGGGTTCCGTAGATGTCCGAGAACCTTCGCGAGCTTTCCGCGACCCCGGGCACACCGGCTCTTGACCGTGCCCTCGGCGATGCCGAGCATTTTCGCCGTCTCGGCGACGGAGTATCCCTCGACGTCGACCAACACGATCGGGGCACGCTGCTCTTCGGGGAGCTGGTCGAGGGCTTCCTTGACGACCAGGCTCGTCTCGCGTTCCGACATCGAGTCACGCGGTGAAGCGGGCTCGTTGAACTGCCCGGTCTCGGGCAGCGGAACGGTGGGTCTGGCCTTGCCCCGCCGGATGCGGTCGAGGCACGCGTTCACGACGATACGGTGCAGCCACGTCGTGACCTGCGATTCCGCTCTGAAGTTGCCCGCTGCTCGGAACGCGGAGATGAAGGCGTCCTGCAGGGCGTCCGCGGCTTCTTCCGGATCCCGCAAGGTGCGCAGGGCCACCGCCCACATGCGGTCTCGATGTCGCTGGACCAGTTCACTGAACGCGTGCGGGTCTCCGGCGGCATGCGCCGCTATGAGATCCGCGTCCGTGGGAGCTGCAGCTGTCACCCGGGAGAGCCTACTGACTCGGTGTCCGCCGTCACCCCGCAGGCAGGAAGGTCAGCTCTTTGAGTTCGGTGACGAACTTTCCACCCTCGTCTTCACCCAGCTGAGTGATCCAGATGATGAAGTACTGACCCTGCTGAGGCTGCTGCAACGCGATGGTCGACTCGCCCGCCGCGAGGTCTCCGGTCCCGACGACCTTCGTCTCGTCGAGCTTCGGGTTCTTCTTGTCGGCGGAGCGGATCTCGACCTTCGAGCCGGGGCTCGCCGCGTCGAGCTTGACCTGGGTGAGGTTGATCGGGTCCTGGAAGGTCACGACCAGCCCGACGCCGTCCTTGAGCACCGGGAACTGCTTGTCGTACTGGTCGGTCTTCCACGAGGTGACCGTGTCGCCGTCGGTGGCGTTCTTGGCCTTGCCGGGGCTGTCGCCCTTGCTGCCCGGGTTGAAGACGGCCACGGCCGACGGCTTCACCGCGGCACCCACGGCCGGGGACGGCTTCTGCTGGGCAGGCGGCGGTTGCTCGCCCGAGGGCGGCGGCGCGACCTGTGAAGAGGACGCGGCGACGTTGATCTTCGGGCCGCTGGACTTCGACTCGCCCTGGAACAGGTTGATCAGCATCATCCCGCCCCAGGCGAGGATGACCACGGTCGCGACGACCAGCACGGTCACGCCGAACGCCAGCTTCTTGCGCCGCGCGACGTCCTTGACCGGTTTCTTCGTCGTCCAGACGGTGCCGTCCGATTCGGCCGCGGGCTCTTCCTCGCCGACGGCCTTGATCAGCTGGGTGCGCTCTTCGGCCTCGGCGACTTGGCCCAGCACGCGCAGGATGGCCGCGCTGGTGCGGATGCCGCCGTGGCCGCCGTCCTCGATGGTGCGGACGGCGAGCGAGGACAGCTCGACCGGCACCGTCGGGACCAGCGAACGCGGCGGGATCACGCGGCCGGTCGGCGCGTGCGGCGCCGCCGGGATCGCGGCGGGACCGCCGGGGAGGGCCCAACGGCCGGCCAGCAGCAGGTACAGGACGGCGCCGAGTGCCTTGACGTCGTCACGAAGGGTCGCTTCGGGCAACGGGCCAGGAAAGGCGAGCTTCAGTGCGCCGTCCGGCGTGAGCCGGAGACGCTGCGGGTGGTCGAGGCCGAGGACGAGACCGTTCTGATGGGCGTGGTCGACGGCTTCCGCCAGCGCCTGCACCATCCGGGCCGCCGCGGCGGGCGCCACCGGGCGCTGCGCCACCAGGTCGACCAGGTCGCTGCCCTTGGTCCACTCCGCGACGACGACACCGAGCAGGCCTTCGCTCGAGGTGACGCCGCTGCCGAGACTAAGTACGTCGAGGACGCGCGCGACCCCGCCGTGGCCGAACTTCGAGGCGTGCGCGGCGCGTTCCAGCGTCCGGCGCGCGAGCCGGGCGGCTTCCGCGTCCGCGGGGTCGCCGACCAGCAGCGTCAGCGCCACGTCCCGCTTCAGCTGCCCGTCGCGGGCACGCCAAAGATGCGCGGCGGCCCGCTCGTCCACCCCGAACTGTGCGAGCAGGCGATACCGGCCGTCACCGACGACCCGGCCAGGGGCCAACGACCCGCCTTGGGCCCTGATGCCCATCTGGCCGGCCTCCCCTGCCTGTTCGCTCCGTCTCGTATCCACCGCACTCTCCCGCGTAGCTCCCGCCTCGAGAGTACCCAGAATACGACCCGTGAACGCGCGCCATCCGTAGGTGAATCGTTATCCGCGCTTGATCAACCGGGTGATCCTCGTCGTGGCGGGCCGCAATTCCTCGACCTTCAAGGCCATGAGCACGCCGAACGAGACCACGATCCCGACCACCGTCTGCAGCAGAAGTTTCACCCAGGCATGGAAAGTAGGCCCGAACGAGTCAGGGACGATCTGCCCGGCCAGCCAGGCCGCGCCGACCCCGAGCACACTCGCGACGACCGTGAAGAGGATCACCCCGAGAACCCGCTTGCTCCGGAGATTTCCGAGGGTCACCCACAGCCACACCTGACCGAGGATCGCGCCGACGACGAACGTGAGGCCGTTGACCATCATCACGCCGAGCACGATGTTGTCCGGTGACAGGAGCACCGGGCACAGGTACAGCAGCGGCACCTTCACCACGGTCATCACGATCATGATCAGCACCGGCGTCCGCGCGTCCTTCATCGCGTAGAACACCCGCATCTGCAGCATGACCAGCGCGTACGGCAGCAGCGCGAACGCGGAGATGGCCAGCGCCTCGCCCATCCGCGACGCGTTCTCGACCGTGCCCTTGCCCAGGGTGAACAGCGCGATGCCGACCGAACCGCCCACCACGGTCATCACCGCGGAGATCGGCAGGAGCGTCACCGTCGAGATGCGCGACGCATAGGACAGGTCGCCGATGAGCTTCTTGTGGTCGCCGTCCGCGGCCGCGCGGCTCATCCTCGGCATGATCGCGGTCAGCAGCGACACCCCGATGACGCCGTACGGGAGCTGGAAGAGCAGCCACGCGTTGCTGTACGCGGTCACACCGCCTTGTGAACCGCTGGTCAGCACGCGGGTCGTGATCGTGTAGCCGACCTGGCTGACCGCGACGTAGCCGACGGTCCAGAGCGCGAGCCCGCCGAACTCCTTCATGCGCTTGTCGATGCCCCAGCGCCACTTGAACTTGAATCCGGACCGCAGCAGCGGCGGGATCAACAGCACCGACTGCGCCACGATGCCGAAGGTCACGCCGAGACCCAGCGTCAGCAGTTTCGGGTCGGTGATCGACACCGGATCGGTCGAGATGTTCCCCGGCATGATCCACACCACGAGGATGGTGAAGATGACGACCAGGTTGTTGATCACCGGTGCCCACGCTGTCGGGCCGAAGATGTGCTTCGCGTTCAGCACCGCCGAGAGCAGCGCGAACACGCCGTAGAAGAAGATCTGCGGCAGCAGCAGGTACGCGAACGCGGTGACCAGCGCGGGATTGGCGTCACCGTTGTCGTCGACGTAGAGCTTGGTGATCAACGGCGCCGCCAAGACGGCGATCGTCGTCCCGATCACGAGCAGCGTGCCCGCCACCGTGACCAGCCGCTGCGTGTACGCCTCGCCGCCGTCCTTGTCGTCCTGCGAACGCACGAGCAGCGGGACCACGAGGCTGGACAGGACACCGCCCATCAGCAGCTCGAAGATGATGTTCGGCATCGTGTTGGCGACGTTGAACGAGTCGTTCTCCACCTGGGCGCCGATGGCCGCGACCAGCAGCAGCTTCCACGCGAAACCGGTGATGCGGCTGATCAGCGAGGCGATCGCCATCCGGCCGCTGGACTTCGCGATCGACGGCGCCTTCGCCGGGGCGGCGACGTCCTGCTCGCCCGTCTCCCCCGGCCGCGGTTTGACCAGCGGCGCGTCCTTGATCGCCGGCATGACCTGCGTGGCGAGCTGGTCGTACGGGCGGAGGACGTCGGGGTCGGCGACCGGCCACCGCGAGCCCATCGGGACGCCGGGGGTGCGCGGGATGAACCGCGTCGCGTCGGGTTCATCGCGCCGGTCGACCTGCCACGGGCGGACCGGTGGCGGCTGGCGGCGCCCGCGATGCGGCGGCGGCGGTGTCTGGTGGAGCGCCTGAGGTGGCGGCGTGGGTGCTGTGGGTGCGGCGGGACGCCGCGGTGGCGGGTTTGGGGACGGCTGCGGCAGCGGCGGGCCCTGCGGCGGCGGAACCGGCTGACGGTGACTCGGCGGGGGCGTCCCCTGGGCAGGGGGCACCTTCCGCGGCGGTGCCTGGTTCGGCGGCGGGGTCTGCGGTGGCCTCAGCCGCCGTGTCTCGTCGTCGGGGCGGCCTGCCACCCGCTGGCGGCGTCCGTCCACCGGCGGCGGAGGAGGCGGCACGGCCCTCCGCGGGCGCTCACCGCGTTCGGGCGGGGGCTGCTGCGGGGGCGGCTGACGACGCTCCGGACGGCGTGGGGGTCCATCGGTGCGGCGGGGCGGTGGCGGAGTGCCTTCGCGCCGGGGACGGCCTGCACGCTCGGGCGGTACACCCGGCTCTCTTTCCAACGCGTGCCCAATCCTCGGTGCTCGGCTACGTGATGCCCGGCGGCATCGTTCGACCCAGGGTAATCGGCAACGCCCGGAAACACTTAAACCTGTGCGTCCTCGGTCACACGCGGGGCGGTTTCGTTCGCCCGATCGGCTCGGGAGTCCTTGATCCTCCGGTAGATCCGCCGGGACGACAGGAGCAGCAGCGCACCCGCCGCGGTGATGGTGATGATGATGGTGATCGCGCCGTACTCCGTGGAGGTCAGCTCGAACCGCGCGGCCGAACCGAGCGGGGTCCCGTCGGGCGTGGTCAGCGAGACGTCGACGCTGAACCGGCCCGCCCGCAGCGCCTCGACCGGGAGCAGGCGGTTACGGGCGCTGTTGGCCGGGACCATCTGAGCCTGCAACTGGGTGTCGTCGGTCGGCCGCAGGCCCACGTTGTTCTTCAAGGCGACCTGGACGGCGACGCCGACCGGCAGGTTGTTCGTGATGAACACCGGCAGCGGCGCCGCGCCGGAAGCCAGCGCGATCGTCTGCTTCGGCCGCTCGACGGTGACCTGGCTGCGGATCGCCTCCAGATCACCGCGGGCGTTGCCGGTGACGATCGCCGCGTCCGCGCCGCGCCACGACGTCGACGCGGCCCGGATGAGGGCGAGCCGGACCGGGGCGATCACGTCGGCCGGGTTCACTCGTTTGGTGGCGTCCATCGTCATCGCGGACGAAAGGCCCAAGGTCTCGTTGTCGAGCTGGGACATCTTCGCGGTGACGTCGCCGCTGGTCGCGGCCGTCAGGTCCTGCGGGTCGTAGTTGACCGACGCCGTCCCGGCCGGGCTTTCGCCGAGCAGTTCGGGCAGCGGCGCCGACTTGAGAAGACCGGCGGTGTAGAAGTCGCCCATCCGCTCCAGGAACGTGGTGAGCTCGGTGCCGGTCGCGGCCCAGTGCCGCGGCGGCGCGATCAGCAGGCGCGAGCGCACCGGCCCCTCGTTCTGCCCGCCGAGCCCGGCGCGGAAGGCGATGGCGCCGAGCCCGTTCTGGGTCGACCCCGAACCGTTCAGCGCGGACGAGACCAGCGCGTCGATCGGCTGCGCGCGCAGGTCCGTCCCCTCGATCGACACCCCGCTCGAAAGCGGCGTCCGGGACTGGAGCTTGCCCGAATCGGTCAGCACGGTCTTGACGCCCGCCTTGCCGATCGCTTCGACGGTCTGCGAGTCGAGGGCGCCGCCGGGCCAGAGCACGCCGTCCTGCGGCTGGATGCCGAGCAGGTTCTTGATCGTTCCCGCGCCGCCGAGCGCGGTGGTCATGAGCGCGGTGTCGGTGGCGTCGCCGGCGCGGACCTTCGTCAGCGCGGTGAGGTCGGCGTCGGCGAACGGGAGGGTGACCACGCATCGGCCCGCGACCAGCGCCTTAAGCCTGCCGAGCCAGTTCTTCGCGGTCTCGACGCCCTTGCCGGGAGCGCCGCCCGCGACCTGATAGCCGCGGGTCATCGCGTCGACGGTCGCGACCAGATCGGGGTCGATGGCCAGGCACAACGACGACGAGACCTTCGTGTCGGCCTCGGCCGCGCGCGCCGCCTCGACCAGCGAGTCCAGCCGCCCACCGGCGGCCAGCTCGTCCGCCAGCCGTTCGTTCGCCAGCGTCAGCGGGCCGCCGAGCGGGGCGGACACGACGTGCACGGCGCTGTTGGCGATCGGCCACAACAGGCTCGTGGACGGTACCGATGGCACTGTCGGCGGGCGCGAGGCGGGCTTGCCGGGGACACCGAGCACCGGCATCAGCAGGGTGACCGCGGCCAGCCGTTCCGGACCGCCGAAATCCGGGGTGCCGTTGACGTTGACCAGCAGCGGGTACACGCCGGCCTTCGGGAACTGGAACTTGGCGGACAGGCCGAGCGGGACGACCAGGTTCAGCGCGGCGCTCTGGCCGGGCTCCAGCTCGTCCGGTTGAAGATCGACGAACTCCGTCGCCGCGAGATCCTTGAACTTGTCGCCGGCGAGGACGTCACCGATCTGCTGCTCGCTCTGCAGCCGCGTGCCCAGTTGCAGCCGGACACCCAGCTTGCTGATCCGCCGGTCGCCGATGTTGGTGACGCGGCCGGTCACGGTGAGCGAAGCCGTGGTCGACGCGATCACGCGGGGGTTCGGCTGGTCGAGATCCACACGCAGCCGGGGCTGCTCCTGAGCCTGCGCGCCCGCGACGGGCAACACGGTGAAGACCAGGAACAGGATCGACAGGACAGTGGCGGCGAGCCGCTTCACTCAGGTGCTCCCTCGGCGGTGTGCTGTTGCTGCGCGAAGAGTTCTTTGGCCTTCCGGACCAGCTTGCGCTCGTCGGAGTAGGCGAGTTTGGTCTCCAGGTCGGCGAGCGGTACCCAGGCGACCTCGGTCACTTCCACATCCTCGTCCGAAAGTTCGCCGCCGGTGGATTCCAGGATGAAATGGTGCACCGTCTTGTGCACCCGCCGTCGCTCGGCCACGAACCAGTAGTCGATGGTGCCGAGGGGCCGCAGGACCCGCGCGGAGATGCCGGTCTCCTCCTTCACCTCGCGCACAGCTGTCTGCTCATGCGTTTCACCGTCCTCGATGTGGCCCTTCGGCAGCGACCACAGCAGTCTGCCGTGCCGGTCGAGCCGCCCGATCAGCGCGGCGTTCGCCCGTTCGGCGTCGACGACGAGTCCGCCGGCCGAGGTTTCGTCGACCGTGGTCAGCCGCCTTCCCCGCCTGCGCCTCCGCCGGCGGCCCGGCTTCGAAGCGCCGGAGCGCCCGGCTGATCCAGACATGCTGCGATGCTAGAGCAAACGGCGGTACGGGTACGCTGGCTCTCCGTGCCCGTGTTGGGCCGAGCAAAAGTAAGTACATCCAAATCGTGGTGGGATTGTCGTGAACAAGGTGGTCGCCGGGCAGGCGATTGCGGGGAAGAGCACTGCGATGCAGAACGCCGTGACCGAGCTGATGCGCATCTCCCCGCTGGCGGACGAGCTCGCGAAGCTCTTCGCGAAGGCGGGGTACAGCCTGTACCTGGTCGGCGGCAGCGTCCGCGACATGATGCTCCGAAGGCTGTCGAGCGACCTCGACTTCACCACCGACGCCCGCCCGGACCAGGTGCTCAAGATCGTCAGCGCCTGGGGTGACGCGGTCTGGGACGTCGGGATCGCGTTCGGCACCGTCGGCGTGACCAAACAGGGTATGACCCTGGAGATCACCACGTTCCGCGCCGACAGCTACGACCGCGTCGGCCGCAACCCCGAGGTCACCTTCGGCGACAGCATCGAGGGAGATCTGCTCCGCCGCGACTTCACCGTCAACGCGATGGCGATCGACCTCGCGAACAAGACCTTCGTCGACCCGCACGACGGGCTCCAGGCACTGCACGACAAGGTGCTCGACACGCCCGCGACCCCGCAGGAGTCCTTCGCCGACGACCCGCTGCGCATGCTGCGGGCCGCGCGGTTCTCCGCGCAGCTCGGGTTCACCGCGGCGCCTCGGGTGGTCGACGCGATGTCGTCGATGGCCGAGGAGATCGACCGGATCACCGCCGAGCGCGTGCAGGCCGAGCTGTCGAAGCTGCTGCTGGCGGACGACCCCCGGCCCGGTATCGAGCTGCTGGTCGACACCCGCCTCGCCGACCGCGTGCTGCCCGAGGTGCCGGGGATGCGGCTGGCGATCGACGAGCACCACCAGCACAAGGACGTCTACCAGCACTCGCTGACCGTGCTCGCGCAGGCGATCGACCTGGAGAAGTCGCACGAACCGACGTCGGAACCGGATCTGATCCTGCGGCTCGCGGCGCTCCTGCACGACGTCGGCAAGCCCGCGACGCGCGAGTTCCAGCCCGGTGGCGGCGTGAGCTTCCACCACCACGAGGTCGTCGGCGCGAAAATGGCACGCAAGCGTTTGCGCGCGCTGAAGTTCTCGAAGGAGATCGTCCAGGACGTCAGTCAGCTCGTGTTCCTGCACCTGCGGTTCCACGGCTACGGCAAGGGCGAGTGGACGGATTCCGCGGTGCGGCGCTACGTCACCGACGCCGGTGACCTGCTGCCCCGGCTGCACAAGCTGGTGCGGGCCGACTGCACCACGCGCAACCGCAAGAAGGCGGCCGCGCTGCAGGCGACCTACGACGACCTCGAGCGGAGGATCGAAGCCATCCAGGCGCAGGAGGACCTCGACAAGGTCCGGCCGGACCTCAACGGCGAGGAGATCATGCGGATCCTCGGCCTCAAGCCCGGGCCGGACGTCGGCAAGGCGTGGAAGCACCTGAAGGAACTGCGGCTCGACCGCGGTCCGCTGGAGCACGACGAGGCGGTGGCCGAACTGCGGAAATGGGCCGCCGAGAACGGCATAGGCTGAGATAAACCCCGTTGGTCTCTGGATCCACGTGGCGTAACCCGAGATACTCCTGCTGCCGGTGCTCCGGGCAGGGGGAAGATCCATGGCGAAGCGGCCGCCCAGTTTTCTGGTGACGTTGCTGCGTCGTGGCGCGCCCGCGCTGGCGACGGCGACGAGCGAGCTGTCGGACGAGGTCGGCGACCCGACCCCGATGCGCGCGCTCCGGCGGATCCAGCACATGTCGGGTCCCATCGACACGGCCCATCGCGACAACCTGCTGCTCAGAGCCGCCCGCTACGTCGCTCTCGTCCCGCTGGTCTACCGGCTCTTCGCGGTGCCCGGCGTGTTCGGCGTCTACGTCTCCACGCACGGCATGATCGGGATCGGGCCGGTCGGGCTGGTGGCCCTCGGCTCGGTCGGGCTCTCGCTGTACGGCATCCGGTGGATGCTGCGCTCGGCGCCGTTCCGCCCGCAGCACGCGGTCCGGCTGCTGGCGGTCGACCTCGTGTTCACGCTGCTCGCGCCGCTCGCGGTCGGGGCGCTGGTGCCGGCTTCGGTCTTCACCGAGGCGATGGCGATCCCCGGCAAGCACCTGCTCGGCGAGGTCGCCCTGCTGGCGCTCGCGCTGGGCATGCCCGCGGCGGCGGCGCTCGCCGTCGGCAGCTTCCCGGTGCGGATGGTCGCGTCCCTGCTCGGCACCGGCCGGGCCGCGCCCGGCGACGCCATGGCCACCTTCCCGTCGATCCTCGGCGTCCTCTTCACCGCGAGCGGCGCCCTCGTCCTGATCGGGCTCGGCACGCGGCTCGCCCTCGCGTACGGCATCCGCAACGGCCGCATCGCCGAACGCGCCCGCCAGCACCGGATCCTGCACGACTCCGTACTGCAGACCCTCGAAGCGATCGCGCTGGCCAACAAGGGCGACCCGGTCGCGCGGCTCGCCGAGGTGCAACGGCTGGCGCGGGCGCAGTCGATGGAACTGCGCCGGACGATCGAGAGCGAGGCTTCGGAACGGTCGGAGGCCGGTTCACGGCCGCTGGGCGAGAAGCTCGCGTCGCTGGCGGCGGAGATGGCGCGAGACGGGCTGCGCGCCCAGCTGGTGATCGCCGAACTCGACGACGACACGCTTTCGGAGGTCCGGCAGATCGCCATCCGCGACGCCGTCCGCGAGTCCCTGCGCAACACCCTCAAACACGCCGGGACGGACAAGGTCGTCGTCCGGGTCGAGGAGCAGGACGGCGGCGTCGCGGTGATCACCCGCGATCACGGTGCCGGGTTCAGTCTCGATTCGAGGCCGGCCGGTTTCGGGATCAGCGAGTCCATCACCGCCCGGCTGAACGAGGTCGGCGGGACCGCCAGGGTGGAGTCGGCTCCGGGCAATGGCACCAGAGTCACCCTTTGGGTGCCGTTCTGACGGTAAACAGGAGAACATGAAGAAAACGGACCTCCTGGCCGAAGCGCTCACCGCGTACCGCGACGGTGACCGGGCCACGGCAGCGGACCTCGCCGAGCGTGCCGGATCCACGCTCGGCCGCGAACTGCACCGGTACCTGACCGAAGGCGGCGGCGGAGCTGTGTACGACCAGCCCGCCGCGTTCACGGCGTTCATCCGCGGCGGCGGGAACGTCAAGCTCTACCGGCAGCTCAGCGCCATGCTCGCCCGGCGCTACGGCAGCGTCGGTTCGCTGCTCGACCTCGGCTGTGGTGACGGGCTCGCCGTCGTCCCCGCCCTCGAACAGGCGGACCGGCAGCCCGGCAGGATCGACCTGGTCGAGCCGTCGAGCGCGCTGCTCGCGGAGACGCGGAAGCAGCTCGACGGCACCCACGGCCTGCACACCTGGGACGCGACCGCGCAGGAGTTCCTCGCCCGCGACGACGACCGGCAGTGGCAGCTGACGCAGTCGACCTTCGCGCTCCAGTCGATCCCGACCGGTGAGCGCACCGAGGTCCTGCGGGCGCTCCGGCCTCGCACGGCGTGCCTGGTGCTCGCGGAGTTCGACGTGCCCGAGCACGACGAAGACTCCCCCGAGTACCTGCTTTCCCTGGTCACCCGCTACGAACGCGGGATCTCGGAATACGGCAAGGAGGCGTCGCTGGTGGCGCAGGGGTTCCTGCTGCCGGTCCTGCTCGGCCTGGTCAAACCCGGCGCGGACCGCACGAACTGGGAGCAGCCCGCCACCGATTGGGCTTCGCAGCTGAAGGAAGCGGGCTTCACCGGCGTCCGGATCGAGCCGCTCGCGGACTACTGGTGGTCGCCCGCGGTGCTGATCACCGCTTCCTGAGCCGGATCTCGCGAGTTACGCCCTCAATCACGCGAGTTACGCCTCCAGACACGTGAGTTCCGGCTTCGACCACGGACGGCTCGCCGTGGAACCCCACCACCACACGTGATTGAAGGCGTAACTCGGGTGTCCGGGTGCGTTCGGCGAGGCGGGCTACTGGACGCGCGACAGCGCGCCTGCTTCGAGGTGCTGGGCGATCGGCCGGGGCAGCACGTAGGCCACGGCCCCGCCCGGGGTCCCGTTCCACGGCGCGGTGATGCCGGTGACCACGCGCAGCGGCCGCACGACGCGGTACAGCCGGCGCTCCCGTTCGCGGTCCGCGGCCAGCGACGTCTCGATGAACCGCGCCGATTCGGCGTGCACGAGGTTGCCGGTCTCGTTGCCGAACCGCTGCACCGTGGTGCCCGAGGGCAGGACGACGATCCGCTTGCGGCGGAAGAAGTTCAGCGGCGGTTCGCCCCGCAGCGGCAGGATCGGCCAGTCGGCCGGGTTGTCGGACTCCTCGTTCGCGCCCACCGCGGCTCGTGCCGGGTACAGCAGCAGGGTGCCGAGGAAGAAGCGCGCCGCCTCTTCGAGCTTGGCGAACGCCACCGGTTCGTCCGTCGGCGGACGCGACACCTCCCAGCCGCTCTCGGTGCGGCGCAGGGTCCAGAGCCCCGGCTCCGGCACCGCGTTCGCGCCGATCCGGTACGACGTCGGCGCCACTCCGTGCTCGGCCAGCCGCTGGTACAGGACGTCCAGCACCTCGACGGCCCGGATGTCGCGGGCGGGTTCGCCGTCGCGTTCGACGAGGGTGCGGGCGCTTTGGTCCGGCAGGTCCGCGGCGGTCTGCGGCGGCCGGGGCTTGCCGACGATCTCCGCCTCGGCGGTCGCCCGCACCAGCTCGCCGACCAGCGGCGGCCGGAAGCCGGCGGCCCGGATGTGCTCGATCAGCTCCGGCTCCGGCGGCACCCCGTACTTGCGCAGGTAGTGCGGGACCGCCGCGGGCCAGATCCACACGCCGTCGGTGTGGAAGGCGTTCGGCACGTCCGGCGGGCCGTTCGGGGTGAAGATGTCGGGCTGCGGACCGGGCCGGGTCAGCGCCACCGGCGAGCGGAAGAGGTAGTCCAGGACACCGCGCATCAGATCCGGCGGCACCGGCGGGCGGTTGACGACCTTCGCGTGCCGGAACACGATGTCCAGCGGCAGTCCCGCCTTGGCCGAAAGCCAGGCCGGGACGTGCTTGGTGTCGCGCGGGAAGACCGCGAGCTCGGTCGCGTACGCGCGCGGCGACGGCTTCCCGCCCTCGTTCGGCGCCAGCCGCCAGGTCGGTTCCTGCTCGGCGTCGAAGTCGAAGTCGAAATGCGATTCCGCGTCGAGGGTGAAAGTGCCCTGGAACCAGGTGCCGGTCTCGGGCTGGTGCATCGCCGCGCGCAGTCGCGCGAACAGCGAACCGAGCTCCGGCGGGCCCGCGATCGACACCGACACCGGGCCGTTGCCCTCGTCACCGACCGAGCGGACCTCGAGTTCGGAGTAGTCGCCGACCTGCCGGAACTGGGCGCCGACCCGCTGCCAGCCTGGCGGCAGCACCCGCAGCAGGGTCCGGCCGATGGCCCGCAGCAGCGCGCTTTGGTCGCCCGAACCGATCTCCGGCCGGGCTTCCGGCGTCTCGACGAAATCATGCCTGGTCTGCCACAACGCCGTCAGCCGCGACGGCGAGGCGGTGGTCGAGAAGTCCGTCAGGCCCAGTTCGGCCGCGCGGGCCGCGTCCTCGCCCGCCCAGCGCAAGGTCAGGTCGCCGCCGCCGATGTTCGGCGCGATCTGGAAGTGCTCGTCGTCGAACCGGCCGTACGACTGGAGGCTGAAGGTCGCGCCGACCTCGCCGTTCAGCACGACCCGGGCCGGGCGGCCGTTCCAGTCGCGATCGAAACCCTCGGGCGCCGCTTCCCCCGGCGGCGCGATGAGCAGCAGCGTGCCGTCTTCGGTCGACCGCTGGGCCGCGAAGACGGTGTCCCCCCAGACGGCGTACAGGCCATCCGGCCGCTCCGCCGCTTGAACCCGGTAACGCACTATGTGTCCCCTCCCCAAGTTCCCCAAACCGGGGGTAAATCTAGTGGGCCGGATAGCGGGCGTACCACCGGTCGTCACCCGGGGCGTTCCCGCCGAACTCCGCGAGCGCGTCGTCCGCCAGCTGTCCGATCACTTCGCTCAGTTCCAGCTCCACGAGCCAGCTCGTCTCGAGCTCTTCCTCGCCGTACATGGCGCCGACGAGGTTCCCGCAGACCGAACCCGTCGAGTCGCTGTCGCCGCTGTGGTTCACCGACGCGAGCAGCGCGACGTTCGGGTCCGTGGTGGTCAAGGCGACGTAAACCGACATGGAGAGCGCGGTTTCGCCGATGTTCCCCTGTCCGAGCGTTTCGAGCTTCTCCGGCGTCGGCGGCCCTTCCTCGGCCAGGGCGAGAGCCTGGTCCAGTGCGACGCTCTGCTCCTCGTGTCCCGGGTACTTCTCCAGTTCGGCACGGGCGGTCGTGACGGCGTCGAGCAACGGTTTCCCGCGCAGCAGTTCGTGCACGATCACCGCGAATGCGCCCGACGAGAGATACCCGCTCGGGTGACCGTGCGTCAGCGCCGCGCTCTCCGCGCCGAGCCGGAACACCTCGGCCAGGTCGTCGGACCACAACGCGACCGGCGCGGCGCGCATGATCCCGCCGCAGCCCTTCGAGTTGTTGACCGGCTTGTCCATGCCGGCGCGTACGCCGGTCTTGCCGTACGCCTCCAGCTCGCTGAAGCAGGTGAGGCCGGGCGCGCGACGGCTGAACAGCTCACGGTTCGTGATCAGCCAGCCGTCCGGTTCCGTGCTCGTGTTCTCCGGGCCACGCGCCCGCTCCCACGAAACGCCCTGGGTGTGCAGCCAGCGCTGGTAGGCCAGCTGCAAGGACTGCTCGACCTGCGGAGCGGTAGCAGCGGTAGCAAAGGTCCCCTGCTGCCTCCGGCCGGTAGCAAAGGTCCCCTGCTGCCTCCGGCCGGTAGTAAAGGTCCCTTGCTCCCGCCGGCCGCTGAAATGGGCTCTGATCAGGCCTTCCAGGGTGAACAGCGTCATCTGGGTGTCGTCGGTGATCCGCCCGAGCCCGCCGTACGCCGGGATCAGGCCGGTGATCCCGGCCGGTCCGGCGATCTCGCGGATGCGGTCGATCGAGTCGAACTCGGTCTTCGCGCCGAGCGCGTCGCCGAGCGCCCCGGCGTACAGGCTGCCGCGCAGCCGCGACCTGGTCGCCGGATCCTGAAGCCACTCGCGCATTTCTCTACTGATCTCCTCGTGGGTACCGGGTCGCTTCCCAGCGTCGCCGCTCTTCGGGCTCGCGGGGCAGGCCGAAGCGGTTGAAGTAGTAATACGCGTCGCCCGCCATGGCGTCGACGACGCCGAGGTCGGCGTACGCGGCGAGCCACGACTCCGGCAGACCGGGCACGGTGAGCCTGGCGCCCACCATCGCCCCGGTCAGCGCCGCCGTCACCGGGCCGCCGCGAACGGCCAGCGCCAGCGCCGCTTCGGCGTCGTAACCGCGTTTCGCGGCGGCGAACAGCGCCCGGCCGAGCACCGAAAGCGGCGTCCGGCCGTCTCCGATGCTGTCGAACTGTTCGACGTCTTTCGCGCCGATGTCGTTCCGGAGGTCGAGCACGGTCTTGACCAGCTCACCGACCTCGCCGCTGTACTCGTCGAAGCCTTCGAGGAAGTTCGCGACCGCCGGTTCGCCGTTCCGGGCGGCGAGCTGTGCGCGGAACACGTTCACCAGCAGTTCGGCGCCGTGGACGACCTCGTGCCCCGCCGCGGATCCGACCAGTTCGCGGACGACCTTCATCGCGTAGAAGGTGCTGTCGGCGGGGCCTTGCACCCCGCCGGTCACCGTCGCGGCGAGTGCGGTCGCCAGCATGGCCGAGAACTCCGCTGGGGGCGGGCCCGCGCCTTCGGTGGCTTTGGCGACCCAGCCGTCCGGGCGTCCGCCGGCGGGCAGCGACGCTGGGATCTCGGGTTTGTCCGGGGTCGGGTCCAGGCCGCGGATCACCGATTCGGTGTGGAACAGCAGTTGCCGGGTCAGCCCGCCGAGTGACAAACCGGCGGCGGGATCGGCGCCCGAGCCCAGTGCGTCTCCGAGCGCGAAGCCGACGTACGCGCCGAGTAGCCGCGGGTACGCGAAGCTGCCGACGGGGAGCGTCGGGTCGTAGAACTTCCCGAACGTCCAGGCACTCGGGCGCGGTTCGCCGTTGTCGTAGAAGTGCGTCACGAGGCCGTTCGCGAACAGGTCTTCGGGCAGTTCCGGCAGCGGACGGCCGTCGTACTTCGCCCGGGAACGCTCGAACGACAGCGTCGCGGCGCGGACGTAGCGGCTGAGCTCGTCGCTGCTCAGGGGGTAGCCGTTGTCCCTGGCCTGGTCGACGAGGCTCCGCAGGTTCGCGACGGCGGCGCCTTCGTACTCCCCGCTGAAGTACGCGGGGCGCCCGACGGACTCGGGGCGTTCGGTGCCTGCCGGGAGTTCGAGGTCGGCGACCTGCCGCAGTGTTTCCGGGTGGACGTTGAAGGTCTCCGGCCGTCCCGGGTTGACCAGCAGGCCGACTCCGGGGTTGTCCTTGGCCCGCCGCAGCAGCACGCGGGGCTGGACTCGCTGCCACATCGTGTACTCCGACGGCACCTGCGCCTCGGAGGTGTAGACGACGAAACGCGCGCCCGCGTCACCGAAGTCGCGGACCTGGAGGTGGCCGTCCTTGGCCGGGGCGAGGACGTCGAGGTCCAGCATCCAGTGGACGAACTCCTCCGGCGTGATCCACTCGACGCGGAGGTAGCCGAGCAGCGTCTCGACCGGGCTTTCCGGCGCCGGGCGGCCGGAGAACCGCGGCCCTGGCCGGTGCTCCGGGTTCACGCGGACCGCGCCGGTCGGCTCGCCGAAGAGCGTGTGCTGCTCCCAGCGCAGGATCGCCGCCTTCGGCACGGGCAGGCCGGGGACCGCGTCCGGGTCGAATTCGGGATCGACGACCTCGGCCCATCGGGTGAAGGCGTCACTGTCGCCACCGGCCGCCGAAACGGCCATCAGCTCCAGGTCGAGGCGGATTTCGCCGCCGTCGTCCGGCACGAAGGCGACCGGGCTGGGGAACAGACCGGCGCCGGGGTCGGTCCCGTCGAGCCAGCCGACGGTGTTGTAGGTGACGTTCCAGCCGTCGGTCGCGCGCACGACGTAGTCGCGGCGGATCCGCAACGCGCCGGTGCCCTCCCCGCCTCGGCCCGTCAGCCACTCCTCGACGCGGCTGACGGCTTCCTCTTCGTTCATCGTCCCCATTCCGATTGCCTGTCGGTGAACCCGCGCCTACGGCCGGAGTGGGTTCACGCCTTCGGTCGCTTTTCCAGGCTTCATCTCAGCTCCGCCCCCATTCCAGGATCTGTCACCAGCGCGGATACCGCTGGGCCCAGCCGTCGACCTCGTGCAGCGCCGAGTGGCGGTCGAAATGCCAGAACGCGTCCGTGGCGATGTTCTCCACCAGGTAGCGCAGTTCCAGCTGCTCGACCCACTTCTGCGGCAGACCGGGGATGCCGGTGCGGGCGCCGAGCAGGGCGCCGGCGATGGCGCCGGTGATCGCGCTGCGGCCCGAGTGGTTGACCGCCCGCAGCAGCGCCTGCTCCGGGTAGTTCTCGAAACCGGACAGTGCCGCGAACGCGCGGCCCAGCACCGAAAGCGTGCCCTTGCCGTCGCCGATCAGCTCCGGAACCCGCAGGTCGGGCAGGCCGTGCTTGCCGAAGAACGGCACCGATTCCGCGACCATCGCCTTGAGATCCGCCCAGACCGGCCCCCGCTGGTGCGGGTTCTGGTCGCTGAAGATCTCCCGGGAGGTGTTCCAGACCGGGTAGCTGAACGCCTCCGAGGTCAGCGCGGGTTCGAACAGCCAGGTCAGATAGGTGGCCGCTTCGACGTCGACCTCCCCCGGATGGGTCACCGCGACGAGGTCGCGCACCGCCTGGCGGACGCCGCCGCTCATCGCGGTCCCCGGACCGGCCGCGGTCATCGCCGCCGGCAATGCGGTGACCAGCGCGTCCGGGCCGCTCATCGGCATCGCGGTCGGCGAGATGGTCGCCAGCGCGTGGTAGGCGTTCAGTTCGGCGTCGTCGGGGGTGCGGCGGACGCGGAGTTCCGGCACCTTGACGAGCCAGCCGTCGGCGTTTTCCAGCGGCGCGCCCTGGGTGTGCAGCCAGCGCATCAGCGAGTTGCGCGCGACCGTCCCGAGCGTCTTTTCGGCGTCGCGGTTCTCCGGCTGCTCGCGATGCGGGCTGCGGATCACGGCCTCGGTGTAGAACAGCAGCCGCTGGGTGAGCGGCCCGATCCGGCCGGGCAGATCGAACGCGACCGGCAGATCGGTGACCCCGTCGGGGCCGTAGGTGTTGTGGATCTCGTCGAGCCGCATCCGGTCGACGGCCGCGCCGAGCGCCTCACCGAGCGCGAAGCCGACGTACGCGCCCGTGACGCGCTGCCAGCCGTAACGCGAGCTGGAGCGGTCTCGCTCGAAGTACTTGCCGAAGGTGTCCAGACGCGGCTGGATCTGCCCCTCGTTGTCGTAGGCGGGCGCCAGCCCGTTGGCCCGCAGGTCGTTCGGGCGGCCGCGAGGCGGTTCCGGCTGCCGGAGCCGCGCCAGCCACGACTGCCCGAGGACGGTCTTCTGGCATTCCTCGACGCTCAGCTCGAACCCACGACGGCGGGCCCGTTCGGCGGCGGCCAGCGGCGGCTTCACCGGTTCGGACAGGCCCATCTTCGCGGCGGTGTCGGCGGCGAGCGCCTCCAGCTCCGGGTCCGCCTCCGGACAGCGCTCGTTGACGTCGACGCCGGGGCCGCGGCGCGGGAACCGGAGCGCGGTCTCGGCGAGTTCGGCGCCGCCGACGTCCTCGAACGTCGCGGGACCGCCGTTGATCACCAGGTTCGGCGGGCTCTCGTAACTCGCGAGGGTGGCGATGTCGACCTTCCAGTACCCGTGCTCACGGGTCGGGAGGTTCCTGGAGGAGCTGAACACCCGCAGCTCGGCGCGTTCCTCGTTGAAGTAGAACCGTTCCGTCTTGCCCGACGCCAGGTCGAGCGGGACGTAGACCTCGCAGCGCAGCAGGCCGACGAGCAGCTGCTCCCTGGTCAGCCAGCCGACGCTGGCGAACGAGAGCAGCGTTTCGAGCTTGTTCTCCGGCTTCGGGTAGCCACGACGGACGGGGCCGGCCTTGTACTCGGGGTTCTCCCGTTCCTCCCCGGTCTGCACGCCTTCCGCGTTGACCTTGACCCAGCCCGCGACGACCGGCGGCGGGACACCGAGGTCACCGAGCCCGGCCTTGGCGTACTCGGGGTCGACGACCTCGCGCCAGGCCTCCTGGCCAGGGAACGCGACCGGGACGCTGAGCCCGCCGGGCTGCGGATGCGCCTGGCGCAGCTCGCCGTCCGGTTCGCGGACGATCACCGACGGCGGCGGGAAGATCTCCTTCTCGGCGTGACCCTCGTCGAGGAAGGCGATCGTGTTGTAGGGGACCGACCAGCCCTCGGGGATGCGCAGGACCTTCTCGTGGTTGACGCGCAGGCCGGCGCCGCCCGGTTCGGACACGTCCGGACCGTGGACCGCGCGCAGCCACTCTTCGACCTTGGCTACCGCTTCCGCCGATTCCACCTACTCGATCCTCTCCAGGCTGCCGTCGGACACGTGCTCGGCGATGGTCCTCGGGAGCACGTAGGCCACCGCCCCGCCGGGCATGTTCGCCCACGGGACGGTGACACCGATGATCACGTGGAGCGGACGGCGCAGCCGGTAGGTCCCACCGACGCGCTCCCGTTCCAGCGGCAGGGACGTCGTGGCGAACCGTACCCCTCCATGGTGAACCAGATTGCCGGTTTCCTCGCCGAACCGCAGTACGACCGTACCGGCGACCATCCGGCTCAGGCGCTTGTTGCGGAGCAAGGTGAGGGGAGGCTCACCCGGCGCCGCCTGCACCGGCCAGTCGGCGAGTTCCTTCGCCGTCTCCAGTGGCGTCTCGTGCCCGGCGGTCATCCTCGCCGGATGCAGGAGAAGCGCGCCGAGGAGCTGATGCGACGCGTCTTCGAGTTTGTCGAAGTACTTCGGTGACACGGGGACGCCGCCCGAGTAGGCCGCGACCTCCCAGCCCTTCTCGGTGAAGTTGAGGCACCAGGCGCCGTCCGCGCGGTCGCCGATGCGGTAGGCCTCCGGCCAGACGGCGTGCTCGCCGAGCCTGCTGACCAGCACGACCAGGAGTTCTTCGTCGGTCAGCGCCGGGTTCGGCGACGTCTCCAGTTCCGCGGCGATGTCGCCTTCGGTCTTCTTGACGTCGGAGCGGCCCGGCTTCGGCCGCGGTTTGCCGAGGAGATCCGCTTCCGCGGTCCGCCGCACGAGGTGCTCGACGTACGGCGGCTGGAACCGCTGGCTCCGGATGTGCCCGACCAGGTCCGGCTCCGGCGGGATCCCGTATTTCCGCAGGTAGTGCGGTACGGACGCGTGCCAGATCCAGGTGCCGTCGGTGTGGTAGCTCTCGGGGACGTCGCCGTCGGCTTCCGGATCGAAGATGTCCTTGCCGAGCCCGCTGCCGGAGAGGATCGCCGGTTCACGCTCGAGATACTGCGCGACCAGCGGAGCTTCGGACTCGTCGAGCTCCGGTCTCTCGACCACGGGTGGCTCGCCCTCGGTGTACGCGTCGACGATCCGGGCGTGCCGGAACTCGACGCGCAACGGCAGCTGCGCGCGCAGCCGCCACCAGTCCGGGACGTGCTCGTCCTCGCGCGGGAACGCGGCCAGCTCGTCCGGATACGCCGAAGTGCCCGGCGGCTCGGTCCACGACGGTTCGTCGTCGAGGGTGAAGTCGAAGTCGAAGGTGCCGTCGGGCTTGAGCGTGAACCGCGACTGCAACCAGGTTCCCCGGCCGGTCGCGTACATGCCGGTGCGAAGCCTGCCGAAGAGATCGTTCAGCTCGGGCGCGGGCGTGCAGTTGTGGCCCTCGAGTTCGATGTGCTCCCCGGCCTGCCGGAAATCGGCGACGGCCGGATGGGCCGCGTCGGCGGCACCCGAGCGGATGAGCTTGCCGATTTCGACCAGCAGCCCGCGTTGTTGTTCGGGAGTCAGTTGTTCCACGTGAATCATCGCGCCCGGTTCGGGAAACGTGGTTCCGCCCGGAAGGTCGGCGGCTCCCCGGCGGCGCGGCGGGCCAGCTCGTCCTCCCACATCTTGAAGGTGCGTTCGCGCAGCGACTGGATCAGCGCCGATTCCTGCGGTTCCAAGCGGCGGTTCTCCCGCTTCGCCTGCGCGTACAAGCCGTCGATGGTCTCGTAGAGCGCGAAGATCGGTCCGCCGCCCTTAAGTTCGTACGCACGGGCGCGCTCGGTCTCCTGGACGAATTTCTCTTCGGACACCTTGCTGATGTCCGAACTCGCCATCGCCCACATGACCTCACGCACGTGCTCCGGCTTTTCGTCGAACTCGCCGGTGCTCAGGTCGAGGAGGAAACCGGTCAGGCCCCCGTCGGGCGTCGGCTCGACGCGGTAGGTCTTCCCGAAGTACGTGTAGAAGGACGGCGTCTGGCTCACGTGTTCTCCTCAGGAGGCAGGCCCTTGCGGAGACCGGCCATGAACTTCTCCCGGACCCGGTCCATCAACGCGGCTTCCAGCAGGGCCTGTTCCGGGGACAACCTCTTCTTGTTGTTCTCGTCCAGTGTCCGGTTGTACGTCGGGAAGTCGCGGCGGACCTCGTACAAGGCGTGCTCGTAGGCCGACACGGTGTCGATGTGCTTCAGGTGCAGCCGCAGTTCGGCGACGTGCCCGTTCGGCAGCCGGACGTTCATCTGCAGATCGCGGTACCCGCTGTCCTGCGGAATCGCGAACCGGTCGTCGAAGCTGACGATCTCCAGGTCCGGATCGTCCATCACCGCGTTCAGCGCGTTGTAGACGTCGGCCAGCGTGTCGAACTGGATCTTCACGCCCACCAGGTCGGTCAGTTTCGACGCGTCACCGTCGTAGCCCGCGATCTTCGCCTTGGCGCGGTCGTCGTCCTTCGGACCGGGCCTGCCCGACGCGTCGCCGTTGTTCTCCTCCGCGATCCGTTCGGCGATCCGGTTGAGGTCGCCCTGGTTCTGCGGCCACGCCGCGCGCTCGGCGTCCAGGAACTCCTGGATCTTCGCGGCATCGCCCTTGTCCGCGCGATCGAAGCCGGCGTGGTACTGATCGCCGGGCGCCACGTCGGCGGCGATGTCCGCCGCCGCGTTCGCGAGGTCCCGCTGCTCCTGCGTCAGCGGGGTGTCGCCGGGGCCGTCCTCACGGACGTCGTCGATCATCTGGTAGCCGCGTTCCTCGACGTCGCGCAGGGCGTCTTCGAGGATCGGGATGGCTTCCGGGTGCAGCAGCAGGCTGCCGATGGTCATCGGGTTGTTCAGCAGCGAAGCGCGCAGGTACGCGTTGTCCGGGTGCTCCATCAGCCGGACGAGTTCCGGATGCGCGGGCAGCTGTTCGCGGATGAAGTCCCGCATCGGCCCGACGTCGTGCTTGACCCCGTTTTCGTCCTCGTGGACGGCCCGTTTCTTGTCCGGGTCCAGCCCGTCCACCGCGGCCGCGACCTCGGGATCGTTCAGGAACCGCTCGCCGTCGGCCCGGTTGTGCTGGGCCGGCTCGTCGTGGGCCATGCCGTAGCCCGCGTCCACGATCGGACGGCCGTCCGGTCCGATCCGCGACGGTGGCACGTCGGGGGTGTCGTCCCTGGCGAACGCGATCCGCGGGTCGGCGTGCTGCGCGGACGGGCCTTCCGGGACGCCGACGTGCATCAGTTTCACGCCCAGCGGCGGATGCGGCAGGTTCATCAGCGCACCCGACTGCGGGTCGAGGAACGCGACGCCGTCCCGCGTGTTCGCCACCATGGCGACGTGGCCGCGTTCGACGCCGTTCTCGTCGAGGTACTTCACCGCCACGATGGCGTGGTGATCGGTCGGCATCCCCCGCATCTCGCGGATGACGGTGTCGTAGTCGGCGCGGTCGGAGAACTCCCCACCGAACCGCTCTTCGACGTGCTCCAGCGTGCCGCGGCTGTTCATCTCGTGCACGAGCAGCGGGTCGGCGGTCGAGTCGATGCCGTTCAACCGGTCCATGTACGCGCCCGGCGTACGGGTGCAGTTGGAGCGGTAACCGTTCGCGAGTGCGTCGGGGTCGTTGAAATGCGGGTTGACCTCGCCGAGCCGCGGGTGCCGGTCGGCGACGTACGCGGCCTGCTGCGCGGGGCTCGCCGAACCGGCGTGGATCGCCGGTTCGCTCGGCGGATTCGTCGCGACCGCGAGCGACGAGTAGTCCCGCTCGGGCGTGGGCAGCTCGATCGTGTCGTCGGTGACGGGCTGCTCGCCGTACTCGGGTCCCTTGTCGGCGTCCGCGACGCTGTGCTGCGCCGGGTTCTCCGTGGTGACGTGCGGGGTCTGCGGCTCGTCGAAGCCGCCGAGGCGCGCCATCGACTGCGCCTGGGCGAGCCGTGCGAGTTCCGGTGCCTCCGCGGCGTGCCGGGCGCGCCGCTCGTCCATCTTCTGCTTGGCGGTTTCGGCGTCGAGGTAACGCGGGTCGGGAGGAACGACTTCTTCGGCGTGGATGACCCACTTCGGCCGGTCGACCAGCGGCGGAGTCTTGAACTCCTTGCTGTGCACGTAAAGCTGCGTGGCCGGCTTGTTGATGGCCTCGTTCTCGCGCGGGTTCTCGGCGAGCGACGAGACGTCCTTGCCCGTCTTCGAGACGATGTGGATTTCGACGTCTTCGCCGAACTTCGACTTCGTGTCCGGCGACGTCTTGATGGTCGAGCTGGTCATCGTCGGCTCGGGCACGGTCTGGCCGGGTTCGTAGTGCGCCGCCATGATCGCGGCGGCTCGCAGGTCGCCCTTGGTGTCGATGCCGCGGATGGCCTCGCCGTGGAAGTCCGGCAGTTCGTTGAGCGCGCCGACGATCGCCCGGGTGCTGCGCTGGGCGTTCTCGAAGTCGGGGTGCGCTTCGCCCCGGCGGTTCGCGTCGTTGATCGCGTACGCGTGTTCGCGCGAGTACGAGTAGATCGCTTCGGCGGCCTCGGGCGAGACGCGGTCCTTCAGCGGGCTGGCTTCGAGCCGCTTGAGCGCCTTCTCGCGGGCCTGCTCGGCGAGTTCGGTGCTGTCGTAGCGGTCCCGGAGGCTCTTGTGATCCTCCGGCGTGCCACGGAATCCGTCGTCGGAGAGGTAGCTCTCGTCGACTCGCGTGGGGGTTTCTTCCGGACCCTTGAGGCGTTCGGCGATGTCGAGTTCGGCCTTCGGCGGCTGCTCCTGGACCGGGGTTTCGGTTTCGGGGGCCCTGTCGACGTGTGGAGCGTCGCCGCCGCCCATCGGCATCGCCTTGATCGACGTCGGATCGTCGGGCAGCGTCGCGAGCCGCCCGGTCATCGGGTCGGCGAAGACCACGCCGTGCGGGGTGTTCACCGCGGCGACGATCCGGGTCTCGACCCGGTCCTTGGACCGCGGCGAGCCTTCCGGCGCGTTCGGATCGGCGGCGGCGTGATGCTCGAACGCCACCGCGGTCCGCGCGCCGACCGGGCGTTCGCCCAGCTCACGGGCGACGTCGGCGAAACCGTTCCGATCGGACCACTGCCCGCCGAGCCGGTCGCTGACGTGCTGCAGCGGTGAACCGCCCGCCGACGGCGTGGCGACCGAGTCGCCGCCGTTCATCCGGTCCTCGAACGCGACCAGCGCCTCGGCCGAGTTCGTCTGGTAGCCGTCCTTCCACGACTCGGGCGCGTAGTAGTTGCGCGTGTTGGCCTCGCCGATCGCGGGGATCTCGTCCATGACCAGCCGGACCTGCTGGTGCGGTGTCTCGGTCGAACCGGCGTGGATGACCGGCGTCCCGCCCTCTTCGAGCGGCTTCGCCAGCTCGGACCAGCCACCGTCGGGAACGTGTTCCCTCGGCGGCTTGGGAAGTTCCCGGGCCGGGGCGTCGGTGACGTCGGTCCAGCCGCCCTTGCCGTCGGCCAGCTTGGTTTCGAGCCCCGCGAGGCCCTGGCCCTGGAACAGCTCCGGGTGATCGCGGCGCAGCTGGGCTTCCTGGTCGGCGGCTTCCTGCGCCAGCCGCTCCTGCACGGCGTTGTTGTAGTCGCGCCGCTCGGCGACCTTCTGGTGGACCTCGTCCGGGCTCAGGTGGCCATCGTCACCGGCGACGACCTCTTCGCATTCGACGATCCACTTCGGCAGATCGTTGGGCGATCCGTCGTCGAGGCGCTTCTTGTAATCCGGGTGCTCGGGATGTCCCGGGCCCATCTTGACGTCGGTGACGCGCAGCTGCGTCGCCGACTTCATCAGGACCTCGCGTTCTTCCTTCTTCGAGGCGAGGTCTTCGATGTGGCGTCCGGTCTTCGACTGGATGCGCATCTCGACTTCGCCGGGGAAGGTGCTGCGCGGATGGTCGGCGGTGATCCGCGACGTGCTCAGCATCTGCGGGTCGACGATGACCTGACCCCTGGCGTGCGCCTCGAGGAAGGCCCGGATCGCGCTCTCGTTGCCGTTGAAGTTCACCCGCCGCGAGACGAGGCCCTCGTAGGCGGGCATCTCGTTGAGGCCGGAGGTGATCGCCTCGATATGCGGACGGAGCGCTTCCAGCTCCGCGCCACCGTGCCGCTGGGCGTGCGTGATCCGCTCGGCCATGTCGGTGCGCGTGTAGCTGTGCACCGCGTAGGCGCCCTGATCCGACATCTCCTTGACGCGCGGATCTTCGTGGGCGTCGCGTTTGGCGAGACCCTCGCGGCGGACCTGTTCGCTTCGCGCTTCCCCGGTGTCCTTGTCGAAACCGCGCTTGTCGATCTGCGTCTCGGCGAGGGCGCGGTAGGCGGCGGGATCGTCGGTGTGGAAGTCCGGGTCCGTCAGGTACGGCTCGTCGACGGTGGTCTTGTCGTCGGGCGTGACGTCCTGGGGCGCCTCGGCGTCCTTGGGGGTCTCGGTGTCTTTCGGAACCTCGGTGTCTTTCGGAGTGTCGGTGTCCTTGGGAGCTTCGACGTCCTTCGGAGCCGCGACGTCCTTGGGAGTCTCGGTGTCCTTCGGAGCGGCGGTGTCCTTCGGGACCTCGGCGTCCTTGGGCAGGTTGCTCTGGCCGCGGTCCTGAGGTGCCTGCTGCGGGGCGTGCTCCACCGGCCGCACCGGCGGCTGTTGCTGCGGCGGACGCTGCTGGGGGCCCGCGTTCGGGTCGTGGCCAGGACGCGGTGCCGGGACCTGCGGCGGACGCTGCGGACCACCGAACCGCGGCGGCTCAGCACCGGGCGGCATCGGCCTGCCGGGCTGCCCCGGACGCCCCGGCTGACCGGGGTGGTGACCGGGTGGCGGCGGCATGGGGCCGCGGTTGCCGGGGAACGGACCGTTGCCGGGCTGCTGGGGCCGCGGCGGATACCCGGCCGGACCGCGATTACCCGGAGGCGGACCGGGCGGAGGTGTCTGCGGACGCGGCGGGACCCCGCCGTTCGGGCCAGGTCCAGGCCTGCCCTGATAGCCCTGGGGCGGCCTCGGCGGACCCTGCGGACCAGGGGGCTGCGGCGGTTGCTGAGGACGCTGACGCGGCCCGCGGTCCTGCGGATACCCACCCTGACCGGGGTGCTGCTGCGGCGGGCGAGGGCCCATCGGACCGGGCTGACCCTGCGGTCCTCGGGGTGGCATGGGACCACCACCACCGGGAGGCGGCGGAGGCGGCGGCGCGAAACCACCCGGAGGCGGCGGCTGCATCGGCTGCTGGCCCTGGAAGGGCATCGGGGCCGGCGGCTGGTCGAACCGCGGCTGCTGGGGCCCGCCGTTGCCCGCGAAACCCGCGGCCTGGACGCCGTCGTTCGGCCGGACCGGCCGGGACGGATCGTGCCCGGGAGGCGGGAACCCACCGCCGGGAGTGGGCCCGTTGCCGCCGGGCGCCATGCCGTAGCCACCCGACGGAGCGGGCGAGCCCGAACCCGGGTTCGACGCCATGCCGTACCCGCCCGAACTCGACGGCGCGCCCGTGGAAGCGGCGGGCGGCATCGCGCTGGACTGCGAAGGATTCGGTGAAGGACTGTGCGACGGGCCCGGCGAAGGGCTGGACGCCGGGCTCGGTGCCGGCCCCTGGGACGGGCCCGGCGCGGGGCTCGAAGCGGGCGTCGGTGCGGAACTCGCCGCAGGAGTCTGCGCCGGACCGCCCGCCGATGTCTGGGCAGGGCTGGCCGCCGGTGTCTGCGCAGGACTCGCCGCAGGTGTCTGGGCCGGTGCCTGCGACTGCGCGCCGGGTGCCTGCTGCTGATTACCCGCCGCGGCCTGCTGCTGACCGGAACCGTTGTCGGCGGCGGCCGCCGGAGCGTTCTGGTGGGTCTGCGTCGCACGCTGACCGTCCCCGGCGTTCGCCGGGGCATCGGCCGGACGGTCCGGAGCCTGCGTCGACGACTGGTCGACCCGGTCGCTGTCCGCCGTCCGTTGCGGGCCGCTCTCGGAACGCGGCTGCGGATCGGCGGATCCGGACGAACTCCGCGGCGACGAATCACCGTCCGAAGTGGACCGAGGCGCCGGATCCGCCGAAGAGTCCGACCGCGAAGAGGAACCGGAATCCGAAGAAGAGCCCGGGTCCGAAGAAGAGCCGGAATCCGAAGACCCCGGAGTACGCGAAGGCGTCCCCGCATCCCCGGTATCCACATCCGGCGTGGACGGACCGTCGCCAGCCGAGGCGCCGGGCGTGTTCGCGGCCTTGATGTCGCCGATCTGGCTCTTCGCCCCGTCGACACCGCCGCCGACGGCCCCGCCGGACGCGCCCATCAGGACGTCCTTGGCCGAAAGCTTGTCCAGGTCACCGGTGACGGCGGCCTGCCCGACCGTGCTGGCGACCCCTTCGGCCGCGCCGCGCACGGCTCCCCGCGCCGCGCTGTCGACGATCTGGCCGCCGACGCTGTCGGAAAGTCCCTTGGTGGCGCCCTTGCCGATACTGCTGCTGCCCGCGCCGACCACGCCGTCGACGGCGCCGCTGATCGCGGAATCCTTGGTCTTGCTGAAGTCCCAGCTCTCGCGGTCGCCCTTGGCCATCTGGAGACCCTGGATGCCCGCGTCCATGGCGAGGTTCATCGCCGTGTTCTGCAGGACCTCCTTGCCGATCTTCTTCAGGCCCTCCTTGAGAAGTTTCTCCAGGAGTTCCTTCGCGACCTTCTTGAAGCCTTCCTGCGCGAGCTTCTGCATCAGCTGCCGGAAGATCATCTGGACGGTCATGCGGGTGGCGATCTGGGCGGGCGCGATGCCCGCCGTCGACCCGCCGAACGTCACCGCCGCGGCCGCGATCATCGCGACGATCTGCGCGGCCAGGATCACCAGCGAGATGATGATCATGTACTTCGTGTACTCGACGTCCAGCGCGGTCGCGTTGCACGAGTCGCCGAGCGCCTTCGAGGAATCGGCAAGCGACTTGAAGTACGCCTCGTCGCCCTCGACGAACTTCTTCCAGGCCTCGGCGAACTTCTCCGCGCCCTGGCCGCTCCAGCCGCCGAGGACCTCGGTGGCGCCCTTGGTCGCGGTGTCGGCGATCGGCTGAATCGCCTTCGAAGCGTTGTGCCAGGCGTCGCGCAGTTCGCGGAGCTTGTCCTCGTCGCCTTCGGGCCAGCTTTCTCCGACGACGATCGGCAAGAGCCATTTGACCGCGTCGGGCATCTCCATACCCACGGCGCTAGACCTTCTTGTCCAGCGTCGACTTGATCTCTTCCTCGGCGTTCGTGAACGCGGTCATCGACCGTTCGACGTTGTGCTGCATACCCCGCAGCGCCTCGACGACGTTCGCGAACCCTTCGGACGAGCCCTGCGCGCCGGGCTCGTAGTCCTTCGCGAACTCCTTGCCCGCGTCGTCGTTGCCCCAGCACTGGCCGAGCGAGTTCATCGCGGCCAGCAGTTCCTTGCCCGCCTCGTCCAACTGGTCCGCCGCGATCCCCAGTTTGGCCGCGGCCGTCTTCACCGCTTCCGGATCCGCGGTGAATCCGGCGCCACCCCCACCGTTCGGCATCAAACCCCCCTGGTCAGCCAGCTCGAGGGCGGCTCTTCCTCATCGTCGTCCTGCGGACGCACCCGTTTCGGAACCGGTTTCGGCGTCGGCGGCACGGGAGGGGCAGGCGGCGGAGGCGGCGTGGTGTCGTCCTTGATCATCAGCGGGGCGTCGAAGTCTTCGTCGGACTTCGCGGGCGCGGCCGTCTCCTCCTCTTCCGCGAGGAAGTCGGGGATCGCCGGCATCAGCCCCTGGAGTGAAGGCGCGCCTTCGATGAGGTCCGACAGGTCCGGCAGACCTTCGGTGATCGGGGCCATCAGCTCGGCGACCTGCTGCTTGACCTGCAGCGATCCCTGCCGGACCAGGGTCAGCACGGTGTTGGCCAGCTGCGCGGGATTGGTGCGCTCGAAGGCGTTCGGCTGGATCTCGAGCTTGGCGAGCGTGCCGGTCGCGTCGATGGTGGCGCGGACGAGGCCGTCCTGCGAGACCACCGTCGCCGACGTCTGCGAAGCGGCTTCCTGCGCGTCCCGGAGCTGGGCCGTCTGGCGCTCGAACTGTTCGAGCAGCGTGTCGACCTGGTCCTTCATGGCGGCATTGCGCGCTTCGAGGCGCGCGCTGTCGTCGCCGGCCGTCGTCACTTGAGCCCCCGCGAGTGCTTGATCCCGGGCATACGCCACCCGGTGTCGGTAGGCGTCACCCTAATGCCAACGCCCGCGCCATATCACCGGATCTGGTGTTTTCGCACGGTGAGCAGATGCCCGGCGGCTCCCGCCAGGTAGAGGACGGTCGCCGTGACGAGCAGCCCCGGCGAGCGGCCGTCGGCCGGGATCACCGTCGCGGCCAGCGAGACCGCGACGACCTGGGTGATGTTGAAAAGCGTGTCGTAGAGCGCGAAGACCCGCCCTCGCGTTTCGTCGGCGACGTCGAGCTGCGCCGAGGAATCGACGCAGAGTTTCAGCACCTGCCCGGCCCCGGTCACCAGGAACGCCGCGAGCAACGCGGTGGGAATCGCCATCGGCAGCCCGAGCGCGGACTGCGCGACCGCCGCCAGCACCAGCGCTCCCACCACGACGCGGACCCTGCCGAACAGCTTGATCAGCCGGGCGGTCAGCAGCCCGGCGACGAGGATCCCGGCTCCGGCGAACGCCGCCATCTGGCCCAGCCCCGTCATCCCGGCGGCGAAGTGGTTGCGCATCAGCAGCACGGTGACCAGCAGCGAGATGCCGTACGACGCGCGATGGGCGAACAGCGCGACGAACCCGGCCGTCACGCTGGGCGTCCGCCAGGCCGCCTTCGCCCCGTCCACCAGGCCTCGGGCGACGGCGAGCGCCGGGTTCGAGGGCTCGTCGACCGTCGACGGCCCGAGCAGCCCGCGCGCGAACCCCGAGGCCAGCACGGCGGCGCCGATCCCGCCCAGCGCGGCGACGGCGGTGACCCACGCGGAACCGGCGTCGTCGGCGCCGGTCAGCGCCCGGAGGCCGATCGCGCAGCCGCCACCGACGACGGCGAGCACCGAACCCCACGTCGCGGCGAAGGCGTTCGCGGCGACCACGGATTTCTCTTCGACGACGTGCGGCAGCGACGCGGACAGCCCCGAGCCGATGAACCGCGAGATGCCTTCGGACGCCAGAGCCAGGGAGAACAGTCCGATCCCGGCCGCTCCCGTGCCCACGGCGACGGCCGTCGCGAGGATGGTGAAGGACCGCAGAAGGCTCGCGAAGATCAGGACCTTCCGGCGGTCCCAGCGGTCGAGCAGCGCGCCCGCGAACGGTCCGACGAGGGAATACGGCAGCAGCAACGCCGCGAACCCGCCCGCCATGGCGAGCGCGTCGGCGGCGCGTTCGGGATTGAAGAGGACGGCTCCGGCCAGCCCGGCCTGGTACATACCGTTGCCCCAGTGCGCGGAGAACCGCGTGAACAGCAGACGGCGGAAGTCACGGTCGCGAACGAACGCCCTGGTGGGCGCCGTGGCGGTGGTCGTCACGGCACCAGCCTATAAAGGTGGCCGATGCGCTTTGAGGTCGCCTCTCGGCGGCTATGCGCAGTGTGGCTCCAGCCGGACGGTATTCCACAAAGGCGGTTCTTCAGTGAGCCCGGGGGACACGGAAAGCGCACCGACCGTTGTGTCCAACGGTGCTCGTGATGCTGTTGTTCCCGGAGCCGGACGATTTGTCCCCGCTCGAAGTGGGATCATGGCGGACGTGCCAGCGGACGCCGAGGTCGAACCGGGAACGCTCCTGGTCGCCGCCCCCACGATGTTCGATCCCAACTTCCGGCGGACCGTCGTGTTCGTCATCGATCACCGGGACGAGGGAACGCTCGGCGTCGTGCTCAACCGGCCGAGTGACGTTCCGGTGTACGACGTGCTCCCCAACTGGGGCGGGCACGTCGCCGAACCGCAGTCGGTGTTCGTCGGCGGTCCGGTGGAGAAGAAGACGGCGTTGTGCCTTGCCGCGCTGCGGACCGGTGAGACGGCGTCGAGCGTGCCCGGCGTGATCGCCGTCCGCGGTCCGGTCGCGCTGGTCGACCTCGACACCGATCCCGAGATCCTGGTGCCGAAGGTCCGCGGTGTGCGGGTCTTCGCGGGATACGCGGGCTGGGACTCCGGCCAGCTGGCGAACGAGATCGAACGCGAAGACTGGGTGATCGTCCCGGCGCTGCCCAGCGACGTCCTCGCTTCGCCGCACCACGACCTGTGGGGTCAGGTGCTGAGGCGTCAGGGCATTCCGCTGGCGCTGCTGGCCACCCATCCGGGAGACCTCCAGCGCAATTAGGCGGTGGCGGTGTCGGCCTTCTTGAAGACGCCGCAGGTGCCGCAGGCGCAGCCACTGCATCCGGCGGGCCGCTCCGGCTCGGGCTCCGGCACCGTCGTGGCCGCGCGGTTGCCGAGCACTCCCCCGGCCGCGACCAGCGCGATCATCCCGGCCACGCCCACGAACGAGGCGAGCAGCAGCCCGAACGTCGTCGGCATGACCAGCGCGGCGATCCCGGCGAGCACGGCGATCACGCCGCCCGCCAGTGTCGGGACCCCGGCGACCTTGTTACCGATCCGGAAGGCGTCCTCACTGCGCATCGTGGCGGCGGTGCGCACGCCGGCGCCGCGGTCACGCGGCAGCTTCTCGCGCAGGCCGAGGAACCCACCCCAGCCGACGAGGACACCCAGCACGATCGGGACCAGCGCTATGACGAACACTCCACGAGGATAAGCGTGACGTTCCGGCAACCTGCCGGATACCCTGATCGACTGTGCTACAGGCCATGTCACGCCGAGTTTTAGCCACTGCCCTGATCGGGGCCGTTCCCCTCACCCTGATGGCCGCACCGGCCGCCGAAGCGGGTCACCGTCCGCTTCGCCTGATCGGGGAACAGATCGTCCCGAACGCCCTGCCCTACGAGGGCACCGTCGTCGGCGGCCTGTCCAGCATCGATTTCGACCCCCGCACCGGCGAGTACGCGCTGATCTGCGACGACCGCTCCGCCCTCAACCCGGCGCGGTTCTACACGGCGAAGTTCTCCCTCGACGCCAAGGGACTCGGCCCGGTCACCTTCACCGGCACCAAGCCGCTCCTGCGTCCCGACGGCACGACGTACCCGCCGCTCGCGAAGAACGACCCCGCGCAGCCGCCGAACATGCAGACCATCGACCCCGAAGAGCTGCGTGTCGACCCCTGGACGGGCCGGTACGTCTGGTCCCAGGAGGGCGAGCGGTCGGCGGCGGCGCGGATCGACCCGTCGATCCGCGAGGCGAAGCGCGACGGCGCCTACGTCCGTGACCTGCCGATTCCCGCCAACGAGAAGATGTCCGAGACGACGGGGCCGCGGCAGAACCTCGCCCTCGAAGGCCTCACGTACGCGGGCTTCGGGTCGCTGGTCGCCAGCTCGGCCGAGGGGCCGCTGCTGCAGGACGGCCCGGAGGCGAACACCACGTCGGGTGCCCTTTCGCGCATCACCCTTCAGTCGAGGTTCGGGCCGGTCCTCGCGCAGTACGCGTACCCGCAGGAGAAGGTCTTCGCGGCGCCGAACCCGCCCGGCGCCTTCGCGACCACGGGTGTCTCGTCGCTGCTGGCCGTCGACCAGGCCGATCCGACGCGCTACCTGGTGATGGAGCGTTCGTTCGTCACCGGCGTCGGCAACAAGGTGCGCGTCTACGAGATCGACACCAAGGGCGCCACGAACATCCTGAACACGCCCTCGCTGGCCGACGCGAAGAAGGTCAAGCCGGTCAAGAAGCGCCTGCTCGCGGACCTGGCGGACTTCAAGCTGTCCACTGTGGACAACGTCGAGGGGATGACCTGGGGGCCGCGGCTCCCGAACGGCGAGCGCAGCCTGGTGCTGGTCAGCGACAACAACTTCTCCGCGACCCAGGTCACCCAGTTCATCGCTCTGGCGGTCCCCTCGGAACGGCTTTGACCAGCGCGTTAAACTGAACCCATGAACACGGCTCGGCTGCTCCTTAGCCTGCCGCGCTGAGCTCGGCCGAACGGCCGGGACCAGCGCGGCGACCCCTCATGCCCTCCGGGCTGAGGGGTCGAGTTGTTTCTGGAGTGGCTTGACGTGGATGAGCACGGAGGAATTCGGCGATGAACCAGGCGAGCGAAGGCGCCGACGCGGCACCTCAGCACCGTTACACCGCGGAGCTGGCGGGCCAGATCGAGCAGCGCTGGCAGGACTACTGGTCCGACCACGGCACCTACCACGCACCGAACCCGGTGGGCCCGCTCGCGGACGAGAGCGGAGAAGTCCCGTCGGACAAGCTGTTCGTCCAGGACATGTTCCCGTACCCGTCGGGCGCCGGCCTGCACGTCGGGCACCCGCTGGGCTTCATCGCGACCGACGTCTTCGCGCGGTATCACCGCATGATCGGCCGGAACGTGCTGCACACGATGGGCTTCGACGCCTTCGGTCTGCCCGCCGAGCAGTACGCGGTGCAGACGGGGCAGCACCCGCGCAAGACGACCGAAGAGAACATGGAGACCTACCTGCGCCAGATCCGGCGCCTGGGCCTGGGGCACGACGAGCGTCGCCGGATCTCGACGATCGACCCGGACTACTACAGGTGGACCCAGTGGATCTTCCTGCAGATCTACAACTCCTGGTACGACGAGAAGGCGGGCAAGGCCCGGCCGATCGTCGAGCTGGAGACCGAATACGCGCAGGACAAACGTCGTACGCCCGATGGTCGCAACTGGTGCGAGCTGACCCGCGCCGAGCAGCTGAAGATCATCGACTCGCATCGCCTGGTCTACCTGTCCGAGGCGCCGGTGAACTGGTGCCCCGGCCTGGGCACGGTGCTGTCGAACGAAGAGGTCACCTCCGACGGCCGCAGTGAGCGCGGCAACTTCCCGGTCTTCCGCCGCAACCTGCGCCAGTGGATGATGCGGATCACCGCGTACGCCGACCGGCTGGTCGACGACCTGGACCTGCTGGACTGGCCCGAGAAGGTCAAGTCCATGCAGCGCAACTGGATCGGCCGCTCGCACGGTGCGCGCGTGTCGTTCGAGGCGGGCGCGCGGAAGATCGAGGTCTTCACCACCCGCCCCGACACCCTGTTCGGTGCCACGTACCTGGTGGTCGCGCCCGAGCACGCGCTGGTCGACGAGCTGACCGCCGCCACCTGGCCGGAAGGCGTCGACGCCCGCTGGACCGGTGACGCGGCGACGCCCGCCGAGGCGATCGCCGCCTACCGTGCGGCGGCGGCGCGGAAGTCCGAATTGGACCGTCAGGAGAACAAGGAGAAGACCGGCGTCTTCACCGGCTCCTACGCGGTGAATCCGGCCGACGGCAAGGAGATCCCGGTCTTCGTCGCCGACTACGTCCTGATGGGCTACGGCACCGGCGCGATCATGGCGGTCCCCGGCCAGGACACCCGTGACTGGGAGTTCGCCGAGAAGTTCGGCCTGGAGATCATCCGCACGGTTCAGCCGACGGAAGGCTTCGACGGCAAGGCGTTCACCGGCGACGGGCCCGCGATCAATTCGGGGTTCCTGGACGGCATGGGTGTCGATGAGGCCAAGAAGACGATGATCGGCTGGCTGGAGGAGCACGGCCACGGCCGCGGCACCGTCCAGTACAAGCTGCGCGACTGGCTGTTCTCGCGCCAGCGCTACTGGGGCGAGCCGTTCCCGGTCGTCTACGACGAGGACGGCCAGGTCTACCCGCTGCCGGACAGCATGCTGCCGGTCGAACTGCCCGAGGTCGCCGACTACTCGCCGGTGACCTTCGACCCGGAGGACCGGGACAGCACGCCGTCCTCGCCGCTGGCGCGCGCCACCGACTGGGTCGAGGTCGAACTGGACCTGGGCGACGGCAAGAAGACCTACCGCCGCGACATCAACACCATGCCGAACTGGGCGGGTTCCTGCTGGTACCAGCTGCGGTATCTGGACCCGACCAATCCGGACGTGTTCGTCGCGCCGGAGAACGAGTCCTACTGGGTCGGTCCGCGTCCCGCCGAACACGGCGTCGACGACCCCGGCGGCACGGATCTGTACGTCGGCGGTGTCGAGCACGCGGTGCTGCACTTGCTGTACTCGCGGTTCTGGCACAAGGTGCTGTTCGACCTGGGCCACGTGTCGTCCAAGGAGCCGTACCGGAAGCTGTTCAACCAGGGCTACGTCCAGGCTTACGCCTACACGGACGCACGCGGCGTCTACGTCCAGGCCGACCAGGTCGAGGAGCGGGACGGCAAGTTCTTCTTCGGCGACGAAGAGGTCAAGCAGGAATACGGCAAGATGGGCAAGAGCCTGAAGAATGTCGTGACGCCTGACCAGATGTCCACCGACTACGGCGCCGACACCTTCCGCTTCTACGAGATGTCGATGGGCCCGCTGGACGTCTCGCGGCCTTGGGCCACCAAGGACGTCGTCGGCGCGCAGCGGTTCCTGCAGCGGCTGTGGCGCCTGGTCGTCGACGAGGAGACCGGCGAACTGCGCGTGTCCAATGTGGACGCCACGGATGAGGATCGCAAGCAGCTGCACAAGGCGATCGCCGGGGTTCGCGAGGACTACGCGGAACTGCGGTTCAACACGGCCGGCGCGAAGCTGATCGAGCTGAACAACTACGTCACCAAGACCTACGGCGGCACCGAGGCGACACCGCGCGAACTGGTGGAGCCGCTGGTGCTGATGCTGGCGCCGCTGGCCCCGCACCTGGCCGAGGAGCTGTGGAAGCGGCTGGGCCACGCGGATTCCCTGGTGCACGGGCCGTTCCCGGTGGTCGACGAGAAGTACCTGGTCGAGGACTCCGTGGAGTACCCGATCCAGGTCAACGGCAAGGTGCGCTCGCGGGTCACCGTGCCCGCCGACGCGGGCAAGGACGCCGTGCAGGCGGCCGCGCTGGCCGACGAGAAGGTCGCCGCGCTGGTCGGCGACGGCACGCCGCGCAAGGTGATCGTCGTGCCCGGACGGTTGGTCAACATCGTGCTGTAGTGCCGTGACCGATTGCCGCCAGCGTCGAGGGTCATGAGGCGATTCGATGGAGTTGTTCAAGGACAACGAAATCGAACGGAGAACACCCCATGACCCTCGACGGCAAGGTGGCTTTGGTGACCGGCGGCAGCCGCGGGATCGGTGCCGCCACGGCGATCCGGCTCGCCGAGGACGGCGCCGACGTCGCACTCACCTATCAGAACAACGCCGCGCTCGCGGCCGGTGTCGTGGACGAGGTCAAGGCGCTCGGTCGTCGTGCGCTGGCGATCCAGGCCGACAGCGCCGACGCCGCCGCTCTGGTCTCCGCGGTCGACACGGCGGTCGCCGAGTTCGGCAGGCTCGACGTGCTGGTCAACAACGCGGGCGTGGGCTTCGTCGGCCCGCTCGACCAGACGAGCCTGGACGACATCGACCGTGTGCTGTCGGTCAACGTCCGCGGCGTCTATGTGGCCACGCAGGCCGCGGCCCGGCACCTCGGCGACGGCGGGCGCGTGATCACCATCGGCAGCTGTGTCTCGGACCGCGTGCCCGGCCCCGGGATGTCGCTGTACGCGGTGAGCAAGACCGCGATGCTGGGCCTGACCAAGGGACTGGCCAGGGAACTGGGGCCGCGCGGTATCACCGTGAACATCGTCCACCCCGGCCCGACCGACACCGACATGAACCCGGCCGACGGCCCGTACGCGGCCGACCAGCGTGGCCTGACGGTGTTCGACCGCTACGGTTCGCCGTCGGAGGTCGCCGCGACCGTGTCGTTCCTGGCGCGGCCGGAAAGCAAGTACGTGACCGCGGCGACCGTTTCGGTCGACGGCGGGCACGCGGCCTAGCTCACTCGGTGGTGAGGCCGATCTCGCGCGCGAGATCGGCCAGCATCGCCTCGAAGAGAACGTCCGGTTTCGAGAACGGGATCGGATAGTTGCCGAAGACCTCGAGCGTGACGTGCCCGTAGAGCCGGGCCCAGAACTGGATCATCAGGTACGTCACGCCGAGGTCGAGCTTTTCGAGCGGGAACGTCGCCCCGGACTCTTTCAGCACGGTGAGCAGTTCCTCTTGGAAGGACGTGAGATCGTCGCGCAGCTCGACGGGGACCACGTCGTTCGACGGCGTCACCAGATCGTGCGTCGCGAGCACCTGCCCCGCCGCCGCGAGGAAGATCCGCCCGAACGGCTCGTCCAGCCTGCTCAACGTGTCGTCGCCCGCCGGCGACGCGAAGACCAGCGTGAACTCCTTCGTATGCGCGAGCGCCCAGCGCCGGAACCCCTTGCAGATGGCGAAAAGCCGCAGCGCGCCCTCGTCCGGCAGCTGCGCGATGTCCTCGGCGAGCCCGGCCGCCAGATCCGCGACGACGTCCGCGCGAAGATGCTCGACCAGATCGTCACGGGAACCGTAGTAGCGGTACAACGCCGGCGCCGTGATGCCGAGTTCGCGCGCGATCGCCCGCAGGGTGACGGCCTCCGGACCCTGCTCGACCAAGAGCGCCCGCGCCGTCCGGCGGATGTCCTGATCGGTCGCCGCCCGCTCGCGGCCCCTGCGGCTGGGGTTGGTCATCCGGGCATTCTAGGTGGTCAGTACGGGGATGACCCCAGAAGGCGAGCCTGAAGCCTCGTGAGTGGCCGGAGCGCGAGGAAGATCGGAACGGCCATCCCCGCGGCGATGAGGAAGTGCACGATCCACGCGCCCACCAGCGTCGGCCCACCCCACGTGCCCTCGGGGTCGCTCCCGGCCCAGAAGAGCCCGTAGGTCGCGATGCGCACGACGAGATAGAAGAGCAGCAACGCGAGCAGGAACGCGACCGCACTCGGACCGAAGGCCGCCACGAACCGCGGCCGAGCCCCGCCCTCCTGCCCGACCCAGCGCCGCGCGAGCCCGCGCTGGACCTTCGCGCCACCGAGGTACCCCGGCAGCACGAGAAGCGCGTAGACCGCGCGTTTCCAGTCCGAAATCGTCATATCCGACACGCTAGGGTGCCCTGACCTGCGGAAACATGGGGTAAGCCGTCGGATCGGGTAGGGAAAACCGGAGGTCGCTGTGGTGATCCACACGACCGGGCTGCGGATGTGCGCCAAACGTTCCCCGATGTCAGACGGGTATGCCACACTCGGTCGCCGAACGGCTACGACGTGAACAGGGGAGGTTCGCGTGTCGAACCCTGAGCAGCTCTTCGCTGATTTCGAGGCCAAACTGGCCGACGCCCAGCGGAAGGCGAATCAGATGCGCACCGAGATCGAAAGCGTCTCGGTGTCCGAACGCAGCAAGGACGGCCAGATCTCGGTCAAGGTCAACCACGCGGGGAACCTCGTCGGCCTGGAGATCGGCCCGTCCGTGCGGGACAACCCCGCGCTCGCGCAGGAGATCCTCCGCGTTGTCCAGAGCGCGCAGAGCAAACTCGCGGGCGCGATGCAGACCGGCGTGCCGTCCATCGCGGGCACCGAGACCATGAACGAACTGGTCAACCAGCTGCACAACGAATACCCGGAACCCGAACCGACCGGCTTTGTCGAGGGCGGCCACCAGGAGACGGACGAGGACGACCGCTTCGTCGCCGAAGACGAACTCGACGCTCCTCCGCCCCCTCCCGCTCCGAAGCCGCCCGCCCCTCCGGCTCCACCCGCGCCAGCGCGTGCCGCGCGCAGGCAGCAGACGGACCACGAGGACGACTACTTCACCGGCGGCGACTTCCTGCGCTGAGCGGGTTCTTGAGGGAGGGAAATCATGGGGCAGCCACAAGGTAAGCAGGGCTTCAATGTCGATCCGGTCCGGATCGACGAGCACGCCAAGCAGGTCGAGAAAACTCTGGAGCTGCTTCAGACCGCATTGAGCGCTGACCAGACGAGCCGGATCAAGTCCGAGGACTTCGGCCTGATCGGCGACCTCGTCCAGCTCGACGCATGGTGCAACACCGCCGCGGACAAGGCAGTCGAAGCTCTCAAGGCCGCTGTCGCTGCCGGAAATCACCACGTGGACACGGTCCGAGCATGGGCTCAGGCGCGCCGGGTCAACGATGAATCCGCCCAGGATCTGGTCAACCGTGCGGGACAGGTGAAGCATGGCTGAGCCGGGTTCGAACCAGATCATCCAGGACGCGACGAAGGAAACGGACTCGGAGAAGTACGTCGTCGACAGCGCCCTGGAAGGTGCGGGCGCGATTCAGGACACCATCGGCGGCATCGAGAAGCTCGTCCACGGTGACTGGACGGAAGGCCTGCTCAGTCTGGGTAGTGCGGGCGTCGACATCGGCATGATCGCCGCCGGCGGCAACCCGTTCGAGTCTCTTCTGAGCTGGGGATTCGGGTGGGTCATCGAACATGTCGACTTTCTGAAGGAACCGCTCGACTACGTCACCGGTGATCAGGACGCGCTGGATCTCGAAGCGCAGAAGTGGACCACCATCAGCAAAGACGTCCAGAAGATGGCGGAGGAACTCACGGACGAGGTCCGCAAGAACACCATGGACTGGACCGGGCAGGTGGCAGACCGGTACCGCGAGTACGTCCAGGAGCAGCTGGACACCTATCGTGCGCTTTCCGACGCCGCGAGCAACGCGGGCGCCGTCGTGGAGATCTGCAAGACGATCCTCGACGTCGTCCGCACACTCATCCGGGACCTCATCACCGATACCCTCGCCAAGATCATTTTCATTCTGCTCAGGTACCCGCCGCCCGGTTATCCCGGAGCACTTGCCGGTGAAGGCGTTCCGTTCGCCGTGAAGCAGGCACGGAAGGCGATGGGGCAGGTTCAGCGCCTGATGAAGGCCTTCTCGAATGCCAAGAGCATTCTCAGACTCCTGGGCGAGGCGCTGGAATCCATCGCGAAGGGGTTCGGCAAGTACGCGAAGGGCGTTGGTCAGGGGCTCAGCCACATGGCCAAGGAGGTCGTCCCGGATCTCGGTGGCGCGGCGATCAAGGAAGCCGTGAAAGGCGTTCTCGACGTCGGTGTCGGCAGTGACAACAACCAGAGCGACCTGGATAAACAGCGCGACAAGACGAACACCACCATCGAGCCCAAGGACAGTGGAGTGGTCGGCAGCGGTGGCGGAAGGACGGCTGCTTCGCCGGTTCGCAAGGACGGCGTCGAGCCGGTATTCGACCAGCCTGGTGAGCAGCGCATCTCCGGTTCGTTGTAATGAGGAAGGGAAGCCGGACAGAGGCGATCGGCGCGGGTGCGCTCGCCGCGGCGGTGGCGACCGCACTGGTAATCGGGCCTTTGCTCTTCTTCGTCTGCCTGACGATGTTCCGCTTGGCGGGTACGCCGGAGAACAACACCGGACCGACGGTGGTCGACAACGCTTCGGCAGTGATCAAGATCTGCGATCGCCGAGGTCCCGTTTCCTCTGAAGGCTTCGGCTACTTCTGGGAGTGTGATGCCGAGGTCACGGTGAACGGCCACTCGATCGGCGTCGTCAAGTTCGACCCCGACGAACTGACACCGGCCGATGGGACGAATGTGGTCGGCGTTCAGCGAAATGGTGACCACTGGCACCGCGACGTCGCACATCCCTATCGCCTGCTGCATGTGGCCGGACTGGTGATCCTGGTGGTCGACTTCCTCGCGGTACTGGCTGCCTTGATTCCACTGCTCGTCTC
Organism: Amycolatopsis sp. cmx-4-54; assembly: GCF_046548895.1. Lineage (NCBI taxonomy): Bacteria > Bacillati > Actinomycetota > Actinomycetes > Pseudonocardiales > Pseudonocardiaceae > Amycolatopsis > Amycolatopsis sp. cmx-4-54. The sequence goes on from NZ_JAEBEJ010000002.1 coordinate 425,184, forward strand.
CGTCTTGTGGGTGTTCGCCCGGCTCCTGCGTCGAAAAGCACCCGAAACCGTTGCCTCGCGGGAGGAGGAGCAGCAGGTCAGCATCCGACTCAAGGCTCCTCCGAAGCCGAAGCGCCGCTCTCCCACCGGAGCCACCGTGCTGGGCTTCAGCGGCCTTTTCTCACTGTTGATCGGCGTGTGGATGTTCTACGTCCACGGCCGCCTGAGCGGCGATCTTTGGGGATTCGCCGCGGGCCTGTCGATCGTGCTGCTCGGAATCGGCTTTACCGCCGCTGCGGCTTGGTGGGCTTTCGCGCCGGACAAACCCGGCGATGTACAGACGATCGAACTCGCGGAAGCGGGGATCAGGCAGCAGGACGATTCGTCGGAAGCATTGGTGTTGCCGTGGGAGGACCTGCGTTCTGTCGTGTTCGACGAACGCGCACGTCCAGGACGGATCAGCGTCCACCTGGCCTTGGCCGACGAGGCGTCGAGGGAGAAGCTTCTCGACGAGTACAGACGGCCCTCGAAACATGGTGTCCTCCTGACTCCTGAAATCGCGAGGGAAGAGGCGGAGTCGGCGTCGGAAGCGATCGAAGGTTTCCGCCCTGGCTTGGTGCATTGGCGCTCGCGCGAACTTTCGCGCAGTGGTTTCGGGCCCGGCAGAAGTTCCGGGTCGCGTCTGGTGCGATGGAAGGACGGGGTATCCGCCACACAGAGGGTGGATACCGAAACCTTGCGAGCGGACGAGCCGGTCAGGATCCGGTCAGGCCGGATGCCAGGAGCGAGAATTCTTGGTTTCGCCGGGCTCTACGCGCTGATCGTCTTGCTGTTCGTCCTTCGGCAATCCGCTGATGCCGTGCCCCTCTGGGTGTCGCCTGTAGTCGTTCTCGCGACGGTGGCCTGGGGGGTCGTTCTCCACAAGACTCGATTCCGGGGAACGCCCGGTTTTCTCGAGGTGGACGAAGATTCTCTGACTTGGTTCGAGCGCGACACGCCTCCAAGACATGTCGTACCGCGTGAGATTCCACCGGTCGATGTGCTGCTTTCGAACCTCCAGCACATCCGGTTCGAGCGCGTTCCATCGGAGCGCTGCCGGAGGTACGTCAGGGTTTCGGTAAGGACCGATGGTGTCCGGTCGGTTCTCGCGGAGAAGATCACGACAGCCGCCGCAGCGCGGCTGAATGAGACGCTGAAAGCAAGATCCGCCTTCGCGGGCGATGTGTTGCTCGATTAACCAGGGCGAACGCCGGTCTGAAGCCGGGGCGCCGCCGGCGCCGATCACTCGGGGGGCTACGTGATCGACGCCGGCGACCCGATGCCCTCTTCCCGGCACCGGCCGGGATCGGGGCAACGTCACCGCTTGGAAGCGGCAACGCATCTCAAGAGCGGGCGTGATCGCCGAAGTGACGCCCGGGGGAAGGTTATCCCCCGAAAGAGTGACGGCGTTCCGCTGCTCGCCTGATTGTCGCACTACGCGCCGAGAAAGTTACAAAGTTCTTCACATCTTCGCCGGGAGAAGGGTCATGACCGGACAACTGCTGGTCATGGCATCGTTTCCTCCATGACTTCTCAGGTGCTGGTCATCGGGTCCGCCAATGCCGATCTCGTCGTCCCGGTCGACCGCCGGCCAGGTGGTGGCGAAACCGTACTGGGTGGCGACACGGTCTTGTCGCCGGGTGGCAAGGGCGCCAACACCGCGGTCGCCGCGGCCAGGCTCGGCGCCGACGTCGCGTTGCTCGGGGCGGTCGGCGACGATCCGTACGGCGAGCTGCTCAAGCGGTCGCTGGCCGAGTCCGGGGTGAACACGGACTCGCTGCGCACGAGCGAGCGTCCGACGGGGATCGCGTACATCACGGTCACGCCCGACGGCGAGAACTCGATCCTCGTTTCACCCGGCGCCAACTCTGCCCTGCGGCCCGAGGATGTCGACCTCGACGGTGCCGAGGTCGTGGTGTTGTCGCTGGAGATCCCGCTCGAAACCGTCGAGCACGCCGTCGCGAAAGCCGTCGAAAGCGGCGTGAAAACGCTGCTGAACCTGTCGCCGGCGGCCGAGCTTTCGGCGAAGACCCTGAAGGGCCTCGACGTGCTGTTGGTCAACGAGCACGAGGCGGCCTTCCTGCTCGGTGGCGAGGCGGACTTCCCCAAGCTGCTCGAACTCGGTCCGAAGGCCGCGGTCGTGACGCTCGGCGCGAAGGGCGCGGCGGTGGTGACCGCGGAAGGGGTGACGGAGGTGCCGTCGCCGAAGGTCGAGGCCGTCGACACGACGGGTGCCGGTGACGCTTTCGCCGGGGCGCTCGCCACCTCGCTCGCGAAAGGCGACGGGCTGGCCGACGCTGCGCGCAAGGCGGTGAAGGTGGCGGCGATCACCGTGACCCGCCAGGGTGCTCAGCCCTCGTATCCGACGGCGTCCGAACTGGAATGATGTCCTCTTCTGTGTTCTGCTGGTGGCTATGAGCCAGGTCACGACGCCTATGAGATATGGTCTAGACCATGCCGTCTGAGTCACTGTCCGGGGTCGCCGTCAGTCCCGGCCGCGCGAGCGGTCCTGTCGTCCGGGTCGCCGAGCCGCTCGGTGAACCGGCGAGCACGCCGGCACCGGCCGATCCCGCCGCCGAGGCCGGCCGGATCGCCCCGGCCGCGCAGATCGTGGCGGGCAGGCTCGAAAAGCTCGCCGAGACGGCGACTGGTGAGGCCGCGACGATCCTCATCACCACCGCGGCGATGGCGGCCGACCCGGCGCTCGTCTCCTCCGCGGAGCAACTGGTCAAGGACAAGGCTCTGCCCGCGCCGCGTGCGGTGCACCAGGCCGCGGGCAAGTTCGCCGACGCGCTCGCGGCCGCGGGCGGCTACATGGCCGAGCGGGCCCGCGACGTCCTCGACGTGCGCGACCGGCTCATCGCCGAACTGCTCGGCATCGCCCCTCCCGGCGTTCCCGACCTGGACTCGCCCAGCGTGCTCGTCGCCCGCGACCTCGCGCCCGCCGACACCGCGGGCCTCGACCCGGACAAGGTGCTCGCGCTCGTCACCGAAGAGGGCGGCCCCACCAGCCACACCGCGATCCTCGCCCGCGCGCTCGGCATTCCCGCCGTCGTCGCGGTCCGAGGCGTCCTCGCGCTCGACGCGCAAGCGCTTGCGGTGGACGGCGACACCGGCGTCGTCGAGGTCGCGGACCCGACCGCCGAGGTCGTCACGGCCGCCAAGACCGGCGCGATCGAGTGGGACGGCACCGGCGCGACCGCCGACGGTCACCGCGTGAAGGTGCTCGGCAACGTCGGTTCCGCCACCGACGCCCAGGCCACGGCCGAAGCGGGTGCGGAAGGTGTCGGCCTCTTCCGCACCGAGTTCTGCTATCTCGACGCGTCCGCCGAGCCGAGCGTCGAAGAGCAGCGCAAGGCCTACACCGCCGTGCTCACGCCGTTCCGCGGCAAGCCGGTCATTGTCCGCACGCTCGACGCGGGCGCCGACAAGCCTCTCGCGTTCCTGGATCCCGAAGACGAGCCGAACCCGGCGCTCGGCGTACGCGGGCTTCGCGTCGCTTTCGACCGCCCCGAGATCCTCGACCGCCAGCTCGAAGCCATCGCGGGTGCCGCGCAGGACTCCGGCGCCGAGGTTTCGGTGATGGCTCCGATGGTCGCCACCGCCGCCGAGGCCGCCTGGTTCGCCGAGCGCGCCCGCGCCGCCGGAATCGCCCGCGTGGGGGTGATGATCGAGATCCCGGCCGCCGCGCTGACCGCCCGCGAGATCCTCGACGCGGTCGACTTCGTCTCCGTCGGCACCAACGACCTCGCGCAGTACACCTTCGCCGCGGATCGCCAGCTCGGCGCGGTCGCCAAGCTCAACGACCCGTGGCAGCCCGGGCTGCTGCGGCTGCTGAAGGTCATCGGCCAGGCCGCGAAGGACTCCGGCAAGCCCGCCGGTGTCTGCGGTGAGGCAGCCGCCGACCCGAGGCTCGCGCTGGTGCTGGCCGGGCTGGGCTTGACCAGCCTTTCGATGAACGCGCCCGCCGTGCGCGCCGTCGGTGCGAGCTTGGCGGCGACGACGCTGGCCGAATGCGAGGCACTGGCCGACGCGGTCTTGGCCACGTCGGACCCGGTGTCCGCGAGGCAGGCCGCCGCCGAGCGGTAGCAAAGGTCCCCCGCTCCCCGAAAAGGATCAGGGGGCATGTCGAAATCCGGTCCACCGCTTCGACGCCTAGGTGAAAGACACCGAAGCGACGAAAGGACCGGACCATGACGACCACCATGACCCCCACGCGGGCGGGACGCCGGGAATGGGTCGGGCTGGCCGTGCTGGCCCTCCCCACCTTCCTGGTCTCCCTCGACGTCTTCGTGCTGATCCTCGCGCTGCCGAAGCTCAGCCTGAGCCTCGGCGCCGACAGCACTCAGCAGCTGTGGATCATGGACGTCTACGGCTTCATGATCGCCGGGTTCATGGTCACCATGGGCACCCTCGGCGGCCGCATCGGTCGCCGGAAACTGCTGCTCATCGGCGCTACAGCGTTCGGGCTGGCTTCCGTGCTGGCCGCGTTCTCGACCACGGCGCTGATGCTCATCGCCGCCCGCGCGCTGCTCGGGATCGCCGGTGCGACGCTCGCACCGTCGACGCTCGCCCTGATCAGCAACCTGTTCACCGACAGCCGCCAGCGGTCGCTCGCGATCGGCATCTGGGCGGGTTGCTTCACCGTCGGCGCGATCGTCGGACCGATGGTCGGTGGCGTGATGCTGGAGCACTTCTGGTGGGGTTCGGTGTTCCTGCTCGGCGTCCCGGCGATGGTCCTGCTGCTCGTCGTCGGCCCGAAGCTGCTGCCCGAGTACCGCAACGAGAACGCCGGCCGCGTCGACCTGCCGAGTGTCGCGCTTTCGCTGGTCACGATCCTTCCCGTGGTCTACGGCATCAAGGAACTCGCTCGTGACGGCGTCCACGTGATCCCGGTGGCCGCGCTCCTGATCGGTCTCGGCTTCGGCGTGGTGTTCGTGCGGCGCCAGCGAACCCTCCAGGACCCGCTGATCGACCTGACGCTGTTCCGCGCCCGCGCGTTCACGACGGCGATCGGCGGGATGTGCGCGTTCACCATGCTGGGTGGCACGACCATGCTCTTCGTCGCGCAGTTCTTCCAGATCGTGCTGGAGCTTTCGCCGGTCGGCGCCGCGCTGGCGTTGCTGCCGGGCATGCTCGCCTCGACCGTCAGCTTCCTCGGCGCGCCGATCCTGGCCCGCCGCGTCCGCCCCGCGACGCTGATCGCCACCGGCCTGGCGGGCGCGATCGCCGGATTCCTGCTGCTGACGCAGGTCGAGGCGGGCGCCGGTCCGGTGGTGCCGTCGATCGCCTTCGCCATCACCTGCCTGTGCGGCGGTCCGCTGATCACCCTCGGCACGGATCTGGTCGTCGGCTCCGTGCCGCCGGAGAAGGCCGGTTCGGCGGCCTCGCTTTCGCAGACCGGCAACGAGTTCGGCTACGCGCTGGGCATCGCGACCGTCGGGACGTTGGGCAACGCGGTCACCCGGTCACGGCTCGCCGACGCGGTCCCCGCGCACGACGCGTTCGCCAGCGGGATGCACGCGGTGTCCGGGCTGGCGGCGCTGGTGCTGGCCGCGGTGGCGTACTTCGTGCTCCGGCACCTGCGCCACATCTAGCCGAAGAAACCCCGCCGCGGGTACTTGATGATCAGCGACCCCCCGTGCACGCGCCCGGTGATGACGAACCGGGGCGTGCCGGGGCGGCCGTTCGACCGGGTCCGGTCGTCGAGGTTGCCGAACTTGATGTCGGTGATCGAGTTGGTGTCGACGGCGCCGTCCTCGGGAATGGTGATTTCCACCGGACCCCATTTGGCCTGCAGTTCGATGTGCACCACCGGGTACCGGATCTCGGCCTGGGAGAAGTCCAGTTTCGTGGCGCCGTACTTGTTCCGGATCACCATCGACTCGGGGACCAGCCAGTTGCCGTTGCGCTGCAACGCCGAGTACTTGCCGTTGAGCTCCATCACCTGTCCGGAAGACTGCGCGTACGCGTGCTGCCTGGGCGGCGCCCACGGGTTCTGCTGCTGACGCGGCACCATCCCCGCCTCGGGGTGCACCAGGCCGGGCAGATCGGTGAGCACCGCGTTCAGCTCACCGCGGGTCTTCGAGGCGAGGGCGCGGTCGGTCCGCTCGGTGAACTCGTCGAGGTTCAGCATCCCGAGGCCGATCGCCTTCTGGAGCACCTCGACGACGTGTTCGCGCTCCGCGTCGGAGACCCGGATGTCCCGTCCGGTCAACGGCTTGGTCTCGGTCGTCGACTGCTCTTCCTCGCCCATGCCAGGAATGGTAGAACCGATTCTCACGCGCGAGATCGGGGAAATACCCTGAACAGACCCGCATTTCTTCCCGGTGCCGCCCTGGTGGCGGCCGTCCTCCTGCTGGCCGGTTGCAGTTTCGGCGGCGAGGCGAAGCCGCCGACGGGCAATCCGGAGCCGACCACCACGCCACCGTCGAAAATCAACGGCGAGCCGGTGGACTACGCGGGGTTCCGCCTGATCATGACGACGTCGCCGCCGTCGATGCTCGATCCCGCCACCGGTGCCACGACCCCGCTTCCGGGCGCTCCGGCCGGAGACCGGGTCAACGACGTCCTCCGCGTCGGCAAGTTCCCGGTCGTGCTGTCGGCCGCCCGCTGCGGGCCGTCGTGCCTGGAGCCGTCCGAAGTGCTGGTCTACGGCGATCCCAAGAACCAGCCGTGGAAGCTGGGCAAGGCCCGCAGCGTCGCCCCGTCGGCCGACGAGAGCGGTGTCTGGTTGATCCGCGACGAAGGCAACGATCTGTGCCGCCTCCAATTCGTGTCCCTGCTCGGCATGGAGCGCGATCGCGGTCGTCCGGCGAGTTGCACGACAGCCGTGCGCCAAGAGGTACCGAAGGGGCTGTTGATCACGGTGAACAGCGGGACCGCCGGCGCCGAGGACGTGCTGATCGATCCCGCCACCGGTCGCGCCGTGCACCAGTTCCCCCGGGTGCTGGCGATCACCAAGGAGCGGATGCTGCTCGCCGAACTGACCGAGTTCTCCGTGCTCGATCTGCGCAACGACCAACGGACCCGGGTCCAGCGGCCGGTGGCCGACGGCGCGCCCGGCATGGTGGTGCCGAGCCGTGACGGTTACCAGGTCGCCGTGCTGTTCGGCGACCCGGCCTGGGCCGGGACCGCGACACAGACCGCGGACGTCTGGGTGCTCGCCCTCGACACGCTGACCTGGACGCGCGCGCCCGCGATGCCGATCGCGACCGAGCTCAAGCGGGTCGCGATCGAGTGGACCGAGACCGGCGACCTGGTGATCGCGACCGACGTCGTCGCGAACTGGCGCCTCGACCGGCCGAGCTGGACGGTCGTCAAGACGCCCTTGCCCGCCGAGCGGAACCAGCGGGTGGTGGCCGTCGCCCAGGGCTGACCAGTCGGTGCTATTCCACGTCCAGCCCGTGCTCGATGGCGTACCTGGCCAGTTCGACACGGTTGTGCAGCTGGAGTTTCCGCAGTGTCGACTGGACGTGGTTCTCCACGGTCCGGTGTGACAGCACGAGCTTCTCGGCGATCTGCCGCGCCGTCATCCCCTTCGCGACCAGGCGCAGGACGTCGGTCTCGCGTTCGGTCAGCCGCGGCGGCGCGGGCCCGTCGTCCGGCGCGTCGGCCATGCGGCGGTACTCGCCGAGGACGAGCCCGGCGAGTCCGGCGGTGAACACCGGGTCGCCCGCCGCGGTCCGCTTGACCGCGTCCACCAGTTCGCTCGCCGAAGCCGATTTCACCAGATAGCCGGACGCCCCGGCCTTGACCGCCTCGAGGACGTCGCTGTGCTCGCCGCTCGCCGAGAGCACCAGGACCTTGGTCGACGGCAGTTCCGAGGTGATCTCCCGGGTGGCGTCGACGCCGGAGGTCTCGCCGAGGTTGAGGTCCATCAGCACGACGTCGGGCCGGACCGTACGCGCGATCCGCACCGCGGCGGGCGCGTCCGGCGCGGTGGCCCGCACGTCGAAACCGTGCTCGGCCAGGTCGCGTGCGACCCCGTCCCGCCACATCGGATGATCGTCGACCACCATCACCGAGACCTGAGCCTCACCGGTCATCGCTTTCCCCTCGCCGCGACTGGAACCTTGACTTCCCATTCCGTGCCCTGGCCGGGCGCGGTGTCCAGGGCGGCACTTCCGCCCAGATCCCGCACGCGTCCCTTGATGGACTCCGCGATACCTAGATGTCCCTCGGCCGCCGCGCGTTCCAAAACGCCTGGAGCGATTCCCGGACCGTCGTCGCGAACACTGACGACGACCTCGGTGCCGAGGTCTTCCAGCAGCACCCAGGCGTGCGCGTCTTCGCCCGCGTGCTTCTCGACGTTCGACAGTGCCTCGCGCGCCACGGCCACCAGCTCCGCGGTCACGTGCTCGGGCAGCTGGACCTCGCCCGCGGGCGTCGAGACCTGCACCGACGGCGTCGCGAGCAGCTGCAGCGCGGCACGGAGATCGGTGGTCCCGTTCTCGCTCGGATGCGTCGGCTCGGTGGTGACCAGCGCGCGCAGCGCGATCTCCTGCTCACCGGCCAGTTTCGCCAGCTCGGCGGCCTCCCCGCCGAATTCGGCGCCGCGTTTGCGCACCCGCGCGAGCACCTGGAGGACGCTGTCGTGGATCGAGCGGGCGAGCCGCTCGCGTTCGGCCGTCGCGGCTTCCATGCGCAACGCCCTGGTCAGCGCGTCGGCCGACCGGCGGGCCATGGTCGCGGCGAGACCGATCACGAACCCGCTCGCGGTCAGCAGGAAGCCGTCCCGCGCGACGTCGACGTCGAACCGCCAGCGCACCAGCCCGGTGACCACCGAGACCACCAGCCCGGCGAGTACCCCGCCGACCGCGCCGAACCGCGTGCCGGCGGCCGCCGGCGGGACCGCCGCCCACACCGTCGTGATGAGCGGGATGTTGGCGTCGAACTGCGCTGTGGTCAGGATCCACGCCGACGTGAACATGAGGGCGACCGTGAGCGCCAGATCGACGCCCACCAGCCACGGCCAGCGGCTCGACGGCCGCGCGTAGAACACGCTGCTGACGACCGTCCACACCGTCATCAGGCCGAACGACGTCCACGCGAGCCACTTATTCGTGTAGCCGTCGTAATGGACGATGAACGAGCCGAGCGCGAAGAGCAGCGTCGTCACGCGGAGCACGATCACCCCGCGCCACAGCGGAGTGGCCGGGTCCCGCGAGCCGAGCGCCGAGACGGCGCGCCAGAGCGGGGTCTCGGTCATGACTTGGCTTCGGACTCTTCCCCGGAATCGCTCGGTTGTGCCGCCTGATCCCGCAGGACGTCGATTCCGTCCGGATCGGGATCGTGTTCGTGCAGCAGCGACCGGATCCCCGCGTTGAGCACCGCGAGCAGCGGCACCGAAAGCAACGCGCCGGCGATCCCGGCGGTGACCAGACCGGCGGTGATCGCGAGCACCACGGCGAGCGGGTGCAGTTTCACCGCGCGGCCGAGCAGGATCGGCTGCAGCACATGGCTCTCCAGCTGCATGACCCCGATGACGATGGCCAGCACGATCAGCGCGCCGACGATGCCCTTCGTCACCAGCGCGATCAGCACCGCGACCGCGCCCGCGATCACGGCGCCGATGATCGGGATGAAGGCGCCGAGGAACACCAGCGTCGCCAGCGGGATCACCAGCGGCACGCCGACGATCGCCAGCCCGATGCCGATACCGACCGCGTCGACCACGGCCACCGCCGCCGTCGCGCGCACGTAGCTGACCAGCGAGGCGAAGCCGCGCCGCCCGGCGGCGTCGACCCGGTTCCGCACGCGGCCCGGCACCCCGCGGACCAGGAACTTCCAGATCTGGTCGCCGCCGGAGAGGAAGAAGATGAGGATGAACAGCGTCAGGATGAAGCCGGTGACGATCTCGCCGACCGTGCCCGCGGTGGTGAGCGCGGTCGTGGTGATCGACGCCTGGTTGTTCTGCAGGAAGCTGATCGCCTGGTTGATGAACTCCTGGATCTGCTCCTGGCGCAGGTGCAGCGGCCCGTCGATGAGCCAGATCTTGATCTGGTTGAGGCTCTCCGTCAGCTGCTTCTGCAGTTCGGGCAGGCCCGAGGAGAACTGCGCGACGACGAACGTCAGCAGCCCGCCGAGGACGGCGAGGCCGGCGATCAGCACTATCCCGGCCGCGAGCCCGCGAGGGAATCTCAGCGTCATCAGCTTGGAGACCGCCGGCGCGAGCAGCGCCGCGAGCAGCAACGCGATCGACAACGGGATCACGACGACCGACAGATAGCCGATCAGGAACACGATGACGTAGAGCGCGGCGATCACCACGATGAAGCGCCACGACAACGCCGCACCGATCCGCAGGCCGCGGGGCACCAGGTTGGTGACGTCTTCGGTGGATTCGGAGAGGAACGGATTCGCCGGGTCGAATTCCGGCTGTTTGCGCTGTGGCTCGCTCACGCGCTCACCGTATCGGTCCGGGGCGACGTTTCCCGACCATTCCGGTGACGCGCACGGTCGAATTCGCCCGATGCGACGCTTGACACACCGCCTGCGGATCAACTCCGGAATAACCGGGTTCCGCCAGCCCTGATCACTGGTCGTGATTTCGGGCTACACCGTGTGTTCTTCACACGATCGTGCCATCAAGGTGGTTCGAAGTCGCGCAAGCGCTCCGTACTTTGCTTACCTCGGTCCCGCAGGCACCAACCGACGCGACAGGAGACCGAGTGACGAACGCGGCGAAGAACGAGGGGCGGGGCGCGGCGCGCTTCGGCCGTCTCGCTTCGCGTGCGCTGTTCGTGCTCGGCGGCGCCGTCGCCGGTTCCGCCGCCGCGTGGGCCGTTTCCGGCGCTTCCGCTTCGGCCGACGTCGCCCCGGTGGTCTCCGCTCCCGAAACCAGCGTCACCCCGGTCACCGACGCCACCGCGGCGGGCTTGACCGACGCCTCCCACGGCGCGTCGAAGTTCGCCGGCGATGTCGCCGGAGCGATGTGCGGCGACAGCCAGCAGGACGCCACCACGTGGTCGATGCCGGGCGACAAGGGGTCCGTTTCCGCGAAGCGCCACTGCGGCGACATCCGCGCCGATCGGCACGAGGTCTCGACGCGCGTCAGCGCCGCGGTCACCGACTTCACGGACGACTCGGTCGTCACCCCGGTCAAGCGGACCCTCGGCGCGGCCGAGCACATCGTGCGCAAGCCGCAGGACACCCGCCAGGTGCTGGACGAGACGTTCACCCCGTCGCCCGAGGCGCGGGACTTCGGCCGCAAGGTCTGGCAACTGCTCGACTCGCGCGGCCACGGCGACCTCGTTCCCGGCCTCCCGGTCGGCGGAACGCCGGTGAACCCCGATTCCTCGCTGGACACCATCGGCGCCGGTGACCAGGTCACCGACTTCGCGCAGCTGGCGACGACCCAGTTCCCCGCTGCCGTCGAAACCGTCCTCCCGATGCCGGCCCTCGTGCAGCAGCACGGTGCCTTCGATCAGGTCGAGGACACCCCGGCGCGTGACGGTCACCGCGGTGACTTCCCGCGTCCGATCACCCCGGCGCCGCTTCCCGTCGCGCCTTCCATCCCGACTGTCCCCGGCGGCTCCGCCCCCGGTGGTCACCTCGACGGCCTGACCCACGGCGTTCCCGCCTGGGTCGTCGCCGCCGTCGAGCGTTCCCTGACCGGCTACTCGCTGGCAGGCACGCGGTACATGCCGCTCACCCCGGGCTCGCAGCCCGGCGTCACTCCCGACTGAACACCTCCCTCCGCGGGGTAGCCGACGCGCCTCACGCCACCCGATTCCGGGTTCGGCTTCGCGTCCGCTTCTGATCCCCCCGCGAAACGGCGGTGCGCATTCTCGCGCCCGCGATCGCTCCACCCCTCTGGTGCCGCGTTGCGAAGGCACCTCCCTGAACCCGAAAGGGAACCCGAAATGAAGGAGAAAAACCCCATGCAATCCTGGGCAAAGCGCGGACTCCAGACCGCGTTGGTCACGGGTGGGTTGTTGATGCTGGGTACCGGCATCGCCTCGGCTGACGAACAGGTCAACCCCGACACCCCGGCCTCCCCGCTGGACGCGAACCTCACCGTTCCCGTCCAGATCGACAACAACGCCATTGGCACGCCCGCCGGCCAGGCCGATCTCCCCGGCTACGAGGGTGAGGTCTCCACCAAGGCCGTCACCGAGCCCGCCTCGAACGCGCTGGACTCGGCTTCCTCGCCCGGCGGCAGCACCGACGGCATCGGCGGGGGGCTCCCCAGCCTTTCCGGCAAGCACGCCGTCCCGGCGCCGCTGGCGGCCAAGAACTCGAGCCGTCAGATCAGCGGCGGGATGACCGGCGGTGGGTTCACCACCACGGACGACATCCTCAAGGGCAACAAGGTCGTCGGTGACGTCGTCGTCCCGATCCAGATCGTCGACAACGCCATCGGCGTGATCGGCGACGCCGAGGTCGAGGGCGGCTCGCACGACCAGACCTGGGTGCACAACCAGGACGTCGAGACCACCGGTGAGGACTCCAGCCTCGCCGGGAACGTCGTCGCCCTCGACTGGGCGCTGCCCGTGCAGATCGCCGGCAACGCCGGTGGGCTCGCCGGCGGCACCGGCCGCGTGGTCGGCGGTTCCGCCGAGCAGAGCACCACCGAGACCGGCAACATCACCACCGACGGCGAGGGCTCCGCCCTGTCCGGCAACGTGCTGGCCGGCCAGTTCGCCACCCCGGTCCAGGTCACCGGCAACGCCGCGTCCTGGATCATCGGCAACGCCAACAGCTCCGGCTACGAGGCCGAGACCGACGCCACCTCCGGCGGCTGGGTCGAGACCGACGGTGACGAGTCCGCCCTCGGCGGCAACGTCGGCGCGGTGCCGATCGCCCTGCCGGTGAAGTTCAACGACAACGCGGGCGCCGTGCACGGTTCGCTCGCGAACTCGAACAGCAGCTCGTCGGCGGACGCCACCGCCGGTGACACCACCCCGGGCTGGAGCAACGTCCCCAGCTACGTGCAGACCGAGGGCGAGGACTCGTTCCTCGCGGGTAACGCGGTCGTGCCGCAGACCGCGGACGTCGCGAACGTCGGCGGCGTGGCCGGCAGCTGGGTCGGCCTCGCGAACACGGGCACGGACGGCGGCACCAGCCAGTCGAGCGTCGTCGACGCCGGTGGCTTCGTCAGCTCCGAAGGCGAAGGCTCCGCCGGTGGCGGCAACATCGTCGACCCGGCGGTGGCCGCTCCCGCCGAGGTGACCTGCATCGCGGGCACCTACATCGGCAACGCCAACGTCGCCTCGTGCGAGAACACCGTCGACGCGAACGCCGGCAACGGCAGCCACACCACGGGTGACGACTCCACCCTCGCGGGCAACATCGTCAACACCCAGGCCGCGCTGGCTCCCGAGGTGTTCGGCGTCGCCGGCTCGCACATCGGACAGGCGACCGCCGAGGCGTCCGAGACGAAGACCGTGACCGCGGGTGCCTACGACGGCACCACCGGCAACGACTCGTCCGGCTCGGGCAACATCGTCCAGGTCCCGGCCGCCGTTCCGGCCGAGGTCTTCGGTGTCGGTGGCTCGTTCATCGGTCAGAGCACCGCCTCGGCCGAGGAGACCAAGGTCGTTTCCGGTGGCGGCGGCGGGAACACCGCCGACGACAACGGCTTCCTCAGCTCCAACCTGGGCACCGTGCCGGTTTCGCTGCCGGTGCAGGCGTTCGGGATCGGTGGCGCGTTCATCGGCCAGGGCCACGGTGGCGCCGACGGTGACACCACCTCCAACGCGGGTGGCGACGTCCACGCGACCGGTGACGGTGGCGCGGGTTCGGGCAACCTGGTCTACGGCCCGGTTTCGCTGCCGGTCCAGGCGCACAACTTCGCCGGGGTGCTCGGCGGAATCGCCTCGGGCGAGGGCACGAACCTCACCGACTCCAACGCGGGCGGCGACGCCACCGCGAACGGTGAAGAAGGCGCGCTGGCGGGCAACATCGTCCAGACGCCGATCGGCGGAGCCGTCCCGTTCACCGGGCACGGTGTCGCCGCCGCGGGCATCGCCGAGGGCGACAGCGTCAGCGACGTCCTGTCGGAGGCCGGCGGCGACGCCACCACCACGGGTGACGAAGGCGCGGTTTCGGGCAACATCATCGGCGTGCAGGCGCTGCCGATCGTGCCGATCACGCACGACGCGGTCGCGGCCGCCGGTCTCGCCGACGCTGAAGGCGCCAACACCGTCGACGCCCTTTCGGGTGGCGACGTGGAGACCTCGGGTCTCGACGGATCGCTCTCCGGCAACATCCTCGACATCCCGGCCGCGGTCGACCCCGAGGTGTTCGGCAACGCCATCGCGGCGGCGGGTGCGGTGTCCGAGACCGACGCGGACAGCATGATCACCGGCCAGGCCGGTGGCGACAGCATCACCGAAGGCAGCGGAGAGGCCCTCTCGGGCTTCAACTTCCACCACCCGCTGATGTTCGTGATCCCGCTGAACGAGTTCGAGATCCCGGTGCTGGCCATCGCGGACGAGGACTCGACCGACTCCACCGTGATCAACGAGCAGGACTTCACCCGCATCTTCACCGACCCGGTCGGTTCGGAGATGCCGATCGACGCGCTGCCCGCGCTGCCGTTCGGTGCCCTGCCGACCACCCCGGCGATCAGTGGCGCCCGCGCCAACGGTCCCCAGATGGCGACCCTCCCGGTGCAGATGGCCGGCCTGACCGCGCTGAAGCAGCTGCAGAGCATCCCGGCGCAGCTGCCGAAGTCGGACCTGCCCGAGCTGCCCGGCACCCCGGCCCTGCCCGGTGTCCCGGCCCTGCCGAAGACCCCGGGTCTGCCCGGTGACGCCGCTCGTGCGAACGCCCCCAAGCCGGCGCAGCTGCCGACCCTCCCGGCGCTGAACGAGCTGCCCACCGCGGGCACCCTGCCGGTCGCGGGCGAGCTGCCGACCACGGGCGGGCTGCCCACCCTGGGCGAGCTGCCGGTGCAGCTGCCGACTGCGGGCGGGCTGCCCACCCTGGGCGAGCTGCCGGTGCAGCTGCCGACTGCGGGCGGGCTGCCCACCCTGGGCGAGCTGCCGGTGCAGCTCCCGACCACGGGCGGGCTGCCCACCCTGGGCGAGCTGCCGGTGCAGCTCCCGACCACGGGCGGGCTGCCCACCCTGGGCGAGCTGCCGGTGCAGCTGCCCACCGCGGGCGGGCTGCCCACCCTGCGCAAGCTGCCGGTGCAGCTCCCGACCACGGGTGCGCTGCCCACCGCCGGCACCCTGCCGGCCGCGGGCGAACTGCCGGTGCAGCTGCCCACCACGGGCACCCTGCCCGTCGTGAACAGCACCCCGGCGCTGCCGACCGCGCAGGTCCCGGCTCTGGCGGGCGTCGACTCGGCACCGCTGAGCATGTTCCAGCGCTTCATCGGCACCCTGACCGGCAAGAAGTTCCACACCATGTGAACCTGCCGGTCGGCTAGCGCCACTGAATGAACCGAAGCGGGCCCGGAGTCACTGACTCCGGGCCCGCTTTGTGTGCTGTTCAACCCCCAGGGGTGAAGAGCGCGTCTTGAGCGGCGCCCATCGCGGTCAGCACCGCGCCTTCCAGCACCGCGCCTCCGCCGACCGTCCCCGCCCGGACCTCGGTCGGCAGCGGTGAGATCTCCGAGAGCCGACGGCTCACCCTGGCCGCCAGCGCGTCACCGCCCGCCCGGCCGACCTCCCCGCCCAGCACGAGACAACCCGGATCCAGGACCGCGGTGACCGCGGCGGCACCGATCGCGAACCGCTCCGCGACGATCTCCAGAAACTCCTCGGCGTTCGCGTCGATCGCGTATCCGACGGCCGCTTCGGCCGCCGCGGCGTCGTCGGCAGACGAAGCCGGGATGCCGTGCGCGCGGGCGAGTTCGCAGATCGCGGCGCTGCCCGCGAGGGTGTGGAAGCCGCCGTCGCAGTCGGTCGCCGTCGGCAGCCGTCCGGGGCCCAGCAACGGCAGAAACCCGATCTCCCCCGCGCCGCCCGACGCGCCCCGCCGCAGGGAACCGTCGAGGACGACGGCCGCGCCGACGCCGAAACCCAGCCACAGCAACACGAACGTGTCCCGGTCGCGAGCGGCGCCGAGCCGCTGTTCGGCGGCGGCCGCGAGGTTGACCTCGTTCTCCAGCAGCACCGGGACACCGAGCCGTCGCCGGAGTTCGTCGACGAGTTTTCCGTGCCACGCGGGCAATCCACCGGCGTGCCGCAGGCCACCGGTCGCCGGGTCGACCAGACCGGGAGCCCCGACGGCGATCGTGTGCAGCGCGGTCGCGCCCGCCTCGGCGGTGGTGGTCTTCAGCAGCGCGATCGCCCGCTCGACGGCAACGTCGGTATCGACGTCCAGGTCGAACGGCAGCGAGGCCGCCGCACGAGTCCGGCCCAGCAGGTCCGCGACCGAAACGGCCACGCCGTGGGTGCGGACGTCGAGGCCGGCGAGGTACGCGCGTTCGGCGACGATGCCGTACAGCTTCGCGTTCGGGCCGCGGCGTTCCGCGCCCGCCTCGCCGACGATCTCGATCAGCCCGGCGTCCTGGAGGCGTTCGACGAGGTCCGCGACCGTCGGCCGGGAAAGCCCGGTCAACGTCTTGAGCTGGGCGGCCGTCAGTGAGCCTTCGCGGTGAAGCAGGTCGAGAGCGAGGCGGTCGTTGATGGCACGCGCCGTGCTCGGGGAGGCGGACGGCATCCGGATGACACTCACCGGCAGATCCTCCCAGAATTAATTATCAGGTTCCCTTCCTGATAGTTTACGCTAACGCCCGTCGAGTCGTTTCATGGACCTTTGGGGGCCCAGTGACCAACACAGTGGAAACCGTCGGCGGGCCGACGCGGCGGGTGCGGCAGGCGCGGATCGCCACGGCCGCCGTCTTCGCCGTGCACGGCGCGGTGACCGGCAGTTTCGCCACCCGGATCCCGTGGATCCAGGAACACGCGGGGATCAGCGCGGGCCAACTCGGCCTCGCGCTCGCCTTCCCCGCGATCGGTGCCTCGCTCACCATGCCGCTCGCCGCGCGGATCGGGCACCGGCTCGGCAGCAGGCTCGGGCTCCGGCTGCTGCTCGCGTACTGGACGCTGGCGTTGATCCTCCCCGCCCTGGCGGGGAACCTCGTCACCCTGTGTCTCGCGTTGTTCGTCATGGGCACCGCGGCGGGTACCTCCGACGTGCTGATGAACGCCCTCGGCGTCGACGTCGAGGAGAGGATGGGCAAGTCGGTCATGTCGGGGCTGCACGGCTTGTGGACCACGGGTGCGCTCGTCGGCTCCGCCGCGGGCACGCTCGCCGCGCACGCCGGGCTGGACGCCCGGATCCACTTCGCGATCGCGTCGGCCGTGCTCACCGTCGCCGGCGCGCTCATCTGCCAGGGCGTCTTCGACGTCCGCAGCGCACCGGACGAGAATCCGCCCCCGAGGTTCGCGCTGCCGCCGAAGTCGGCCGTGATCATCGGCGCGGTCGCGTTCTGCGCCGTCTTCGCCGAAGGGGCGAGCCTCGACTGGTCCGCCGTCTACCTGCGTGACGTCCTCGGTACGTCGCCGGGGATCGCGGCGGCGTCGACCACCGCGTTCACCTGCACGATGGCGGTCGCCCGCCTCTCGGGCGACGCGCTGGTGCGGCGCTTCGGCTCGGTCAACACCGTCCGCGCGGGTGGCGCCTTCGCGACCATGGGCGGGTTGCTGGTCGTCTTCGCCGTCCATCCGGTGATGGCGATGGCCGGTTTCGCGCTGATCGGGCTCGGCGTCTCCGTCGTCGTGCCGCTCGCCTTCGCGGCGGCCGGACGCAGCGGGCCGACGCCGAGCCAGTCGATCGCGGGCGTCGCGACCATCACCTATTCGTCGGGTCTAGTGGCGCCGTCGCTGATCGGCGGGATCGCCGACCTGACGTCGCTGACGGTGTCGTTCGCGGTGGTCACGCTGCTGGCGCTCGGCCTGGTGGCGGGCGCCGGCGTCCTTCGAACCCGTTAGTCGAATTGGAGGGAACGCTTGGCGAGGCCGTACCAGTAGCCGTCGATGACAGTCCGAGGTACGTATTCCCGCCGAGGACTCATCGGCGCAGCCTCGCCATTTCTCGAAGAGCTCGCACCGAGCGAGACGAACAGGGGCGCGAAGTGTTCGATCCTGGGGTGCGCGATGGCCGCGGCGGGTGCTTTGTGCTGGAAGTCCAGCAACGCGTCGAGGTCACCTTCGCGCAGGGTTTCCGTACCCCAGTGGTCGAATTCGCTCGACCAGGACGGCGGTGCCCCGTCGGTGCCGTCGGTCTGGCCCAGTGCGCTCAGGTTGTGGGTGAAGAAGCCGCTGCCGATGATCAGCACGCCTTCGTCGCGCAGCGGCACGAGCTTCCGGCCGAGGTCGAACAGCTCCCGCGGGTCCAGCGACGGCATGGACACCTGCAGCACCGGGATGTCGGCGTCCGGGTACATCTCCACGAGCGGGACGTACGCGCCGTGGTCGAGGCCGCGATCGGGCGCGTCGTGCACCGGGGTCTGGGACGAGCGCAGGAGTTTGCGCACCTTGTCCGCCAGGTCGGGAGCGCCGGGTGCGGCGTATTTCACCTGGTAGTAGCGATCCGGGAAACCCCAGAAGTCGTAGACCAGCGGCACCGCGGTGGTGGCGCCGAGGGTCAGCGGCGCCTCCTCCCAGTGCGCCGAGACGACGAGGATTGCCTTCGGCTTCTCGAGGTCCGCCGACCAGCCGGCGAGCTGGCGGGTCCAGGTGGCGTCGTCGGCGAGCGGCGGCGCGCCGTGGCTGAGGTAGAGCACCGGCGTCATGTCAGCTCCAGGTGTTTGAACTTTCAACTACCAGGATAGACGACGCCGTCCGGTTCCGCGTTATTCCGCGGCGGGGATACTCGACTTGTGAACAGCGATGCCGTGGCCGACGTGGAACGCGCGATGATCGCCATCCGGCGGAGCCAGGCGAGGCGATCACTGTCGAAACTCGCCCGCGACCGCGCCGAAACGATGCCGGACCAGGCGATTCAGGGGCTACTCGACGCCGTCGAGGCGGCCGGGGAGAGCAGCGAACCGGGGACCGTCACCAGTCTCGCGGCGGCGCTGACCATCGACCAGCCGCGGGCGAGCCGTCTCGTCGCCCGCGCGGTCGAGGACGGTTTCCTCCGGCGCGAAGCCGATCAGCGCGACGGCCGCCGCGCCGTCCTCGTGCTCACCGAAGCCGGCCGCGCCGAAGTGACGCGTATGCACGAATTCCGCCGCTCGGTGTTCGCCGAGGCGATGGCGGACTGGACGGACGACGACCGCCGCGAGTTCGCGCGGCTCCTGACCGCGTTCGTCCGGAACTACGGGGCACTCGGCGTGAAGTAGTCGACCAGGAGCTCGCCGGGGTCGCGGACCAGCGGTTCGTCATCGAGCGGCCGGCCGAGCGGGCGCGCTGACCAGGTCTCGCTCACTTGCCGCAGAACACCGTCCGGACGAGCTTGGCCAGCGCCGCCGGGAACGACGGCAGCGGGTCCTTCTCGGAAGCGCCCGCGGTGACCGACGCGGTCAGCGTCTTGCTGCCGTCGGGCGAGCTGTACATCATCGCCCCGTAACCGTTGAGGCCGCCGTTGTGGTTGAGAACGGTGCCGCAGCCCGGGCCCAAGTCCTGGGTGAACTGCCCGAGACCGTAGAAACCGTAAAGGCTTTCGCTGCCGGGGTGCGTCTCGCGCATCTCGGCCATCAGCCGGGCCGGGAGGAGCTTTCCGCTCTGCAGCGCGGAAAAGTACGTCTGGAGATCCTTGGTCGTCGAGATCATGTCGCCGGCGCTGGAGATCCACGTCGGGTTCTGGTGGGTGATGTCGATCGTCTTCCACTGCCCGGCGTCCTCATAGCGGTAGTAGGCGTGGGCGTACGGCTTCGGCATCCCCGGCCACGCGCCCGGCGACAAGGTGTCCCGCAGTTTGAGCGGCCGCAGGATCCGCCGGTCCAGCTCGTCGGCGAAGGGACGGCCGGAGAGCTTTTCGACCAGCAGCCTGGCCACCACGTAGTTGGTGTTGGAGTAGCTCCAGCCACCGCCCGGCTCGAAGACCGGGGGTTTGGACACCGCCAGCCGGACCAGTTCCGCCGGCCGGTAGGTGTGGAACCGCTTGTCCACCCATTCCTTGCCCGCCCACGGGATTCCCGGCGTGACCGTCCCGTCCGGGTGGTACTGGCCGGTGTGGTTGAACAGCCCGCTGGTGTGCTGCAACAACATCCGCACGGTGATCCGCGAGTCCAGCCCGAGCTCGGGAAGGAAACCGGCGACCGGGGTGTCGAGCCCGATCCTGCCCTCGGCCACGAGCTGCAGCACCAGGGTCGCGGTGAAGTTCTTCGACGTGCTGCCGACGCGGAAGTGGCCGTTGGTCGGCGGTTTCGCGGTCCCGCCCAGCTCGCGCACCCCGGCGCTGCCGGTCCATTCGCCTCGCGCGTCGCGGACGCGAAGCTGCATCCCGCCGAACCCGGCGTCGACGAATTCCTGGGCGATCTGTCGCAGTTCCGGGCGGTCCTGGCCGGCGGAGGCCGTCGGCACGGCGACCCCGGTCAGCAGTGCGGCGGCCAGCGCGGTGAGGCCGATGTGGCGGAAGGTCTTCGGTGTCTTGTTCATGGCGACCACGTTCGCGGACCGCGCTGACACGGGACGGTCACGGCGCTGACACGCGGGCTCCGATGCCGTCGAGAAGGAAGTCGAGGCCGACCCGGAAGGTCTCGTCGGCGTCCAGGTGGACCGCGTCGCGCACCACCGTGGCCAGCGCGGGGAGGTTGCCGGAGGCGAAGGTCCGGGTGAGGTAGGGCCCGAGCGTGGCCTGCCAGCGCTTCTCGTCCATCCCGGTGGCCCGTTCCGCCCGGCGCTCGGCGATTTCCCGGCGGACCGCGCCGATCGTGTACGCGTTGACCGCCGAGACCACCGGCATCGCGGAGTCGATGCCGACGTCGCCCAGTGCCGCCAGCACAGCCTCCGAGGTGGCCAGCGCGTGCGGGCCGAGCTGGGGCCTGCCGCCGAGCAGGTCGGCGAGCCATTCGTGCCGGTGAACCGCCTGCCGCATGGCGTCGGCGAAGGACCGGAGCACCTCCCGCCAGCCTTCCCCGGTGGGCCGGATCTCGGCGTGGACGGCGTCGACCATCAGGTCGAGCAGCTCTTCTTTGCTCTCGATGTAGCCGTACAGCCGCATCGGGCCGACGTCCAGCGCTGTGGCGACCTTGCGCAGTGACACCGCGTCCAGGCCGTCCGCGTCAGCGAGCCGGATCGCCGCCCGCACGATCAGCTCCCGGCTCAGCGGGGCCAGCGCCGGACGACTCGGCGGCTCCGGCCGCTCCCACACCACCATGCGGTGACAATACATCGCATCGTTCGATACAGTGTATTGATCAATACGGTGTATCGAAGGAGTGGGATCATGACCATCGCCATCGTCGGAGCGGGTCTCGGCGGCCTGGCCCTCGCCCGTGTTCTGCACGTCAACGGCATCGACGCCGTCGTCTATGAGCGTGAAACGTCACGCGACGCCCGTGGGCAAGGCGGCATGCTCGACATCCACGCCGACACCGGTCAGCGGGCGCTGCGCGAAGCCGGGCTGTTCGACCGGTTCTCCGCAATCGCCCGCAACGAGGGCCAAGACATGCGGCTTCTGGAGCCGGACGGCACCCTGTTGCTGCAGGAGGACACGCCCGACGACGCGCCGTTCGAGCGCCCCGAGGTCGACCGCGCCGACCTGCGTGATCTGCTGCTGGACTCCCTCCCCGAAGACACCGTGCGCTGGGGGCATGCCTTCGAATCGGCCGAAGACGGCGTCCTGCATTTTTTCGATGGGCACAGTGCAGGTGGGCGCACCGCGACGTACGACCTGCTGGTCGGCGCCGACGGCGCGCATTCCCGGGTCCGCCCGCTGCTCACCGACGCCCGGCCGGCGCATCTCGGTCACAACTTCGTCGAGCTGCGCATTCCCGACGTCGACCGCACCCACCCCGACCTCGCCGCGAGGGTCGGGCGCGGCACCTACTGGGCGCTCGGCGACGGCAAGTCGCTGGCGGCCCAGCGCAACGGTGACGGCACCGTGCGCGTCGGCCTCAGCTTCTACGGCACCGGCGAGGACTGGTTCGCCACCGGCGGGATGCCGCTCGACGATCCGGCCGCCGCCCGTACGTGGCTGATCGAGGAGCTCAACGGCTGGGACGCGCGGTTCACCGAGCTGATCGCGGCCTGCGACGACGCGGTGGTGCCACGGTCGATCGCGGCTCTCCCGGTCGGCCTGACGTGGCCGTCGGCACCGGACGTCACCCTGGTCGGTGACGCCGCGCACCTGATGCCGCCGGTGGGGGAAGGTGCCAACATGGCCCTGCTCGACGGCGTCCTGCTCGGTCTCGCGCTGGCCGCGCGTCCGGGTGACTTCCCCGCCGCCGTCGAAGACTACGAACGCGAGATGTTCGACCGCGCCGAAACCGCGGCCCGGATGTCGGCGCGGGTCCACGAACTCCTGACCGCGCCGGACGCCGCCCGGAAAATGCTCGCGTTCTTCCAACCGACTGAGGCTAAGGTGCTGTGAACGAAAAACCTTTTCGTTCACAGCCGAACAGGAGCAGGAGTGCCGACTCCGTTCAGCGCCGAGGACCGCGCCCGGATCACCGAACGGCTCCTGGCCGCAGGGTGCGAACACTTCGCCGTACAGGGCCTGCGCAAGACCTCCTTGGACGACCTCGTCGGCCCCGCCGGGATCGCCAAAAGCAGCTTCTACGCCTTCTTCGACTCCAAGGAGGCGTTGTACCTGGAACTGATGCTGCGGCAGGCCCCGATACTGCACGAACGGCTGGCCGCGGTGGTGGACGAGGCCGACAGCGCCCGCGCCGCCGTCGGCGGTTTCCTGCGCGCCACCGTGCGGATCCTCGAGGAGAACCCGCTCTACCACCGGTTGATCACCCATCCCGAGGAGATGCGGGCGGTGGCCCGGCGGATGGGTCCCGGCGAGATGGCCAGGGCGGAGCAGGTGCTGCCGCTGTCCGGATTCCTGGAGGCGGCCAGGGGAAAGGGACGGCTCGTCGACACCGACGACGACGAGCTGATCGGCGTGCTCCGGGCCGTGCTGATCCTGCCCATGCATCGGCAGGACATCGGCGAGCGGCGCTATCCCGCCGTGCTCGACCGGCTGATCGACAGCATCGCGGCGGGACTGACCAAGGAGTGACCATGCGCGAAGGTGTACTGGCAGGTGGCGCCCCGTACCTCGAGTTCGGAACAGGAAGCCCGTTGGTGGTCTTCCGGACGGCGCTGCCGGACTCGACCAACCCGACCGGGTTCGCCCGCTGGGCGGAGGTACGGTCGCTCAAACCGCTGGCCGAACGGTTCACCGTGCTGACGGTCGGCAGGCGGCCGGGGCTCCGGCCCGGCGTCACCATGGCCGACCTCGCCGCGCACCACGCGGAGGGGTTGCGGCAGCGGTTCGACCGCCCGGTGGACGTGCTCGGCGTGTCCACGGCCGGCTGCCTCGCGCTGCAGTTCGCCGTCGACCATCCCGGCCTGGTGCGACGGCTCGTGGTCGGCGCCGCGGGCACCCGGCTCGGCACGGAAGGCCGTCACGTCCAGCGCCGGTACGCGGATCTGCTGGCCGCCGGACGGCACCGGGCCGCGGCCATGGCGCTGGCGCCCATCGTCGCGGACTCCTTGCCTGGCCGGGCTTTGCTGGCCGGCCTGCTGGGCCTGGCCTCCGGCCATCCGGCGGACCCGGACGGCATGGTCGCCATGGTGCGGGCCGAAAACGCGTTCGACATCGAGGACCGGCTCGGCGAGATCACCGCGCCCACGTTGGTGATCGCCGGTTCGGAGGACGCCCTCTACCCGCTCAAGCTCGCCGCGCGAGTGGCCGACAAGACCCGCCGCGGCGATCTCAAGGTCTATCGGGGACGGCGGCACCACACCGTGATGAGCGATCGCCGCTTCACCAAGGACGTCTTCGAGTTCCTTCTCTGACTCGCGGTGCTTCCTCGCTAGTCGTGAGACAGGTCGACGAAGCGGCTGTAGTGCAGCTGGTGCGCCACGGTGATCGTCGCCGTCGGCCCGGCACGGTGCTTCGCGATGATCAGGTCCGCCTCGCCGGCACGCGGATCGTCCCGCTCCCAGGCGTCGGGGCGGTTGACCAGGATGACGAGGTCCGCGTCCTGCTCCAGCGAGCCGGACTCACGAAGGTCGGACAGCATCGGGCGTTTGTCCGTCCGCTGCTCGGGACCACGGTTCAGCTGGCTGATCGCGATCACCGGGACCTCGATCTCCTTGGCCAGCAGCTTCATCTGCCGCGAGAACTCCGAGACCTCCTGCTGCCGCGACTCGACGCGTTTGCCCGAGGTCATCAGCTGGAGATAGTCGAGGACGACGAGTTTGAGGTCGTTGCGCTGCTTGAGCCGCCGGGCCTTCGCGCGGATCTCCATCATCGTCATGTTCGGCGAGTCGTCGACGAAGAGCGGCGCTTCGGAGACCTCGCTCATCCGGCGCGCGAGCCGCGTCCAATCGTCGTCGGACATCTTGCCACCGCGCATATCCGCCAGGCGGATCCGCGCCTCGGCCGAGAGCATGCGCATGACGATCTCGGTCCTGCTCATTTCCAGCGAGAAGATGACGCTGGTCAGACCGTGTTTGATGGACGCCGAACGCGCGAAATCGAGTCCCAGGGTCGATTTCCCGACACCGGGCCGCGCCGCGACGATGATCATCTGGCCGGGGTGCAGGCCGTTCGTCAGATCGTCGAAGTCGGCGAATCCGGTCGGGATGCCCTGCGACTGCCCGCCGCGCGACGCGATCGCGTCGATCTCGTCCATCGTCGGCTGGAGCAGTTCTTCCAGCGCGACGTAGTCCTCGCTGGTGCGCCGCTCCGTGACGTCGTAGATCGCGGCCTGCGCGCGGTCGACGACCTCGTCGATGTTCGCGCCGTCGGCCGCGGCCGCGCCGTAGCCGTACTGCACGATCCGCGTGCCCGCCTCGACCAGGCGCCGCAGCACCGCCTTCTCGGAGACGATCTCGGCGTAGTACCCGGCGTTGGCCGCCGTCGGCACCGTCGCGATCAGGGTGTGCAGATACGGGGCGCCGCCGACGCGCCCCAGCTCGCCGCGGCGTTCCAGTTCGGCGGAGACGGTGATCGGGTCGGCGGGTTCGCCGCGACCGTAGAGGTCGAGGACGACGTCGTAGATCGCCTGGTGCGCGGGGCGGTAGAAGTCGTCGGGACCGAGGGCTTCGATGACGTCGGCGACGGCGTCCTTCGACAGCAGCATGCCGCCGAGCACGGACTGCTCGGCCGCGATGTCCTGCGGGGGCTGGCGGTCGTACTCGCCGCCACGCGGACCGGGGTCGCCGGGACCCGGGTCGGACTCCGCGTACATCGGATTGCGGTCGTCGGTCAGCGCCACCGCTGCTGCCACCTCCTCAAGACATCGAACACGCGTTCGATTATGCCAGAATTTCCCCGGTCGGTCCGCCCGTGCCCGCCTGCCCCTCCCACGGCTTCCGGCGCTCCCCTGTGTTCCTCTTCCCGGCCGGACGACCACCACGGTGCGTACCGGCCCGGCGGGCACGGTAGGCCCCCCGAAAGGACGAGCGCAATTTCGCCTGGGGACCGCCCTGTGGATAACCTGGGGATGACCGGGGGCATCCCTTCACAGGTGGCCCGAAGCCTGTGTACAACTTGTGGGCAACGGTGGGATGGTCTGACAAAAGTGCTGGTCAGGACCTGTGGAGACACTGTGGAGAACTTTATTCAACTCGCGACGGCGTGTCGGGCAAAACTCGTCGTTCGGCGTGTCGCACGCGGGCGCACAGGAGTGCCCTGTGGATGAATGACACGGAGAGTAGAGGGGCCATCCACCCGGCTGACGGGGGCCGGATTCAGGACGCGAACAACCTGCCCTGTGCGCTCCGTAGTCGTTCTCCGAGAATCTGCTGGTCGGCGGGCGTGAAGGCGATCCTCGGTTCGCCACTCCCCGGTACCTCTTCGGTCAGCCACCGGCCCTCGGACGTATCGATGTAGTTCACCGGGCGTTCGATCCGCTGCCGTGCGCCGCTCCGGCCGCGAGCCGCGACGTAGAGGCTTCCGCTCCCCAAACGGCGCAACGCGAGGATGCGGCGAAGCTCGTCGGCCTCTTGGCTGCCGGCGCTCTGCCGTCCGCTGCGAAGCACCTCGAAGCCCTCTTCCTGCGCCGTCGACGACGAGCGCGACGCCTCGACCTGGCTCTTGGGGACGGCGATCGGCCGCCCGCGGCCCGGTGCGAGCTTCGGGATCTGGTCGAGGAACTCGGTGAGCAGCTCTTCCGGCCGCACCGACGCGAGCGCGACGCCGTCGTGCTCGCTGTGCCGGGCGAGGACGAAACCCTCTCCGCCGGCGCTCCCCGCGAGCAGGGTGAAACTCAGCGCCTTGCCCTCGAATCCGCCGTCGATCCAGCCGTAGTACTCCAGCGACGGCCTGGCGATCGCTTCGAGCGTCGCCTTGAACCCGGGATGCAGCCCCCGCGCGCCGAAGAGGCCCTGGCTCGCCAGCTCCTCGTTGGTCCGCTCGTCCTCGGCTCGCTGCGCGTCCTCGTCGTACCAGGTCGGCGTTTCCGACAGGATCGTGTGCGGGTCGCCGCCGCGGCGGCGGATCAGCGTGATGAGGGTGCCGGTCGTGATCGTGACCTGCTTGTCCAGCACCGGAACTGCCCCCTAGTCGTTCTTGTTCGTCCAGCCCGGAACAAGACAAGCCGGGCGCGCCCCAATCTTGGCACGCGCCCGGCCCGCTCGTGCCGACTACTCGCCGATCACCGGCGGTGCGGTGAGTTCGTCGGTTCCGAAGATCTCGTTGGGATCGTCGCCGACGAGGAATTTGGAGCTGCGCTCCTCGTCCTCGGCGCCCTTGCCCCTGGCGCCACCGGCTCCCATCCCGCCCATGCCGCCCATCATTCCGCCGGCGCCACGGCCCGCTCCGGCACCGGCACCGGCCGCGCCGCCGCCCATGCCCGCGCCGCCCATCGCGCCGGCGTTGCCGGGCAGGGCCGCGCCGCTCCCGCCACCGGGACCGAACCCGGGGCCGAAGCCACCGTCCGGGCCGAAGCCGCCCGCACCGGGGATGTCGGTGCCGCCGAAGCCGCCGCCGGCGCCCCCGCCGCCACCACCCGGGCCGAAGCCGCCGGCACCGGGGATCTTCGGCGGGGTGTAGCCGGACGCGTTCGTCCCGTCGTCCCAGGACGGCGGCTTGTAGTTGCTGCCGGGGATGTTCGGGTTGTACTGCCCACCGGGCAGGTTCGAGCCCGGCAGGTTCGACCCGGGAAGATTCGAGCCCGGCAGGTTGCTGCCCGGCAGGTTCGACCCTGGCAGGTTCGAGCCCGGCAGGTTCGAGCCCGGTGTGCCGATACCCGGCATGTTCGAACCGGGGACGCTCGGCATCCCGCCGGGCGGCATCGAACCGGGCGGCGTCGAGATGCCCGGCATGCCGTTGTGCCCGTTCCGGTCGCCCTGACCGTTCCCGTTGCCGTCCTTGTCCTTGCCATCGCCGCCGCCGCCGTTGACGTCGACGTTCGTGTTCTGGCCCTCCATCTTGGAGTAGGTGGGCAGCTTCTTGCCGTTCTCGGAACTGGCCTTGAAGTACTCGTTGAACGCGTCGACGTTCGCTTGACCCTTGTCGTTGTAGTCCCGGATCGCGCGGTCGGTGTCGGTGGTCCACGGGGTGATGGAGTTGAGCAGGTTGTTCTTCGGCGGGTCCTTCGGGACCTGCTGCACCTTCGCCTTCACCGTGGTGAAAGCGGTGTTCTGCTCACCGAGGTACTTGTCGGAGTCCACCAGCTTCTTGCCGGAGTCCTCCATCCACGCCCGCAGCGGATGCGCACCGGACTGTTGCGCGGCTTCGGCGCTCTTACCGGTCCAGGCGGCGTCCATCTCCTTCGACAGGTTGTCGATGGTGGTCAGCCTGTCCTGGTAACCGGCCTTGAGCCGGGTCGCCGCGCCTTGGCCCTCCTGGATCGACCCGGTGCCCGGACCGGTGACGATCTTCTCCCAGATGTTGTAGCAGTCGATCTTGCGATCGCCGCCCGACGCTTCGAAGTCGCCGGATTTCGTGGTCGCCAGGTTGTAGGCCGAGTACCCGGCGATGATCGGCAGCAGGAACACGCGTCAGCCCTCCTTCAACGTCTCGATCATCGCTTCCCCCACTTTGAGCGCGACGGGGCACGGAGCACTCGCGCCCGGCCCGTTGTCGTACTGCACCAGGATGTTCACGGCCAGCTGGTCGGTCACGCCGACGAAGAGGCCGCATTTGCCCTTGTCACGGGCGTCGAGCGACGCGGCGTACACCGCCGGGTAGCCGCCGACCTCGGTCGGCTCGAAGTAGTCGTTGTTGGCCTTCGTGTCGTAGACGTCGCTCAGGCCGTTCTTGTTCGCGAGCACCGGGCTGATGTCGATCTGGTTCAGCTTGTCGTCGGCGGCGAACAGCGTGCAGCCTTGGCCCACGCTGGTAGTCCCACGCTCACCTTCGCCGAGCCCGAGCTCGGATCGTTTCGCCGCGGAAAGCGCGGAGCAGGCGTCGCTCTCGATCGACGAGGTCCGCAGGGGACTCGACACCTTGGGCGCGGAGCCGGACGAGCCGTTCAGGGCACTCGTGGTGCTGGGGGAACCGGCCCCGGTCGTGAAGGGCGACTCGGACGAGGCCGTGCCGTTCTTGGTGCCCGAACAGCCGGCGACCAGCGCGCCCGCAGCCAGGAGGAGAACGAGGGAACGTCGCATCACACGGCCTTGTGCTTGTTGAGCGAAGCCTGCGTTTCGGCCTCGTTGGTGGCGATCTTCTGCTTCGCGGCGGTCAGCTGGTCGATGTAGTTCTTGACGTAGTCCTGCATCTTCTGGTTCTGCTCCAGGAACGCCTTGCCCGACGGGTTCGCCAGCTTCTCCCAGTCACCGCTCGCGAACTCCTTGCCGGGCGCCTTGACGTTCGCCATCAGGGTCGCGTCGCGGTAGTCCTTCTTGAGCTCGGCCTGCAGGTCCGTCCACTTCTTGATGATGCCGTCGATCTTGTCCTTGTCGAAGGTGAACCCACCCCCGCCCGACGCCGACGGTTTGTCGGGATTGGCCGGCGCGGACACCGTGACCCTCTGCTGCCGGTTCTCCTCGGCGTTGCTGTCGTAACCCATTGGTTCCAGATCCCCTTTTGAGTCCCCGTGCCTCGACGTCGAGTCAATCCTAAGACGTGATCCGGCCGAGTGGGGTTCCGCGTAAAGCAAAGGGCGGGACGTCTCCGTGCCGGAGACGTCCCGCCCTTTGCCGAAGCGGTGTTACTTGGCCTTGACCTCGAGCCGCACGTCGACGCGGACGTCGGGGTGCAGACGGGCGCCGACCGAGTGCTTGCCCACGGTCTTGATGTGGTCCTTCAGCTCGATGACGCGCTTGTCGAGCAGCGGGCCACCCGCGGCCTTGATCGCGTCCACGATCTCGGCGGTGGTGATCGAACCGAAGAGCTTCTTCGAGCCCTCGGCCGCCTTGCCGCTCAGCTGGACGGCGCCGAGGCCCTCCAGGGTCGCCTTGATCTCCTTGGCGTGGTCGAGGTCGCGGATGCGACGGCTCTCCTGCGCCCGCTTGATCGTGCGCACGTTCTTCTCCGCGCCCTTGGTGGCCACGATGGCGTAGCCGCGGGGGAGCAGGTAGTTGCGTGCGTAGCCGTCCTTGACCTCGACGATGTCGCCGGGCCCACCGAGGTTGGCGACGTCGGTGGTGAGAATGATCTTCGCCATTGACGTGCCTCCTTAGCGTGCGGTCGAGGTGTAGGGCAGCAGCGCCATTTCGCGGGAGTTCTTGACCGCGATGGCGATGTCACGCTGGTGCTGGCTGCAGTTGCCGGTCACACGACGGGCACGGATCTTCCCGCGGTCGGAGATGTACTTCCGAAGCAGGTTGGTGTCCTTGTAGTCGATGTTCTCCGGGCGGCCCTTCTTCTCGGCCTTGCAGAACACGCAGACCTTCTTCTTGGGCTTGCGGATGGGTGGCTTGGCCACGGTATTTCTCCTGGATTTCTACGTAGTGGTTGTCTCGAGACGTCTCGCGGAGCTTTCGCCCGCGGCGGAGCGCCTGATCAGAAGGGCGGCTCGTCGGAGAAGCCGCCGCCACCGCCGCCACCGGCGGGCGGGGCGGAACCCCACGGGTCGTCGGCGGGCGGGCCGGACTGGCCGCCACCGCCGCCGCCACCGAAGCCGCCGCCTCCACCGCCACCGGTGCCACGGCTGACCTTGTTCACCTTGGCGGTGGCGTAGCGCAGCGACGGGCCGATCTCATCGACCTCGAGCTCGACGACCGTGCGCTTCTCGCCTTCCTTGGTCTCGAAAGACCGCTGCTTGAGGCGCCCCTGCACGACGACACGCGCGCCACGCGTCAGCGACTCGGCGACGTTCTCGGCCGCCTGACGCCAGATGTTGCAACGCAGGAACAGGGCCTCGCCGTCCTTCCACTCACCGGACTGTTTGTCCAGCGTGCGCGGGGTGGACGCGACCGTGAAGTTCGCGACCGCCGCACCGGAAGGGGTGAAGCGAAGCTCCGGGTCGGACGTGAGATTGCCGATCACCGTGATGACGGTGTCTCCAGCCATCGGAAAAGTCCTTCGGCTCAGGCCTTGGCGGCGACGGGCTTGGCCGGCTTGATCTCGCGGCGCATGACCTTGGTGCGGAGCACGGTCTCCTGCAGCGAGAGCTGACGGTCCAGCTCCTTGACCGCTTCCGAAGTCGAGTTCAGGTCGAGGAGCGCGTAGATGCCCTCGGCGTGCTTCTTGATCTCGTAGGACAGCCGGCGACGGCCCCAGACGTCGACCTTCTCGACGCTTCCGCCCGAAGTGCGGATCACGTTGAGGAAGTTGTCCAGGGTCGGGGCCACCGTACGCTCGTCGAGCGTGGGGTCCAGGATGACCATTACCTCGTAATGGCGTGACACAACCACTCACCTCCTATGGGCTCGCGGCCACGGACTGTCCGTGGCAGGAGGGTTTGTCCAGGTAAGCGTACCTGGCGGTCAGGCGACGCGGCGCAGGACCCAGGTACGGACCAGCGCGGCGGTCACGCCGGCGAGCACGAGCACCGCGAGCAGCATCGGCAGCTGGACATCGCCGCCGGGCAGGCCGTCGGTCGCGAGCGCTTCGGCGTTGCCCGCGTTGCGGACGTCGGGGCCGCCTTGTCCGGTCTGGCCGTCGGTGCCGTACTGCGGAGCGCCTTCGCCGGGGAGCGGGCTGTTGGCCGGGTAGCGCACGCCCGGCGCCACCGCGACACCCGGCTGGGCGACCGGCAGGTTGCCGTAGTCGCGCGGCGGCGCGTGGCCGGTGCCGTTGCTGCCACCGGGGAGCAGGTTCGAGTTCGACGGAGCGCCGTTGGTGCCGCCGCCGGTACCGCCGGTGCCGCCCTGCTGCGGAGCCGTGGTGCCGGGGTTCGGCAGGGCCGGGGCGACGTAGTTCGTCGCGACCGTCGTCAGGCCGCAACTGCCGGCGACCTTGTGCTCGATGGAGTTCAGCGTCTTTTCGGGGTTGAGCCCGAGGCCCCAGGACTTGGTGTTCTTGACCGCCTGCTTGACGGCCGCGCCGATCACCTTGCCGTCGATCGAACCGCCCGCGGCGTTCGGGACCGCGCCGAGGTCGATCCTGTTGACGTTGGCGATGTCGTTCGCGGCGACGTCGTAGAGGGCCAGCGTGCCCGCTTCACGCGCGCCCGCCCGCACCAGTTCCTTGACCGACGTGCCGGTGATCGCGACGGTGTCGCCCATCCCGCCGTTCACGGTGCCGCTGCACGCGTTCGCCAGCGTGGTGCCCGCGGCCGAAGCGGTGCCCGCCGTCAGGAGCGCGCCACCGGTGACCATGGTCGCGAGTGCGGTGACGGTGAGCGCCTTGCGGGTGGTCTGCCAGATGGTGTTCTTCCGCACGGGGGCGATCCTCCGGGTCGGTGGGGGCGTGTGGCAGTGCGTCAGGAATCACTGCAACGGGGATAACGAGGGAGTGACCCGAAAGATACTAGGCGGTAGGCCTAACTTGTAGCGGCCATTCGGCGGAGGACCCAGGTGCGGACGAGGCCCGCGCTGACTCCGGAGAGTGCCAAAACGGCGATCAGCAGCGGAAGTTTCCCGTCCTGAGTGAATCCGTCGCTCACACTCGGTAGCGCTTCGGCCTGTCCCGCGGTCTGGACGTCCGGGTCGCCGCTCTGGTTTTCGGTCGTGACGCCGAACTGCGGCGCGTAACCCGGGATCTGCCCGCCGTACCGGAGGCCGGGCGACGGGCTGAAGAGACCGGCCGTCGCCATCGGGATGGAGCTGTAGTCGCGCATCGGCGCGTAGCCGGTGCTGATCCCCCACGGCAGGTTGCCGAAGTTCGGGGTGAAGGTGCCGGGCAGCAGCGGGCTGTTCGCCGCCGGGATGCCGCCCGCCGGACCGCCGCCCTGCGCGGGAGCGCCCGGTCCGCCCGTCTGCGGGCCGCCGCTGCCGGGCGTGCCGGGAGCGGGTTTCCCTGGCTGGGGCTGGGTTCCGGGAGCGGGCTTGCCGCCGCCGCCGGTCAGGGCTTCGTGGGTGCCGGAGACGGCGCCGTTCAGCGCCTCCGCGGCCGGTGCGCCGACGACCGGGACCGGCGCGACGACGGTGTTCACCACGGTCACCGTGACCCTGCAGACCGTGCCGAGCAGCGCGTTGATCGTGCCCGTCAGCACCCCGGAGACCGGACCGGCCTGGCCGAGGTTGAGCGGAAGGCCGAGCAACGGGGTCTTGCCGAGGATCGTGTCGCCGGGTTTCGCGGTCACCGATCCCCCGCAGGTCGCGGTCTTGGTCTCGGCGGCGGCGGCCGTGCCGGGCATGGCGAGGGCGGCCGAGCCCGCGAGAATGAAGGCCGACGCACCCAGGGCGGTCGCCCTCCGTGTCCGTTCGCGCATGCCTTCGACTCCTCCGTCGTCGGGGTCACCTACCTGCACAACGACGCTAACGGAGACGAGTGACGCCCGCCTACTCGAAGAAGTCAGGCATTCGAGTGGAAGCGGGCGTCACCATCGGTGAAATCAGGCGGGTTTACCCCGCAGCCAAGCACGGACCAGAGCCGCGGCGACGACGGCCAGCGCCAGCACCGCGAGCAGCAGCGGCAGCTTCGCCGGGGCGACCGGCGCCTGGATGGCCTGCGCGTTGCCGGTGTCCTTCTCGTCGACGGTCGGCGGCGGCACCTCGCCGGGGACGATCTCGGTGATCACCGGCGCCTGCACGAAGCTGCCGGGGAGCAGCGCCGCGTTGCTGATCACGCCGGCGATCGAGTCGCCGCCGATGCCGATGCCGATACCGGTGGCGGAACCCGGGCCGGTCTGGATCGGGAGTTCGCTGCCCGGACCACCGGGCTGACCCGGCCCCGGGGCGGGGCCCGGGCCCGGCGTCGGGGGCTTGGGTGGCTGGGGGTCTTCCGGCGGCCGCGGAGACGGCGGGGCCACGACCGGCGGCACGTCCTTCGTGACTTCTTGAGTCAAGGCGCCGAGCGCGTTCACCGTGCCCTGGGCGGGCTTGCAGACACCCTGCGCGGCGAGGTCGCCCACCGCGTTGTCGGTGAGGCCGGTGGTCTTGACCAGATCGCCGACCGGCAGCGAAAGCAGCGGCCTTCGTCCTTCGGCGGTCTTGGCCTTCGAGTCCAGGCCGACCGTCAGTACCTCGGGCGAATTCAGCGGAGCACCCGCGTCGAGAACGAGTCCGTCGGCGGACTTCCCGTTCTGCAACGTGGCGGCGCACTCGCCGGAAAGGGTCGGATTCGGTTCCCCGGCGGCCGTCGCGGTCATCGGGAACGCTAGTCCGGCCGTGACCGAAAGCGCGAATCCCCAAGCCGTGATCCGCCCGGCAGTCTTCCCCATCGAGTTCGTCCTCCGCCCCTCAGGACCCACGCGGTTTAACGGAACGCGCTCACGCTACCCCACGAGCGTGACGACCTGGCCCGCGCCGGGGAGAATTGCCCAAGGGTGGTTCCGCCCTCCTCCCCGCCACCGCCCTCAACGGAGGAGCTTCGCTCCGCGTAGATTCCTCCAACATGAAAATCGGTGCCCATGTCCGCGACGACGACCCGCTGACCGCGGTCGCCGGGCGCGAAGCCGAAGTCCTCCAATTCTTCCTTTCCGACCCGCAGGGCTGGAAGGCTCCCAAACCCCATCCGCACGGTGAGGCGATCAAGGAATCCCCGGTCGAGGTGTTCATCCACTCGCCGTACCTGATCAATGTGGCGTCGACGAACAACCGCATCCGCATCCCGTCGCGGAAGAACGTCACGCAGCACGCGAACGGCGCCGCCGCGATCGGCGCGAAAGGGCTCGTCGTGCACGGCGGCCACGTCGGTGCGGGCGAGGACGTCGAAGAAGGTCTCGTCAACTGGCGCAAGCTTTTCGAGCGTGAGCAGGAAAAGGGCGGCTTCGCCGTGCCGATCCTGATCGAGAACACCGCGGGCGGTGACAACGCGATGACCCGCGACCTCGACACGATCGCCCGGCTCTGGGACAAGGTCGGCGAATTCGGCGCGGGTTTCTGTTTCGACACCTGCCACGCGTACGCGGCGGGCTGGGACCTGACCGAGGCGGTCAAGAAGGTCAAGGCCATCACCGGCCGGATCGACCTGGTGCACCTCAACAACTCGCGCGACGAGTTCGGCTCCACCCGGGACCGGCACGCCAACGTCGTCGGCGGTGACGGCACGATCGATCCCGAGGTGCTGGTCGCGGTCGCGGCCGAGGCTGGCGCTCCGGTGGTCGTCGAGACCCCGGCCGACGGGCAGGCCGCGGACATCGCCTACCTCCGGGAGCGCGTCGCCTGACATCCCGCTCTCGAACCTGGGAGGGAGAGCGTTCCCTCTCCGGCGGGAGGGCCGGGCACGTCGATCGCGACAGGCTCGACCTCGACCGGGAAACACCCGGTGCCGGAGGGGAAGCCATGAACATCAAGTCGAAGATCGCCGCGGTCGCCGTGCTGGCCGTCGCGGCGGCAACACTGGGGGCGACGCAGGCGACGGCGGCTCCGTCGTCCGGCTCGGTCGTGATCGGATCGGCGGGCGGACCGCTGACGTTCCCCGCTTACGAAGGAGAGCCGGTCCGATTCGACTTCGCCGCGTTCGGGGAACCTGGGAAGTCGTCGGGCCGGTTCCACGTGAATCACCTGGCGAAGGACGGCAAGCTCGTCGCCGATTTCGAGGGCAAGGTCGACTGCGTCTCGCGTGATGGCGACCTCGCCGTCCTGACCGGCGTGATCGAACGCGCCGACATCCCCGGGTTTCCGGTGAACCTGGTCGGCCGCCGCGTCGGCTTCTCGGTGCGGGACGTGCCGCGCGGCCACGACCGGATCGGCTGGAGCTGGGGGTACGGCGGTTTCGAACAGGACGTTCTGCCCTGCACCGGGCCGGTGCCGTTCTTCGAGACGAGCACGGGCGGCTACCTCGTGCGCTGAATCGGCTTGACCCTCACGCCACGGGAGGGTCGAACCTGTGCCGCATGAAGAATCGGACCGTGTACCGGGCGGAGGACGGCGAGCACGTCGGCTACGTCGTCCCCGCGCCGGAAACCCGTTGGCAGGCACTGACCGTTTTCGGCTACCCGCTGGGCGGGCCCGCCGCCTTCGACGACTCCGTCGCGTTGCTGGAGGCCGAGGGGCTGGCCATCCTCGCCGAGCGCTGGTCGGTCAAGCAGGGCGACGACTGGGTCGGCTGCCGTCTGGTCGAAACCTCGCCCGAAGCCGTCGTGGTGCAGATCGACGACTTCGGGGCCGAGGACTTCGGCAAGCACCTCAGGCTGGAACGTCCTGGGCCCGAGGTGTTGAAGCGCGCTTAGCGTCCGGCGCGCCGTCGAGGAAACCGCCGATCGGATCGTCGTCCCCGGCGGCGCGGACAAGGTCTCTGCGCGGCTGGTGGATCTCCCGGATCACCAGCGCGCAGAGGCCGACCACCGCGAGGTCGCGGACGACGACGGTGCCGAGGAACCAGTCCGCGGGCAGGCCCTTGTTGTCGACGCCGAGGTAGTACATCATCCGCGGGGCCCAGACCAGCGCGTCGAGGATCATCCAGCCGAGCAGCAGCCGCCAGCGCGGGATCGCGAGCACCGCCAGCGGCACCAGCCACAGCGAATACTGCGGGCTCCACACTTTGTTGGTCAGCAGGAACGCGGCCACCACGAGGAAGGCCAGCTGGCCGAGCCGCGGGCGGCGCGGCGCCTTCATCGCGACGTACCCGATACCGGCGCAGGCGGCGAGGAACAGCACCGCGACGACGGTGTTGAGCACGACCGGTGTCTGACCCGTGGCGAGTTTCCCGTCGAAACCGGCCCAGCCGGAAAGGTGGGAGATCACGTTGTAGAGCGAGTCGGGATCCATCGGGCGCGCCGTGTTGAGCCGGAAGAACTCCCACCAGCCGGTCGGCGCGGCGAGCGCGAACGGGACGTTGACCACCACGAACGTCGCCGCGGCGAGCCCGGCGGTGAGCGCCCAGTGTTTGACCTTGCCCGCGCGCAGGCACAGGAAGAACAACGGGATGAGCAGCAGCAGCGGATACAGCTTCGCCGCCGCGCCCAGCCCGAGCAGGAAACCCGCGATCTCGGGACGCCGCCGGGCCCACGCGAGCAGCGCGGTCGCGGTGAACGCGGTCGCGATGGCGTCGAAGTTGGTGAACACGTGCACCAGCACCAACGGCGAGATCGCGACCAGCACGGCGTCCCACGGACGGCGTTTCAGCGATCGGCCGGTCGCCCACACCGTGACGAGCCAGGCCAGCGCGAGCCAGAGCGCCGAGAGGTTGAAGTACACGGCCACCGGGAGCGCGCCGGGCAGCCAGCCCGATTCCGCGACCGAAAGCCACGCTTCGGTGAGTTTCGCGTTGATCCACTGGAACAACCCGGTGGCGACCGGATACTCCATGTACCGCGTGGTCTCCTTCGCCGTTCCCGCGTCTTCGGTCCACGAAGTCACGTACGGGAAGGTGTCCGGATCGTTCAGGCGCTCGGAACTGTAGAGCGGGATGATGTCCGAGTAGCACATCGCGACGAACGGGCGGCCCGCCCGCCAGTCGAGCTGATGGGTTCCGGAGTCGTCGGTGTACTGCTGGATGCACGACGCCTTGCCGAACCACGAAAGCACCAGCGCGAGGCAGGCCAGCAGCAGCCCGACCCGCTGCGGCGACCAGAACCAGTGCCGCCCCACGGCCGCGTGCTCGCCGAGCGGGCCGCCGATCGGTCTCGTGGCCGCGGCCACGAGCGGTTCGTTCCAGCTCGGGATGACCCGCTCGCCGGGGGTGAGGGAGAGCGGAGCCTCGGGCTGGGTCGTCTGGTCGGACACGTGGCGGATGTTAGCGCCTGCCGCGTGTCGTCCGTCTGGACACGCGTGTCGTCCCTCTGATCACGCGTGTCGTCCACCTGATCACGCGTGTTGTCCCTCTGATCACGCTAGAACGATGTCGCCGCTGTCGTAGAACCCGGCCAGCACCTCCGCCGCCGCGCCGAACGCGACGACGTCGTCGCCCATCTCGTCGAGATCGACCTGGATCCGTTGCCAGTGTGGCAACGGCAGTAGTTCCCGCAGCCGCGCCGCGACGGTGTCGCGGTAGACCTCGGGTTCCGCGCGGACCGACCGCCCGGTCAGCACGACCCGTTCGAGGTCGAGGACCTGGACGAGGTCGGCGAGACCGATTCCCAGCAGGCCCGCCGCCTCTTCCGTGGTCGCCGCCGCGTTGTGCAGTACCTCGACGCAGCCGCGGCGGCCGCACGCACAACGCGGTCCATCGAACGCGAGCGTGGTGTGCCCGAATTCGCCCGCGTTGGTTCGCGGCCCCCGATACAGCCTGCCGTCGATCAGCAGGCCGACGCCGATTCCGGTGCCGACGAGCACCACGGCGGTCGCGGTCTGGTCGCCCTCCGGCCAGTGCTGGGCGAAGGCGGCGGCGTTGGTGTTCTTGTCTAGCCGCACGGGCAGTCCGGTGCGTTTCGCGAGCAGGTCGCGCAGGGGGACGTGGTGCCAGCCCGGCATGTTCGTGGCGTCCCGGACGACTCCTTCGCGGTGGTCGAGAGGGCCGACGCTGCCGACGCCGAGGCCGAGGACCTGTTCGCGTTCGACGCCGTCCAGTAGCGCTTCGGTCGCTTCCCCGAGGGCGGAAACGGCCTGGTCGGGGGTGAATCCGGGAGCCAACGGCCCGCCGCGTGACGCGATGATCTTCCCGGTCAGGTCGGTCCTGAGCACCCGGAACGAGTCCCGGTCGAGCTGGGCGCCGAGCGCGTGCCGGGCGTCGGCGCGCACGCGCAGCAGGGTGCGCGGCTTGCCGACGCCGGCCGCGGGTTGGCGTTCCTCGTCCAGCAGGCCGGCTTCGAGGAGTTCGGGGACGATCTTCGAGACGGCCTGCTGGGTGAGCCGGGTGCGGTCGGCGAGTTCGACGCGGCTGAGGCCGCCCGCGCGCAGGATGTGCGTGAGCAGCAGTGTCCGATTGTGCTGGCGCAGGCCGCGCAGATTGACCCCGGTCTCCGGCATAGCGCGCATCCTGCCATGACTGGCCGATTACGCAACACTGTTGTTTAATAGGTTCATGGCTGACTTGCGAGTGGGGATCTTCGGATACGGCACCGGCGGGCGCGTCTTCCACGCGCCGCTGGTCGACGCGACGCCGGGGCTGACCCCGGCCGCCATCGTCACCTCGAATCCGGACCGGGTCGGGCAGGCGAGGGCCGACTATCCGGCCGCCGACGTGCTGCCGGATGCGGACGCGTTGTTCGCGAAGGCCGGAGAGCTGGACTTGGTCGTCGTCAGCACGCCGAACCGCACCCACGTTCCGCTCGCGCTCCGGGCGATCGAGGCGGGCTTGCCCGTCGTCGTCAACAAGCCCTTCGCGCCCACAGCGGCCGAAGCGGCGAAGGTCGCCGAAGCGGCGAAGGCGAAGGGCGTCGGGCTGACGGTGTTCCAGAACCGCCGGTTCGACTCGGACTTCCTCACCGTTCGCAAGGTCCTCGAGACCGGCCGTCTCGGCGACGTCTTCCGCTTCGAATCCCGCTACGACCGCTGGGTGCCGAAACCGCGGGACAACTGGCGCGAGTTCGGCGACCCCGCCGAGGCGGGCGGCCTTCTCTACGACCTCGGCGCGCATATCGTCGACCAGGCGCTGCAGCTGTTTGGCCCGGTCGCCGAGGTCTACGCGGAGGTCGACCGGCGCCGCGCCGGGGTGTCCGTCGACGACGACGCCTTCGTCGCCCTCCACCACACGAACGGCGTGCGCTCGCACCTGTGGGCGTCCGCGCTCGCGGGCACCCGGAATCCGCGATTCCGGGTCCTCGGCGACAAGGCGACCTTCACGAAGTACGGCCTCGACGTCCAGGAGCCGCAGATCAAGGACGGGCTGCGGCCCGGCGAGCCCGGCTGGGCCGTCGAACCGCCGTCGGACGCGGGCGTGCTCGGCGTGAACGACGACGTCGAAACGGTGCCCACCGAGGTCGGCCGGTACGAGGAGTTCTACGCGCAGGTGCGCGACGCGCTGCTCGGCAAGGGCGACTTCCCGGTCGATCCCGCCTCCGCCGTCGAGGCACTCCGGGTCATCGAAGCCGCCCACCTTTCGGGTGCCGAGCGGCGCGTCGTCACCCTCTAGTTATCCGTTGTCGCCTCTGCCGCCCCGGCCGGGCCCGTTGCCGCCTTCTTCTTCGCCGCCGTTGTTCTCACTCGACGAAGGCGGGTTCCGCGAGCTGGACGTCTCTTCTTGGTTCCGCGAAGACGAGGATCCGGTGGACGGCCCGGTCGACGGCGTGCCGGTCTCGGTCGAACCTTCGTCCTCGCCCGGCGGGGTCTGCGTCGACGGGACGGTGTTGCTGTCGTCCCCGCCGATGATCTTGACCTTCTCGAACTGCTCCCCCGGCTTCCCGTTCAGGTACAGGGAAAGGAACTTCTGCCAGATCGGCCCGGCGATCGTCGAACCGAAGATCGACTTGCCGTTCTTGCCCTTCAGCGCCTTGTCACCGTCGCCACCGACCCACACCGCGGCCGAGATCGACGGCGTGTAGCCGACCATCCAGGTCTGCGAGTTGGCGTCCTTCGCCGACGCGGGCTCGCCCGGACGGTAGGTGTGCTGCTGGGTTCCGGTCTTGCCCGCGCATTCGTGATTGTTGGGGCACTTGAGCTTCGAGAACGGGATGACACCCTTGAGCGACTCGGTGACGTTCCCGGCGATCTGCTTGCTCTTGCCGGCGTCGTCGGCGAACGCCGGTTTCGCCTCCTCGGGAGCCGAGTACGCGGCCTCGTCCTGCGAGTTGGTCACCTTGACGACGAAGTGCTTGTCGCGCCGCTGGCCCCCGCCCGCGAAGGTCGCGTACGCGGCTGCCATGTCCTCCGGGCTGACGGCCGTCTTGCCACCGCCGAGCGCGATGTTGTTGTCGGCGAACAGTTCCGAGACGCCCTCGGGCGCGGGTTTGATCCCGGCGTCCTTGGCGGCCTGTGCCACCGGCCCGGGCTTGGTCACGTTCACGACCATGTCGTAGAACACCGTGTTCGCGGACCGCTGCATCGCTTCGGACACCGTGCACTGCGCCGAACACGAGCTGCCGGGACCGGCGTTCCGGATCGTCTGCTTCCCGAACTGCCGGTTGTTGGAGCCGTCGAACGTCGAGTTGATGCCGCCCTTGCCGAGCTGCATGTACGCGGTGAGGTCGAACGGC
Source organism: Amycolatopsis sp. cmx-4-54 (assembly GCF_046548895.1). Taxonomy (NCBI): domain Bacteria; kingdom Bacillati; phylum Actinomycetota; class Actinomycetes; order Pseudonocardiales; family Pseudonocardiaceae; genus Amycolatopsis; species Amycolatopsis sp. cmx-4-54. The sequence goes on from NZ_JAEBEJ010000002.1 coordinate 465,724, forward strand.
TTCATCGAGGACCCGGGGTTCTGCGGCGTGTTCGCCCAGTCCCGGCCCTTCTGGTCCTGGCCGTTGGGCCCCTTCACGATGGAAGGACCGCCGTAGTACGCCTTCACGCCGCCGGTCTTCGGGTCGATCGCGACGAGCGCGTTGAGCAGGTTCTCGTCGGTCTGGCCCTTCATCCCGTCGGCCACCGCCTGCTCGGCCGCGGCCTGCGCCTTCGGGTCGATGGTCGTGTAGACCTTGTAGCCGCCCCGGTAGTAGACGTCGTCGGTGATGCCGTTCGCGGCGAGCTCTTCCTTGACCTTGTCGCGGATGAACGGGTTGACCACCCCGGCCTGTTCCTTGTCGGTCTGCGGGATCGGCGTCGGGAACTGCAGGTTCGCGCGGTCGGCGGCGGAGAGGAAACCGTTCTGCACCATGCGGTTCAGCGCGACGGTCCAGCGTTCGTTCGCGACCTTCGGGTTCTCCGAGCGGCCCGGCTGCTGGATGAGGCCCGCGAGCAGCGCCGCCTCGGACGCGTTGAGCTCGCCGGCGGGCTTTCCGAAGAACGCCTGTGCGGCCGACTCGATCCCGTACGCGCCGCGCCCGAAGTAGATGATGTTCAGGTACGCCGAGATGATGTCCTTCTTCTCGTACGTCTGGTTCATCTTGAAGGATTTGGCGAGCTCGGTCCATTTACGGGCGAGCGACGATTCGTCGTCCCCGCTGGCGACCTTGATGTACTGCTGGGAGATGGTCGAACCACCGCCCTTGCCCGCGGTCACCTGGTTGTAGACCGCGCGCAGGATGCCGCCGATGTCGAACCCGGAGTTGGTCTCGAAGGAGGCGTCCTCGGTGGCGATGACGGCCTTCTTGACGATGTCCGGGATCTGCTCCGGCGTCAGGATCTGCCGGTTGCCGCCCTTGGGGACGTCCTTGCCCATCTCGGTGTTGTCGGCGTAGTAGTACGTCACCGCCTGGCCCTGCGTGGCCGCGACGGCCTGCGGTGACGGCACGTCCACCGCGAAGTAGGTGATCACGAACGCGATCGCCGGGATGACGACGAAGAGGCAGAACAGCGCGAGCAGGACCCGCCGGATCCGTCTCCACCTGCGCTTCTTGCGTTGCGCGGGGGTGAGGATCGGCTTCCCGTCCTCGTCGGTCTCCGGGCCGTACTGCTGCTCGTCCTCGTACGGCTCGTCGTAACCACGATCGACGGTGCCGTTGTGCTCGTGATGGGTGATGAGGTCCGGCTCGTGCTGCGGCGCGACCGGTGGCCGCTGCGAGCGCCGCGGTGGCGGCTGCTGAGGCGTGCCCTGCCGTTGCCACGGTGCCTGTCCCGGGCCCTGCTGGCCGGGACCCTGCCGCTGCCCGTACCCGGGGGGCGGTCCGGCGGGGCGGCGGGGCGGTCCGGCCGGGCGTTGCGGACGACGTGCGGGGTCAGGGTCCTGACCTGGCCATCCGCCGTGGGGATCGTCGTTCACTGGGACGTCCTCCGAACCTTCCGTGGTGAGCGCGGTCCTGCGGTCGCAGGTCTCCTTCCAGTAAAGACGTATCGGATCGGTTCAGGTTCACCGGTGCGAAGAAAAAGGTGTGCCGGGCGTTCGCCCGGCACACCTCTCGGCATCTGTTCAGCCCGATCGTCACGGATCTTCGGCGTTCGGGAACAATGGATCCGTGGTCCCCGGCCCCGGCCTTGTCGGCCTGGTGGGTTTGGTCGGCTTCGTCGGCCCGGTGGGCGTCGTCTCCGTCGGCGTGGTGGGCGTCGTCGGTGTCGGGGTGGTCGTCGGCGTCTCGGGCGGCGTGGTCGTCGTCGGCGGTTTCTGCGCCGTCGTCGTCGGCACGTACCGCGCGTCCTTGCCGATCGGCTTGACGTTGTCGAATTTCTCCGACGGCTTGCCGGTCATGTACCGGGACATGAAGTCTTCCCAGATCGGACCGGCGATCGTCCGGCCGTAGATCGGCTTGTTGTTCTTGTCGTGCAGCGGCTTGTTGCCGTCGCCGCCGACCCACACCGACGTCGAGATGCTCGGCGTGTAGCCCACCATCCAGGTCTGCGCGTTGCGGTCGCGGTAACTCGCCGGGTCGCTGTCCTTGAAGTCGTACTGCTGCGTCCCGGTCTTGCCCGCGCACTCGTGACCCTTCGGGCACTTGAGCTTCGAGTACGGGATGACCTCTTCGAGCGCGTCGGTGACGTTGCCCGCGATCTGCTTGCTCTTGTCGGCGTCGTCGTTGAAGGCGGGGGCGCCCTTGGGCGTCGTCTCGTCGAACTCGACCTCGTCCTGGGAGTTGGTCAGCTTCGCGACGAAGTGCTGCTTCTGCCGGACGCCTTCACCGGCGAACGTGGCGAAACCGGCCGCCATGTCCTCCGCGGTGGTGACCGTGCCGCCACCGCCGAGCGCGATGTTGATGTCGGGGCTCAGCTTCGCCTTGCCGCCGTCGGCCTCCACCATCACGCCGGCTTCCTTCGCGGCCTTCGCCACCGGGTCGACCTTCGTCTCGTTGCGGACCATGTCGTAGAACACGGTGTTCGCGGAGACCTTCATCGCCTCGGCGACCGTGCACTGCGTGCCGCAGTTGGAGCTTTCGCCCGCGTTCCGGATCGTGCGGCCGTCGAACTTCCGGTTGTTGGAGCCGTCGAAGGTCTCGCCGAGTCCCTTGCCCATCTTGAGGAACGCGGTCAGGTCGAAGGCCTTGAACGCCGAACCGGGGTTGTGCGGCACGTTCGCCCAGTCGATGGCCTGGACGTCCTGGCCCTTGTCGTTCTTCGTCCAGTCCGGACCGCCCCAGTAGGCGACCACGCCGCCCGTCTTGGGGTCGACCGCGACCAGCGCGTTCAGGATGTTCTCGTCCGTCTGGCCCTTCATCCCCTCGGCGACGGACTCCTCGGCCATCTTCTGGGCCTTGGGGTCGATCGTCGTGGTGATCTTGAAACCGCCCTGGTGCAGCCGGTCCTGGTCGTAGCCGCGGGCTTCGAGTTCGTCGATCACCCGGTTGCGGATGTGCAGGCTCAGCGTTCCGGCGTCGTCGGCCTTCGCCTGCGCCTTGGGGATCGGCTTCGGGAACTCCGAGGTGGCGCGCTGACCCGGGTCGAGCCACTTGTTCGCCACCATCTGGTCCATCACGAAGTTCCAGCGTCGCTGCGCGTACGCGTCGTTCTCGGACCGGCTCGGTCCCTGGATCAACCCGGCGAGCAGGGCCGCCTCGGACGCGCCGAGCTCCTTGGCAGGCTTTTTGAAGTAGGCCTGCGCGGCCGCTTCGATACCGTTCGCGCCGCGGCCGAAGTAGATGGTGTTGAGGTAGGCGGTGATGATCTCCTCTTTGGACATCTGGTTGTTCATCTTGAAGGATTTGGCCAGCTCGGTCCATTTACGGGTGAGCGTCGGCGCCTCGTTGGCCGTGGCCTTCTTGATGTACTGCTGGGAGATCGTCGAACCGCCGCCCTGGCCGCCGGTGACGTTGTTGTAGACCGCGCGCAGGATGCCGCCGACGTCGAAACCGGAGTTGGTCTCGAACGACGAGTCTTCGGCCGCGTACACGGCCTTCTTGACCACTTCCGGGACCTCCCCGGGCTGCAGCAGGTACCGGCTTCCGCCGCTGGCGGGCGCGATCTTGCCCATCGGGCTGCCGTCGGCGTACATCAGCGAGATCGGCTGGCTCTGCAGGCTCGCGACGCTTTCCTGCGACGGGACGTCCACCAGGAAGTAGGTGATGACGAACGCGATCGCGGGTACCACGACGAACAGGCCGAACATGGCGTAGAGCACCCGGCGGACGATCCGCCACCGGCGCTTCTTGCGCTGCTTCGGCGTGAGGAACTTCTTCTTGTCGTCCTCGTCGTCTTCGGCGGGCTCGTCGTACGCGTCTTCGCCCTCGGCGCCGAAGGCGGCGCTTTCGTGACGATCGTCATACGGGTCGTGGCCGTACGGGTCTTCGGTGCCGTTGTGCGCGTGGTGCGTGATGAGTTCCGGCTCGCGCTCGTACGGTTCCGGCTCGACCGGCCGGACCATCGCGGTCGCCTGATCGGCAGGGGCGGGAGGGCGTCGGTCGCCGGGCGGAGGCGGCGGCGGCGGGCGGTGGCCGGCGGCACCGTTGCGGGCACTCTGGTCACCGGCGGCGCGGCCACCGGGTGGCGGGGGCCCCTGCCTGCGCGGGGGCATGCCGTTGGGGCGGCGCGGGGCGACGGGACGGCGGGGTTCGTTGTCGGAGGGCCACTCGGGGCCGCCAACGTCGCCGCCCGGCCACTGCGGGTTGGCGGCGCGGGGCTGGGGAGGACGCGGGTTCGCCGAGCGGGGGACGCCGTTCGGGGGAGTCCGGCGCTGGGGGCGGCGCGGCGGTTCGTCGCTCGGCCAGCCGGGATCGTCGGATTCACCCGGCCATTGGGCACGGCGAGGTGCATCAGGCTCCTGGCCAGGCCAGGAGCGATTGCGGTCGTCGTTCACGAATGGGCCTCCCAGACCGGCGCTTCGGGGGACGCCGCTCTGTGGTCAACTGCGTTTTCGATACCTGTCACCGACCCGCTGTCCTCTGCGACCGGGTCCGTGGCCGGGTGGTTCCCGGATCTCCTGTTCCGAGGACGTAGGACCGCACCAGGTGGTTCCAGTGACAGCTCCCGCAGACCTCGACCTCGTAGACGGTGAACTCCGCGAAGAGCCCGTCCATCCGTGCCAGTTCGTCGGGCGTCTTGGCCGATCCGGCGGCGTGCTTGAGCTCGTCGCCGTACACCCACGACACCAGGGTCAGTTCCTCCCGATGGCAGACCGGGCAGTCCTGATCGCCTGGTCGGCCGTGGAATTTCGCGGCCCGGAGGAGGTACGGGCCCGCGTCGCAGACGTCGTATGTGCCGACCCGTCCGGAGTGGACGCCCTTGAGCAGCGCGCGCCGCTGTAAGGCGTAGTCCACGACCTGCCGCTGGTTTCGCACGCCAACAGAGTACGGGCTCTTGCTGTGTGGTCCACGCCCCGTTGGCGGCGGGACGGTCCGTATTCGGTCGGACACGCCGACGATTCGATAACTCTCCGATGAATTTCGCCGGGATTCCGGGCACTCGATCGGGGTTAGCTACACCACTTCGATGTATCGGCGCGATATAGTGGGCCGGTAGGTTGACCGAGCCGGTCACGGTGGCCAACGCGACCGGCCGCGGTTTGTTCCCGGAAGGGGGTGCGGTGTGCTCGAGCTCGCGATCTTGGGGCTGCTGCACGAGACCCCCATGCACGGTTACGTGCTGCGCAAACGTTTGCACGAGACGCTCGGGATGTTTCGGACGTTCTCGTACGGCTCGCTGTACCCGACCCTGCGTCGGCTGCTTCGCGCCGGTTACCTCGTCGAGGAGCTCGAAGAGGTGGAAGACCGGGCGTGGGCACGCCGGGGCAAGCGGGTGTACAAGCTCACCGCCGAAGGCAAGGAACGGTTCGCTGAACTGCTCGGCGACGCCGGGCCGCAGACGTGGGACGACGAAGGCTTCGGCGTCCACCTGGCGTTCTTTTCGAGGACACCGGCCGACGTCAGGATGCGAATCCTGGAAGGCCGCCGTCGTCGGGTCGAGGAACGCCGTGAAGGACTTCGGACGGCGATGGCGCGGGCCGAGGAGAAGATCGACCGCTACACCCGTGAGCTGCACCGGCTCGGGCTGGAGTCCAGTGAGCGGGAGGTGCGCTGGCTCAACGAGCTGATCGCGCACGAACAGGCCGAGCAGCGCGGGCCGGAGACCTGAGGCGCTCTCCGAGCGCGCTGCGCATTACCTGCAACTGTTGGACTAATGAAGGAGAAACCGGCATGGGCGAGAACCGCCGCGTTCGGGTGGCCATCGTGGGCGTCGGCAACTGTGCGGCCTCGCTGGTCCAGGGCGTTCAGTACTACCGTGACGCAGATGCCGGCACTCGCGTGCCCGGTTTGATGCACGTCGTGTTCGGCGAGTACCACGTCCGCGACATCGAGTTCGTCGCCGCGTTCGACGTGGACGCCAAGAAGGTCAGCCGTGACCTGTCCGAGGCGATCTTCGCCTCGGAGAACAACACGATCAAGATCGCCGACGTGCCGCCGCTGGGTGTCACCGTCCAGCGCGGGCACACCTACGACGGGCTCGGCCGCTTCTACCGCGAGACCATCGAGGAGTCCGACGAGACCCCGGTCGACGTCGTCGCCGCCCTGCGCGAGGCCGAGGTCGACGTGCTCGTCTCCTACCTGCCGGTGGGCTCCGAAGAGGCCGACAAGTTCTACGCGCAGGCCTGCATCGACGCCGGTGTGGCGTTCGTCAACGCGCTGCCGGTGTTCATCGCCTCCGACCCCGAGTGGGCGGAGAAGTTCCGCGCGGCCGGCGTCCCGATCGTCGGTGACGACATCAAGTCCCAGGTCGGCGCCACCATCACGCACCGCGTGCTGGCGAAGCTGTTCGAAGACCGCGGCGTCCAGCTCGACCGGACGATGCAGCTCAACGTGGGCGGGAACATGGACTTCCTGAACATGAAGGAGCTGGAGCGGCTCGAGTCGAAGAAGATCTCGAAGACCCAGTCGGTCACTTCGCAGGTCGACCGCGAGCTCGGCAAGGGCAACGTCCACATCGGGCCGTCCGACTACGTGCAGTGGCTCGACGACCGCAAGTGGGCCTACGTCCGGCTCGAGGGCCGTGCCTTCGGCGACGTGCCGCTGAACCTGGAGTACAAGCTCGAGGTGTGGGACTCGCCGAACTCGGCGGGCATCATCATCGACGCCGTGCGCGCCGCGAAGATCGCGAAGGACCGCGGCATCGGCGGCCCGATCCTGTCGGCTTCCTCGTACTTCATGAAGTCGCCGCCGGAGCAGTACGACGACGCCACCGCGCGCGACGAGGTCGAGAAGTTCATCGCCGGCGAGGCGTGACCCTCCCGTAACGCGCTATGAAAGGTCCTTTCCTTGCAAAATTTGCAAGGAAAGGACCTTTCATTGCATTCGGGGCATCCGCGTGAGGCTTCTGGTCCGGTCCCGACGGGAGCGTTGCGAAAGCCACTTTCGCAACGCTCCCCCGGCCCGGCTTCAGCCCGCCTGAAGCGCCGACGGCAGGTCCGTGATCTTCCCGACCACCGTCGTCTCCGCCAGCACCGCCGGATCCGGCGGGAAATGCGGGTTCGGCACCGCGTACACCGTCATCCCCGCGGCCAGCGCCGCGCGCAACCCGTTGGTCGTGTCCTCCACGGCCGCGCAGTTCTTCGGCTCCGCGCCCAGCAGCTCGGCCGCCTTCAGATACACGTCGGGTGCCGGTTTCCCGGCGCCGACCTGCTCCGACGAAACCGCCGTCGGCACCGGTAGCCGCGTGATATCGAGGAACGCTTTGATCAGCAACGGCGGCGACGAGCTCGCGATCGCCACCGGCCAGTGCTTCGCGACCTCGCGCACGACCCCCGGCGCGCCCGGGATGATCGGCGGTTTCTCCGCGTATCGCCGCGCCATCCGGTCGATCACCACCTGCGCGACGTCCGCGGGCCTCAGCTGGACGCCGAGGTCGTGCGCCAGGTAGGCCGCCCATTCCGGGGTGCTCATCCCCTGCATCGCCCTGGTCGATTCCTCCCGCCAGGTGCCGTGGAACTCGTGGACGACCGCCCGGCGGACCTCGTCCCACATCGTTTCCGAATCCACCAGGACACCGTCGAGATCGAAGATCACCGCTTCCACACCCTCAACCCTAGGCGCTGTCCGGCGAGTTCGTTCGCGGTCTCCGCGCCCAGGTGCTCCCGGGAAACCTGTGCGGCAGATTACTTAGCCATGCTCAGTAATTTTAGTTAGCATGGCTAAGTGACCACGAAAGTCGCCGACCTCGCCCACCGGCTGCGCCCGCTGGTGTTCCGGCTGTACTACCTCGTCCGCCGGGAGACTCCGCAGGTGCGGCTCACCCTCACACAGGGTTCGGTGCTGTCGGAGCTGCTCAACGGCGGTCCGCGCCGGATGAGCACGCTCGCCGACCTGGAACGGGTCCGGATGCCGACGATGACCGACGTCGTCCGCCGTCTCGAACGGCTGGGCCTGGTCAGCCGCCGCCGCGATCCCGCCGACGGCCGGGCGGTGCTCGTCGAGGTCACCGAGGTCGGGCAGCGCTTCCATCGCCAGTTGATCGTCGCGCGGGAGGAGTTCCTCCGCGAGCGGCTCTTCGAACTCGCCGAGACCGACCGCGCCGCGATCGAAGCCGCGCTCCCCGCTCTTACCAGGTTGCTGCACGAAAACACGAAGGAGGAACTGATCCGCGATGAGCGCTGAGCACCACTCGAGCCTGTTGGACGCTATCAAGGGACAGCCCAAACAGGTATGGATCACCGCGTTCGCCGCGGTCATCGCGTTCATGGGCATCGGGCTCGTCGACCCGATCCTGCTGTCCATCGCCGAAGGCTTGCAGGCGACGCCGTCCGAAGTGACCCTGCTGTTCTCCAGCTACCTCGGCGTCCAGGCGGTCGCCATGCTGGTGACCGGCGCGATGAGTGCCCGGTTCGGGGCCAAGCGGACCGTGGTCGTCGGGCTGACGCTGGTCGTCGTCGCCACCGCGCTGTGCGCCGCGTCCGGGTCGATCGAGCAGCTCATCGGGCTGCGCGCGGTTTGGGGACTCGGCAACGCCTTCTTCATCGCGACCGCGCTTTCGGTCATCGTCGGCGCCGCGACCGGCGGCCAGGCGGGCGCGATCCTGCTGTACGAGGCCGCGCTCGGCGTCGGTCTCGCGGTCGGCCCGCTGCTGGGCGCCCTGCTCGGCAGCATCTCGTGGCGCGGCCCGTTCCTCGGCACTTCGCTGCTCATGCTGTGCGGCCTCGTGCTGTGTTCGATCTTCCTGACCGCCGACGCGAAGGAGCAGCGGCCCAAGATCCGGCTGCTCGACCCGTTCCGCGCGCTCAAGCACGGTGGGCTGCTGCGCACGTCGATCGGGTCCGCGCTCTACACCGCCGCGTTCTTCGTGGTGCTGGCGTGGTCGCCGTTCGTGCTGGAGTGGAGCGCCGTCGCCGTCGGCCTGATCTTCTGCGGCTGGGGCCTTTCGGTCGCCGTCGCGGGTGTGGTGCTGGCGCCGAAGCTCGCCGCGAAGCTCGGTGAGCGGCACGCGACCGTGGTCGCCGTCTTCGGCTACGCGGTCCTGCTGCTGGTCATGGCGATCCCGAGCAAGCCGGTGCTGGTCGTCGGCATCGTCCTGTCCGGTCTGGTGTCGGGCCTGCTCAACACGCTCTTCACCGGTACGGCGATGTCGATCAGCGGCGCTCCGCGTCCGGTCGCGAGCGCCGGGTACAACTTCTGCCGCTGGCTCGGCGGCGCGGTCGCCGCGACCGTCGTCGGTCACTTGGCCGAGTGGTTCGGCGCCAAGCAGGCGCCGTTCGTGATCGCCGCGATCCTGTGCGTGCTGGCCGGTGCCCTGCTGACGGTCCGCGAGAAGACCGCCGACCCGCACACGATTCCGGCCGAGGCGGCCCTCGTGGGCGAAGAGATGTAAATCCGAACAGAGGGTGAACACCGGACCAACGAGGGGTTTCCTCTCGTCGGTCCGGTGCCTTAGCGTCGACCTCCCGAACTGCAGATGCGGAGGTCCGCGTGAAATTCCTTCCGTTGCTGACCGGTCACTCACCAAGCCGGGCGTCAGTGACCTGTACCTACCGCTGTGGCGACGCGTGCTTCCACGACGCGCCGAACACCTCGGACAACCCCACCTTCGCCGACGTGCTCGGCGCGGTGAGCCGCCGCGGCGCGTTGAAGGCGACCGCCGTCGTCGCGCTGGCCGCCGGTACGCCGCTCGCACTGGCCGCGCCTGCCTCCGCCACTCCCGAGGGCCGTCCGAAACCGCCACCCGGCACGAACTACCAGCGGGTCCGGCCGAACACGCTCGACGCCGTCGTGGTGCCCGAGGGCTACGAGCAGGGCATCGTGATCCGCTGGGGTGACGCGGTGCTGCCCGGCGCGCCGGAGTTCGACTTCGACCATCAGACCGCCGAGGCGCAGGCGAAGCAGTTCGGCTACAACTGCGACTTCGCCGCGCTGCTGCCGCTGGACCGCTGGGGCCACTCCTCGCTCCTGGTCACGAACCACGAGTACACCTCGGAAGAGTTCATGTTCCGCGGTTACGACCGGGACAACCCGACCGAGGAACAGGTCAAGATCGCCTGGGCGGCCCACGGGCTGACCGTCGTCCAGGTGACGCGCGGCCGCGACACCGGGCACCTGCGGCCGAAGATGTCCCGCTACAACCGGCGGATCACGCTGCACACGCCGTTCAAGGTGACGGGCCCCGCCGCGGGCAGCGATCTGCTCAAGACCGCCGCCGATCCCACCGGCTCGGTGGTGCTGGGGACGATGAACAACTGCGCGGGCGGCGTCACGCCGTGGGGCACGATCCTGTCCGGCGAGGAGAACATCAACCAGTACTTCGGCAACGCGGACACGGTGGCCGATCCGGTGCAGCGCAAGCGTTACGCGCGGTACGGCATCAGGGGCACCGCGACCACCCGCAAGTGGGAGCGGTTCGACGCGCGCTGGGACATCGCCAGGGAACCGAACGAGGCCCACCGCTTCGGCTGGGTGATCGAGCTGGACCCGAACGATCCGGACAGCACCCCGGTCAAGCACACGCATCTGGGCCGGTTCAAGCACGAGACGGCGAACATCCGCGTCGCCAGGGACGGCCGCGTGGTCGCCTACTCCGGTGACGACGAGCGTTTCGAGTACATCTACAAGTTCATCTCGAAGGGCCGCATGAAGCCCGGCGATAGCGCGCATGCCCGGCGGCACAACATGACCCTGCTCGACGACGGCACGCTCTACGTCGGCCGGTTCACCGGTGACAGCCCGCCCGCCGAGATCGACGGAACCGGGAAACTGCCCAGCGACGGCGAATTCGACGGCAGCGGCGAGTGGATCCCGCTGGCGTCGGGCACCAAGTCCTTTGTGGACGGAATGACCGCCGAAGAGGTGTACGTCTTCACCCGCGAGGCGGCCGACAAGGTGGGCGCCACCAAGATGGACCGCCCTGAGGACATCCAGGCACACCCGCGTACCGGCCGGATCTACTGCGCGCTCAGCAACAACGTCGAGCGCGGCAACCCCGGCAAGGAAGGCGCCACCGAGCCCAACCCGCGGCTGAACAACAAGCACGGTCAGGTGCTGGAGTTCGAGGAACGTCGCGGGGACGCGCTCGCGCTGACCTTCAGCTGGCGGCTGTTCCTCGTCTGCGGTGATCCGGCGTCGCCGGACACCTACTTCGCCGGTTTCCCCAAGGACCAGGTTTCCCCGATCTCCAGCCCGGACAACGTGGCCTTCGACGATCACGGCAACCTGTGGATCTCCACCGACTCGGCGGGTGCCCTCGGCATCAACGACGGCCTCTACTCGGTACCGCTGGAAGGCCGCAACCGCGGGGAGCTCAAGCTGTTCCTCACCGTGCCGCGCGGCGCGGAGACCTGCGGCCCGATCGTCGAGCGGAAGATCGTCACGGTCTGTGTCCAGCATCCGGGTGAAGTGGACGGCGCGAACGCCGAGAAACCGGCCTCCCATTGGCCGGACGGCGGGGAAACCCAGCCACGCCCGTCGGTGGTGGCGGTGTGGAAACCCGGCAGGCATGGCCTGGCGGACATCGGTTCTTAGTCGAAAAGCAACGATCTAGCAGTACTTTTGGTCGATGGCGCGCTGTCCGGCTCGGCAGCGCGCCATCGCTCGTTCGCGCGCTGTTCACCTTCTGGCCAGAGCTGGATCGTTTTGGTCGCTTAACGTCACGGCGTTCCCCCGACTGGACTACGTGTACCCACCGCGACCATGGAGGCCCTGTGTCCTTCGAGCCTCAGCGGCTGCTGCCGTTGATCACCTCCCACCCCGGTGGCCGCTCCGCGGTCACCTGCGAGTACCGCTGCGGCAACGCGTGCGCCCACCCCGAGCCGAACACGTCGGACAACGAATACTTCGGCGACGTCGTCAAGAACATGCTGTCCCGCCGTGGCGCGCTGAAGGCCGGCGCCGTGATGGCCGCGGCCGCCGGCGGTTTCGCCGCGCTGTCCGGCACGGCCGCCGCCGAAACCCCGGCTGAGGTATCCAGCGCCGCCGCCGCGGGCCACGGCAAGCCGGGCCGCCCCGGACGTCCGGTGCCCGGCACCGACTTCGAAGCGGTGCCGCCGAACACGCTCGACGCGATCACCATCCCCGAGGGTTACGAGCAGCGCGTCGTCATCCGCTGGGGCGACGCCGTCGAGTGGGGCGCGCCGAAGTTCGACTTCCGCAAGCAGACCGCGGCCGCGCAGGCGAAGCAGTTCGGCTACAACTGCGACTTCGTCGGCCTGATCCCGCAGGATCCGCTGGGCATCCGCAACCTGCTGGTGGTGAACCACGAGTACACCACCGAGGTCCACATGTTCCCGGCCGACCAGTACGACCCGAAGAACCCGACCGAGGAGCAGGTCAAGATCGCGTGGGCCGCGCACGGCCTTTCGGTCGTCCAGGCCTTCCGTGACCCGATCGGTGGCGCCCTGCGCGTGACGCCGAGCCCGTTCAACCGCCGTATCACGCTGAACACCGCCTTCGAGGTGCGCGGCCCGGCCGCCGGCTCGAAGTACCTCAAGACCTCCGCGGACCCGACCGGTCGCAAGGTCTTCGGCACGCAGAACAACTGCGCCGGCGGCGTGACCCCTTGGGGCACCGTGCTTTCCGGTGAGGAGAACGTCAACCAGTACTTCGCCAACGCGGCCAAGGTCACCGACCCGGTGGCGGCGGCACGCCTGAAGCGGTACGGCTTCTCCGGCACCGAAAGCACCCGCAAGTGGGAGCGGTTCGACAAGCGCTGGGACCTCGCGCAGGAGCCCAACGAGGCCAACCGCTTCGGCTGGGTCGTCGAAATCGACCCGAACGACCCGAACTCGACGCCGATCAAGCACACCGCGCTCGGCCGGTTCAAGCACGAGGCCGCGAACATCAAGATCACCAAGGACGGCCGCGTCGCCGTCTACTCGGGTGACGACGAGCGCTTCGAGTACATCTACAAGTTCGTCTCCAAGGGCAAGTACAAGCCGGGCAAGAGCGCGCACGCGCGTCGCCACAACTCGGCGCTGCTCGACGACGGCACGCTGTACGTCGGCCGCTTCACCGGCGACAGCCCGGCCGCCGAGATCGACGGCACCGGGAAGCTCCCGGCGGACGGCGAATTCGACGGCGTCGGTGAGTGGATCCCGCTGGCCGCGGGGAACAAGTCCTTTGTGGACGGTTTCACCGCCGAAGAGGTCTACGTCTTCACCCGCGACGCGGCCGACAAGGTCCAGCCGACCAAGATGGACCGGCCCGAGGACATCGAGCCGAACCCGGTCAACGGCCGGATCTACGCGGCGCTGACCAACAACAGCCAGCGCGGCCCCGCCGGCAAGGCGAACGTCGACGAGGCGAACCCGCGGCCGAACAACCGCAACGGGCACATCCTCGAATGGGAAGAGGACCGAGGCGACGCCGCGTCGACGAAGTTCTCCTGGCGGCTCCTGCTGGTCTGCGGTGACCCGAAGACGGCGGACACCTACTTCGGCGGCTTCCCGAAGGAGCAGGTCAGCCCGATCTCCTGCCCGGACAACGTCGCGTTCGACCGGCACGGCAACCTGTGGATCTCCACCGACGGCAACGCCCTCGGCGCCCACGACGGCCTGTTCTCGGTGCCGGTCGACGGCCCGGAACGCGGGCACGTCAAGCAGTTCCTGTCGGTCCCGGTCGGCGCGGAATGCTGCGGCCCGGTGGTGACCGACCACCTGGTGCTCGTCGCCGTGCAGCACCCGGGTGAGGACGCGGACAGCTCCGCGAACCCGACGTCGCACTGGCCGGACGGCGGCACTTCGCAGCCGCGGCCGTCGATCGTGTCGGTGTGGAAGAAGGGCCGCTGGGGCCAGGTCGGCCGCATCGGCGTCAAGTAGTGGCTCCGGCGCCCCGATCACTCTCGGCGAGACTGTTCTGCCTGATCGGGGCGCCGGACGACACCGTTCGGTGATGACGGAACCCCGCCGCGCTCATTAGCTTCAGCCCTGTGAAACGGGCAATGGTGGTGATGGTGGCGGGCGCGCTCGTCTCCGGCTTCGTCCCTTCGTACGCGCAGGCGGCGACCGTCCCGTCCGGCTGCACCGGCGGTGCCGTGCCGAACCCGAGCGTCGAGCAGGGCAGCCCGCCCACCGGCTACACGTTCAACCCGGCCGCGCCGGTGCCTCCCGGAACGCCGCGGAGCAAGCGGCCCCGGCTTTCGACGGCCGACGGTTATCAGTCCGACGGTGGCAAATACGCCCTGATCTCGACCCCGGACAAGATGGTCAGCACCGCCTACGCGGCGATGAAGTTCGTACCCGGCGCCGTCTACACCCTGACCGACTGGACCGGCACGAACGAGGGCAACCTCCGGCGCGCGGACGCCGTCCAGGAGACGGGGCTGCGGTTCTACAACGGGTCCGGCAAGGTCGTCCTCGAGAACAAGCTCAAGGTCGTGCACGCCGTCGAGGCCGACGGCGCACTGGCCCGGCAGGATTTCCCGCCGTCGATCGCCCCGCCGTCGGCCGCTTCGGTGAGGTTCTTCGCCGCCACCGACCGCAACTGGGTCATGTGGGACTGCGTCCACCTGCGGGTCGACTCGTTCTCGGCGAAGGCGGAGGTGCGGGATCCGGCGAGCGGCGCCTGGGGGTCCACGGCCACCATCGAGGCGGGCACCACCGCGAACTACCGGTTCACGGTCACCAACGACGGCACCACGACGCTGACCGCCATCAAGGTCGAAGACCCGTACTGCGACGTCAACCCGGCCCCGATCGCGACCCTCGAAGCCGGCAAGGCCGCGACCGTCACCTGCGTCCACAAGAACGTCACCGAAGCGGACAACGGCCACGTCAGCACCGTGACCGTCGCCAGCGGAAAACTGCCGAAGAAGACCGCGACCACGACCATCAAGGTCACCCCGCCGCCCGCGATCGACGAGATCGGCGAATTCGTCTGGAACGACGTCGACCGGAACGGCCTCCAGGACTCCGGGGAGCCGGGCGTTCAGGGCGTGAAGGTGACGTTGAAGGACGCGTCGGGCACGGCGCTCGGGACGCTCACCACCGGCGCCGACGGCAAGTACCGCTTCGGCAAGCTGAAAGACGGCATCTACCAGGTCTGTTTCGACATCGGCGGGCTTCCCTTCACGTACACGGCGAAGGACGCGGGCGACGACGCGAAGGATTCGGACGCCGACCCGGCGACCGGCTGCACCGCGACCACCACCGTCGGCCCTCGCAAACGGCAGGACCTGACGCTCGCGGCGGGGTTGACCGCGCCGACGAGCAGGGTGGGCGACTTCGTGTGGCTGGACAAGGACAGGGACGGTCTCCAGAGCCGCGACGAACTCGGCGTCCCGGACGTGAAGGTGACGTTGAAGGACGCTTCCGGCAAGGAGACGGCCGCGACCGTGACCGGGCCGGACGGGCGGTACGCCTTCGAACGGGTGGCGCCGGGCTCGTACCAGGTGTGCTTCGACGTCGGCTCGCGTCAGCTGACCAGGTCCGGCGCGGCGCACCACGACGGCACCGACTCGGTGGCCGACCCCGCGACCGGCTGCACGCCGGTGGTCTCGCCCGGCTCCCCGGAAGACCTGACCAGGGACGCCGGCCTGCTCGCCCCGTGATCGCCTCCCGATCACGCGAGTCGCGCCTTGACCACAAATTGTCGGTGGGTGCCGCTAACGTCGCCCACCGTGACTTCCCACCTCGACGCCACCCGCGAGTCCTACGACACCGTCGCCGAGGATTACGCGGCCCGGATCGGACCGCTCTTCGACCAGGAGCCGATCAGCCGCGCGATGCTCGCCGCGTTCGCCGAGCAGGTGCGCGGCCCGGTCGCCGACGTCGGCTGCGGTCCCGGCCACGTCACCGCGCACCTGGCGTCGCTCGGCCTCGACGTCACCGGTGTCGACCTGTCGCCGAAAATGGTCGAGATAGCTCGTCGCCAGTACCCTGACCAGGGGTTTTCGGTCGGCTCGATGGCCGGGCTGGATTTCCCGGACGGCGAGCTGGGCGGTCTCGTCGCCTGGTGGTCGATCTTCCACCTGCCGCCGGAGGAGCTCCCGGCGGTGTTCGCGGAGTTCCGCCGCACGCTTGCGCCGGGCGGGCGCCTGCTGCTCGGGTTCCACGTCGGCGACGAGCGCCTGAGCCCGGAGACGGCGTACGGCCACCCGGTCACTTACGACGCCTACCTGCTGAATCCCGGCCGGGTCGCCGATCTGCTGGTCCAGGCGGGCTTCGAGGTCACCGCGCGGTTGGCCATGGAAGGGAGGAAATGGCCACAGTCCTGCCTGTCCGGCCGTGCGGTTTGACTCGTGGGCCGCGGGCCTGATCTGCTGCGCACGCAACCGAGCCGGGCGGGGCCATGACGCAGACGAACACGACCACGGGTGAGCACACGCCCGCCTGGCCTTCGCGCGCCTGGTACCTGAGGCCGTCGGCCTGGACTTGGTTCGGGTTCGGCCTGGTGCTGATGGTCTACGCCCACCTGGCCTGGCGGCGCCGCTGGATGAGCGACGACGGGCTGATCGTGCTGCGGACGGTCCGGCAGATCCTCGCGGGCAACGGGCCGGTGTTCAACGTGGGTGAGCGGGTCGAGACCAACACCAGTCCTTTGTGGACAGTAATCCTGAGTGTGTTCGGGTTGATCCCCGGGGCACCGCTGGAATGGGTGTCCGTGATCACCGGGCTGGTCTTCTCGGTCGCCGGGTTGTTCTTCGGCCTGGACGGCGCTCGGCGGCTTTACCAGCCACTGGCGTTCCACGGGCTCGCGCCCGCCGGGGCGCTGGTGGTCTGCGCGCTGCCGCCGTTCCGTGACTTCGCGACGTCCGGGCTCGAGACCGGGCTGATCACCTTGTGGCTGGGTGGTACCTGGTGGCTGCTCGTCCGCCGTACGTCCACAATGGACGAACTGCGCACCTGGCCGGTCGCGCTGGTCGCCGGGCTGGGGCCGTTGGTGCGGCCCGACCTCGCGCTCTTTAGCGGCGTCGCCTTGGTGGCGTTGCTCGTCCTCGCGCGGCCGGGACGTCGCCGGGTGATGGGCCTGATGGCCTTGGCGGTCGCGCTCCCGCTGGCGTATCAGGTGTTCCGGATGGGCTACTACGGTCTGCTGACGCCCAACACCGCACTGGTCAAGGAGGCGTCGGAGGCGAACTGGGCCCGCGGCTGGGCGTACCTGGCCGACCTCGTCCAGCCGTACTGGCTGTGGCTCCCGCTGCTGCTGCTCGCTGCCGCGGTCATCACGATATCGTCCACTGTGGACAGAACCTTCGTGGTGCTCAGCGCGGTTCCGGTGGCCGGATCGGTGCTGCTCGCGTTGTACGTGATCCGGGTCGGCGGGGACTTCATGCACGGGCGCATGCTGCTCCCGGCGCTGTTCTGCCTGCTCCTGCCGGTGCTGGCCCTGCCGGTGACGAGGGTGACCGTGTCGATCCTGGTCGCCGTCGGGATCTGGGCGTTCGTGTCCGCCGCGTCGCTCCGTCCGGCGTACTCGGCTTCTCCGCGCGCGGTGGGTGTCACGGACGAGCGATCGTTCTGGTCGCGGTCGACCGGGCACGAACATCCGATCCTGGCGGAGGACTACGGCGGCCACCCGCTAATGCCGTCGACGCTGGCGGCCGTCCGTGACGTGGAAGGTCCGGCGGTGCTGATCCAGGACTACACGACCAGGCGCTGGTACGCGTACCCGTCGGACCGGCCGTACGTGACCGTCGCGGCGGACAGCATGGGCGCGCTCGGCCTGCTGATCCCGCTCGACATGCGGCTGCGCGACGGCTACGGCCTCGCCAACCCGTTCGCCGCGCATTCGACGTCGCTCCCCGGCGGCCGCCCCGGCCACCAGAAATGGCTGCCCCCGGTGTGGGAGCTGGCGAATTCGGCGCGGCTCCCGATCGCCGAAGGCGGCCCGGCCCGCTCCGCGGACGTCGCCGCCGCCCGAGCTGCGCTCGACTGCCCGGATCTCGTCGCGATCGACGCGTCGGTGCGGGATCCCCTGACGGCCGCCCGCTTCGCGGACAACCTCACCGGTTCCTTCACCCGCGGTGCCCTCCGGTTCCCGAGGGTGGCGACCCCTCCCGTCGTGTGCGCCCCCTGATCACGCGAGTTACGCCCCCAATCACGTGAGTTCGCCGTCTGATCACGGGTGTCGGCCACCCAATCACGGGTGTCGGCCGTCTGATCACGGGTGTCGGCCGTCTGGACACGCGCCGGCGGCCCAGAACCGAACCACTAGCGTGACGGTATGGCTGATCTTCCCCTCGCTCTCGTCACCGGGGCCACCCGCGGCATCGGTGCCGCGGCCGCCCGCGCGCTCGCCCCGACCCACCGGTTGCTGCTCGGCGGCCGCGACGCCGGCGCGCTCGGTGAACTGGCGGGCACCTTGCCCGAGGCGAAGCCATGGCCGATCGACCTGACCGACACGGAGGCACTGGAGACGGCGACCGCCGAACTCGGCGAGCTGGACGTGCTGGTGCACTCGGCGGGCGTGGCGCGGCTCGGCACGGTCGAGACCGCGACCGACGCCGACTGGCGGGCGAACTTCGAGGTCAACGTCCTCGGCGTCGTCACGCTGACCAGGCTGCTGCTGCCCGCGCTGCGTGCTTCGAAGGGGCACGTCGTCGTGATCAACTCGGGCGCCGGGCAGAGCGCGCGGCCGGGCTGGGGCCCGTACGCCGCGAGCAAGTTCGCCGTCCGTGCCTTCGCCGACTCGCTGCGCGAGGAGGAGTCCGCGCTCCGGGTGACGTCGATCTACCCGGGCCGCACGGACACCGAAATGCAGCAGGCGATCGTCGCCGACGAGGGACGCGCGTACGAACCGGAACGCTTCCTGCGCCCCGAATCCGTCGCGGCCGCCGTCCTCGGCGCGGTCTCCGCCAGCGGAGACGCGCATCCGACCGAGGTGATCCTCCGGCCGCGCGGCCTGGTCTGACCGCGGCGTCCGCCCGCTCGCGTGTTCCCGATGTCGCGTTCGAGACGCTCAGCGTCCCCAATGCCACATCGGTCCCGCGCGGACCAGTTGTCCACAGCCCCGCCCCGTTGTGGACAACCAGCCCCTGACCAGCTCTTTTTCACCGGCCCCCGCCCCCACCCCCGATAGACTGGCCTCGGGGCCGCCCCCGGGACGGGTGGGGGGCTGCGTAGGTGAGTTAAGAGCGTAGGCGTGCGGCGGTTTGGGCGACTTCGGTCTGTACTTTCGCGCGGTCCACCCGCAGGGATTCGCCGTCGCCGACGACCTGCTCGCCCGCCACCCACACGTCGCGGACGCGGCGTGAGCCCGCGGCCCACACCAGGTTCGCGAGCAGTTGCGTGTCCGGCACGTCGAGGCCGGTCGCGAAGGCAGGGTCGTCGAGATCGACGTGCACCATATCCGCCCACCGGCCGGTTTCCAGCGCGCCGATGTCGGTCCGGCCCAGCGCGTCCGCGCCGCCGCGGGTGCCGAGCAGGAACGCGTCGGCCGCGGTCAGCGCGGTCGAGTCGCCGGTCGCGAGCCGCGCGAACATCGCCGAGAGCTGCACTTCCTCCCACAGGTCGATGTCGTCGTTCGACGCCGGGCCGTCGGTGCCGAGCCCGACGGCGACACCGGCCTTCCGAAGTTCCGTCACCCGGGCGATGCCCGAGGCGAGTTTCGCGTTCGATCCGGGACAGTGCGCCATCCCGACGCCGCGCGCGGCGAACAGCGCGATGTCCTCGTCGGACAGGTGGATCGCGTGCGCGGCCAGCGTCCGGCCCCGCAGCATCCCGACCTTCTCCAGCAGCGCCGGCACCGAGCCGTGCGCTTCACGCTGCTTGACGTCTTCGAGCGCCGCCTCCGCCACGTGGATCTGCACCAGCGCGCCCCGCTCGGCCGCCGATTCCGCGGTCGCCCGCAGCGCGTCCTCGTTCAGCATGTACGCCGAGTGCGGCCCGTAGCCGACCTCGATCCGTTCGCCGGGCCCGAACCGGAGACCGTCGGTGTCGATCCAACGTTCGATGCTCTTCAGCATCGCGCGCCAGTCCATCCCCGGCAGTTCCATGATCGGCGGGGCCAGCACCAGCCTGCCACCGGTGGCGAGCACCGCGTCGGCGAGCTGCTCGCCTTCGAAGTACATCTCCGCACTGGTCGTGACACCGTGCCGCAGCATCTCGATCGAGCCCAGCGTCATCCCGGTGCGGATGTCGGCGGGCTCCAGCTTCGCTTCCGCGGGCCAGATGATCTCGGTCAGCCACGGCAGCAGCGGCAGGTCGCCACCTATGCCGCGCAGCAGCGTCATCGGGCTGTGCGCGTGCGCGTTGACCAGGCCGGGCAGGAGGATGCCGCTCAGCCGGGTCACGGGAGCGGACGTTTCGGGGGCCCCGGACAGGGGGCCGACATGGGTGACGCGGCCCGTCTCGTCCACATCGACCACGGCGTCACGCAGCAACGAGCAAGCGGGGTCGGCGGGGAGAACGACAGGAGCGTGGAAACGGCGTTGCATGAATGGAGCTTACGGTCAGTCCACGACGCCGCTGCGCCACGCCCAGGCCGCGATCTCCACCCGGTTCCGCGCACCGACCTTGCCCTGCACCGACGCCAGATGCGTCTTCACCGTGGACAGCGACAGGAACAGCTCGGCCCCGATCTCGGTGTTCGTCAGCCCCTTCGCGGCCGCCCTCACCACGTCCAGCTCCCGCGCCGTCAGCGGCTCCGAAGGCGGGGTGACGTCGCGCTTCACCGTCCCGCCGTCGAAATGCTTCAGCAGCCGGACGGTGATCTGCGGCGAGACCAGCGCGTCCCCGCGCGCGGCCGCGCGCACGGCTTCGATCAGCAGCGCGGGCCCGGCGTCCTTCAGCAGGAACCCGCTCGCGCCGTTCCGCAGCGCGGTGTGCACGTACTCGTCGAGGTCGAACGTCGTGACCACCACGACCTTCAGCGGATCGACGACGTCCGGGCCCGCCAGCTGCTTGGTGACCTCGAGCCCGTCGATCCCCGGCATGCGGATGTCCAGCAGGCAGACGTCCGGCCGCAGCTCGCGCGCCTTCGCGACCGCCGAGACGCCGTCCGGCACGTCGGCGACCACCTCGATGTCGTCCTGCGCGTCCAGGATCATCCGGAAGCCGATCCGCACCATGTCCTGGTCGTCGGCGATCAGTACCCGGATCACTCTTCTCCTTCAAGTGGTAGCCACGCTTCGACGCGCCATCCGCCGCCCGGTGCCCGTCCGGCGGAGAGCCGGCCGTGCAGCAGGGCGACCCGTTCGCGCATGCCGATCAGACCGTAGCCGCCCGAACCGCCGGCCGGACGGCCCTGGGGTTCGCGTCCGTCGTCGGTCACCTGGAGGTGCAGTTCGTTCTCCTTCACCTCGGCGACGACCAGCGCCTCCTTCGCGCCGGACGCGTGCTTGCCGACGTTCGTCAGCGACTCCTGCACCAGCCGCAACGCCGACCGCCCGACCTCGTGCGGCACGTTCGGCGGCAGTTCGAGCTTCATCGACGTCTTCACGCCGTGGTTCGAGCGTTCGATCAGCGTCCGCAGGTCGGCGGCGAGATCGGTGGTGGCCTGTTCGCTGAACTCGCTGCTCCCGGCGGGGGCGTCGCCGCGCATACTCCGCACGAGCCGCCGCATCGCCGCGAGCGCCTCCACCCCGGCGTCCTCGATCCGGCCCATCGCCTCGACCGCGACCTGCGGATTCTTCTCGCCCATCATTTTCGCCGCCTGCGCCTGCACGACGATCCCGGTCACGTGGTGGGCGACCACGTCGTGCAGTTCCCGCGCGAGCGCCATCCGCTCCGACGTCTGCGCGTCGGTGATCGCCGACTGGATGACCTGCGTGCGTTCCGAATCCCGGGACCGCAACGCCAGGCCGACCGCCACCGAGATGCCGAGCAGCAGCAGCGCGATGACGGCGAGGCCGGCAGCGTCGTCCGGGTCGGTCATCAGCCTGGGGGAAGGCCGGGTGGCGTTGAGGACGGAGGCCACGGCGACCACCGCCGACAGCGCGGTGATCCGGGACGCGGCCTTGCTCAGCCCGACCGCGCGGACCAGCGTGACGACCATGCCCATCCCCGCCACGACCTGCGTGCCCGGCACACCGCCGGGGGTCGGGTAGTCGTAGCGAAGCCGGAGGAACGGCGTCACCAGCGCCGACAGCAGCATGACCGCGGTGAGCGCGACCATCGCGTCGGCGGGCCGGCGCGGCGCGGCGACCGCGATGATCGCCGCGACGATCGAGCAGACCAGGATCGGGAAGCCGTGCGCCCCGCTCTCGTAGGCGAAGCTGAATTCCAGGATCAGCGCGACACCCAGCATGCCGATGAGCGGCCATTGGCCCATCACCAGCTTGTTGAGCTTCTGCAGCTTCTCGTGGTTCTTCGGATGCGCCACCCGGTCGCGGCCGGGGATCGCGAAGAGCAGCGTGACGCCCAGCAGGAGTCCGCCGAACAGCATCGCCTGCGCCATGGTGCCGTTCGGCTCGCTGCCGTAGTAGTACCGGCCGGACACCGCGGTCAGCGTGGCCAGCACCAGGCCGGTGATCACGGCGAACGCGACACCCGGCCGCGTCCGGCGCGCGGCGTAGAACAGGATCTCGACCCCCGCCACCACCTCGGCGATGGACAGGTGGGCGAGCACGCTCGAGTAGGTCGGGATGTTGAAATGCCGGACGACCAGTGTGTACGCCACCAGCACGACCGAGGCGGCGACGGCGGCGACGGCGGCTCGCTTCTGCGCCCAGAGCGCGCAGAACACCAGCGCGAAGATGCCGGGGAACAACAGGAGGTCGATGCCTCGGCGGCCCGTGTCGTCGAAGGCGGCGTCGGTCACGAAGACCAGGTCGAACGCGAGCGCGGCCAGCAGGACGACGGCGGGCATGCCGATACGTCGCGCGAGCGCATTCACCCGCGCGGGGAGCTTGTTCTGGGCCGGACCTGCTGTCACACCGTGACGGTAGAGGATCGGCCGCCGTCCGCACCTTGGCCGACCGGCCCGAGCCGGGTCGGCCGATCGGCCGATGCGCGGGTGATCAGCACTGGCCGTCTGCCCGAAGTGGACGAAGGCCGTTCACCGCGAAGCTCTTTCCCGAAGCAGAACACGAGTGACTGACTAGGGAGAATCACGGTGGTGGATCCACAGTGGACAGGGCAGCCGGTGCTTTCGGGCCGCGGGCTGGTGAAGCGGTACGGCACGCAGTACGCGCTGGCCGGGATCGACATCGACATCCAGGCGGGTGACGCGGTCGCCATCGTCGGGCCATCCGGTTCGGGCAAGACCTCCCTGCTGCACGTGCTCGCCGGCATCCTCCGCGCCGACTCCGGGCAGATCTTCCTTGCCGGGCAGCGGGTCGACCAGCTCAACGAGCGCAAGCGCAGCGAACTGCGGCGCACCGAGTTCGGCTTCGTGTTCCAGTCCGGGATGCTCGTCGCGGAACTGAGCGCCGAGGAGAACGTCGCGCTGCCGTCGCTCCTGGGTGGCAAGGGCCGCAAGGAATCCATCGAGGCCGGCCGCGAGTGGCTGGCGAAGCTCGGCCTCGAGGGCAAGGAGAAGCGCCGCCCCGGTGAGCTTTCCGGCGGTGAGGCGCAGCGCGTCGCGATCGCACGGGCGCTGACGCACCGGCCGAAGGTGATCTTCGCCGACGAGCCGACCGGCGCGCTCGACACCCGCACCGGCCGCGCCACCATGGACGCGCTGCTCGCCGCGGCCGCCGACAGCGGTGCCGCGGTGATCGTGGTGACCCACGACCGCGAGCTCGCGGAAGCCATGCCGCGCACCGTCTCCATCCGGGACGGCTTGATCGCGACGAGGCTGGCCGCCTGATGAACAGCTTCCAGCTGGCCATGCGGGTGCTCCGGGTCGACCGCCGGACCCGCACGTCGGCCATCCTCACCGCGGTCGGGGTCGCCGTCGCGACCAGTCTGGTGCTTCTGCTGGCCTCCCTCCCCGGCGCCACGCAGGCCCGCTCCCAGCGGGCGATCTGGCAGGACACCGTCAGCTACTACTCCCAGTCCGGGGAGCCCCAGCCCACGGGGCCGCTGCTGATGGCGGCGAACAAGGACTACTCGGGCGACCGCGAGATCATCCGCGTCGACATCGCCCAAACCGGCACTTCGCCGATGCTCAGCCTGCCTCCGGGCATCCCGCGGCTGCCCGCACCCGGCGAGTCGATCGTCTCCCCCGCCCTCGGGAAACTGATCCAGTCGACGCCGCAGCCGCAGCTCGGGGACCGGTTCGGCAAACTCGTCGACGCGCTCGGACCCGAAGCGCTGATGTATCCGGAGCAGCTGGTCGCCGTCGTCGGCCACACTCCCGAGTCCATGCCGCAGACGGCGATGGCCGCGGACGGCTTCCCGAACAAGGAAGCGCAGCCCGATCCGATGCTCGAACTGCTCGCCTGGGTCGGGGTGATCGTCCTGCTCGTGCCGAGCCTGGTGCTCGTCGCGTCGTCGGCGAGGCTCACCGCCGCCCGGCGGGAGCTGCGGATGGCGGCGCTCCGGCTGGCCGGGGCGACTCCCGGCCAGGTGACGAAGATCGTCGCCGCCGAGACGGCGTTGTCCGCCGTGGTCGGCGCGCTGCTCGGCATCCTCGTGGCACCGGCGCTCCAAGGTCTCTCGACGTTCGTCCCGTGGGGCGGCGGAACCTGGCTCGCGTCGGACTTCAGCCTGTCGGTCGGCTCGACCATCGCGGTCGCCGTGGTGATCCCGCTGCTGGTCGTCTTCGCCGGCGTCCTCGGTATCCGCCGAGTGCTGAAGACACCGCTGTTCGCGGCTTCGGCACACGCTCGCAAGCCGCTGCACTGGTGGCGGTTGCTCGCGGTCCCCGTGGCCGGTGCCTTCTTCCTGTTCGCGATCAGCCAGGACAACGCCAGCTTGCCGATGGTGATGCTCGGACTGTTCCTGCTGGTCGGGTCGGCGGCGATCATCGGACCGTGGGTCACCTCGGCGGTCGGCGGAACGTTCGTCCGAATCTGGCGCAAACCGGCATCGCTGCTGGCCGGGCGCAGGCTCCGCGACGACCCGAAGAGCGCCTACCGCGCCACCGCGGGTGTCGTGCTGGCCGTCTTCACCGGCTCGATGGCGCTCACCCTGCTGCCTTCGTTCGAATCGATGGCGGGCGGCGGCCGGACCTTCAAGGACAACGTCCTCTACGCCCAATCCGACGCGACCCAGGCGCGGCAGATCGCCGATCAGGCCAACGCGTCCCTCGCCCGCTACGGCATCACCGAGAAGGCCGTCTCGGTCGGACAGGTCTATCTGTCCACCGGTGAGCCGGGCACCCGCTCCCAGCGTATGAGCCGGGCCTTCGTGATGACCTGCGAGGACGCCACGAAACTGCTGCGGGTGAACATCGGGGGCTCCTGCCGGCCCGGTCCGGCGATCTACAGCGGGAACGGGATCAACCCGGCCGAGTACAGCGTGCTGTCGGAGTACGACAAGACCGGCCCGCCGCTGGATCCGAAGACTCCGGTGCACGTCTTCCCGCAAGGTGACGAGGACACGTCCAGCACGATCGTCATCGACCCGGCGTTGGTTCCGGCGGGCGTCACACCGGAGAACTTCGACGTGGTCGCGTCGACGACACCGGCGAACGGCGAGGTCGTGCGGACCGCGCTGGTCGGGGCGGCGGCGGGCCAGGAGGTCAGCAGCCGCGGCCTGCGCCTGATCGGTCAGCAGCAGGAGCTCGGCGACCTGCGCCGGGTCACCGTGATCGGCCTCATCGCCGCCGGCGTGCTCGCCGGGTGCAGCGCGGCCGTGGCGACCGCGGGCTCGGTGATGGACCGCCGCCGCACGTTCGGGGCGCTCATCGCGGCCGGGACACCGGTCCGGGTGCTGGCGAGGGCGCTGCGGATGGAAGCGGCCCTGCCCGCGATGGTGGCCACCATCGGCGCGGGGGTGGTCGGGATCGGGGTCGGCATGGGGCTCTACAGCATGGTCGAGAAGGAAGCGGTCGTGCTGAGCCCGTGGCTGCTGGCGCCCGTGGTGCTGGGAATCGGGGTGGCGTTGCTCGGGGCATCCGTCTCGACCCCGGCGCTCAAGCGGGTGCAATCGGAGCCGCTGGCCGACGAGTGAGAAAGATTCGCCCGAATGGCGTCATGGCGCCTGGGCGGGCAGGTCTCGTGGGTGGAGTCGGTGGTGATCCACCCACGGGCCGGGTGCCTGGTCGTCTCTCTGTCGGGGGAGGGACGAACGGGCACCGGGAACGCGCAGGGGGCGTTCCGAGGCGCGGGGTGTGCAGAAGGGCCGGTCAGGACGTGGGGACGTCCTGACCGGCCCTTTCTGTGTCTCTGAGCGGGAGGCTGGGCAGTTGTTCAGATCCGTTCGAAGATCAGGTCGTGCGAGACCCGGCCTTCGACGTCGGCACGGTTCTCGAACTTCGTGATCGGCCGCCACTCCGGCCGCGGCGCCCAGCCGCCGGGCTCGTCGGCGTGCCGGTTGCGCAGGAGCGGCTCGGCCGAACAGACCTCCATCATCTGCTCGGCGTAGTTCTCCCAGTCGGTCGCCAGGTGGAAGGTGCCGCCCGGCGCGAGCCGCGAGGCGACCAGCGAGACGAACTCCGGCTGTACGATCCGCCGCTTGTGGTGCCGCTTCTTCGGCCACGGGTCCGGAAAGAACAGCCGGACCCCGGCCAGCGCGCCCGGCTCCACGTGCGAGGTCAGCAGCACGACGGCGTCCCCGTGCATCAGCCGCAGGTTCTTCACGCCGAGCTTCTCGGCGCGCAGCATCAGCTGGCCGAGCCCCGGGTCGTAGACCTCGACCGCGACGTAGTTGAGTTCCGGCGCGGCGGCGGCGAGCTGGGACGTGGTCTCGCCCATGCCCGAACCGATCTCCACCATGACCGGCGCCCGCCTGCCGAACCAGTCGTCGAAGTCCACCGGTCCTTCGGGCAGTTCGCCGACGGTGCGGCCGAGCGACGGCCAGAGTTCGTTCCAGGCTCGCTGCTGCCCGACGGTCATCCGGCCGCCGCGTTTGACATAGCTGACCACGCTGCGCATCCGTGGCTGGTCCTCGTTTTCCACCAGCCCATTAAACGCGGGGCTAACGGCCGGCTTCGAACTCCCCCAGCCGCGAGCGCAGCCCGGCGAATCCGGCGACCGGAATCGGCGACGGCGTCGTACTGGAATGGGCGGGCAGGACGTCGATCCAGCCGTCGTGGCGGCTGGTGTTCAGCACCGTGGTCGGGATCGAATGCCCGGCCGCTCCGCGTTCGGAGGGCATGAACTCCCAGTAACCGGATTCTCCGTCCGCGGCCCACGGGACGAATTCCCAGCCGGGACGCCTGCCGAGCAGACCGGCGATCCGATCTTCGATGCGGAAACCGAGTTCCCGCGATTCGAGCCTGCCTTCCACGACGGCGCGAAGCCACCATGGGGCGGGAATTTCGCCGTGCATTCCACTGGACGCGCGGTACAACGCCACGACGAGATCTTCGGGAGCGCGATGCACCCAGGCGCGGCGGATATCCGACGGCCGGGTCGCGGACGCGACCGTGCGGGGTAGTTCGATCGCCTGTGACCATTCGAGATCGAGCATGGGCTCGAGGCGGGGCTGCATACTTTCCGTGCGGGCTTGCGGGATCATGCGTTCTACTCCCTGACCGGAATCCACCGTCAAGGATCACCTCCGGGGCCGAGAGCCGAAAAATAGGCTCATCCCGAGCATCGCCCGGTCTGGAACAGTATGTCCGCTCCATGTGAGAGAAGCCACATCCTCTTAACGTGGACTTAACTCCTTTGGCCGCGGTAAAAGCTCACGCATCCCTTCGATGGGTGATCATCAGCCCGGCCGCATAGACAATCACGCAGATGCAGCCGAAATACGCCAAATAACCCCACGGCCCCAGCGGCGGTTCGAGTTTCAACATCGACACCGTGAGATCCGGCCCGGAAAACTGATTCGCCGCGAAGAACGGCATCCACTGGTAGATGTCGCCGCCGACTTTCGGAATCAGCACGACGAGTCCCTCGAGCACCTGTGTCCAGACCAGCGCGAACCCGAGCGCGAACGCGGGGCTGCGGAACAGCAGGCCGAGGCCGACGCCGAGCAGACCGGTCAGGAAGAAGGTCACACCCTGACCCGCCACCGCACGCCAGTCGGCGCCCGAAGCCAGGCCCAGGTCGGCGGCAGGTTTGATCAGGTACGCGACCGCCCACGAGCCGAAGCCGACCAGCAGCCCGATCAGCCCGGAGAACACCCCGACGACGGCGCCCTTCGCCAGCAGGGCGGGCACGCGCGAGGGCACCGCCTGGAAGGTCAGCTTCATCGTGCCCCAGTTGAACTCCGTCGCCGCCGCGAGGATGGCGAGGACCAGCACGACGGTGCGGCCGAGCGCGCTGGCGACCTGCGTCGAGGCGACGCCTGTCTGGCCTTCGAGCGGTACGAAACCGAAGAAGAGGGCGGTGTAGGCCAGCGCGACCACCACCGCGATAGCCGCGCACCACCACGGAGCGCGCGTGCTCAGCAGCTTGATCCGCTCCGCGCGGAGCACGTTCGCCGCGGTCATCGGGCCACCTCCGGTACGCCGGCGCCGTACTCGACGGCTTCGGCGGTGAGTTGCATGTACGCCTGTTCGAGCGAGCCGGTGAGCGGGTTCAGCTCGTGGAGGGTCGCGCCGGCGGCGAAGGCGAGTTCGCCGATGGTGTCACTGTCCATTTCGGACACGACGAGCGCGCCGTCCTCCTCGCGGAACTCGGCGCCCTTGTCGGTGAGCGCGGTCCGCAGTTCGGCCAGATGCGGGCTGCGGACCCGCACGCCGAGACCCTTCGCCCGGCCGACGAACTCCTCCATCGTGCCCTGGTAGATCAGCTTCCCGCGGCCGATCACGACGAGGTCCTGCGCGGTCTGCGCCATCTCCGGCAGCAGGTGGCTGGACACGAACACGGTGCGTCCCTCGGCGGCGAGCGCGTGCATCAGCTTCCTGATCCACACGATGCCCTCGGGGTCGAGCCCGTTGACCGGCTCGTCGAACAGCAGCACCCGGGGGTCGCCCAGCAACGCCGTGGCGATCCCGAGGCGCTGCGACATCCCGAGCGAGAACTGCCCGGCCCGTTTGCGGGCGACCGAGTCGAGCCCGACCAGCCGGAGTACCTCGTCGACGCGTTTGTCCGGGAGGCCGTTCGTCGCGGCGATCCACCGGAGGTGCTCGCGGGCGGTGCGGCCGGGATGCCGCCAGGTGGCGTCCATCATGCCGCCGACCGTCCGAAGTGGATCACGAAGCTCGCGGTAGGCCTTGCCGTCGATCGTCACCGTGCCCGACGTCGGGTTGTCGAGCCCGAGCATCATCCGCATGGTGGTGGACTTCCCCGCCCCGTTGGGGCCGAGGAATCCCGTCACCCGGCCCGCTTCGGCGGTGAAGGAAAGTCCGTCGACGGCGAGCTTGTCGCCGTAGCGTTTCGTGAGTCCGGTGGCCTCGATCATCAAGCGCTCCCTCCCACCCATCAACCCTCCCCACAGTGGATTCCGACATTACGCGGGAAAGGACCGGGCTGCCCCCCGATCGGCGGCCCGGTCCTTGTTCCCCTTTTTCTCCCCGTCCGGATGCCTCACTCCCCCGAGCGAGGCATCCGGCCTTCTCCCCTGTGGAAGTCCTTACGCGTCGCGCTTGTTCGCGACGACCAGCGAGATGACCAGCAGCACCAGCGCGAAACCGGCGAAGTAGGCCAGCGATCCGGCCTGGCTCAACGGTGCTTCCGCCCTGGCGGGGCCCGAACCGGTGAGGAACCTGTCGGCGACCCGGAACGGCATCCACTCGTAGATGTCCTTGCCGATCTTCGGGATGAGCTGGATCAGGTTCTCCACCGCGAGGGCGTAGATCAGCACGAGCGAAATGGCCCCCGCGCTGTGCCGGATCAAGATGCCGACGGCGATCGCGATCACCGAGGCGAGTGCGAACACCACGCCCACCCCGGCGACACTGGTCCACTCCGCGGCGGTGTTCAGTGCGAGGTCTTCCGGCCGCATGACCGAGGCGAGGCCCCAGGCGCCGAACGCGGCGACCTCGCCGACCACGAGCGACAGGATCGCGACGACGCCGGTCTTGGCCAGCAGCGCCGCGGTGCGATTCGGTACGGCCTGGAAGGTGGTCCGGATGGTGCTGAAACGGTATTCGGTGGTCACCGAAAGCGCGGCGAGCACCATGATCACGGCCATGCCGAAGCCGTAACCGAACTGGGTCAGGCTGACGTCGGTGAGTTCCCCTTCGGGGGCGGCACCGGAGACGATGGCGGCGAAACCGATCACGACCGCGAGTGCGGCCAGCGCGCACCACCAGGGTGAGCGGGTGGTGAACAGCTTGATGCGTTCCACGGCGAGCAGAGTCATGGCTTTTCTTTCCTCAGAAGGTGAGCGGCTACTGGGCGGCTGTGACCACTTCGGCTGCCTCGGCTTCGAGACCTGTGTGGTACTCGACCGAGTCGCCGGTGATCTGCATGAAGGCCTGCTCCAGGGAGCCGGTCTGCGGGCTGAGCTCGTGCAGCACGATCTGGTTGGCCGCGGCGATCTCGCCGATCTTCGCACTGTCCAAACCGGACACGACGAGCGCTCGGTCGGCGTCGGTCACCTGCGCGCTCGCCTGCGACAGCGCGGCGCGCAGCGCGGGCAGTTGCGGCGACCGCACCTTGACCGTGTTCTCGGCGGCCCGTGCCACGAAGTCCTCGGTGGAGGACTGGGAGATCAGGCGCCCCTTGCCGATCACGACCAGGTGGCTCGCGGTCAGCGCCATCTCCGAGAGGAGGTGCGAGGAAACGAACACCGTGCGGCCTTCGTCGGCCAGCCGGTGCATGAACTTGCGGATCCAGAGGATGCCCTCGGGGTCGAGGCCGTTGACGGGCTCGTCGAAGAGGAGGACCTCCGGGTCGCCCAGCAGGGCCGCCGCGATCCCCAGTCGCTGCGACATGCCGAGGGAGAACCCGCCGGCGCGCTTTCCGGCGACACTGGTGAGCCCGACGGTCTCGAGCACCTCGTCGACCCGGCTTTCCGCGATCTTGTTGGACTTCGCCATCCACCGCAGATGCGCTCGCGCCGAGCGGTTGGGGTGCACCCATTTGGCGTCCAGCAGCGCGCCGACCGTCCGCAGTGGATCTTTCAGCTCGCGGTAGAGCTTGCCCCCGATACGCACCTGGCCCGCGGTCGGATTGTCCAGGCCGAGGATCATCCGCATGGTCGTCGACTTGCCCGCCCCGTTGGGGCCGAGGAATCCGGTGACCTCCCCCGACGCTACGGAGAAGGACAGGTCGTTCACCGCCAGTGTCTTGCCGTACCGCTTGGTGAGGCCCGCTGCCTCGATCATGTCTGCTCCCCTCGGCGACTGCGAGAACAATCGTCGTCCATGTGGGTGGTCGAGCGCGTCATCCTGAGGTGCCAACCTGGTACCCGACCTGAGACGTAGCTTGCCGTCTTCCAGCGGCGTACGCGATCGGTGATACCCCTGAGAGTGACCCTGATTCGCCAGGGTTAATGAACCATGATTCAATAATGACGTGGCGAGACCCCGCAGCATCACCGACGAACGACTGCTGACCGCGGCGGAGACCGTGATCGGCATGGTCGGCCCGGGTTTCACGCTGGCCCAGGTGGCGGCGGAGGCCGGCGTCGCGGTCGGCACCGTCGCCCAGCGGTTCGGTTCGAAAAACGGTCTCCTGCTGGCGTTGAGCCGGGCGAACACGCGATCGGTCGTGGGGCGGATGCGGGACTGCGGCGAGCTGGCCGATCCGGTGGAGGCGCTGCGCGCGGCGGTCGTCGTGGTCTACGAGGGCTTGGGCGACGCGGAGACGGCGGCGAACCATCTCGGGCAGCTGGGCGTGGACATCGGAGATCCGGAGCTGCGCGCTCTGCTCGGTGAACATTTCACCGCCGTGGAAGCGGAGTTGCGACGGCTGACGCGCGTCGCGGCGCGTGACCTCCCGGGTGCGCCGGGTGTCGTCCGTGCGGCGCGGGTGTTGCTGGGGGTGGCGAACGGGGCCGCGCTGGACTGGTCGATCCGGCCGAAGGGCCGGATCACCGAACGGCTGGGGCAAGACGTGGACGCGGTGCTGACCGCGTGGAAGGGAGTGTCCTGAATGGAACAGAAGGTGGCCGTGGTCGCGGGGGCGACGCGGGGATGTGGCCGGGCGATCGCGGTGGAACTGGGCAGGCTCGGCTGGACGGTGTTCGTCACCGGCCGTACGACCCGAGAGCACCAGTCGCCGATGAAGCGTTCGGAGACGATCGAAGACACCGCGGAACTCGTGGACGCGGCGGGCGGCCGGGGAATCGCCGTCCGGACCGACTTCACCGAGGTGTCCGATGTGGACGCCTTGCGAGCGCGGATCGAGTCCGAAGTGGACGGTCGGATCGACGTACTGGTCGACGACGTCTGGGGCGGCGACCAGTACGCGGACTTCGAGGGGGCGTACTGGGATTCCAGCCTCGACGACGCGCTCACGCTGGTGCACAACGCGATCGACACGCACCTGATCGCGTTGCACCGGCTGCTCCCGCTGGTCGTGCGGCAGGAAGGCGGTCTCGTCATCGAGGTCACCGACGGC
The DNA here is from genome assembly GCF_046548895.1 of Amycolatopsis sp. cmx-4-54. Taxonomy (NCBI): domain Bacteria; kingdom Bacillati; phylum Actinomycetota; class Actinomycetes; order Pseudonocardiales; family Pseudonocardiaceae; genus Amycolatopsis; species Amycolatopsis sp. cmx-4-54. The sequence continues at coordinate 498,137 of NZ_JAEBEJ010000002.1, forward strand.
GACCACGACGAGTACGTCGGCGCGGGGATCCCGTACTTCCTCGCGAAATGCGGTATCCGCGCGATCGGCAGGGCGCTCGGCGCCGAACTGAAGAAGTACGACTGCGTCGGCATGACCGTCACGCCGGGCTTCCTGCGTTCGGAAGCCATGCTCGACCACTTCGGCGTCACCGAGGAGACGTGGCGGGACGCGGTCGGCGAGTCCGCTCCGGTCGACTTCGCCATCTCGGAGACCCCGGCGCTGCTCGGGCGGGGTGTCGCGAAGCTGGCGACCGATCCGGAGGTCGCGCGGTTCGCGGGCAAGACGCTCGCGTCGTGGACGCTGATGAACGAGTACGGACTGACCGACGTCGACGGCTCACGTCCCGACTTCGGCAAGTGGATGGCCGAAGTCCGGGACACGGGCAAGGATCCGGAGACGGCGGAGCACGCCCTGTACCGCTGAAGCCCCCGTGCTGGCCGGGAGCTACTTCTTCCCGGCCAGCACGTCCAGGTAGTGCTGGTTGAACATGACGCCGAGGACGTTGCCGAACGGGTCGACGACGGCCGCGGTCACGAAGCCCGGTCCGCGCTCGATGATCGGCTCGTACTCCTTCGCGCCCTTCGCGAGCAGCTGTGCGAAGGCGTCCTCGACGTTGTCGACGGCCCAGTTCGCGATGGCGCCACCGGGGCCGGGCCGGGCCATCGGCGGCCGGAAGTCGCCGCGGACCAGGCCGAACTCGTGCTGGTAGTCGCCGATCCGGAACTCGATGTACGCCGGCGTCCCGTCGGGACCGTTGCGGACGAAGTACGGCTCGATCCCGAAAAGATCGGAGTACCACTCGATCGCGGCGGCCATGTCGTCGGCGTAGAACGTGGTGGTGGTGAGACCTCGCAGCATTTTCTTCTCCTCAGGTAGTGGCTCTGAGGACGAGCATCCGCCGCAAAGTGCTCACCGAATGACCACTTTTCCGAACGACTTCTCAGGTGACCCCGGGACGCGCCAACCCGGTCTCGTAGGCGAGCACCACGGCCTGTACCCGGTCACGCAGATCCAGCTTCGACAGGATCCGCCCGACGTGCGTCTTCACCGTCGCCTCGGACAGGAACAGCGTCTCGGCGATCTCCAGGTTCGAGAGGCCCTTCGCGATCAGCACGAGCACCTCCCGTTCCCGTTCGGTGAGGACGTCGAGTTCGGCCGCGTCGCGCAGGGGTTTCCCGCCGCCGCCCACGAACCGGTCGAGCAGCCGCCGGGTCACCGACGGCGAGACCACGGCGTCGCCCGAAGCGACCGCCCGCAGCGCCGACACCAGGTGATCCGGCTGGGTGTCCTTCAGCAGGAACCCGCTCGCCCCGCCCTGCAACGCCGAATAGACGTACTCGTCCAGGTCGAACGTCGTCATCACGAGCACCCGCGCCGTCCCGGCCTCGACGATCCGCTTCGTCGCCTCGACCCCGTCCAGCACCGGCATCCGGACGTCCATCAGCACGACGTCGGGCCGCAGTTCCTCCGCGAGGCGGATGGCCTGCGCGCCGTCACCCGCCTCGCCGACGACATCGATGTCGGCCTGCGCGCCCAGGACCATCCGGAACCCGACGCGCATCAATTCCTGGTCGTCGACGACCACCACCCGTATCACGTCGCCAACCTAACCGGGAGCCTCGCGTGCACCTGCCACCCTCCACCGGGGGCGGGCCCGACCTCCAGCGTGCCGCCGAAGACGTTCGCCCGTTCCCTCATTCCGATCAATCCGTTCCCACCGGGGACGGTGAGTCTTCGAGGCGGCGCGGCGTGCTTCGCCGCCGCGGGCACCAGCTGTTTCGCGCGGCCGGCGCCGTCGTCGGTGACCTTGACGTCGATCACGTCCGCCTCCCGCCGCACCGCCACCTCGGCCTGCGCGCCATGGCCGGCGTGTTTCAGCGTGTTCGTCAGCGACTCCTGCACGATCCGGTACACGCCGAGGGACACCCCGGCGGGCAGCCCGGCGAGCGCGTCCGAACCGATCGCCAGCGTCACCGGCACCCCCGCCTGGCGGATCCGGTCCGCGAGGTCGGTCAGGGCGCTGGCGTCCGGCTGCGGCACGCGCGGCTCGTCGTCGCCGTCGCTGCGGAGCACGTCCAGCAGCCGCCGCAGCTCGGCGAGCGCGCCGCGGCCGGTCTCCGAAATCGTCTGCAAGGCCCGTTTCGCCATCTCGGGATTTCCGTCGACCGCGTAGGACGCGCCGTCGGCCTGCACGACCATCACGCTCACCGCGTGCGCGACGACGTCGTGCAGCTCACGGGCGATACGGCCGCGTTCTTCACCGACGGCGATCCTGGTCGCCTGGTCCCGTTCCGTCTCAAGTAGATGCAACCTGGCTTCCACCTCCTCGTGATAGGCGCGCCTCGCGCCGGCGAACTCGCCGAGCGTCCAGCACAGTGCGCTGGAGAAGAGACCGATGATCGCCAGTACCCACACGTCCTCCGGCGGGTCGGCCCACAGCTGGATCGCCGAGGTGACCAGCGTGATCACCAGGTACAGCAAACCCTGTTTGCGCCCGACGTAGACCAGCACCGAGTAGATGCTGATCATCATCGCCAGCCCGCTCGCCGCGCCGAGTTCGAGCGCGCTGTGCGGGATGCCGATCAGCAGCACCAGGTACGCCGACCACAGCGTCGCCTTCCGCCGGAAGACCAGCGGGGCGACCATCGCGACGTCCAGCGGCACCGTCACGTACCAGGGCGGCATCGGGACTTCCGGCGTCTCGACCGCGGCCACGAAGAGCAGCAGGTCGATCAGCAGGAGGACGACGGCGATGAGACTGTCCCCCGCCATGGGGTGGGCACGCATCCACAGGCTCAACCGTCGCACCTGGTAACACTATGTCGGCCGGGGCCGTCCGCGCGTCGGTCGCCGGTACCACCTTCGGTGCGACCCGAGGATGAGCGGCATGGCACGATTCCCCTCGGTGTGCTCGACGACTGGGAGGGTGGGCACCGTGACCTCAGCGACGGAGCAGGGCCGTCTCGCCGGTCCGCTGTCGATGTCGGTGGCGAACCTCTGCCACCGCCTCCAGCCCCAGGTCTCCGCGCGGACCGCGGCCGGTTTCGCCGAGGTGCTGCGGCGGTTGGGCGGCCCGCTGCAGGTCGCCGTCGCGGGCCGGATCAAATCGGGGAAGTCCACCCTGGTCAACGCCCTGATCGGACGCCGGGTCGCGCCGACCGACGTCGGCGAATGCACCCGGCTGGTGACCAGGTTCCAGTACGGCACGGTCGACCGCGTCGAGATCGTCTTCGACGACGGCCGCAAACAGGTGCTGCCCTTCTCCGCCGACGGGATGATCCCCGCCGAACTGGGCATCGACATCGACAAGGTCTCGCATATCGAGGCGTACCTCACCAACGCGGTGCTGCAGGGCATGACCGTCATCGACACCCCGGGCCTCGGTTCGCTCGACGCCGCTTCGGTGTCGCGGACCGAGGAGCTGCTGGGCGCGGCGAAGCACCGTAAGCCCGAAGACGACGAAGACGACGAAGACACAGAAGGCTCCGACGAGCTGGACGACACCTCGCGCAACGCCGTCGCGGGCGCCGAAGCCGTGCTCTACGTGGTCACCCAGGGCGTGCGCGCCGACGACCAGCAGGCGCTCGCCGCGTTCACCGCCGCGACCGCGAGCCGCGAGGCGGGTCCGGTCAACGCGATCGCCGTGCTCAACAAGGCGGACACCATCGCGCCGGAGTCGGTCGAAGGTTCCGGCGGCGACGTGTGGAAGGCCGCGACGCTCCTGTCGGAGAAGCAGGCCGCGACGCTGAAGCCCCGCGTCGCGGACGTGCTGCCGGTGATCGGGCTGATCGCGGAGTCGGCCGAGTCCGGCGGGTTCACCTCGCCCGACGCCGAAGCGCTGCGCCAGCTCGCCGAGATGGACGACGACATCCTCGAGACCATGCTGATCTCGGCGGACATCTTCACCAGCTGGGAATGCGACGTCGCGGCGGGCACCCGGCTGCGGCTGCTGGAGAAACTGGACCTGTTCGGCGTCCGGTACGCCGTCGAGGCGATCCGCAAGGACCCCGAGATCACCGCGGGCTCGCTGCGGCGGAAGCTGCTCGACGCGTCCGGGCTCGAAGCCGTCCGCCAGCGGCTGAGCATCGTCTTCGCCGCCCGCGCCGACGGCATCAAGGCGGCCGCCGCGCTGGCCTCGGTCACCGCGCTGGCCCACGCGTCCGGCGACCCGGCCGAACGGCAGCGCGTCCACGACGCGATCGAGGTCCTGCTCGCCAAGCCCGAGGCACACCAGCTGCGGCTGCTCGAAGCGCTCACGCTGGTCGCGTCCGGTGCGGTCGACATGCCCGAGGACCTGTCCGAGGAGGTCCTGCGGGTCGGCAGCAACGCCGACATCGGCGCCCAGCTCGGCAAGCCGGGCGCTCCGCGAGCCGAGCTGGCGGCCCACGCCCTGGAGCGCGCCGGTTGGTGGCGCTCCTTCGCGTCCTTCGGCGCGACGCCCGCCCAGAGCCGCGTCGCGCATGTCGTGCACCGGGCGTACTTCCTCATCTGGCAGCAGATCCGGGACTGACCTCCGCGCATTTAGTCGACCAAACGCGCGGATTGATAAACCGAGCGCTCGGTCTAATAATGGGGAGCATGGACACGATCGTCGACGAGCCCCAGTGGCTGCGCACGGCCTCCTGGTTCGGCTGCCCGCTGGCCGGGGCCGCGCTCGGCTGGTTCCTTCAGTCGATTTCGGGCTGGGTGGCGTCCCTGAGCTGGATCCCGTTCAAGGGCCCCTTCAAGCTCGTCTCGGAGATCCCCCAGCCCTGGGGCACGGTCACCGGGATCGGCGTCGGCCTCGCCGCGGGTCTGCTCTTCGCCGCGGTCTGGGCGCACGAACGGTTGATCGTCAAGGTGACGCCGACCCGCATCACGCTGACCACCAAGGGCCGCAGCCGCGCGTACGAAGCGGAGCTCGAGGCTGTCTTCCTCGACGGCAAGGAGCTCGTCCTGCTCGCCGCGGACGGCCGGGAACTGGTGCGGCAGAAGGGCGACGTCGACCGCAAAGCCGTCGCCAAGGCCTTCCTCGACCACGGCTATCCGTGGCACGACGAGCCGCCGGCGGTGAAATGAGGACGGTCGACCCGGCCAAACACGAGGCGAAACGCCGCGCCATCCTCGACGCCGCCGCGGGCTGTTTCGCGATGAAGGGCTTCGAGAAGACGACGACGGCGGAGATCTGCCGCGCCGCGGGGATCAGCACCGGCAGCCTGTTCCACTACTTCCCGAACAAGCGCGCGGTGTTCGTCGGCATCTTCGAGCAGGACGCCGACGAGACCGCTGCCCTGCTCGCGGCCGCCGAACAGATCGAGGATCCGGCGGAAGCGATTCTCCAGGTCATCACCCATGTGTCGGAACAACTTCTGCACCCTGTCATCGCCAAGCTCGTCCTCGAGGTCGCCGCGCAGTGCTCCCGTGACGCCGATCTGGCCAGGGTCATCCAAGGCAACGACCGCGCACTGCGCGACGGTCTCGTCGGCCTGGTGACCCGGGCGGTGGACGCGGGCCGCATCGATCCCGGTTTCGCTCCGAAGACGGTGGCCAGCTGGCTCGTCGCCTTGGTCGACGCGCCGCTTTCCCGCGTGATTCTGGAGCCGGATCTCGATCCGGCGGCGGAACTCGCGGTGATGAAGGAGCTCATCGCCAGATTCCTCCGTCCCGTTCTGCCGATTTCGCCCCCGCCCGGCGGGCTCGTGGCCGACACTGGTGAAATCTCCCCGGGCTGATCGGTCGGCCCGGGACACCAGTTACGGGGGTCGATTCGGGTGGGTGCCTGGCTGCGCAAGAAGCCGGTCGATGACGTGAATCCGGACGACGTGCCGACCGGCCAGATTCCGGCGGCGATCATCGCCGAAGCGGATGGCGAGACTTCGCCGTCCGAGGGAACCGAGGCCGTCGATATCGCGTCGAAGACCGATGTGGAGTCCACGACCACGGGTCCGGCCGACCTCGAACAGGCTCTCGCGGACAGGCAGGCGCTGATCCAGCTGTGCCTGTACGCCCTCGATCGCGCCCGCAGCGGCGGCGTCGTCGAGCGGCTCGAACACGGGCTCGCCGGGATCGGCGTCCGTGCCCTGCGCCCGGACGGCGAGCGGTTCGACCCCGCCGTCCACGAGGCGGGTGGCGCGATCGCGACCGAGGATCCGGCGCTCGAAGGGCTCGTCGCGGAGACCGAGGTGGTCGGTTTCGCCGATCACGAGCGGGTCCTGCGCGCGCCGATCGTCATGGTCTACGCGAAGAAGGCCCTGTGACGGCTCCGAGCGCGGCGGCCAACCTCCCGGCGGTCGTGAAGAGCACGCGCGAACAACTGCTCACCGTCGTCCGCGAAGCCGATCCTCAGGCCGCGAAATGGGTCGAGGACATCCGGAAGGCGCGGCCGAAGAAGCCGTCGGTCGTGGTGGTCGGCGAGACCAACCGCGGCAAGAGCTCGCTGGTGAACGCGCTCCTGTCCATGCCGGGACTGTCCCCTGTGGACGCCGACGTCGCCACGGCGACCTATCTCGTCTTCGAGCACGGCGAGCAGTGGTCCGCGCAGGCCTGCTACCCGGGCCAGCTGGCGCCGGTGCCGATCAACCTCAACGAACTGATCCACTGGGTTTCGGCCGCGCACGAGCTGCCGGCCGGGCAGATCCCGCCGCGCTACGTCGAGGTCTCGGGTCCGGTCCCGCTGCTCGAACGAGTGTCCATTGTGGACACGCCGGGTGTCGGCGGGCTCGATTCGATGCACGGTGAACTGGCGAAGGAGGCCGCCGCCGGCGCCACCGCGCTGCTGTTCGTCGTGGACTCGTCGTCGCCGTTCACCGCGCAGGAGCTGCAATTCCTGCAGGACATGGGCGAACGCGTCGAGACCGTGCTGTTCGCGCTCACCAAGACCGACCAGTTCCGCGGCTGGCGCGAGGTTCTCGAAGCCGACCGGCGGCTGCTCGCCGAGCACGCCCCCCGGTTCGCCGACGCGGTGTTCCACCCGGTTTCCGCGCGTATGTTCGAGACGGCGGCCAAGGCCCCGAACGAGCAGATGGCCACGATGCTGCGCGAGAAGGCCGGGATCGCCGCGCTGCAGGGCGCGTTGCAGGAGATGCTGGTCGGCCGCTCGGCGATGCTGGGCGAGGCCAACACCCTGCGCGCGCTGTCGAGCGCGCTCGGCGAACTCAAGGCGAAGCTCCAGGCGGAAAGCCGCGCGCTGTCCGCCGGTGAGGCCGAGGCCGAGCAACTGCGCCAGCGCCGCGACGACCTGACCACCGAACGCCGGTCTTCGACGCGGGGCTGGCAGCTGAAACTGCGCGCGGAGATTCAGCGGACCCGGGTCGAGGTCGGGCACGAGACCAGCAGGCAGATGCGCGACGCGTCGACGCATTTCCGTCAGCTGATCGACGGCGCGAAACGGGACGCCCTCGCCGCGCTGCCCCAGCAGGTCGACATCGCGTTGCAGACGACGTCGCAGCGAATCTCGATGCTGCTCTCGCAGCGGCTCAACCAGGTCACCAACGTCGCGCTTTCGGAGTTGTTCTCGCCCGAAGAGCTCGCGATCATCCGCGGCCAGTTCGCCAGGGCGGGCGGGCCGCCGGTCGTGCTGCGCCCGCCGGACAAGAAACCGCCGACGGCCGAGGACAAACTGCTCATCTTCATGGGGGTTTCCGGTGGTCTGGGCGCCGGGAAGGTCGCCGCGCTGCCGCTGGCGGGCGTCGCGATCCTGAACCCGGTGATCCTGCCTGCCACGATCATCATCGGCCTCGGCGCCGGCTGGTGGATGGCGCGGACCCGCAAACACGCGTCGGACAAGCAGCATATGAAGCAGTGGCTGGTCGAGGCGATCGCCGACGCGCGGTCCACGCTGGACCAGCTCGTCGCGGAGCAGCTGATCGAGGCCGAACAGCAGCTGTCGATGGCACTCGACGAAGCACTCGGCCGCCGCATCGACGCGATCGAGGCGGAGCTGAAGGAAGTCGACAAGACGATCAAGATGGGCGCGCAGGAACGGGCGAAGAAGATCTCGGTCGTCGCGAAGCGCCTGAAGGACGTCTCGGACGGTCGCGATCGCGCCGAGGCACTGCTCGGTCGCATTCGGTCACTGCGCGACAATCAAGCGTGACCCGGGACCCGCGCAAAGTCCCTTCCCGCCACTGCCCCCGCAGAAGGGCGCCGTAGGAAGCTGATCCTCGGCGTCGTGCTCGGAATCGTCGGGCTGGTCTTCCTCATCGGGGTCGTACTCACGAAGTAGCCACCGGAACCGAACCGGCCTACGGTGAGTCATAAGCTTCGACACACCAGCAGGTCAACGAGGGGGTTATCCCATGTGGGTCGACGAGAGCGGCGGCACGGACACCGAGTCGGGCTCCACCGAAGCGGTCACCGTCCACGTCGACGGTGAGGAGTACCAGGCCGAGCTCAACTACGACCTCGACAAGGACGGCGTCAACGACGCCGCGGTCATCCAGCACGAGGACGGCACCGGCCAGGCGTTCGTCGACACCGACGGCGACGGCGAGGCCGACCAGTACGCGGTGCTCGACGAGAACGGCAAGGTCGTCCAGGAGGCGATCTACGACGAGGCCTCCGGCTCCTGGGTCGAAGCGGGTGGCGGCGGCAACGACGACGGTTCCGACGCGGGCACCAGCGGCACGATGCACGCCGACATGCCCGGCGGCGACGTCGAGGTCGGCCCGCCGACCATCGACACCGACGGTGACGGAACCCCCGACACCGCCGTCGTCCAGACGGAGGACGGCCGCACGATCGCCTTCACCGACAAGGACGGCGACGGCAGCGCCGACATCGCGGTGGAGACCGACGCCTCCGGCAACTCCAAGACCTACGAGCACACCGGGCCCGGCCAGTGGACCGAGGTCGGCAGCGGCGTGGTCAACAACGACATCGGCGCGGCCTTCGCGACCGTCCCGGCGACCGCAGGCGACGCGGCAGCCGACCCGGCGGGTGACGCGGCGTGGGGTGGCGCGGGCACCGAAACACTCGAAGGTGTGGCGAAGATCGATTCCGCCACCGGTCAGTGGATCAGCCCCAACTGATTCCCGAAATGGCCTGGACCAATACAAGAATGGTCCAGGCCAATTCAAAGCGGTGATTCCTGTAATCCTGGTCACAGAACAGCCCGGTACGGCACCTCGTACCGGGCTTTCCCATGTCCGATTCGCCCGGCCGCTGTGCCATCGGTCACCGGAAGAATTTCTGCGTATGGCCCATTCCGGTGATACTGAATCGATTCCCTTATCGTTCTTGTGAGAGAACCGACAGGTCAGCTCTCGGTTACCTGCCGGTCATCCGGCTACTCTCGGGGAATCCCAAAACCCGCACACCGGCCTTCCCGCCGGTGTGCGAAGCCATTCGGTCGCCGGCATCGAAGCCCGCATCGGAACAGCGTCGTTCCCGGTGTGGGCTTCTGCCGTCGGAAGTCAGGAGTAGAGATGACCGCAGTCGCCATCCCCGGACTGGAAAATGCGCCGACGACGCACAGTGGCGTGCTGTCCTGGGTCCGGGAGGTCGCCGAACTGACCACTCCGGACCGCGTGGTGTGGGTCGACGGGTCCGACGAAGAGGCCGCGCGCATCAACGCCGAGCTGGTCTCCGCCGGCACGTTCGTGCAGCTCGACGCGAAGCCCAACTCGTACTGGGCCGCTTCCGACCCGAATGACGTCGCCCGCGTCGAAGAGCGCACCTTCATCTGTTCGCAGGACGAATCCGACGCCGGTCCCACCAACAACTGGATGGACCCGGCCGAGATGAAGGCCACGATGACCGAGCTGTACCGCGGCTGCATGCGCGGTCGCACGATGTACGTCATCCCCTTCTGCATGGGCCCCCTCGGAGCCGAGGACCCCAAGCTCGGCATCGAGATCACCGACTTCGCCTACGTCGTCGCCTCCATGCGCGTGATGACCCGCGCCGGCAAGGCCGCGCTGGACAAGTTCGTCACCGAGGACGGCACCGAGCGCGAGTTCGTCCCCGCCCTGCACTCCGTCGGCGCGCCGCTGGAGCCGGGCCAGGAGGACGTCTCGTGGCCGTGCAACACCACCAAGTACATCTCGCACTTCCCCGAGACCCGCGAGATCTGGAGCTACGGCTCCGGCTACGGCGGCAACTCGCTGCTGGGCAAGAAGTGCTACTCGCTGCGCATCGGCTCGGTCATCGCCCGCGACGAGGGCTGGCTGGCCGAGCACATGCTGATCCTCAAGCTGATCTCGCCCGAGGACAAGGTCCACTACGTCGCGGCGGCGTTCCCGAGCGCCTGCGGCAAGACCAACCTCGCCATGCTGCAGCCGACCATCCCCGGCTGGCGCGCCGAGACCCTCGGTGACGACATCGCGTGGATGCGGTTCGGCGAGGACGGCCGCCTGTACGCGGTGAACCCCGAGTTCGGTTTCTTCGGCGTCGCGCCGGGCACCGACTGGCACACCAACCCCAACGCGATGCGCACCATCGAAAAGGGCAACACGGTCTACACGAACGTCGCGCTCACCGACGACGGCGACGTCTGGTGGGAGGGCATGGGCGAGAAGCCCGCGCACGCCACCTCCTGGAAGAAGCAGGACTGGACGCCGGAGTCGGAAGAGAAGGCCGCGCACCCGAACTCGCGCTACTGCACGCCGATGTCGCAGTGCCCGATCCTCGCGCCCGAGTGGGACGACCCGCAGGGCGTGCCGATCTCGGCGATCCTGTTCGGCGGCCGTCGCAAGACCACGGTCCCGCTGGTGAACGAGGCCCGCGACTGGCAGCACGGCGTGTTCATGGGCGCCACCATGTCGTCGGAGACCACCGCGGCCGCCGCCGGCGCGGTCGGCAACGTGCGCCGCGACCCGATGGCCATGCTGCCGTTCCTCGGCTACCACGCCGGTGACTACTTCAAGCACTGGCTGGACCTCGGCAAGAACGCCGACGCGGACAAGCTGCCGAAGATCTTCTACGTCAACTGGTTCCGCCGCGGCGACGACGGCCGCTTCCTGTGGCCGGGATTCGGCGAGAACTCGCGGATCCTGAAGTGGGTCATCGACCGCGTCGAGGGCAAGGGCAACGCGAACGAGACCCCGGTTGGTTTCGTGCCGAAGGCCGAGGACCTCGACACCGAGGGCCTCAAGGAGCCGCTGGCCGACATCCAGGCCGCGCTCGACGTCTCCGCCGAAGAGTGGCGCCAGGAACTGCCGCTCATCGAGGAGTGGTTCGAGAAGATCGGCGACAAGGTCCCGGCTTCCCTGCGTGACGAGCTCGACGCGTTGAAGCAGCGCCTCGGCTGATCGCCCGAACGCCGGAGAAGGCCTCATCCTCGGAGTCATTCCCGAGGATGAGGCCTTCTTCTTTCGGTCTCGGTACCGTGGCCGCATGGTCAAATTCGGCGTCAACATGGTGGTCCCGGAGACCCGTGCGGCGTGGGTCGAGAAGTGCCGCAAGGCCGAGGACCTCGGATTCGACGTGATCGGCGCGGCCGACCATCTCGGCATGGCGCCGCCGTTCCCGGCACTGGTGCTCGCCGCCGAGGTGACGAGCCGTCCGCGGCTCAACACCTTCGTCATCAACACCGCCTTCTACAACCCGGTGCTGCTGGCCCGCGACGTCACCGGCACGGACCAGTTCACCGAGGGCAGGCTGGAGCTCGGCCTGGGGGCCGGTTACGTGAAAGCCGAATTCGAGGCGGCGGGCATGGAGTTTCCCCGCGCCGGAAAGCGCGTCGATCATCTCGAAAACACCATCAAGGTGCTCAACCGGCTTTATGCCGACCTGAACCACAAACCGCCGGCGGTGCAGAAACCGGGCCCGCCGCTGATGATCGCCGGACGCGGAGACCGGTTGCTCACGCTCGCCGCCCAACACGCCGACATCATCGGATTCACCGGCACGGCGGCCGTTCCCGACGGCGGCGCGCTCGCCGTCGAAGACGCGGCCGGAATCGAAGAACGAGTGGACTTCGTCCGCGGAAAGCTGGCCGGACGCGAGGCCGAATTGAATATCCTCTCGCATTTCGTCGCGGTGGTCGAAGATCGGCGAGAGGGTTTGGAGAGTCTGCGAGAGCTGCTCGACGGCAAGCTCACCGTCGACCAGCTAGCCGAACTTCCGACGGCACTGGTCGGCACCCACGCGCAGATCGCCGAACAGATCCTGGCGCACCGCGAGCGGTTCGGTTTCACCTATTTCACCGTGCTGGAGCACAACATGGACGCGCTCGCGCCGGTGATCGAAGCGTTGCGCGGCCGATGATCGACGTACGCGGGCTCGGCATCCAAGCCGGGGAGCACTGGCTGTTCGACGGACTCGACTTCGAGGTCGAGGCGGGCGAATGCGCCGTCATCGTCGGCCCCAACGGGGTCGGGAAATCGACGCTGTTGCGGTGTCTGTACGGAATTCAGACGCCGCAGCGGGGCCGCGTCGTCGTCGCGGACGGTAAACCCGACGAACGCGAAGTTTCCTTCCGCCGCAAGGTTTCCGTGTTGTTCGACGATTCCGACTTCTTCGCCGAGCTGACCCCGCTCCAGCATCTCGAACTGCTGGAGGGCTCGTTCGGTGCCGATCTCGGCGATTTCGACGCGCTTCTGGCGGACGCGGGACTTTCCGAACGCGCGAAGGTCACCGCGGGCAAGTTCTCGGCCGGGCAACGCCGTCGTCTGCTGCTCCTCGGCGCGACCGCGCGGCCGCACGACGTCCTGCTGCTCGACGAGCCCGAACGGGCGCTCGATGCCGCCGGGAAGGAGTGGCTGACGTCGTTGATCAAGCGGTCGACCGACGCCGGGGCGGCCGTCGTCGTGGCCACGCATCATCCCCCGCTGCTCGAAGCGGCCGACTCCACTCTCGAGCTCTGCTGATGCCTTCTCGGCGGAAAGGAGTGCCTCGAAGGTGGTGACCACGAAGGCCCCCACGCACGTCCCGGGACGACAGCGATTCGGCGGCCTGTTCAACGGCGACTACCAGACCTTCCTGGCCCTGTTCGGTTTCGGCGCGCTGTTCACCGCGTTCCAGAACCTGCCGAAGCTCCGGGATTTCCTTTTTGGACAGTCCGTTGTGGACTTCCCGGCGGTCTTCGGGCTGCTGATCGTGCTGTGCGCGATGTTCTGGCGCGGCCTGCTGCGCCGCGGTTTCGTCTGGGCCGAGCCGGCGGCGCTGACGTGGATGGACTTCGCCCGCGTCGACAGGCGCCGAGTCGTCGTCAAGCGGATGTGGACGCTCTGGGTCGGCCTGGTCCTGGTGGTCGGCTACACCGGCGCGCTGGTCACCGCGATCGGCGACGGCACGAAGGACGTATGGATCGCGATGGCGGCGTTGACCGTCTCCGGGGCGATCCTGGCGGCGGTCACCGCGCGGCGGACGGCGATCCGCGGGGAAACGCTCGCGCCGGTCGTGCTCGCCGTGGCCGGTCTGGCGTTCGCCGCAGCGGGCTGGGGGCCGATCGCCGTCGAGGCGCTGGCCGGCGCGCTGTTCGTGTTGGCGGTCGCGGTGGCCTTCGGCGGCGAGCCGACGTCCGGGGTCGGCCGTCAGGAGCTCGTCGACGGCTGGAACGCGCGGCTCCTGCGGGCGATGGCCGCGGTCTTCATGGACCCCATGCTGCTGATCCCGGAATCGAAGCCGGTGCCGTGGCTGTCGCTGCGGCGTCCGACGACACTGCGGCTCGCGTGGGCCGGGGTGCTCGGCCGGATGCGCTACGCGGCGGCCAGTGTGGTGATCGCGTGCCTGGTCGGCATCGCGCACCTGGCCTTTCCGGCGATCCCGGCCGCGCCGCTCTTCACGCTCGGCGCGTACGCGGCGCTCGTGCCGTTCGTCGGCGGGCTCGGCGAACTGTGGCGCAACCCCGGCCGCCGGCGGTGGCTCGGCGCGTCCGACTGGGAGTTGCGGCTGGTCAACGGCCTGGTGATCGCGCTTCTCGGCCTCGTCTGGGGGACCCTGCTCGGCGTGGTGACGCTGGCGCTCGGGGTGGTCCCGGGCTGGCCGGTGTGGCTCGCGATCCCGCTCGCCGTCGTCGCCGCGGCGCGGACGGCGACCCGGCCGCCGATGAACTACTACGTCAGCGGCGGGGCCGCCGGGTTCCAGGCTCTGCGCGGCGTCGACGTGCTCGTCGTCGGGGCCGTCTTGCTCAGCGTGATCGCCTGAGATCACCCATTCCCGCGTTCGGATCGTTCGAAAACTCCGAACGCGGGTTACCCTCGATGCGACGAAAGGAGCACGAGTGGGCGGCGGGCACGCACCGGGAAAGGGGCGGCGGGCGACCAGCGAGTTCCCCGCGGGCTGGACCGACGAGCAGATCATCGCGGTGATCAAGGACGTCGCGAACGATCCGAGCGAACCCCGCGTCAGACAGCACAACGGCCGCTGGCGCTGCGCGGGCGAACGGTACGGCGTGCACCTGATCGTGCTGGTCGAGGACAACGGCAACGTCAAGACGGGTTATCCGGTGGCGGGCCCCGGCGTGGTCCGCAATCCCGACACCGCCGCCGACCCGGCGAACCCGACCGTCGCCGACCTGGCCGACGGCCGGATCAGCTTCTTCGGTGAAAGCCTGCTCGACCAGATCTCCGACCGCGTCGCGCCGGACGTTCTGGCGTTCTACCGCACCTTGCACTGGTCGGGTGAGTGGGAAGAACTGGCCGACGTCCTCATCGCGCACGCGATGAAGGAGAACCTGCATCTCGGCGTGGACGAATACGCCACGCTGGAGAGCCTGCTGAACAGCTTCGACCTGCCGATCGACGGCTTCCTCTACCTGAACGACCGGGCCCACGCCCTGGCCACCCTGCGCCGCTAACTCGCTTCCGCGACCCGCTCGGCGCCGCCCTCGGCGGCCGCGCGCAGCGCGTCCAGCGGCAGCCCGATGGCGTCCGCGATCGCCATCACCGTGAAGAAGGCGGGCGTCGGGATCCGCCCGGTCTCGATCTTCCGGAGCGTCTCGACCGAGATCCCGGCCTCCGCCGCGACCTCGACCATGCTTCGTGACGACGCCGCGCGCGCGTCCCGGAGCGCCAGCCCCAGCCGCTCGCCGCGTTCGCGTTCCTCGTCCGTCAACGGCACTCGCACCATGGCGCCAATACTAATACCGGCCCGGCCGGAACTCCCGAGTTACGCCCCCAATCACGCGAGAGACGCCTCCGATCACGCGAGTTCCATCCAGACGCCCGAGTTGTCCCCACCGAGTTACCCCCAGCCTGTGGACAACTCTGTGCACAGGTCGTGGACAACCCAAGAAAAGGGCCCCGCCGAGCCGAAGCTCGACGGGGCCACAATCCCTAGTGGCCTCAGGCGCCCGCGGGCACCGGAAGTGGGAGTCCGGGGAGACTCTGGTCGTTCGGCACCTTGCCGTCGACGAGGTAGTCCTCCACGACCTTGTCCACACCCGCGTTGCCGCCGGCGTAGATACCGTGGTCACCTTCACCGGTCACGGTGATCATCCGCGAGCCGGCGAACGCGCGGTGCGCACGGGTCGCGCCCTCGAGCGGGGTCGCCGGGTCGTGCACCGACTGGACGATCAGCACCGGCGGGACGCCGCGGCCGTCGAGCTTCGGCAGGTCGACCGGCTTGTTCTTCCAGAAGATGCACGGCTGGATCAGCCAGCCGGCACCGAGCAGCGGCAGATCGCGGTCGATCAGCTTCTGCGACTGGCGGATGACGCTCTGCCGGTTGCCGGTCCACTTGCCCTCGTTGCAGGGGATGGACCAGAAGCTGGCGTTGTAGGAGTCACCGTCGGTCGGGACGAACAGCGGCTGCGGGCCGATGACGCCGTCACCGTCCACCGTCTCGGCCTTGACCTTCTGCGCGGCCGCGGCCTTCTGCTGCTGCGTCGAGGTGCCCTCGGTCAGCGTCTTCAGGTTGACCAGGTAGTCGGCCAGCACGGTGAAGTTGCGCTTCGCGTAGAGGTACGACGCGATGGTCGAGTCGAGGGCGTTGGCCGAAACCGGGACGCCGTCCACCTCGACGGGGTTCTGCGTCAGCGCGAAACGGACCTTCTCGTAGGTCTGGCGCGCGGCTTCACCGGTCTTGCCGAAGCCGTAGACCTTGTCGTACTTGCCGATCCACGGCAGGAAGTCCTGACGCCAGCGGCGCTCGAAGCCGAGCGGCTGCCAGTCGAACGAGTTCTGCCAGGTGGTGGTGAACTCGGTCGCGGAGTCGAGCAGGAAGCGCCCGGTCCGGGTGGGGAACTGCTGCGCGTAGTGCGCGCCCATCCAGGTACCCGCCGAGTAGCCGACCCAGTTGATCTTGTCGCGGCCCAGCAGGACACGCAGCAGGTCGATGTCGCGGATGGTCTGCGCGGTGTTGATGAGCGGGCCCAGCTCGCCCGACTTCACCTGGCAGGAGTCCGCCGCGTACTTGGTGGCGTCCAGGATCAGGTTGAGGTTCGCCCGGCTGCGGTCGCGCGGGTCGAGGTCCGAGCCGGTGCCGATCGCGTTGCCGCAGGTGATGTTCGTGCTCTTGCCGGTGCCGCGCGGGTCTAGACCGATGATCTCCTGGTTCGCGCGCAGCTTCGTCTGGTTACGCAGACGGGCCGGGAAGTTACGGCCCGGAGCGCCGGGGCCACCCGGGTTCGTGATGACGCTGGCCGTCGCCTTGCCGCTGGTGGCGGCGAGGCGGCTGACGGCGATCGTCAGGTCGATGGCCTCGTTCGTCTTGTACCAGTTACGCGGCGCGCGGTAGGTCGCACACTCGATGTTCTCGGCCCCCGGAGGCGGCGCGGACGGCAGCTCACTGGCGGTGCACTTGTGCCAGTCCAGCTTCTGGTCCGCGTACTTCGCCGGAATGTTGGTGGAGTTCAGCGACTGCTGCCCGGCAGCCTCCGGACCTGCGAACGCAGGCGTGAACCCGGCCAGCATGGTGCCGGCGACAGCCGGGATCACCACCGCATAGCGGAGTTTCTTCATCCGATGCCCCTTTGATCTTGCGTGCGAAGTTCCTGTTCGCGACTTGCGGCTATTGATATCCGCCGGGGAGACCGACGGCAACCGCCCTTCGTCGTATGAGGCGCCGCTGATCAAATCGATATCGGGCACGCGTGACCCGGACGGGGGAGAGGTTCTAGGGTCATCGGGACCATCCGGGGGTACGGGAACGTTAGGTGAGGTCCGATGGCGTCAGGTAAGGCAGACGGGAAGGTGAGGGGCTTTCAGTTCAGCCCCTGGAACCTCCTGTTGATCATCCCGTTGCTGGTGCTGATCACGTCCTTGTTCAATTCGGACGGTCCCCGGCTGTTCGGGATGCCGTACTTCTACTGGTTCCAATTCGTGTTCGTCGCGGTCGGTGTCCTGTGCACCTGGATCGTCTTCGTGATGACGAAGGACAAGCCGACCAGTGAGCGTCCCGACCGGCTGTCCGTGGACGAGCTCGACGAGGGGGACGTCAAGTGACCAACATCCAATGGCCCGAGCTGATCATCTTCACGATCCTCTTCGCGGTGGTCACCGTGCTCGGCTTCGTCGCGTCGCGCTGGAAGGCCGGCAACACCCTCGACCACCTGGACGAATGGGGTCTCGGCGGCCGCAAGTTCGGCTCGTGGATCACCTGGTTCCTGCTCGGCGGCGACCTCTACACGGCTTACACGTTCGTGGCCGTCCCCGCGCTGATGTTCAGCGCCGGCGCGATGGGCCTGTTCGCGCTGCCGTACACGATCATCGTCTACCCCATCGTATTGATGCCCGCGCTGCGCATGTGGTCGGTCTCGCGTGTCCGCGGCTACGTCACACCCGCCGACTTCGTCCGCGGCCGCTTCGGTTCGCCGACGCTGGCGCTGCTGATCGCGATCACCGGCATCATCGCGACGATGCCGTACATCGCGCTGCAGCTCGTCGGGCTCGAAGCGGTGCTGCGGACCATGGGCATCAACGGCTCCGGCATCGTCGGTCACCTGCCGCTGCTGGTCGCCTTCGTCATCCTGGCGGTCTACACCTACCAGTCGGGTCTTCGCGCGCCCGCGCTGATCGCGTTCGTCAAGGACATCCTGATCTACCTCGTGATCATCGTCGCGATCATCTACCTGCCCTCGAAGCTCGGCGGCTGGTCGGAGATCTTCAGCGCGGCCGATGCGAAGTTCGACAAGTCGCCATCCCCGTCGGACGGCATCCTGCTCAACGCGAACAACCAGTTGCAGTACGCCACGCTGGCACTCGGTTCCGCGCTGGCGCTGTTCCTGTACCCACACTCGCTCACCAGCGTGCTCGCCTCGCGCGGCCGCAGTGTGATCAAGCGGAACATGGTCGCGCTCCCGGCGTACTCGCTGGTCCTTGGCCTGCTGGCGTTGCTCGGTTACGTCGCGATCAGCGCGTCGGTCTCGCCGATCACCAACAACGCGACCGGCAAGCCCGACACGAACACCGTCGTCCCGGTGCTGTTCGACACGCAGTTCTCGTCGTGGTTCGCCGGGATCGCGTTCGCCGCGATCGGCATCGGCGCGCTGGTGCCCGCGGCGATCATGTCGATCGCGGCGGCCAACCTGTGGACCCGCAACATCTACAAGGAGTACATCAAGAAGGACGCGACACCGGGCCAGGAGGCGAAGCAGGCCAAGCTCGCTTCGCTGATCGTGAAGTTCGGCGCGGTGGCGTTCATCCTGTTCATCGACCCGCAGTTCTCGATCGACCTGCAACTCATCGGCGGGGTGCTGATCCTGCAGACGCTGCCGGCGGTCGCGATCTCGCTGTACACGCGGTGGTTCCACCGCTGGGGCCTGATCGCCGGCTGGGTGGTCGGCATCGGCTGGGGCCTGATCATGCTCTACAACATCCCCAACCCGGCGACCGGCAAGGCGCACTTCGGTGGTTCGGCGCTGAAGCTCGGCGATTTGTCGATCTTCGGCTGGCACCCGCTCAGCGGCTCGCAGCTGCAGATCTACGTCGGCTTCGTGGCGCTGATCGCGAACCTGCTGATCGCCGTGATCTTCACGGTGATCGCGCGGCGGTTGAAGGTCTTCAACGGCACGGACGACACCGACGCCGCGGACTACCACGCCGACGAACACGACAAGGATCTCCGCGAAATCGGCGTCCACTAGCCGTTTTCGGTGGAAGGGGCCGCGTCCTGCCGGGACGCGGCCCCTTCTTTTGGAAGTTTCAGCATTACCGCGGTCGCCGCCAGGTAGAGGACGAGGCCGTTCAGCAGGTGCCACAAGAAGTGCGTCCCGGCGGGGAAGCTCCCGCAGACCGTGTGGTCGGCCGTGCGGAACGACAGGGACAGCCCGAAGACGCCGGCGGCCACGGCGAACCTGCGGCGGTCTGCACCCCGGAGAATGAGCGCGAAGATCACCAGCCCGATCAACGCCGAGAGGTACAGCCCGCCGCCCAGCGACGCGACGACGGCGGTGAAGGCGAGGAACACGGGGATACCAAGCCAGGCCAGCCTCCGGCCGACGCCGAAGAACACGTGAGGGAACACGGCGGCGTAGTACAGGACGAACACCAGGATGAAGCCGGTGTCGGCGGCCGCGGACCAGCGGGTGGCGAGCAGGTGGAACGCCGTGCTGCCAAGGAACACCAGCCCGATGAGGACGCCGAACACGCGGCCTTTCGGCTGCCGCCAGACGGCGATCGCCGCGATCAGGAACGCGAGATTACTGAGGCTGTTGAGCGGCTCGCCCCAGAGCCCGGGGGCGAGGCGTTCGCAGTAGCCGTCGACGTACGCCGTCCAGTTCACTCCCCCAGATAACCCTGCCCGCGTGAACTGCGGATGTCTTCGACTTCGCCGCCTCCGCTTTCGGGTCGCGGACGTGCGTTGCTGCTTCCGCTTTCGGGTCGCGGACGTGCGTTGCTGCTTCCGCTTTCGGGCCGCTGAAGCACGTTGCGAAAGCCACTTTCGCAACCTTCAACGTTGCGAAAGTGGCTTTCGCATCACCTCCCCTGCGCGCCCCTTGCCGAGCTGTCCACACCCACCCACCGTTGTGCACAACTCGCCCCCGAAACCCTCCGGTCCCCACCCCGCGACACCCCCTCCCGATACGCTGGTGCGGGGCGCGCCCCCTGGGAGTGGTGGGGGGTGGGGTACACGCGGAGATCGACAAAAGTGCTGGTCAGGGAGTTGTCGTGCAGGCCGTCAGGCGCCGGGTGAGGAAGCGCCGTTGCGGTTCCGAGCAGGGCAGCGCGAGCGCTCTCCGGTAGTGCTCCGCGGCTCGCGCCGGGTCTCCGGCCCGCAGCCACAGCGCGCCGAGGACGGCGGGCAGCAGGGTGTAGTCCGGCAGGTCGGCCTCGATGGCTTCGAGTTCGGCGATCGCCGAAGTCAAAGCACCGTCCACCATCGAAAGCGCGATCGCGCGGTTCAGCCGCGCCACCGGTGACGGCCGCAGCGCCAGCAGGTCGTCGTAAAGGCCGACGATCCGGCGCCAGTCCGGCGGTGAAGCCGTACTGTGGCACAGCGCGATCGCCGCCTCGACGTGATAGGCCGACATCTCCGGCCCGGTGCACGCCCGCTCGAACAGCCGCGTCCCCTCGGCGATCATGGCGTGGTCCCAGCGGTCGCGGTCCTGCTCGTCGAGCAGCAGCAGGTCACCGTCCCGGTCGACCCGCGCGGGCAGCCTGCTTCCCTGCAGCAACATCAGCGCGACCAGCGCCCGCACCCTCGGCAGATCCGTCTTCGGCTCGGCCAGCAGCAGCCGCCCCAGCCGGATCGCCTCCCCACACAGTTCGCCGCGCACCGCGACCTCTCCGGTCGTCGCGTCGTAGCCCTCGTTGAAGAGCAGATAAAGCACGGCCAGCACACTGTCCACTCTGGACTCCAGGGCGTCCGGCCCCGGCAGGGAAAGCGGCTTCCCCGAATCCCGCAACCACTTCTTCGCCCGCACGAGCCGCTGCGCCACCGTCGCCGGTTTCGTCAGCAGGGCCGCCGCGATCTCGTTCACCCCGAGCCCGCCGACGGTCTTCAGCGTCAGCGCCACCTGCGAGACCGTCGGCAGCGCGGGATGACAGCACAGCAGCATCAACACGAGTTCGTCGTCGGTCCCCCGGCCAGCTTCGTGACCGTCGAGTCCCACGAGCCGCGGCAGCAGGGTGCGCAGGGTCTGTTCGCGACGGACGACGTCCATCGCCCGGTTCCGCGCGGCCCGGAACAACCAGCCCTGCGGGTTGTCCGGAACTCCGGCCTGCGGCCAGGTGCGCAGCGCCTGTTCCAGCGCGTCGGCGACGGCCTCTTCGGCCAGGTCCAGCCGTTCGGGGCCGAGCGCCCTGGCCAGCGTGGCGACGATCCGCCCGGCACTGTGCCGGAACAGATGCTCCACCACGCCGGCCGGGCGGCTCATGACGGCGTCAGTCCTCGCAACCGCGTTCGCCGACCTTGCGCACCTCGATCGGCCCGAACGCCAGATGCGGATGCGTCGCGAAGATCTTCTCCGCCTGATCGAGGTCCGCGGCCTCGATCACCTGGTAGCCGCCGACGATCTCGGTGGCCTCGGTGTGCGGGCCGTCGGTCGCGCCGACCTCGCCGCCGGAACCGCGCAACACCCGGCCACTCCTCGACAGTCCGCCGCCGCCGACGAAGCGGCCCTCCTTGGTGCGTTCGTCAGCCCAGGCCATGTAGCTCTCGAGCACACGTTGCGCTTCGTCGGGGCCGAGGTGGTCGTGCGAGTCCGTCGTCGAACGGATGAATCCGATGTAGTGGGGCATGGCGTCCTCCTTGGGAATCGATGGCCCCTAGACGAACGAGCCCTCGGCAAATCGACATCAGTAGCGGAAGAGCCGGTCCTGCCGGACTTCGCGCACGCACGGCTGGTGGGGCGCGAAGGTTTTCCCGGTCAGGATCATGCCCGGCGTCAGGTCGTCGATGAAAGCGATCGAGCCGACCCCGACCACGGACCGGCGGTCGCAGGCGGGGCAGTAGACGACGAACACCTCACAGCTCCAGCCGCCAGGTCTGCCCGGTCAGCTGGTAACCGAAGCCCGTGATCGGCTCTTCGCCGACCAGCTGGAAGCCTGCCTTCCGGTAGATCGCCAGCGCCGCGTCCAGCAGCGAGACCGTCCAGAGTTCCATCGCCCGGTAGCCGGCTGCCCTCGCGAACTCGACACATTCGGCGACCAGGCGTTTCCCGACGCCACGCCCCCGCGCGGCCGGTTCCAGGAGCAGCATCCGCAGCCTCGCGGTGGTGTCGTCTTCGGCGGGCATGCAGAAGATGCTGCCGACGCGCTCCCCGTCGAGTTCGGCGATCCAGCCCGCTTGGCGTGGGTCTCCGCGCCTGTCGACGTACTCCGCGACAACGCGGGCGACGAGTGCTTCGAAGCGTTCGTCCCAGCCGTACTCGCGGGAGTAGAGGGCGCCGTGACGGTGGACCACCCAGCCGAAGTCGCCCGGCCGGGGCGGGCGCAGGACCAGCGCGGGGTTCGAGGCGCGCTCACCGACCAGCGACGAGATCGTGTCCATGGCGCCGAGCAGCCGCTCCTGGTCGTCTTCGCCGAATTTGCCGAGCAGCGAGCCGATCCGGCCCACCGACCGCTGGTCCAAGACGGCGAAGGCCTTGCGGCCGTTCTCGGTCAGCCGGACGATCTGACGGCGAGCGTCCTCGTCACTGCGCTCGCGGGTGAGGAGGCCTCGTTCCTCGAGCCTCGCGAGCAGCCTGCTCGCGTATCCGGCGTCGAGGTCGAGACGTTTGCGCAGGTCGGTGACCTGGGTCTGCTCCTGCTGCGCGAGTTCGAAGATGACCCTGGCTTCGCTCAGGGAGTACTCGGCGTCGGCCGGTCCTTCGTCGAGGACGCCGATCACGCCGGTGTACAGGCGGTTGAAGGCCCGGACGGTCGCCACCCGGTCCGCGGATCGATTCATTTGACCTCCGCAACAGATTCGTTGACTGAGTCAAGTGTTACTCCGCGAAGCGGTGAAGGCAAGAAATCTTTCGGGGATGGACATATGGAAACCCCGTGATGCTGCCAGGTCGGGGGTCCGCCAGCATCACGGGGTCGTAATGGGTATCGACGCCACGTTCAGCGGCGTTACACCTCACACACTATGTGTCGTAGGTCACTCGAATGGGCGACACCTACAACGGTTGTGGTCGGTCAGCGCATGTGCGTGTGACGCGCCTGAGAGATAGCGATGAGCTCCTGACGAACGGTCGCGGTGGCCGCGGTGTCGATCGCCCGGTTCAGGGCCCGGCGAGTGCGAGCCTCGGCGCGACGGGCACGGAGCTTGGCGGCGATGTTGTTCATCGGTTTTGTCATCCCCTTGGGAGTAGATCTTGCGTCTTCGTGGCTGTGCTTCTAGTATGCACCCTTTTTCACAAGGAAGCCAACGATTATCCGGTGACTTGGCACACTTGCCGATGAATCATCGGCAACTAGAGCGTAAAACCGGAGAGATTTGGTGGCGCCGGTCACTTCTTGATAACGCTGAAGGCGTGGCAAAGCGACGGTAGGGTTCTCTACCGCTTTCTAGCGTTGAGAAAATAAAGCCGAAGAGAGGCCTAGTCCCGGCCGAGCAGGTAGTGACCGAAGTGCGGGACGGTGAAGGCGATGTGGCCGCGTTCCGCGGAGTACACCAGGCCCTTCTTCATCAGGCTGTCCCGCGCCGGTGACAGTGACGAAGGCTTCCGCCCCAGGTAGACGGCTACATCGGCGGTACCGGCGGACTCGTCCCGGCCTTGGGTCAGCTCGGCCATCGCGAGCAGGTACTCGCGTTCGGCCGGCGTCGCGCGCTCGTAGCGGGAGCCGAAGAAGCCGACCGCGAGCTCCGCTTCGGCCTCCGGAGCGGCGACCTGGACGTCCTTCACGGTGATCGGATCCGCCGGCGCGGCATCCCAGGCGGCCTTGCTGTAGGCCTGGATGAAGTACGGATATCCGCCCGACGCGTCGAACAGGGCGTCCAGCGCCTCCGGTTCGATGCCCGCGTCCTCGCGTTCGATGGGCGCCATCACCGCGAGGTCGGCGTCGTCGCGCTCCAGCCGGTCGATACGCGCGTAGCGGAAGAGGCGTTCCGAGTACGACTTCGACGCCGAAAGGACGGCGGGCACGTGCGGGAGCCCCGCGCCGACCACGACCAGCGGCGCCCCGGACTGCGAGAGCTCGTGGCAGGCGGCGCAGAGCGCGGAAACGTCCTCCGGCAGCAGATCCTGGATCTCGTCGATCAGCAACGCGACCCCGGTGCCGACGTCGGCCGCCAGCTCCGCCACCTCGGTGAACAGCTCGACCAGGTCGATCTCGATGTCACCCGAATCGGCGCGGCCCTGCGCGGCGGGCACGTCGATGCCCGGCTGCCAGCGGTCACGGAGCTTCGCGTCCGGTTTGTTGGCACGCAGCGCGAACGCCTTGAGCACGCCGAGCACCTGCTCGACCCGGTCCGGCGCGCGATGGCGGACGGCGAGGTCGCGGATCGCGCGGTGCAGCGCGGCCGACAGCGGCCGCCTGAGTTCGGTGTCCGGGCGGGCCTCGATCTTGCCCGCGCCCCAGCCGTGCTTGATGGCCCGCGAGCGCAGCTCGCCCAGCAGTACGGTCTTCCCCACGCCACGCAGGCCGGTCAGCATCAGGCTGCGTTCGGGTCTTCCGCGGGCGACCCGTTCGAGCACGACCTCGAAGGCCTGAAGCTCGCGCACGCGGCCTGCCAGTTCGGGCGGCCGTTGACCGGCGCCGGGGGCGAAGGGGTTGCGGATGGGATCCACTCTCACACGCTATCGGCGTTTCTAGCGTGGACCCGATATTCCGCCATAGAGGGATAGGCGTGTCGCGACGGGTTACTCCGAGTGGACGGGTCTGCAGCCCCGTCCCCCTTTCTTAGTCGCTCAGGTTGCGCTCGGCGTAGATCGCCATCGCGTCGCGGATGTACTCCGCGGTGCCTTCGCCGTGCTTCTCGTCGTACTGCCCGTAGCGCGGGTCGTCGACGTACAGCTGCCCGAGACCGGCGAAGTAGCCCTTCGAGACGGCCCGCACGGCCGGCCGGAGCCACTCGTACAGCCGCTGCGTGATCGCCTGGGCCTCGTCGCCGTCGGCGGGCAGACCCTTGGCGCGGGCCTCACCGAAGGCGGCGGCGATGTCCTTCTGTTCCTGTTGGTGCGCCTTCTTGTCCTCGGCGCTCAGCGACTTCCACCACCGGTCACCCTGCTTGTAGGCGTCGGCGCCCCAGCGTTCGGTGACCTCCTTTTCGTACTTCGCGTGGTCGAAGCCGTCGAACACTTCCGTTGCCATCAGCTGTTCACCTCTCTCTGTCTTCTTCAAGGTCGTCCTGACCGATTCGATCTGCCGACCGAGCCGCTGGCGCTCCTGCTCCAGCCACTTCAGGTGCGTGCGCAGCGCCGCTGTCGTGTCCTGTTCCCCTTCGAGGACTTCGCCGATCGCGGGCAGGCTCAGCCCGAGTTCGCGAAGCAGCAGGATTCGTTGCAGCCGCACCAGCGCGTCCTGGTCGTAGTAGCGGTATCCGTTACTCCCCACCCGGCTCGGTTCGAGCAGCCCGATGTCGCCGTAGTGGCGCAGCGTCCGGCTCGTGGTCCCGGCCGAGCGGGCGATGTCCTGGATCGACCACTCCTTCTCGTTCGGCATGTCCACGAAGGTAGAGGTTGACGTTGCGTCAAAGTCAATCGAAGTTCACCCGTCCGTGGCATGGTGCACGAATGAAGACATTCGCGCTGGTCATCGCCGCTGCGCTGACCTTGACGACGGCCGGGGTCGCCGACGCGCATCCGCGTCGCGCCTTCGACATCCAGGCCCACCGCGGCGGGCTCGGCCTCACGGTCGAGAGCACCCTCGCGTCGTTCGGCAAGGCGATGGAGCTGGGGGTGACCACGCTCGAACTCGACCTCCAGATCACCAAGGACGGCCGCGAGGTGATCACCCACGACCGCAAGACGACAGCCGCGAAATGCCGCGACACCGCGCCCGCGACACCCGGCGACCCGGCGTATCCGTACGTCGGCAAATACGTGAAGGACCTGACGTTCGCGCAGGTCCGCACGCTGGACTGCGGTTCGCTCCGGCAGTCCGCGCATCCCGGCCAGACGCTCTCCCCCGGCGCCAAGATGCCGACGCTCGCCGAGCTCTTCCAGCTCGCCCGCGACCACCGTGCCTGGGGCATCGAGTTCAACATCGAGACCAAGGTCGAGGCCGCCGCGCCGCACGAGACGGCGCCGCGTGAGCAGTTCGTCCAGCGGGCGGTGCGCGAGATCGTGCGCGGCGGCTTCGCGCACAACGTCTCGATCCAGAGCTTCGACTGGGGCGCGCTGATGCGGTTTCGCCAGGTCGCGCCCTGGATCCCGACCGTCGCGCTGACCCAGCCCGAGTTCCTGCAGGTCGGTCAGCCGGGCAAATCACCGTGGCTCGGCGGGCTCGACATCGACGACTTCGGCGGCAGCCCCGTCCGCGCGGTGAAGTCGTTCGGCGCGAAGGCCCTCTCGCCGGTGCACGGCAACCCGCAGGGCGGCAAGGTCGGCGACCCGGACTACCGGCCGTTCACGACGAAAGCGCTGGTCACCGAGGCGCACCGGGCGGGGATCAAGGTCGTGCCCTGGACGATCGACGACCCGGCCACCATGCACAAGCTCATCGACGACGGTGTCGACGGCATCATCACCGACTACCCGGACCGGCTGCGGCAGGTCGCGGCCGACCGCGGGTTCAAGCTGCCCAAGGCGTATCGAGCCCGCTAGGAAAATCTAGGCCCGTCTAGTGTCAGAGAAATATTCTTGGATACACCGTTAGCGCGGTTGGGTGACGTGGCGGGCGGGAAGACTGGGGTTAGGTTTGTTTCCCGGGTCCGGATCAGAAAGGTTACGACCGTGATTCTCCGTCGCGTCGCACGACCGCTCCTCGCCGCGATCTTCATCTCCGGTGGGATCGGCGCGCTGAGGGACACCCAGGGGCACGCCAAAGCCGCGGAGCCGTTCCTCACCGAGTCCTTCGACAAGCTGGAAGGCGTGGTGCCGGCGTCGGTGCCGCGTGACCCTGCCACCCTCATCCGCATCGACGCCGCGGTGAAGGTCGGCGCCGGGGTCGCGCTCGCCGCGGGCAAGGCGCCGCGCCTGGCTTCGCTGCTGCTGCTCGGCAGCCTCGTCCCGACGACGCTGGCCGCGCACCGGTTCTGGGAGATCAAGGAACCGGCCGAGCGTCAGCAGCAGCAGATCCAGTTCATCAAGAACGCCGGCCTCGCCGGTGGCCTGCTGCTGGCCGCCGCCGACACCGCGGGCAAGCCATCGCTCGGCTGGCGCGCGAAGCGGGCTGCCTCCAAGACGGAGAAGCACGCCGAGAAGCTGGCGAAGAAGGCCGAGAAGGCCATCACGAAATAACGCCCGCATTTAGTCCTCTGGATGCGTCTCGCATCCAGAGGACTAAATGCGTGGGGTCATGAGGTGAAGGCCTCGATGTCCTCCGCCTCGACGACCGTGCGCACCTCGACCTCGATCTCGTCGAACAGCGCGGCGTAGGACTCGGCGAACGAGACGGCCTCGGCCAGATCCTTGGCGTTGATCAGCGCGAACCCGCCGATGACCTCCTTGGCCTCGGTGAACGGGCCGTCGGTCGCGGTGATCTTGCCGCCGCGCCCCTTGCGGACCTTCGCGCCCCGCTCGGACGGGTGCACCCCCTCCGCCGTGATCAAGATGCCCTTCTCGAACGAGTCCTCGATGAAGGCGCCCATCTTCTCGATGAACTCCTTGCTCGGGTTCCAGGCTTCCGGGGCGCTCTCGTCGAGCCGGTGCATCATCAGAAACCGCATCGCTGCTCCTCAGTGTCTTGGCGGGGCTGTTTCTACCCCGCCTTCACCGACGCGTCGAGCGGCTCGACGGCGGTTCGACATTTCGTTCAGAAAGATTCCCGGTGGCGTGATCAGACGGACGACACGTGTGATCAGACGGACGACACGTGTGATCAGACGGACGACACGTGTGAGGCGAGCAAGGAGCACGCGACCCTAGCGGCTCGCGACCTTCTTGTACTGGGCCGTCGCGAGCGGCGCGAAGATCGCGATTATGGCGACGCAGCACAGGATCGCGTACAACGACGCGTTCTCGGCGGGCCAGCCCGTCGGCGCCGCGCCGAAGCGGTTTCCGAACAGGTCGCGGGCCGAGTTGATCACCGCGGTGAACGGGTTCCAGTCGGCGATCGCCTTCAGCACGCCCGGCAGCTTGTCCGCCGGGACGAACGCCGTCGAGATGAAGCTCAGCGGGAACATCCACATCAGCCCGGCGCTCTGCGCCACCTCGACGCTGCGCGCGACGAGCCCGATCCACGCTCCGACCCAGGACAGCGCCCACGCGAACATCAGCATCACCAGGTAGCCGAGCACCGCGTCGAGGAAGCTGCCGCGGATCCGCCACCCGACGAGCAGCCCGCACAGCGACATGACGACCAGCGCGACCACGCTGATCACCAGATCCGACGTCGTCCGGCCGAAGATCACCGCGAGGCGGGAGATCGGCAGCGAACGGAACCTGTCGATGATGCCCTTCTGCAGGTCGTTCGCGAAGCCGATCACGGTGAACGCCGAGTTGAACGCGACCGTCTGCGCGAAGATGCCCGCGATCAGGAACTCGCGATACGCGAGGCCGCCCGCTTCCCCGCCGATCGCGTCGCCGAAGACGTACGCGAACAGCAGCACGAACATGATCGGCTGCAGGGTCGCCGCCATCAGCCAGTCCGGGTTGCGCTGGACGTTCTTGAGGTTCCGCCAGGTGATCACGCCACCGTCGGAAAAGGCCTTCGCGACCGCGCTCACTTCTTGTCCCCCTCGTCCGTGGCGTGCCCTGTCAGCGAAAGGAAGACGTCGTCGAGCGTCGGCCGGTGCAGCGCGACGTCCTGAATGGCGACGCCGTGGCCGTCCAGCCGCCGCAGCGCCTCGATCAACGCCTTTGGCCCGCCCTCGACCAGGACGTCGACCTTGCGGGTGTGCTCGTCGACCGACGGCGTCCCCGAGCCGACCTCGGTCAGCACCTGCGTGGTGAGGGCGAGGTCGCTCGTGTTCGCCACGACCAGTTCCAGCCGCTCGCCGCCGATCTCCTGCTTGAGTTCGTCGGCAGTGCCGCGCGCGATGACCTTCCCCTTGTCGATCACCACGATCGAGTCGGCGAGCTGATCGGCCTCCTCCAGGTACTGCGTGGTCAGCAGCACCGTGGTGCCGTCGGCCACGAGCTCCTTGATGACCTCCCAGGTGTCGATCCGGCCGCGAGGGTCGAGCCCGGTGGTCGGTTCGTCGAGGATCACCACGGTCGGCTCGGCGACCAGCGCGCCCGCGAGGTCGAGCCGTCGCCGCATACCACCGGAGTACGTCTTGGCGGGGCGGTCCGCCGCGTCCTCCAGCCGGAACCGGGCGAGCAGCTCACGCGCCCGGGACTTCGCCGCGGCCTTCTTGCTCCCGTACAGCCTGCCGACCATGTACAGGTTCTCGAACCCCGTGAGGTTCTCGTCCACGGCGGCGTACTGCCCGGACAGCCCGATGGACCGCCGGACGGCGTCGGGGTTGGCCAGCACGTCGTGCCCGGCCACCTCCGCCTCGCCGGAATCCGGGCGGAGCAGCGTGGTCAGGATGCGGACCGTCGTCGTCTTCCCGGCGCCGTTCGGCCCCAGGAGGCCCAGCACCTTGCCCGTCGGGATCGACAGGTCGACCCCGTCGAGCGCCCGGGTGGACCCGTAGGTTTTGACCAGCGCTTTCGCCTGAACTGCGAACATGCGGCCAACCTAGACCCGGGCACCGACAAAGGCACCCGGGTTTTTCCCCGATCCGCTGCGGGCGAACGCTACTTTTCGAGAATCGCCGTGACGCCCTGGCCGCCGGCGGCGCAGATCGAGATGAGTCCGCGGCCGGATCCCTTCTCGTTCAACAGCTTCGCGAGCGTGGCGACGATGCGGCCACCGGTCGCGGCGAACGGGTGCCCGGCCGCCAGCGAAGAACCGTTGACGTTCAGCTTCGCCCGATCGATGGAGCCGAGCGGCTCGTCGAGGCCCAGCTTCGACTTCGCGAACTGCGGGTCCTCCCACGCCTTGAGGGTGGCGAGCACCTGCGACGCGAAGGCCTCGTGGATCTCGTAGAAGTCGAAGTCCTGCAAGGTGAGCCCGGCGCGCGTGAGCATCTGCGGGACGGCGTACGCGGGCGCCATCAGCAGGCCTTCGTCGCCGTGGACGTAGTCGACGGCCGCGGTCTGCGAGAACGTCAGGTACGCGAGCACCGGCAGCTTCCGCGCCTTCGCCCACTGCTCGGTCGCGAGCAGGACCGTCGACGCGCCGTCGGACAGCGGCGTCGAGTTGCCCGCGGTCATCGTGCCGTCAGGACCACCGAAGGCGGGCTTGAGCTTCGCGAGCTTCTCGACGCTGGAGTCCGGCCGCAGGTTCTGGTCGCGGGCCAGCTTCAGGTACGGCGTCACCAGGTCGTCGAAGAAGCCCTTGTCGTACGCGGCGCCGAGGCGCTGGTGGCTGGTCGCGGCGAGTTCGTCCTGCGCCTCGCGCGTGATCTCCCAGACCTTCGCGGTCAGCGCGGCGTGCTCGCCCATGGACAGGCCGGTGCGCGGCTCGGAGTTGCGCGGGATCTCGGGGACGATGTGGCCGGGGCGCAGCTTCGCGGCGAGCTTCAGCCGTTCGGGGAGCGTCTTCGCGGCGTTGAGCTGCACGAGGATCTGGCGCAGGTCGTCGTTGACCGCCAGCGGCGCGTCGGACGTGGTGTCGACGCCGCCCGCGATGGCCGAGTCGATCTGGCCGAGGGCGATCTTGTTGGCGACGTTGACGATCGCCTGGAGGCCGGTGCCGCACGCCATCTGCACGTCGGAGGCGGGGGTGGCGGGGTTCAGCCTGCTGCCGAGGACGCTTTCGCGGGCGAGGTTGAAGTCGCGGGCGTGCTTGAGCACGGCGCCGGCGGCGACCTCGCCGATCACCTCGTCCTGCAGGGAGAAGCGGCTGACCAGGCCGTCGAGGGCGGCCGTGAACATGTCCTGGTTCGACGCTTGCGCGTACGGACCGTTCGAGCGGGCGAAGGGGATCCGGTTGCCGCCGATGATCGCGACCTTGCGCACGGGTGCCGTCCTTTTCGTGGCCATTTTTTCCACTCCTCCGTAGGCTCTCTCACACTGTAACCTACTAGCGAGTAGGTTAGAATGCGACGTGATGCAAACTGCACGGGAGGCATGCAATGGCTGACAGGTACCAGCAGTTCACGAAATCCCCGGTGGGGAAGTTCGTGGTGCCGAAGCTCGGCCTGCCGAATCCCGCCACGCTGCGCCGGTACAAGCCCGGCCAGCCCCCTCTCGAGGGTCCCGCACTTCTCGGTGCCGCGCCGGGCGGTCGCCTCGAAAAGGTGATCGAGGCGCAGCTGCACCGCGCGGGCATCGAGGTCCTCTCGACGGCCGCCGACAAGCACGCCGCGCTCGTCTTCGACGCGACAGGCGTGAAGGACCCGAAGCAGCTTCGCGAGGTCTACTCCTTCTTCCACCCGGTGATCCGGAGCGTCGGGTCGTCGGGCCGCGTCGTCGTCCTCGGAACCCCACCGGAGTTGGTCGAAGGACACGAGCGGATCGCCCAGCGCGCGCTCGAAGGCTTCGTGCGCTCCGTCGGTAAGGAACTGAAGCGCGGCGCGACCGCCCAGCTCGTGTACGTCGCCGAAGGCGCCGAAGAGGCCACTGAGTCCACGCTCCGGTTCCTGCTGTCGGCGAAGTCCGCCTTCGTGGACGCCCAGGTCATCCGCGTCGGCACCGAGACCAAGACCGCCTCCGCCCCGGCCGACTGGGCGAAGCCCCTCGAAGGCAAGGTCGCCCTGGTCACCGGCGCTTCCCGCGGTATCGGCGCCGCCATCGCCGAGGTGCTGGGCCGCGACGGCGCCCACGTCGTCGCGCTCGACATCCCCGCGCAGGGCGCGGATCTGTCCAAGGTGGCCAACAAGGTCGGCGGTTCGTCGCTGCAGCTGGACATCACCGCCGCCGACGCGCCGGACAAGCTCGCCGAGTACCTGACCACGCGCCACGGCGGCGTCGACATCGTCGTGCACAACGCGGGCATCACGCGGGACAAGACGCTCGGCAACATGACCGAAGGCGGCTGGGATTCGGTCATCGCGGTCAACCTCGCCTCGCAGCTCGCGGTGAACGAGAAGCTCGTGACCGACAAGGTGCTGCACGAGAACGGCCGCATCATCGGCGTCTCCTCGATCGCCGGTATCGCGGGCAACGTCGGCCAAACCAACTACGCCACCAGCAAGGCGGGCGTCATCGGCATGGTGAACGACGGCGCGCCGAAGCTCGCCAGGTACGAGGCACGTCCTCCCGCCGAGGGCCAATCGACGCAGTACGGCGGCACGATCAACGCCGTCGCGCCCGGTTTCATCGAGACCAAGATGACCGCCGCCGTCCCGCTGTTCATCCGGGAGGCCGGGCGGCGGTTGTCCAGCCTCGGCCAGGGCGGGCTCCCGGTCGACGTCGCCGAGACGATCGCCTGGTACGCGAACCCGGCTTCGGCCGCCGTCAACGGCAACGTGGTCCGCGTCTGCGGCCAGGCACTGCTGGGGGCATGAGCATGGCCGTCAAGGAACTCCACGAGTCGCCGAGCCTGTCTTCGCTGTACCCCAAGGCGTTGCTCGGGTCACTGCGCAAGAGCGGCGGGACCACGCTGCCGGGCACCGAGTTCGTCCGCGAGGGCGTCGTCGTCGACCCGGCGCACCTCGCCGCGTACAACCAGGTGTGCGGATTCCGGCTGGACGACGTGCTCCCGGCGACGTATCCGCACATCCTCGCGTTCCCGCTGCAGATGGCGCTGATGACCGAGGCCGACTTCCCGTTCCCGCTGCTGGGCATGGTGCACGTCGCGAACCGGATCACCCAGCACCGGCAGCTGCGGCTCGACGAATCGTTCACCCTCCGCGTGCGCGCCGAGGATCTGCGCCCGCACGAGAAGGGCAAGCAGTTCGACGTCGTCAGCGAGCTGCTCGTCGGCGACAGTCCTGTGTGGACGGACGTCAGCACGTACCTGCGCCGCGGTGGCGGCAGCGGCGAGAAGGCTTCGCGCGGGCAGCTCTCCCAGCCGACGGCCAAGGCGATCTGGCACGTGCCTGGCGACATCGGCCGCCGCTACGCCGAGGTCTCCGGCGACCGCAACCCGATCCACCTGCACCCGATCACCGCGAAGGCGTTCGGCTTCCCGGCCGCGATCGCGCACGGCATGTGGACGAAGGCGCACGCGCTCGCGGCGTTCGAGGGCAGGCTGCCGGAGGCGTTCACCGTCGACGTCAAGTTCAAGCAGCCGGTCCTGCTGCCCGCCAAGGCGGCCTTCACCACTTGGAGTGAAGGCGACGGATGGGCCTTCGAGCTGTGGAACGCGCGCAAGCCGAAGCCGCACCTGGAGGGCTCAGTCGTCGCTCTCTGACGGCTTCCAGATCTCGCCCTCGACGAGGTCGTTGAACCCAAGCCACACCAGGTTCATCAACCACGAGGCGAGCACGCCGTCGGAGACATCGGGGTGGTCGAGCGCCCAGTCGGCCAGCGACTCGGCCGCCCCGACCAGCGCGGCGGACAGCCCGGCGCCGGAGAATTCGGCCTGCTCGCCGAGGCCCTTGCGGGTGCCGGCGGAGACGACCAGCGCAGCGACCAGCTCGATCGCGCGGGTGCGCATGTCGGTGATCTCCGCGGCGAAGGCGCCACCGACGGTCATGGCCTGGCGGTGCAGCACCGTCCATGACTCGCGGTAGTCGGCGACGAAGCGGTAGAACGCGCGGAGCCCGTGCCAAAGCTGCATGTCGGGCGGCAGGTCGGGCTTGATCCCGTCCTGAACCGCCTCCAGCAGGCGGGTGGCTTCGCGGCGGATGCACGCGCCGAAGAGGTCTTCCTTCGAGCCGAGATAGGTGTAGATCATCGGCTTGGACACGCCGGCGACCTCGGAGATCTCGTCCATCGACGCGGAGTGATAGCCGTAGCGCGAGAACACCGAGACCGCTGCGTCCAGGATCTGGCGTTCCCGCACCGCTCTCGGCAGCCTTTTGGCGCGTTCGGCGGGACGCGGTACTTCCTCGGACACTCAGGACCTCCCCTTAGTTCGCGTGAGACGCTACCGGGCTGCCACCGGTGAGGGTGATTTCGGCACGCTTGCCCGCCTACCTACTGGCGGGTAGCCTTACGCCTGGGTAGGCGAGCTGGAGGGCAGATGACCGAGACCGTGGGGCTGACCGGCCGCGCGCTGGTCGACGCGCTGGAACGGATCGAGCCGGATTCGGCCGAAGCGCACTCTCTCGACGTCAACGAGGTCGCGGGTGCCATCGACCCGAAGGACCTCGGCAAGGACGACGTCCGGCGGCTGCTGACCGCGCTCGGACGGCTCGCCGAGTCCGCGCCCGCGTTCGACCTCCGCAAGGTCGACCCGGCCCGCTTCGCGAACCTCGTCGCGCGCGCCTCGCGTGCCCAACTCGAGAGCGTCGTCGCCGAACGGCCGCTCCGGGAGCGCGTGCTGCGCGAGATCTTCGACCGCATGGGCGCTCACATCCGGCAGGACCGCGCGAAGAGCCTGCACGCCGTGGTGCACTGGCGGCTGTCCGGCGGCACCGGCGACGGCGGATACGACCGCTACGAGACGGTGATCTCGCACGGCGAGTGCACGGTGGATCGGGACATGAGGGAGAAGCCGAGGGTGACGATCACGATCGCGCCCGTCGACTTCTTCCGGCTCATCACCCACCAGGCGACGCCCGCTGTGCTATTCGTCACCGGAAAGATCAAAGTAAAAGGTGACCTGGCGTTCGCGGCCGGTCTGATCGGTTTCTTCGACCTTCCGAAGCCGTCCTGAACCCGGCCGAGCAGATACACTTCCGTGCCGTGCCCCGAAATTCCCCGAACCGGCGCTGGCGGGACAAGGTGCGCCTTTCCCGTCCGCCGAGGACGCACAAAACGCGCACCGGTGGCGAGCACGTCGTCAACGCCTTCGCGGAGAAACTCGAACTCACCAAACTGACCCCTGAGCAGTTCACCCAAGTCCTGGAAACCCTGCACATGCTGGGTGAAACCGGCGCGGGCATCGAGCTGAGCTCCCTGGAGACCGAGGTACTCGTCGACGTCGTGCAACGCGCGTCGCGGGAGCAGCTCAAGGCCATCTCCGATCACCCGGAACTGCGTTCGGCTTTCCTCGACGAGATTTTCCGCAGAATGTCGGACCATTTCGTTCCCGAACGCGCGCGGCATGTCGACTTCGTCGTCGCGTGGCGTTTCACCGATGGTGACGGAGAAGACGGTTTCGATCGCTTTCAAACGGTCATCGAAGACGGCGTCTGCGTTTCCAGCACCGATCTCGCGCGCACTCCGGACACCACCATCACGCTGTCCGTCGACGACTTCATCCGGATGGCCACCGGCAACGCGGCGGTGGCGGCGATGTTCGTGACCGGCAAGGTGAAGGTCAAGGGCGAGTACGCGCCGGCCGTGCGGTTCAGCGGGTACTTCGACATCCCGAAGCCGAGCGGGACCTAGGCCGTGTCCGTTGAGTCTGTTCGATGGGCCGCCTGGGCGCGAAGACCGCGGACAAGACTTGCAGGACAGCGCCTAGCCACTCGTTTCGTCGAGGGTTCGTTGCCGCGTCCGGCGATAGCGGATATTCGGGTTGCGCAGATTCTTCTCTGTCGCTTCGATCAGTCCTTGACGGAGGAGGACGCCGATCCAGCGGGATACCGTCCGATCGGGAAGACCGGTCTCCGCGACAAGATCGGCGCGACTTGCTTCCCTTTCGTCGAGTGCCGAAAGAATTTCCTCACGGCGATCGGCGCGACGTTGTTCCCGCACCGTGCCGTCCGCGGGCACTGGAACGACATCGTCGGCAAGTGTGTAGTGCGCGTACCGCCTTCCGCCGGTCGGCACGAGCAGTCCGCGGGCGACCAGATCGCCGAGTTCTTCGGTGGCGACACGAGAGTCGAGGTTGTTGGCGTTGCGGTAAGCCTGATTGTTGAGCGTCTCGCCGTGGAACAACATCGCGAGGCCATGACACTGGCTGTCGGTCAACCCATGTTCGCGAAGCGACGCGATCCACTGCACGGCGCCGTCTCCCATCAGCGTGTGATTGGGGAAGGTGGCCGAGAAAGTGGAGATGTCATCGGCGAACCGCGGTGGACTGAGCTTGGCGTCTCTCATGGCCGCCAGCATCGCCGGGATTCCGGAGCCGCGGTTTTCGCAGATGGGGCGGTCCGAACCCGGCAGCGGGGTGTCTTCCAGGATCTTCAGCAAGGTCGCGTTCCGGGCTGAGGAAGTGCCCTCCACCCCGAGGTTCTCTTCGCGAACCGATCCGTAGAGGCCGCCGGGATTGCGGATGACGAGCCGGTCGGGATACATCTCGACCTGCACCTGAGTTCCGTGTGATGGGCCGGAGTAGTCGCGATGGACCAGGGCGTTGACCACGGCTTCGCGCAAAGCCGTTTCGGGGTATTCCCAAGTCTCGGCTCGTCCCGCGCCGCGAATCGTCGATCGGCGCTTCATGTTGCGACGGAGGGCGACAAGAGCTTCGTCGACGATCGCCGGAATCGGCCCTTCGGCCGCGACATTGTCGATGAACCTCGTACCGCTTCGGGGGTCTGGTCCCGACTGGGTCGGGTAGTGGACGAAGGTCAGCATGAGCTGAGGGAAGAACTCCTGCGGATACTCGCCCAACGACAGGAGCCCGGCCAACGACAACTCGTCTCCGACGAGAATTTTCGCGCGGCGCAGTGCCGAGGCGTCGTCGAGGTTCGCGAAGGCCCGGCCGCGGTGACGACGGAGGCGACTCAGGAAGGTCCCGGTCAGTGTTCCGTCGAGGTTCGCGACCGTGGTGCCGGGGACGGGCTGCTCGTCGTCTCGCGGTTGCCCACGGTTCGCCACCATCAACTGGACCTCGTAGGGACTCAGTTTCCGGTCACCGTCGGCGACTCTGATGAAGCTTCCCTGCGTCATGCCGGTGCCGCGGTTGTACGCGGGCTTACTGCCGGGGGGAAGTTCGGGGATCTCGGCCACTACCAGGTCAGCGCCTTCGAACCGGTGCGTCCCGATCAGCGGTCGGAGGGGTGGTTCCAGGTTCTCGGAACACATCGAGGCCAGATCGGCTTCCAGCTTCGCCGGATCCCGAACACCGGTCGCTTCGAACCGGCGGGTTTCGTCGAGGCCGAGGATCAGCACGCCCCCGTTGGTATTGGCGAAGGCCGAAAGCGTCTCGCGGACACTCTTGGGAAGTTTCGTCTCGGCGCGCTTGGCCTCCACGAACGCATGATCACCACCGAGCGCACGCAGATTTGCGATGATCTCGGTGAGTTCTTCGTTGAGCACGCCGCCGTCCTAGCTTCGCCACTAGCTTCGCCACTAGCAGTGTAGTGGCGAAGCTAGTGGCGAAGTCGAGTGGAGGCTGAAAGGCGCTCTTCAGCCCTCGATGATGCGACCTTCGATGACCTGCGGCTGCTTCTTGGCGGCCTCGGCGGGCGGCGTGTCCACGACGACCTCGCTGTCCACGACCATCACCGGCCCGCGTGTGCGGTTGGCGAACTTGACCGCCCGGCGCGCCATCCGCTTCTGCCAGACCTTCCGCGCGACACTCCGTGTCGGCGGCAGGATGAACAGCAGGCCGATGACGTCGCTGACGAAACCGGGCAGCAGGATCAGCAGGCCGCCGAGCCCGATCAGCATCCCGTCGGTGAGTTCCTTCTCCGCGTCGGCCGGACGGCCGAGCCGCGCGGACTCGGCGAACGCCCGGAAGGCGCGGCCGCCCTCGCGGCGCGCGAGCCACGAGCCGACGAACGCGCCGGCGAAGAGCAGCGCGATCGTGCCGAGGACGCCAACGGCCGAGCCCACCGCCCACACGGCGGCGATCTCGGCGACGACATAGAGCAGGAACGCGACAGCCATACTTGGACAACGTACGGCTTGCCCGTTTTGCTCCCAACCCCCGATACGGTGACCTGAGTCAACCGATCCGGCGCATCGTCAGGCCTCGTCGAGATACGCGGCGGCCTGCAACGTGAACAGCTCGGCATAGCCCGCCTTCGCCGCCATCAGCTCGTCGTGCGTCCCGTACTCGGCGACCTTTCCGTGCTCCAGCAACAGGATCCGCTCCGCCTGCCGGACGGTGGAGAACCGGTGCGAGATGTACAGCGTCGTGCGCCCCTCCGAAAGCTCCCGCAGCCGCGAGAAGAGGTCGTGCTCGGCCTGGGCGTCCAGCGCGGACGTCGGTTCGTCGAGGATCAGGATCGGCGCTTCCCGCAGGAACGCCCTGGCCAGCGCGATCTTCTGCCATTCGCCACCGGACAGGCTGACGCCCTGGTCGAACCAGCGGCCGAGCGGGGTGTCGTAGCCGCTGGGCAGGCGCTCGATCCGCTCGTCGGCGCCGGCCCGTTTCGCCGACGTCTCGATCCGTTCGCGGTCGACGAGGTGTGTCAGGTCGCCGAGCCCGATGTTCTCGGACGCGGTGCCCTGATACGTCACGTAGTCCTGGAACATGGCGCTGATCCGCCGCCGCAGTTCCACCGGGTCGTACTCGCGGATGTCGACGTCGTCGAGCAGGATCCGCCCGCCCGTCGGGTCGTACAGCCGGCACAGCAGCTTGAACAGCGTCGACTTCCCGGCGCCGTTGCGGCCGACGACGGCGACCGTCTCGCCCGGCCGGATCTCGAAGCTCACACCGTCGAGAGCGGGGTCGGCCGCCCCGGGATAGGTGAAGGATACTTCCTCGAACCGGATGTGTCCCTCCACAGTGGACGGAAGCGGGCGTGGCTCCGGCGGTGCGGCGATCTCGGGTTTCGTCCCGAGGAAGCGATACAGCGTGTCGAGGTAGAGATTGTTCTCGTACATCCCGGAAAACGCGGTGAACAACCCTTGGACGGACGTCTGCACCGACGCCGCGGCGGCCGTGTACAGCGCGAGATCGCCGAGGGTGAGTCTGCCGCCGACGGCCTCCAGTGCGATGTACAGCGCGATCGCGGACCCGGCGGCGGTGCTGAGCATCCCCCACGACGTCGAGCTGACGCTGCGCTTGCGGGTCAGTGTGCGCTGCCGGTCGTAGAAGACCTGGCCGAGCCGCTGGAACCGGTCGACGAAGTACGGGCCGAGCCCGAACAGCTTGGTCTCCTTGGCGTACGTGTCCGTGGTGACCAAAGAGGACAGATAGTCCATTCGCCGTTTCAGCGGGGACATCATCAATGTCAGCCAGAACGCGCGGGCGCCGTACTTCGACTGGGAGATGAACGCGGGGATCGGCGCCACGAGCGCGACGAGCGCCAGCAGCGGGCTGATCGAGACGAGCAGCGCGATCATGCTGCCGAAGGTGATCAACGTCCGGATCAAGCCCAGCGCCGAGTTCATCATCGACAGCGGCCGCGTCGGCGCCTCCTGCGCGGCCTGGCGCAGCATGTCGTAGGACGCGGAACCCTCGAAGTACGAAAGGTGCAGTTCGCTCGCGTGGTCCATCACCTGGTGGCGGATGGTCAGCGTCATCCGTTCCTGCAGCAGTGACTGGCCGTAGGTGGTCAGCGCCTGCGAAATCGCGGTGAGCACGAGGATGCCGAACTGGAAGAGGGCGACACCGACGATCGCGCTCTTCGTCCCGTGCCCCTGGATCGCCGCGACCACGGAATCGATCAGCAGCTTCGCGATGTACGCGGTCGCCGTCGGGAGGAGACCGGAAAGCAGGGTCACCAGGGTGATCACGATGGTCAGCACCGGGCTTGCCTGCCACGTCAGCTTCGCGACCTTCGGCAGGCCGCGGACCGTGCCCGCGATGTTGACCCACATGCGGTTGAGCCGGGACTTCAGATCTTTCGGGAGTGCCTCGGGCTCGGGCTCCGGGATGTCGACCGGGCCGGTCAGCCCGCTGTCGGGCACCGTCGACGGCGGACGGCGTCGCCTGCCGCCGCGCGCCATGAACAGTTCGAGTCCTCCACCGGGCGGGCCGATCACGCGGCCGCCAAGGCGCCGTTGAGGAACACGTCGACGAGCTCCATCGTGGTGGGTTCGTCACCGGTTTCGCTGAACCGGATCCGGCCGCTGAACAGCAACGACAGGAAAAGCGCCGCGGACTGCGTCGGCGGCAGGCGGAGCCGGTCCTTCTCCGGTTCGAACAGCTCGGCCATGGCGTCGCGCATGGCGCTCATCGACTCCTTTCGCCGGTCCCTGCGGTCGCCGTGGTGATGCTCCGGTCGCTTGCCGGAGCCGTGCATGACCGCCATGAGCGCGCCCATGCGCTGGAGGTGCGCGCTGAGCGCGTCGGCCGCCTCGATGAGCCTGTCATCGAGGGGCTGGTCGAGGTCGATGACCGCGATCGCGTCGAGTACCTGGTCGGGTTTCAGCGCCTCGGCGAAGCAGGTGGCGAACAGCTCGTCCTTGTCCTTGAACACGCGGAAGACCGTGCCCTCGCCGATGCCCGCGGCGCGCGCGATCTGGCTCGACGTGACACCGGCGCCGTGCTCCACCAGCAAGGGCAGCACGGACTGGACGATCATCCGGCGCCGCTCTTCGGCACTCATCCCCGGCGCTCTCCGCCGGGAGGTGGTTTCTGTCATGACTCCATTCTGCGGAGTGAGCGCTCACTCCGTCAAGCGATTAAGGCCGAAGCGCGTGAAGGCCCCCTTCCCTCGGCTCAGCCGAGGGAAGGGGGCCTTCACGCGCGAAACGTCAGTAGGTGATCGCGACCGCGGGGTCGGCCAGCAGGGCGCCGACGTCGGCCAGGAACTCCGAACCCTGCTGCCCGTCGACCACGCGGTGGTCGAAGCTCAGCGAAAGCTGGAGCACCTTGCGCACCTTGATCTCGCCGTCGACCACCCACGGGGTGTCCTTGATCGCGCCGAGGCACAGGATCGCGGACTCGCCGGGGTTGATGATCGGCGTCCCGGTGTCGACGCCGAAGACGCCGACGTTGGTGATGGTGATCGTGCCGCCGAGCATGGCCGCCGGGGTGGTCTTGCCCTCGCGGGCGACGTCGGTCAGCTCGGTGAGCGCGATCGCGAGTTCCTTCAGGGACATCGAATCCGCGTCGCGGACCTTGGGCACGACGAGCCCGCGCGGGGTGGCCGCGGCGATCCCGAGGTGCACGTAGTCCTTGTAGACGATCTCCTGCGCCGCCTCGTCCCACACCGCGTTGACGTCCGGAGTGCGCTTGGCCGCCAGGCAGACGGCCTTCGCCGCGAAGGTCAGCGGGGTGACCTTGACCCCGGCGAACTCGCGCGACTTCTTGAGCTTCTCCCGGAATTCCATCATCGGCGTGACATCGATGGTGAGGAATTCCGTGACGTGCGGGGCGGTGTAGGCGCTCTGCACCATCGCGGCGGCGGTGGCCTTGCGGACGCCCTTGATCGGCACCCGGCGTTCCCGCGTCGCGGGATCGTAGCCACTGTCCACACTGGACACAGCCGACACAGTGGCGGCCGGAGCGGCGGAACCGTTGGCGGCCGCCCGCACATCGTCACGGGTGATGACGCCGCCGTCGGCGGAGCCGGTGAGCGCGTGCAGGTCAACGCCGAGTTCCTTGGCGAGTTTGCGCACCGGCGGCTTCGCCAGGGGCACGTACCCGCCCTTCGGCTTAGAAGACACAGCAGCCACAGCAGCCACAACGGGCTCGGGCGCCACAGCCACCGGCGCGGCGGCCGGAGCCGCGCCCTTGCGCGCACGCCGCTGCGTGACGACGGCCTTGGAGCCGTAGCCGACCAGCGGCTTCATCTCCTCTTCCGCCGGCTCCTCCGCCACGGGCGCGGCGGTGGGTGCGGGGGCCGCCTTGCCGTCCGGGTCGACGTCGATGGTGAGGATCGGTGCGCCGACCTCCACCGTCTGGCCCGGTTCGACGAGCAGTTCGGTGACCACGCCCGCCCACGGGATGGGCAGTTCTACGGCGGCCTTCGCGGTCTCGACCTCGACGACGATCTGGTTGACCGTGACCTTGTCACCCGGCTTGACCTGCCAGGCGATGATGTCGGCCTCGGTCAGCCCCTCGGCCGTGTCGGCGAGGGGGAATTGTTTGTACTCGGGCATTTCAGGAACTTCCCCCTTACCAGGCGAGCGAACGGTCGACGGTGTGCAGCACCCGGTCCAGGTCGGGGAGGTAGTGCTCCTCGAGTTTGGCGGGCGGGTACGGCGTGTCGAATCCGGTCACCCGCAGCACGGGGGCTTCCAGCGAGTAGAAGCATTCCTGCTGCACGCGCGCGGCGATCTCCGAGGTCAGCGACGATTCCGACGGCGCCTCGCTCAGCGCGATGAGCCGCCCGGTCTTGCGCACCGACTCGAACACGGGCTCCAGGTCGAGCGGGGACAGCGTCCGCAG
The DNA here is from genome assembly GCF_046548895.1 of Amycolatopsis sp. cmx-4-54. Classification (NCBI taxonomy): domain Bacteria; kingdom Bacillati; phylum Actinomycetota; class Actinomycetes; order Pseudonocardiales; family Pseudonocardiaceae; genus Amycolatopsis; species Amycolatopsis sp. cmx-4-54. Next base: position 540,214 of record NZ_JAEBEJ010000002.1, read on the forward strand.
GTCGATGACCTCGAGCGATTTGCCCTCGTCCTCGGCGGCGGCCGCCGCGTCGAGTGCGACCTTCACCGACGGGCCGTACGCGACGACGGTGGCCGTGGTGCCCTCGCGGACGACGCGGGACTTGAACAGCTCGTCCGGCGTGGCATCGGTGTCGATCTCGGCCTTCAACGCGCCCGAGTGGTACAGCTTCTTCGGTTCGAAGAACAGGATCGGGTCGTCGGACTTGATCGCCTGCTGGATGCCCCAGTAGGCGTCGACGGCGTTCGAAACCGACACGACCTTGAGCCCGGGGATGTGCGCGAACAGCGATTCCGGCGACTCCGAGTGGTGCTCGACCGCGCCGATGCCGCCACCGAACGGCACCCGGATCACGATGGGCATCTTGATCTTGCCCTGGGTCCGGTAGTGCAGCTTCGCGACCTGGCTGGAGATCTGGTCGAAGCCGGGGAAGATGAAGCCCTCGAACTGGATCTCGCACACCGGACGGAAACCGCGGACGGCGAGGCCGACCGCGGTGCCGATGATGCCCGACTCGGCCAGCGGCGTGTCCAGGACGCGCTGCTCACCGAAGTCCTTCTGCAGGCCGTCGGTGATGCGGAAGACGCCGCCGAGCTTGCCGACGTCTTCACCCATGATCAGGACCTTCGGGTCCTCTTCCATGGCGCGCCGGAGGCCGAGGTTGATCGCCTTGCCGATGGTGAGTTTCTGGAGGTCGCTCATTTCAGTGTCCCTCCGCCCCGACGAAACCGTCCAAGTAGGACAGGAACTCTTCGCGCTGCGCGTCCAGCAGCGGCGTGGATTCCGCGTACACGTTGGAGAAGATCCGCTCGGGTGGCGGTTCGGGCATGTTGAAGCAGTACTCGCGCAGCTCCGCCGCGAACGCGTCCGAATCGGCCTGCACCTGGTCGAAGAACGCCTGGTCGGCGCCGCCACCGCGGGCGAGGTACGCCCGGACGCGCTCGATCGGGTCCTTCAGCTTCCACTCCTCCAGCTCGTCGGAGAGCCGGTAGCGGGTGGGGTCGTCGGTGGTGGTGTGCGCGTCCATCCGATAGGTGAACGCCTCGATCAGCACGGGGCCGTTGCCGTGGCGGCACTCCTCCAGCGCCCAGCGGGAGACCGCGAGGCAGGCGAGGACGTCGTTGCCGTCCACACGGATGCCGGGGAAGCCGTAGCCGCGGGCGCGCTGGTACAGCGGCAGGCGCGACTGGCGTTCGGTGGGCTCCGAGATCGCCCACTGGTTGTTCTGGCAGAAGAACACGAGCGGCGCGTCGTAGACGGCGGCCCAGACGAAGCCTTCGTGGACGTCGCCCTGCGAAGTCGCTCCGTCACCGAAGTAACAGATGGTCGCTTCGCTGTCGTCGTCGCCGACCTTGCCTTCGAACTTCTGGCCCATCGCGTAACCGGCGGCGTTGAGCACCTGGTTGCCGATCACGATGGTGTACGGGTGGAAGCCGTGGGCCTTGTAGTCCCAGCCGCTGTGGTCGGTGCAACGGAAGATCCCGAGCACCTCTTTGAGGTCGACGCCGCGGGCGTACGCGACACCGTGCTCGCGGTAGCTGGGGAACGCCATGTCCCCCTTCCGCAGCGCGCGGCCGGAGCCGATCTGCGCGGCCTCCTGCCCGAGCAGCGGGACCCAGATGCCGAGCTGGCCCTGGCGTTGCATCGCGTTGGCCTCGCGGTCCGCGCGGCGGACCAGGACCATGTCGCGGTACAGGCCCTTGAGGGCTTCGGTGTCGATGTCGTCGACGTAGCGGTCGAATTGCGGCGAGGCGACTCGTTCGCCTTCGGGGGTGAGCAGCTGAGTCAGCTCAGCGCCACCTTCGCTCGTTGCTCGCAAACCGGCGATCACCTGTTCGGGGGAAGGCTGCGCCGCTACGGCGGCGGGACCATCTCCAGGCTCCGGGTGCGTCCAGTGTTCGGACGGCATGCGCTGCTCTCCTTGATGTCGGCGCCTCTGGCGGCCACTTGTGGCGGCCACAGTGACTGCGCCGGCGGGGACCAGCGCGTCGGATCTGAAGCGCTGGGTCACCGTCGGCGTTGACGGTTCGTGCGCACATCCTGGCATGCCGGACGCCGTTTTGGTCAGTGGCGGATGCTGATTTGTTGCTGAGAAAGGGTGCCTGATCAGGGAAAATGCTAGGAAGCCCGAGTGTGGGGCCGCCGAAAGTAGGGGATTCACCCGCGGGCCGACCAGGGGGTGGCGGACCCGGACGGGTGTCATGGGTGGCTTGATCGATGACGATCCGTGCCCGCCGCTGTGATCCATCACACGCCCGCGGAGCCGTGGCAGGATGGCGGACGTGGAGCAGAAATCCGTACGCGAAACCGTGGTTTCGAACTGGACGAACGACGTCCTTCCCAGCCTGTCCGGCCTGGTGGCGATCCCCGCCTTGTCGCCGGCGTTCGACTCCGAGTGGGCGAAGACCGGCCATCTGGCCGCCGCCGTCGAGCATGTCCGGTCCTGGATCGCCGCACGGGAGATCCCCGGCGCGACGCTCGAGGTCGTGGAGCTCGAAGGCCGCAGCCCGCTGCTGGTCGTCGACATCCCGGCGACTTCCGAGGCGGCCGAAAAGGGCACCGTGCTCATGTACGGGCACCTCGACAAGCAGCCCCCGGTCGGCGGCTGGTCCGAGGGGCTCGACCCGTGGACGCCGGTGATCCGCGATGGGCGCCTGTACGGCCGCGGTGCGGTCGACGACGGCTACTCCGGCTACGCGGCGACGACGGCGATTGAGGCCGTGCGCGCCGCCGGCGGCGCGCACTCCCGCGCGGTCGTGCTGCTGGAGACGGGTGAGGAGTCCGGCAGCCCGGACCTGCCCGCCTACGTCGAGCACCTGAAGGAGAAGCTCGGCGAGGTCTCGCTGGTCGTCTGCCTCGACGCCGGCGGCACCGACTACAAGCGCCTGTGGCTGACCACCAGCCTGCGCGGCATGCTGCACGTCAACGTCACCGTGAAGGTGCTCGAGTCCGCGCAGCACTCCGGCATGGCCAGCGGCATCGTGGCGAGCTCGTTCCGCGTCCTGCGTGCCCTGCTCGACCGGATCGAGAACGTCGAGACCGGTGAGATCAAGCTCGCCGAGTTGAGCGTCGACATCCCGGAAAACCGCGTCGACGAGGCGCGCGGCGTCGTCGAGATCGCACCCGGCGCGGCGAAGACGCTCTTCCCGGTGGTCGGCCGGACGGTCTCCGACGACGATCTGGAACTGCTGCTCAACAACTCGTGGCGGCCGACGCTTTCGGTGATCGGCGCGGAGGGCTTCCCGCTCCCGGCCGACGCGGGCAACGTGCTGCGCGACAGCACCACGCTCACGCTCAGTTTCCGCCTCCCGCCGACGGCCGACGCGAAGGCCGCGATGGAGGCGGTCCGCCGTGTCCTCACCACCGACGTGCCGTACGACGCTTCGGTCGAGCTCGGCGATTTCCAGGCCGAGAACGGCTGGAACGCGCCGGACACCGCGCCGTGGCTCGACGAGGCCCTGCACCACGTGAGCGGCGAGGTCTTCGGCGCGCCGCACAAGAGCTACGGCATGGGCGGGTCGATCCCGTTCATGGGGCTGCTCGGCGAAAAGTACCCGGAGGCGCAGTTCGTGGTCACCGGCGCCTGCGGGCCGGACTCGAACATCCACGTGCCGGACGAGTGGCTGAACATCGATTTCGCGCAGCGGGTCACCGAGGCGGTCGCGCACATCCTGGACGCGCACGCCCGAAGCTGATTTCCCCGCTCACGCTGCAATGAAGGACTCCTTCATCGCAAAATTTGCAATGAAGGAGTCCTTCATCTCAGGCGCGGGGGGATCATGTTCGAAGGTTTCGAGCTCGAGAACGTCGACACGGGCGAGGTGTCCCTCAGGGTCCGCCACGGCGGATCGGGGCCGCCCCTCGTGCTTTTGCACGGACATCCCCGCACCCACACCACCTGGTACGACGTCGCGCCCCGGCTCGCGGACGCGTTCACCGTCGTCTGCCCGGACCTCCCCGGCTACGGCCAATCCTCGAAACCCGAGACCGCCGAAGACCACTCGGCGCACTCGAAACGCGCCATGGCCAGGCATATTGTCGCGCTCATGCGGCATCTCGGCCACGAACGGTTCGCCGTCGCCGGGCACGACCGCGGCAGCTACGTGGCGCATCGGCTGGCCATGGACCATCCGGAAGCGGTCACCAAGCTGGTCATCCTCGATGGCGTGCCGATCGGTGAGGCGCTCGCCCGCGCCGACGCGAACTTCGCCCGGAAATGGTGGCACTGGTTCTTCTTCGGCCAGCTCGCCAAACCCGCCGAGCGCGTGATCAACGCCGACCCGGACGCCTGGTACGGCGGCGATCCCGAGGCGATGGGCGCGGAGAACCACGCCGACTTCCTGCGCGCGATCCACGATCCCGAGACCGTCCACGCGATGCTCGAGGACTACCGCGCCGGGCTCGGGCCCGACCGCGAGGCCGACGACGCAGACAAAGCGGCCGGGCGGAAAGTCGGCTGCCCGATGCTCATGCTGTGGTCCAGCCGCGACGACATGGCCGAGCTGTACGGCGACCCGATCGCGGTATGGCGCGAATGGGCCGACGACGTGCGCGGCTTCGCCATCGAGTCCGGGCACCACATGGCCGAGGACAACCCGGCCGATCTCGCCGCCGCGCTACGGGAGTTCCTGGGCTGACCCACGCCTCACCGCCGCCTCGGGCTCCTAGGCGAACTTGTTCAGCGCCGCGGCGAGTTCCGTCAGCTGCGGCGTGAAACGCTGATACGAGAACGGCGTCTCGTTGTTCCACGGGATCAGCTTCCCGGCCTTCACCGCGGGCAGCTGAGCCCAGGTCGGCACGCCGCCGAGCCCGTCCGGGCCGAGCGAGAGCGAACCGCCGCGGTTGTCGTACATGATCACGTCGGCGGTGTACTTGCCGATGTTCTCCCAGCTGATCTGCTGGTAGTAACCGCCCGGCGAACATCGCCGCCCGTTCCTCCACAAAGGACAGGAAGGCGTGCGGACCGGCGCGGCGCGCGTACCGCTGCCTGTCCGGCACCGCGTTCCAGGTCGCGTTCAGGCATTCCCACAGCTCGGTCGAAACGACCTCGCGGGCGCCGCGGGTGTTCTCGCGGGCGGAGTTGATCGAACCGACGATCGACGCGGGATTGTCCTTGGCGTAGGCGACCAGCTCGGTCAGTTTCCACACGTCGAGCGAGTCCATGCCCTCCGGCGAGATGCCGAGGACGGCGAGCAGCTGGCGGCTCGCGTGGTCCGGGTCGACGCTCGCGTCTTCGAGCAGCTGGTGCACGGAGACGTTGAGGATCCGGGAGGTGTCGTCGGCGCGTTCGACGTAGCGGCCGATCCAGTACAGCGATTCCGCGTTACGGGCTAGCACGTCAACCTCCCTTTAGGCCTGTTGCTGCTGCTGTTGCTGGGTGGTGGTCAGTTCGGGCCCTGCTCGGCGATCAGACCGTCCATTTGGGACAGTTCGCCGAGCGCGGGCCGTTCCAGTTCCCGCTCCGCCGTCGAAGATCGCGGCGCCAGAACCCAGGTGTCCTTGGAGCCGCCGCCCTGCGACGAGTTGACCACCAGGCTGCCCTACGGGAGCGCGACCCTGGTCAGTCCGCCCGGCAGGACGAAGATCTCCTTGCCGTCGTTGACCGCGAACGGGCGGAGGTCGACGTGCCGCGGTGCCAGCCATTCGTCCACTTTGGACGGAACGGTGGACAGCTGGACCACCGGCTGCGCGATCCAGCCGCGTTTGTTCGCCCGGACCTTGCGTTTGAGCGCGCTCAGCTCGGCCTGCGTCGCGTCCGGGCCGAACACGATGCCGTAGCCGCCCGAACCTTCGACCGGTTTGATCACCAGCTCGTCCATATGCTGCATGACCTGGTCGAACTCGTCCGGCAGCCAGCATCGGAAGGTGTCGACGTTGGGCAGCAGCGGCTTCTCGTTGAGGTAGTACTTCACCATCTCGGGCACGTAGGTGTTGACGAGCTTGTCGTCGCCGACACCGTTGCCGACCGCGTTCGCGACCACCACGTTGCCCGCGCGCGCCGCGTTCAGGATCCCGGCCACGCCGAGCACGGAATCCGGCCGGTAGTGCACCGGATCGAGGAACTCGTCGTCGATCCGCCGGTAGATGACGTCGACCTGCTGCTCGCCCTCGGTGGTGCGCAGGTAGACGACGTTGTCACGGCAGAACATGTCGCGGCCTTCGACCAGTTCGACACCCATCAGCCGGGCCAGCAGCGAATGCTCGAAGTACGCGGAGTTGTGCACGCCGGGCGTGAGCACGACGACCATCGGGTCGGCGACGTTCGCGGCCGCCGCTCGCAGCGCGCGCAGCAGATGCGAGGCGTAATCCCCGACCGGACGAACCCGGTGCTGGGCGAACAGGTCCGGGAACACGCGCGCCATCGTGCGGCGGTTCTCCATCACGTACGAAACACCTGAGGGGTTGCGGAGATTGTCCTCCAGCACCCGGAAGTTGCCCTCCTCGTCCCGGACCAGGTCCACACCGGACACGTGGATGCGGACGCCGTTGGGCGGGTTGATCCCGAACGCCTCGCGCTGAAAATGCTCACACGAGGTGATCAGCCGTCGCGGGAGAACGCCATCGCGCAGGATCTGCCGATCGCCGTACACATCGGCGAGGAAGGCTTCGAGCGCACAAACCCGTTGCGCCACAACACGTTCGAGTTCGCGCCATTCGGCCGAAGTGATCACGCGCGGCACCAGGTCGAGCGGGAACGGGCGCTCCTGGCCGGAGAGCGAGAACGTGATGCCCTGATCCACCATGGCCCGGTCGAGCGCCGCCGACCGGGACGAGAGGTCGGCCGACGTCAGCGCGGAGATCGATTCGTACAGCGCCCGGTATGGCCGGCGGACCGTGCCGTCGGCGGTGAACATCTCGTCGTACGCACCCGCGTGCGGCCGGGACGGCGACAGGTAGCCGTCGAACTGCGCCCGGGTTTCGCCGCGCGTCGTGCCGACGTCGTCGTCCGCGGGCGGCGACCCGCAGGTGGGAGCCGCGGCGCCGGGTTGTTTTTCATGGGGTCATCGTGACCCATGGACCCCGTCCGGCGCGAGGTACCGGGGTTGGCTTGTTGGACTGCTTAACCTGATGCTAGCCTCCCCAGGCGTATTCAAACCTGACTGGGGAAGGTTGGATTCTGTTTGGCGTTTCGCCATGTGATAATTCGCGCGTTATCTGCTGGATAAGCAGACTCTGAATTTACATGCGATTTTCAAGGGGAATTGTGAAGAATCTTGTGAAGACGTTCATCGTGGCCGGTGCCGCAGTGGCGGCGTTGGCTGTTCCGGGTGTCGCAATGGCTGCTCAGGACGGTGTCGCGGCGCCGTCGGCCGGTGTCGGCGTAACGGATGTCAAGAGCCGTTGGTGCGGCCATAACTACAACAGCTGTGTCCGGGAGCGGAGCGAATTCGCCCGATACTACAACGTCGGACCGCTCCGGTACTTTCCTGTTGACCCCAGTTGTGCGGGTATCTGCTACAACGGCTACGTGTTCGATTATTGGAACAAGTAATCAATGCGGCGGTGGGGCGCTTCGGCGCCCCACCGTGTTTCACGTGCTGGGCCGGTCGAACCCCTGTCGGGACCTGCCGGGACCGAGGTCGGCTCCATCGCCTCGTCGAGATGATCTTCGGTGGAAACCGCGCTGTAACGTCGCAGTGCTGTGATTGCCGCCGGATGAGTGGCAATATGCGTGCTCTCGACACATGGGAACTACGAGGAGTGACGACGTGGCTCGATTCAAAGCGCTCGCCCTGATCCCGGCGCTCGCCCTGACCGCGGGTGCGCTGTCCGCGTGCGGCGAGGAAGGCGGAACCGCGGCCGGCGGCGTCCAGCTCGTCGCGTCCGGCAAGGTCACCACCTGCACGCACCTGCCCTACCAGCCGTTCCAGGTCAAGCAGGGCGACAAGATCGTCGGCTTCGACGTCGACCTGGTCGACCTGGTCGGCAAGAAACTGGGTGTCGAGCAGAGCATCGTGGACATCGCCTTCGAGAACATCGAATCCGGCGAATCGATGAACAGCGGGCAGTGCGACCTCGCCGCCGCGGGTATGACGATCACCGACGAGCGCAAGCAGAAGTTCGACTTCTCCGACCCGTACTTCGAGGCGACCCAGGCGCTGCTGGTCAAGACCGGTTCGCCGATCAAGGACCTGTCGAACGTCGCGGGCAAGAAGATCGGCGTCCAGTCGGCCACCACCGGCGCCAAGTACGCGGAGAAAGAGGCCAAGGGCGCCGAGATCGTCACCTTCGACGACCTCGCGCTGCTGGAGCAGGCCGTCAAGAACGGCACGATCGACGCGGGCGTCAACGACAACGGCGTCCTCTACGACTTCGCGAAGACGAACCCGGACACCACGGTCGTCACCGAGTTCAAGACGAACGAGTTCTACGGCATCGGTGTGAAGAAGGGCAACACCGCCCTGCTCGGCCAGATCAACGAGGTGCTCAAGGCGTCCGCGGCGGACGGCTCGTACACGCAGATCTACCAGAAGTGGTTCGGCAAGGCGCCGACCTGGCAGCCTGGTTCGGCGTCGAACTAGTTTGAAGCCGCCTCGTGGCCGGTGCCCAGCGCACCGGCCACAGGCTTGTCGCCACTTGTTTGAGGAGAAAAATGGCTTTGAGCCGCCGCCAGCGACGTTCGGCGTTCCGGACCGGGCAGTACGTCCTGCTGCTGGTGATCGTCATCGTGCTCGCTCTGCTCGCGGACTGGGGCAGGATCGGCAAGGCGTTCTTCGATCTCGAGGTCGCCGCCGACCAGTTCCCGGCCGTCATCACCGTCGCGCTGAAGAACACCATCGTCTTCACCGCGCTGGGTTTCGCGCTCGGTCTCGGGTTGGGCCTCCTGCTCGCCCTGATGAGACTTTCCTCGGTCGCCCCGTACCGCTGGGTGGCGCGCGGGTACATCGAGTTCTTCCGCGGTCTGCCCGCGCTGCTGATCTTCATCGCCGTCGGCATCGGTGTGCCGACGGCCTTCAACGCGAACCTGCCGCGCAACATCGCGATCATGCTGGCGCTGGGCATCGTGTCCTCGGCCTACATGGCCGAGACCATCCGCGCCGGTATCCAGGCGGTGCCGCGCGGACAGGTCGAAGCGGCGCGTTCGCTCGGCATGTCGCCCGCCCGCACGATGATCACCGTCGTGATCCCGCAGGCGTTCCGGATCATCCTGCCGCCGCTGGCCAACGAGCTGATCATGCTGACGAAGGACTCTTCGCTGGCCTTCCTCCTCGGCACCACGCCGTTGCAACAGGAACTGGCGCAGTTCAGCCGTCAGGCGCTGATCGAAGCCAGGGGACTGACGCCGGTCGTGGTCGCCGGTCTGTGTTATCTCGTCATCACGATTCCGCTGTCGATCCTGCAGCAGCGGCTCGAAAAGAAATACGGGGCCGGAGTGCCCGGCGGAGGAACGGTATGAGCACCCAGACGATCGTCGAGGTTTCGGGACTGCACAAGGCTTTCGGCGACCTCGAGGTGCTCAAGGGCATCGATCTGCACGTCGACCGGGGACAGGTCGTCTGCATCATCGGCCCGTCGGGTTCGGGCAAGTCGACGCTGTTGCGCTGCGTCAACCTCCTCGAGGAACCGCAGCAGGGCAAGATCGTCGTCAACGGCAGCGAGATCACCGACCCGGACGTCGACATCGACGCCGCCCGCACGAAGATCGGCATGGTCTTCCAGTCGTTCAACCTCTTCTCGCACCTGAGCGTGCTCGAGAACCTCACCGTCGCGCAGCGCAAGGTCCTGAAGCGCGGCAAGGAAGAGGCGGAGCGCATCGCGCGGGAAAACCTCGCGAAGGTCGGGCTGGCGGAGAAGGAGTCTTCGCTGCCGACGCAGCTTTCCGGCGGGCAGCAGCAGCGCGTCGCGATCGCCAGGGCACTGTCGATGAACCCCGACGTCATGCTGTTCGACGAACCGACCTCGGCACTGGACCCCGAACTGGTCGGTGACGTCCTCGCGGTCATGCGGCAGCTCGCGCAGGAGGGCATGACGATGCTCGTCGTCACGCACGAGATGCAGTTCGCCCGCGAAGTGGCCGACACCGTGCTGTTCATGGACGGCGGCGTCGTCGTCGAGCAGGGCGCGCCGGACCAGGTGATCGGGGACCCGCAGGAGGAACGCACGAAGACGTTCCTCTCACGGGTCCTGAACCCGAACCACCAGGGCTAACGTCCCCTGAGCTGCGACTCCAGCTGAACGACCTTCCCGACGATTTCGTGCGGTCCGGCGCCCATGAGGCTCACCCAGCCCTTGGCGTCCGGGCCGAACACGACTCGGCCCTGATCGGTGTCCATCCAGCCCGGTGGTCTCTCGACGCGTTTGCGGTTGCCGCCGCCGTCACGGATGGCGACGTAAAGCCTGCCGAAGAAGGTGTGCGGCGACCGGATCCACTGGAGGATCTTCTTGGCGTCACGGATGCTGGGGCCGCTGCCGGTCAGCATTTCGCCCTTCATCAGGACCTGCAGATCGTCTTCCGAGCAGTTCAAGGACGGTGTGCGCGCGGCGGGCGCCTCGGGAAGCAGGCCGGTGAAATCCTGCGCCAAGGTGTCCGGCCGCGTCGGCGTCAGGTAGACGACCTTGTCGACCAAGACCACCGTGACCGCTTCCCGGCCACTTCCCGCGGCGCGAACGGTCCGCTCACGCCCCTCGGACTTCACCCACGAGTAGTACTCGACCGCGGGCCGCTGCAGAAACCTCAGCGTGTCGAGGAACTCGTCGTCGATCCGGCCACGGGTGAGCAGGCCTTGTCCGTCCAATTCGGACTGTGCGGTGGCCGCGAGCTCGCGGCGTTCCTCGGGCAGGTACCACTGCGCGCCACGGACGAGCGTCGGGTGGATGTCGCCCAGATTGTGGTGGTCCAGCAGGGTTTCGTAGGTCTGGAGCGTCAGCTCGACGGGTTTCCGCAGCACGATTACGCGCCGATCACCGGCGGAACCGGCTTGTCCCCGTCGTAACCGCCGAAGAGCGAGTCGCCGTCCTCTTCCTGCAGCGTGATCTTGCGCTGGTGCTCTTCGTCCTCGCCGCCCTTGCCCTTGCCGGCACCGGGGCCCATCCCGCCGCCACCCATGCCGGGCGCGCCGGGGCGCCCCGCCGCCGCGGGGCCTCCCGCCGGTGCACCACGCATCGCACCTTCACCGGGCATGGCGGCGCCGACGCCGCGACCCGGCCCCATGCTCCCCGGCCCGCCGGTCGATCCACCCGGCCCGAACCCTCCGCCGGGCCCGAAACCGCCGCCGAACCCGCCCGTTCCCGGGCCGAAACCGCTGCCGCCACCAGGTCCACCTCCGCCGGGCGCACCCGGCCCGAAGTTGGGCGGCGGGAAGTTGCCTGGACGCCCCTGGACCCGGTGGTCCGAGCTGGACAGATCGGTCCCCTCGTTCGGCCGTCGAATCGGCTGCGGAACCTGCGGCATCCTCGGCGGCTGCGGAACCTGCGGCGGCCGTGGCGCCTGATACCCCTCGGCGCCCGGAGGCGCGCTGTACGAACTCGGCCCGCCGGTGTACCCACCGGGCCCGCCGACCCGGCCCGTTTCGCCACCCGAATGCCCGCCGGTGAACCCGCTGACCTTGGTCTGACCGGGATCGACCGGATCCGGCGTGATCGGCCCCGACGAGACATTCGGATCGTGCGCGGCCGGATAGGCCGGCGCGAGCGACTGCTGCCGCGGCTGAGTGCTCTGGTAATACGGCTCGTAGATCTCGACGTTGTGCTTGGTGTCCGCGTCGAACTTCGCCGCCGCGATCTCGTCGTCACTCGCGCCGATGGACAAGACGTCCTCAGGCCCGCTGTCCCCCGCGCGCTCCTTCTCGACCGGCCGGACATTACCGCGGGTGTAATGGAAAGAGGCGTTCTGGTCGAACATCGACTGGCGGGAGCGGTCCATGTTCTCACCCGCGATCTTGGAGGTCGCGATGAGCGGGGCGAGTCCGGCTACGCCGCTGTCGGCCGCTTTGCCCTTCCAGAAGGAACTGAGCGCGGTCTGGCTGTCGCCCATGGCCTTGCTGATGTCTTCGTGGATCACCAACAGCTTGTGGGACGCCACTTGCGCCGCGTCGAGCCGCTTCGTGGTGTTGGGATTGGCGTTGAGTTTCTCGAAGATCTCCCAGCCGCTGTAGGTCATTGGGCCGCCTTGAGATGCTGAACGGCGAACCCGCCGATCTTCGTGAGGAGACCGCAGGCATCGTTGTACTTGGGGCTGCCGCTGAAGAGTTGCGTGGTCAGGACATACATCATGTCGTCACGAACCCCGATCGCCAGGTTGCAGACCCCGGGGCCCTCCCCGCCGTTGGCGTAGATGACCGCCGGGTGGCCTCCGACGTCGGCCACCGGCTGAAACGTCGAGACACCACTTCCCTGCGCTTTGAGCGCATACAGGTGACTGAGACCGTCCGGCTGGCTGACATTGAGATTTCCGGTCACTGTGCCAGAGGTGTTCGCGAGGATCCACAGGCAGCCCTTGCCGCCCGCGATGTCCTGCGGTTCGGCTGTCTTCAGAGTGACGCCAGTGCTGTTGATCTCCGACTGGCTTGCCGCGCCACACGCGTTCGTTTCGAAAGCGGTCGTCTTCAACGGGGTCGCCACCTTGGGTGCACCTGCCCGGGGAAGGCCGGACTCCGCAGCGGACGATGTGCTCGGTTCGGCGGTCGGCTTGCCGGGATTCTCGCCGCTGCACCCGGCGATCACGGCGGTGGCGGAAACAGCGGCGGCAAGGACGGCCATGGACCGGGAGCGCATTCAGAGAGCCTTTCCGATGGAGCGGATCGCGTCGAGTGCGGCCTGGTCTTGGTTCTGATAGGCCGTCCTGATGTCTATCAGGGTTTGCATGTACGCCTGTGCGTAGGCGGCTGCTCCGTTGAGAAAGGACTGGTAGACCGCGCCTGACTCGTTGGCCTTGGCGACGTAGCCGTCACTCGCGACCTCGGCGCCCATGGCATCGATGCCAGTGAGGTTGCTGGCTTCGGCACGTGCGCGGCTGAAGTCACGTTCGATGCAGTCCTGGAGCGACTTGATCACGGCGTCCATGGCAGCGGGGTCGAACTCCCAGCCACCGTTCGCTGAAGCGGCCGCGAAGTCGGCCTTCGCCTGGCCGCTGCCCAGCTCGCCGTAATTTGGCGGGGGCGGTGAAGGTGGCGCTGCGGCGGCGCCCTGGATCAACCCCGAGTTCGGCGGTGGCGCCTGCGGCCCCGGCCCGTTGAGCTGGTCGTAGACCCCTTGAGGGCCGCGTCCCGGTCCTGTCATGTCGTGCCTCCCCGCACGGGCCGAGATAGGGCGCGACCTACCCGTAGTTCCCTACTGACTCCAACCGGTGACGATAGCAGCAGGTAAACCATTGATCAGCCACTTCGAGGAGATCACCGTCAAAAGGTGGGATGGTTGGCGTGCTTTGTCCTGAACAGCGGTTTTGCCTGATCAGGAACGCTTGAGGTGCTTGATCGCCGAGGTCGCCATGCCGCATGTGCCCAGCGGATCACGTGAGTTCCGCGTTGCCGTTCGTCGGCGGATTGCCACACGGTCAAGGGGCGAGACCTACCGTAGCCACCGTTGACTCCGGTGAGTGACCGTAGCTGTGAAACAGGACATCGACGGCAAACCCGGCCAAGGCCGCCGACGCAAACCCGAACGGCCTGGTCCGGAACCCGGGGCGGCCGTTCTGCCGTCGTACCTCCGTGGCAGTTTCCGGTCTGCTGTCCTGGGCCACTTGCGAATCCCGGGTGTGATCGGCTTCGCTGGTGGCCGGGAACGACGGGGGAGGGAAGCGAGACGATGCCGGGTTTTCGGCGCAACAACGGGCCGCGCGATCCGGGGGAAGGTGACCAGAACGGTGATACTTCGCTGCCGCCGCTGGACCCGTTCGATCCGAACCCCGACAAGCGGTACGAGGTTCCGGCGTCCGAGCTGATGAAGCCGGGCTCGACGGGGTTGCTCCGCTGGCGTCGCCAGGCGACCAACGCGCCGATCGTGCAGGTCGAGGACGCGTACATCACCGGGACGCTGGATCTGCGCGCGGCCGACATCAAGTATCTGTTCCGGTTCGAGCGGTGCCGGTTCGAGCATCCGCCGGACGTCCGCGAGGCGCATCTGCTCGGGCTCGTGTTCCGCAAATGCTGGCTGCCCGGGCTCAAGGCGCGCAACCTCCGCACCCGCAACGACGTCCGCCTCATCCGCAGTGTCGTCCACGTCGACGCCGAGCACGAGATCGAGGAGACCACGGTCCAGCGCGGCGACGATCGCGAGCGCGGGATGCCGAACGCGGCGGTCAACCTCACCGACGCGGTCATCGAGGGCTCCGTCGTGCTGACCCGTACGGTGATCACGCATCCGCGCGGCAAGGCGATCCAGGCCGACCGGGTCAACATCGTCGGCGCGTTGCTGGCGTATCGGTTGGTGGCCAACGGGGAAGTCCGTATCCCGGGCATGCGCGCCGGCGGTAACGTCAACTTCTCCGGCGCGACGCTGAACAACCGGGACGGCTTCGCGCTCAATGGAAACGGGATCCACATCGGCGGCAGCCTGTTGTGCGAGGTGGACAACTACGGGCCCGCCTCGCAGCGGAAACGCTTCTCCGCCAGTGGGATCATGTTCCTGCCGAGCGCCACTGTGGACAGTGACATCATTTTGCGCGAGGCAAGGCTTTCGGTGAACCAGTCCGGGCCGATCGTCGTCGACGCGTGGAAGTCGAACGATCCGTACATCGATCCGCGGCCGGCGCTGGTCGCGGATCGCTCGACGGTCAAAGGAAACCTCGAGCTGAGTGACGGGATGCAGGCGACCGGGACGCTGCGGATGGTCAACGCCCGGATCGGCGGTTCGCTGCGGCTCGCCGGCGCCGAGGTCCAGGTCGTCCGCGGGCAGACCATTCCCTACTACGACCGCGCGATCCATCTCGACGGGACCACCATCGGCGGCGATCTGGAGGCGACGAGCCTGCGGGTGCCGTCCGGGCAGTTGCGCATGGCCGACATCACCGTCGGTGGCAACGTGCTGGCGTGGAACTCGATGTTCCTCCACCCGCGCCGCGACGTCTTTTCCGCGCGGCGCGCGAAGATCGCGGGCAATTTCCAGCTCACCGACGCGACCGTTCAAGGCACGTTGCGGTTGCAGGGCGCCGAAATCGGCGGCAGCGTGAATCTCTTCGGCACGAGCCTGACCGAGCCCGGCGCCCGCACGCGCACCAGTTACTCGCTGGATGTCCGCACCGCGCGGATCGGCCGGGACCTGATCCTCACCGAGAACAAGGAACGCCCGTTCGTCGCGCAGGGCGGGGTCAACCTCGACGGCGCACAGGTCGCGCGGCGCGTCGACTTCCGCGGCGCGCGGCTGGGTTCCCTGCCGCAGCACGGGATCGCGCTCGACGGCAGTGACGTCTCCGCCGACGAATTCCTGCTCACGCCCGGCGCTCCGCCGGACGGCCGGATCGTGCTGCGGCGCGCGCATTGCGGGACGCTGGGCGACAACGAGGCGTTCTGGGCGTCGGCGAGCCGGGTCGAGCTGGAAGACTTCCGTTACGACGCACTGCAAGAGGACATCGCGCTCGACGACGACCGGGCGATCGACCATCGGATCGCGTTGTTGCGCAAGGCGATGGACGGCTACCGCCCTGGACCCTACGACCAGCTGGCCGCGACGCTGCGCGCGTCCGGTAATGAAGAGCACGCCTCCACGGTGCTGCTGAAGAAACAGCAGTTCCGGTACGAGGCGCTCGCGAAGGGCTTCAAGTTCTTCGGACCCGGTGTGCACGTGTGGAGCTGGTTGCAGCGGTCGATGGTCGGCTACGGCTTCCGGCCGGTGCGCGCGCTGGGCTGGCTGCTGACGCTGCTCGTGCTGGGGAGCCTGTGGTTCGGGCTCGGCGTCGACGACTGCATCACGAATCCGAAGCTCACGGTGAGCGGGCCGCGGTGCCTGGTCAACCAGGACGACACCGGGTTGCAGTGGAATCCGGTGCTGTACACGATCGACCTCCTGGTCCCGATCGTCGACTTCGGCAACAAGTCGCGCTGGTACATGCACGGCATGGACAACTGGGTCGCGGCCGGGTTCACCGCATCGGGCTGGGTGCTGGCGACGACGGTCGCGGCGGGCATAAGCCGGATGCTCCGCCGCGACAACTGAGGGTATTTCACATACCCTCAGTACGGAGGTATGTGATGACGCAGCGCAGCGCCACCGGCGAGATCGCGATCGCCGCCCCGCCCGAGAAGGTCTACGCCCTGGTCAGCGACCCGGGCGCCCTCGCGGACATGGCCGAGGAGTACGAAGGGCACCGATGGGTCGGTGCGGCGAAGGAGCCCGCCGTCGGCGCGAAGTTCCGCGGCCGCAACCGCCGCGGGATCCGTCGCTGGAGCACCCTCTCGACGATCACCGACGCCGACGAGGGCAAGCGGTTCGCGTTCGAGGTGACCACGTTCGCCGGTCTTCCCGTCGCGCGCTGGCAGTACGACATCGAGGCGACGGATGACGGCTGCGTGGCCGTCGAAAGCACGTGGGACCGGCGCCCGGGCTGGCTACGCGGGCCGACGTCGCTGTTTACCGGGGTCTGGAAGCGGGACGACGCCAACCGGGCGAACATCGCCGCGACGCTGGCCCGGTTGAAGACCGCCGCCGAAACCCGCGTTCAGTCCTCTGAATGCGGCGGTTCGCACTCCCGACTACCGCATTCAGAGGACTGAACGCGCGGGGAGGGCTGGGTCACTCCACGAACCGCGACCAGAACTCGACCGGACGCGGCCCGCCGGGCGGCGGCGGGCCCAGTGGCTGGCCGCAGAAGTCGTGCCGCAGGTATCCCCGCAGGTCGTAGCCGTAGTAGACGATGTCGGTCTGATACACCGACAGCACCGGATATCCCGTGCTCCCGGCGATCCCCGGCAGGTATCGGTGCCCGCAGACGGGCACCAGCTGAGGGGCGAGCGCCAGCTGCGAGCGCGCCCGCGAAAGCGCGTCGGCGAGGTCGATCGGTCGCATGCCCCAGTCCGGCAGCCAGAAGCCGTTGTGTTCGATGTCGTAAAGCACCCCGTCGACCGGCCAGTCCAGGCGTTTTCGCAGCTGGTCGGGGTTGCCGCAGCGCCAGTCCGGCCAGCGGTCGCCGATCGGCACCCCGGCGGACAGGAAGGTGCGGTGGTCGGCGGCGAACCGGAAGCCGAAGCGGGCTTCGACGTCGTCGAGCTCGGCCTCGCTCAACCCGGGACGCACGGGTTCGGCCAAGCTCGCCTGGAGGTCGTGTGCCTCCTCGATGGTGAAGGCGTGCTCAACAGTGGACATGTGTTCGAGCCTAAGTCGCCCAACGCGAAGGCGCCTTCTCTTTTAACACCACTCCCTCATCACCCACATGGGGCTCCTCCCCCGGGGTGAGCTCGCCCTCTCAACGCCTGGACCTCGGAACAGCACGGCCGCGCGTGTAGTTCACTCATGTCGTGACTACCCCACGACCGCAGTCCCGCGTCCGGGCGCCCGAGCTCGACGGCGACGGGTGGCTCAACACCGGCGGCGAGGCGATCACGCTCGCCGGGCTGCGCGGCCGCGTCGTCCTGCTGGACTTCTGGACCAGCGGCTGCGTCAACTGCCTGCACGTGCTGGACGAGCTGCGCCCGCTGGAGGCCGAGTTCGCCGACGTCCTGGTGACCATCGGCGTGCATTCGCCCAAGTTCCTGCACGAGGGCGAGGCGGCCGCGATCGAGGCCGCCGTGCGGCGCTACGAGGTCCACCACCCGGTCCTCAACGACCCGAAGATGGCCACCTGGTCCCAGTACGCCGTCAAGGCGTGGCCGACGCTGGTCGTCGTCGACCCCGAGGGGTACGTCGTCCACGTCGCCGCCGGCGAGGGCCACGCCGAGGCGTTGCGCCGGGTGATCGCCGATCTCGTCGCGACCCACGAGGCCAAGGGCACGCTGCGCCGCGGCGGCAGTCCGTACGTCCCGGCCGAGGAACAGCCCACCGAGCTGCGCTTCCCGAGCAAGGCCGTCACCACCGCCGAAGGCCGCATCCTGGTCGCCGACACCGGCAACCACTCGATCGTCGAGTTCGCGTCCGACGGCGAGACGATCATCCGGCGCTTCGGCAGCGGAGAGCGCGGCGCGCAGGACGGGCCGTTCGACCTGGCGAGTTTCACCGAGCCGTCCGGGATCACCCTGTTGCCGTACGAGGTCGCCGAGCGCGCGGGTTACCACGCCGTCGTCGCCGACACGGCCGGTCACCGGCTGCGCGGCATCGACCTGATCACCGGCGAGGTCTCCACGGTCGGCGGCACCGGCCGTCAGTGGCGCGACGGCGTCGACACCGGCAAGGCGCTCGACATCGACCTGACCAGCCCCTGGGACGTCGCGTGGTGGGGGCCCGCGGGCGGTGTCGTGGTCGCCATGGCGGGCAACCACACGCTGAGCGTGTTCGAGCCGGTCTCGGGCACCATCCGCCGCTTCGCCGGCACGACCGTCGAAGGTCTGCGTGACGGCGACGTCCACGAAGCGTTCTTCGCGCAGACGTCCGGTCTCACGCCCGACGGGCGGAAGCTGTGGCTCGCGGACGCGGAGACGTCGGCGCTGCGCTGGATCCAGCCCGAGGGCGAGACGTTCACCGTGTACACCGCGGTCGGCGTCGACCTGTTCTCCTTCGGGCACGTCGACGGGCCCGCCGACAAGGCGCTCCTGCAGCATCCTCTCGGCCTCGCCGTGCTGCCCGGCGACACCATCGCGATCGCCGACACCTACAACGGCGCGATCCGCCGCTACGACCCGCTCACCCGCCAGGTGACCACGCTCGCGACCGGTCTCGCGGAGCCGTCGGGCCTGCTGGTGCACGACGGCGAACTGCTGGTCGTCGAGTCCGCGGGAAGCCGCATCGGTCCGGTGCCGCTCGGGGAGCGGACGGTGGCGGGGGACGCGCACGCGGTCCGCCGTCCGCCGACCGTGCTGGCGCCGGGCGAGCTGGAGTTCTCCGTCGTCTTCACCCCGCCGCCGGGGGAGAAGCTCGACGACCGGTTCGGCCCGTCGACGCGGCTGGAGATCAGCGCGTCGCCGCCGGAACTGCTCGTCGACGGCGCCGGGGTGGGCACGGACCTGTTCCGCAAGCTTCGCTTCGCCGAGGGCGTCACCGGCGGGGTCCTGCAGGTCGTCGCACAGGCCGCCAGCTGCGATGACGGAGGCGAACACCCCGCGTGCCGCATCACCCGCCAGGACTGGGGCGTGCCGGTGCGGTTCGAAAAGGGCGGAGAAAGCGTGCTGAGCCTGGTCATGGCCGGGGATCCGGGTAAGTAGAGTCGTACTCGTGTCAGATCGGCCGAAACTCGAGATTCAGATGCTGCAGGACAGGGTGCTCGTGAAGCTGTCCCCCGAGGACGGAGAGCGCCGGAGTTCCGGCGGCATCGTCATCCCCGCCACCGCGCAGGTCGCGCGGCGCCTCGCGTGGGGTGATGTACTGGGCGTGGGCAACAGTGTGCGGAACGTCAAGACCGGTGATCGTGTGCTGTTCAATCCGGACGACCAGCACGAGGTCGAGATCCAGGGCGAGGGGCACCTGGTGATGCGGGAACGGGACATCCACGCCGTGGCGACGGAACGGACCGAACACGGCACGGGGTTGTACCTGTAGCCCTGGTGTCCGGTAAGGGGGTGGTGGGAGTTGGCACGCGAGGACCGAGACGACCTGTTCACCGACGACCTCCTCCCGGACTCCGACCAGGGCCTGGTGGACGAGCTCTTCGAGGGCGACAGGGTGGTGCATCCGCCACCCACGCCCGCGTCGAAGCTCCGCCGGGGACTCGGCAAGGGCCTCATGGTCACCGGGGTGCTCATGGGCCTCTTCGTGGTGGCGTACGCGGTCGATCTGATCGTCAGCGCCGGGGACGTCCCGCGCGGGGTCACGGTCGCGGGGATCGACGTCGGCGGCCTCACGCACAAGGAAGCCGAGTCGAAGCTTCGCCGTGAGCTGGAGCCCAGGCTGATCGAGCCGGTGCGGGTGCGGGCGGGCGACGTCCGGACGGTGCTGTACCCGACGTCGTCGGGTCTCGGCCTGGACTGGCCGCAGACGCTGGGGCGCGCCGGTCATCAGCCGCTGAGCCCGTACACGCGGCTGATGTCGTTCTTCAGCAGCCGCGAGGTCGGCGTCGTCACCTGGACCGACGCGCCGAAGCTCGAAAAGACCGTTTCGGATCTCGCCGCCGCGCAGCTGAACCGCCCGCCGGTCGAAGGGAACATCACGTTCCAGCCCGTCGCGGGCACCGACGGCGGCGTCGTCCCGGCCGCGGTGGAGCCGCGGAACGGGCAGGCGGTCGCCGACCTCAAGGAGGCGGTCTCCGCGGTCACCGACCGCTGGCTGAGCGACGAAGGTGTCGAGCTGAAGGTGAACGTCGCGCCCGTGAAGGCGACTTCGCCCGGTGTGCACGCGGCGCTCGTCAAGATCGTTGTCCCCGCGGTCGCGAAGCCGCTCGTCATCCGCGGCGAGGGTAAGGACGCGACACTGAAACCGAACACGATCGCGGAGTCCTTCCAGTTCGCCGCGCGCGACGACGGCAATCTCGAAGTCCGCATCGACCAGGGCAAACTGCGCGCCGCCGCGCAGCCTCAGCTCAAGGAGACCGAGACCGACGGGGCGGACGCGCAGATCGTCTTCGTCGGCGAGAGGCCGGCGGTGCAGCCGTCGAAGGACGCGAGGAAGGTCAACTGGGACCACACGTTCTCGTCGCTGACCTCGGTGCTCGCGAAGAGCGAGGAGCGGGAGCTGAAGGCGGTCTACGACGCCAGCAGCCCGGCCGTCAGCACCGACGCGGCGAACGTCCTCGGTATCGACGAGGTCATCGGCGAATTCACCACGTCGGGTCTGAACGGGCCGGCGATGACGAACGTGCAGGCGTTGGCGAACAGGGTTTCCGGCGCCATCGTGAGGCCGAACGAGACGTTCAGCCTCGGCGTTCGGTCCGGGGCGAGGACTGCGGACGCCGGCTACGTCCCCGCTCCGGTGAACGAAGACGGCACCGGACCGGTCGTGGTCGGCGGCGGCGTCTCACAGCTCGCGACGACGCTCTACAACGCCGCGTACCTGGCGGGTCTCGCCGACGGCGGCCATCTCGAACACGACCATTACCTCGACCGCTATCCGGTCGCACGTGACGTCAAGGCGATCAACGACGACGGCTCGCCGGTCGAGCTGCAGATCGTCAACGACGCCCCGACCGGGATCGCGATCCAGGTGATCCCCGCCAACGGTTCGGTGACCGTGCGGATCTGGGGCACGAAACGGTTTTCGGTGCAGAGCGTCGGCGGGGAGAGGCATTCCTACCTCCCCCAGCCGGTGCAGATCGGGTCGGGGCCCGGCTGCGTGCCGGACCCCGGAGCGGCCGGGTTCGGCACCTCGGACACCCGCGTGCTCGTCGACGTCGTCACCGGGACGGAGGTCCGCCGGGAGACCCGTAACGCGACCTACTCGCCGCGCGCCGCGATCATCTGCGCTTGAGGCTCACCGCAGCACCATGCAGCCGCGCGCTTCGAAGTCCGCGAGCCACGACGGCTCCCGCAACTCCTTGTTCCAGCGCAGATCCAGTTTGTCCAATTTGGACAACCGGCTGATGGACGACGGTAGCGAGGTGAGCTTGTTCTCGCGCAGGTCCAGCTGACGCAGCTCGCTCAGGTCGCCGAGGGCGGACGGCAGGGAGGTCAGCAGGTTCTTCCGCAGATGCAGCTCACGTAGCGCGGAAAGCGTGCCGATCGACTCGGGTAGTTCGGTCAACCCGTTGCCGTACAAGCGGAATTCGCGTAACGAGATCAGCCCGGACAGGTCCGCCGGAAGGGTGGAGATGCGATTGTCCGTGCAGCCCAGGTATTTCAGCCGTCCGAGC
The DNA here is from genome assembly GCF_046548895.1 of Amycolatopsis sp. cmx-4-54. Classification (NCBI taxonomy): domain Bacteria; kingdom Bacillati; phylum Actinomycetota; class Actinomycetes; order Pseudonocardiales; family Pseudonocardiaceae; genus Amycolatopsis; species Amycolatopsis sp. cmx-4-54. The sequence goes on from NZ_JAEBEJ010000002.1 coordinate 562,031, forward strand.
GAACAGAGCGCGACGGGGAACGCGGTGAGCCGGTTGTCGCTCACGTAGAGGTACTCCGTCAGCCCGGAGAGTTCACCGAGTTCGTCCGGCAGCGCCGGAAGCTCGTTGTGCCCCAGATCCAGGGTGTGCAGGTTCCGCAGGGCGCCGATGGACGGCGAGACGGTGGTCAGCCGGTTGGCGGCCAGATTCAGCACGCGGAGCCCGGACAGCGACCACAGCTCGTCGGGAACGGACGTCAGCCGGTTGTCGTACAGGTCCAGGTGCTCGAGCGAGGCCGGGAGGGAGGTGCCGGACAGGGAGGTCAGCCCCTGGCCACTGAAATCGAGTCGAGTGGTCACAGGGGCCGACCGTAGCCCAGCCCAGGTCAGGTCACGGCGCGGTGTCCGCCGCCCTTGACCTTCGCGTAGATGGCGGCCGCGGCGATGACGCCGACGACGGCCGCGCCGACCTGGAAGGCGTGCCGGATCCAATCGATGCCCGGGGTGTCACGGACACCGAAGACACCGGCCAGCCAGTTGCCGATGAAAGCGGCGATGATGCCGACCAGAATCGTCAGCCACATCGGGATCTTCTGATCGCCGGACGCCAGCATCCGGCCGATGACGCCGAGGATCAGCCCGACCACGATCGTGGTGATGATGCCCCAAAGGCCACCCAACATGGTTCCTCCTTTTCTGCAGATCGATGAGCCCACGGTGACACCGATTCGGGCTCATCGCGCCTCAAGACCCCTTACCGGGTGACACCCCGACGTCCGTAGAGGTTCGCGGCCAGGGCGACACCGACGGCCGCGACCACGATCTGGGTGATGAGTTCGAGCCAGTCGAAGCCCTTGGTGTCCGCGTAGCCGAGCCCACGGGCGATCCACGTACCGATGAAGGCGGCGACGATACCGACCGCGATCGTCAGCCAGATCGGGATGGACTGTTTGCCGGGGGCGAAGAACCTGCCGAGCACCCCGAGGATCAAACCGACCACGATCGCCGTGATGATGCCGGTGACTGTCATTGACGACTCCTTTGCCGAGGTCTCCGCCGATGGGCGGACTCAGCACGGAAATTCCCCCGGGCACTCCCCTCGAAACCAGAAAGGCCCTCTCCGCCGGGGGAGAGGGCCTTTCGTCACGAAACCGTTTAGAACGCGGCCTCGGAGATCTCCATGAGGCTGTTGTCCGCGGCCTCGACGATCGCGCGGCGCGCCGTCAGCTCCGGCAGCACGCTCTTCGCGAAGAACGACGCCACGGCGATCTTGCCCTCGTAGAACGGGGTGTCCTTCGCCGAGGCGCCCGCGTCGAGCTTGCCGATGGCGACCTCGGCGTGCTTGATGAGCTGCCAGCCGATGAGCAGGTCGCCGACCGACATCAGCAGGCGGACCGTGTGCTGGCCGACCTTGTTGATGTTCTGCGGGTCTTCCTGCGACGAGGTCAGGTAGCCGATCAGCGAGCCGAGCATGCCCTGGGTGTCTTCGAGCGCCTGCTTGAGCAGCCCGCGCTCGTTCTTGAGCCGCCCGTTGCCGATCTCCGACTCGATGGTCTTCGTGATCTCCCCGGCGACGTAGGCCAGCGAAGCGCCCTTGTCGCGGACGATCTTGCGGAAGAAGAAGTCCAGCGACTGGATGGCCGTGGTGCCTTCGTACAGCGAGTCGATCTTCGCGTCGCGGATGTACTGCTCGATCGGGTAGTCCTGCAGGAAGCCCGACCCGCCGAGGGTCTGCAGCGACTGCACGAGCTGCTCGGTCGCGCGCTCGGAGCCGACGCCCTTGACGATCGGCAGCAGCAGGTCGTTGACGCCGTGCGCGACCTTCTGCGAAGCCTCGTCGCCCTCGCCGGTCCACACCTGGTCCTGGAAGGTCGCGGTGTAGAGGTACACCGCGCGCAGGCCCTCGGCGTACGCCTTCTGCAGCATCAGCGAGCGGCGGACGTCCGGGTGGTGGGTGATGGTGACGCGCGGCGCCGCCTTGTTCAGCATGTTCGGCAGGTCGGCGCCCTGGACGCGCTCCTTGGCGTACTCGAGCGCGTTGAGGTAACCGGTCGACAGCGTCGCGATGGCCTTCGTGCCGACCATCATGCGGGCGTACTCGATGACCTGGAACATCTGCGCGATGCCGTCGTGGACCTCGCCGAGCAGCCAGCCCTTGGCGGGCGTGCCGTGCTGGCCGAAGGTCAGCTCGCAGGTGGTGGAGGCCTTGATGCCCATCTTGTGCTCGACGTTCGTGACGAAGGCGCCGTTGCGCTCGCCCAGCTCACCGGTCTCGCCGTCGAAGTGGAACTTCGGCACGAGGAAGAGCGAAAGGCCCTTGGTGCCGGCCCTGGTCTCGATGCCGGGGCCCTCGGGACGGGCCAGCACCAGGTGCATGATGTTCTCGACCATGTCGTTCTCGGCCGAGGTGATGAACCGCTTCACGCCGTCGATATGCCAGGAGCCGTCCTCCTGCTTGACGGCCTTGGCGCGGCCGGCGCCGACGTCGGAACCGGCGTCGGGCTCGGTGAGCACCATGGTGGCGCCCCAGCCGCGGTCGATCATGATCTGCGCCCAGCGCTTCTGCTCGTCGGTGCCGTTCTTGTCGACGATGCCGGCGAAGCTCGGGCCCGCCATGTACATGAACAGCGGCGCGTTGGCGCCGAGGATCAGCTCGGCCGCGGCCCACTGCACGGTCGGGGGCAGGCCGAAGCCGCCCAGCTCGTTCGGCAGGCCCAGCCGCCACCATTCGCCGTCCATCAGCGCCTGGTAGCTCTTCTTGAACGACTCGGGGATCTTCACCGAGAAGGTCTTCGGGTCGTACACCGGCGGGTTGCGGTCCGCGTCGGCGTACGAGTCGGCGAGGGGACCCGAAGCGAGCTTGTTCAGCTCGGTCAGCACGCCGCGGGCGGTCTCCTCGTCGGATTCCGCGAGGACGCCCTTGCCGAGGCGGTCCTGCACGCCGAGTACCTCGAAGAGGTTGAACTCCAGGTCTCGGACGTTGCTCTTGTAGTGGCCCATTTCGTCACTCCAATGTGTTCGGCTCCCCGGCCGGGCACACGTCCCCTACTCGCCGGTAACTTCAGGATATTACCTGTGGGTAACCGGCGGCAAGTGAATGGCCACTGTTGTGATGTGTAAATCAGCAATACGGGGGTCTCGGCGTCCGTCGAGGCGGGTTCAGTGCGACGACGGCGCGACCGAAGGGGCCGCGGGCGTCTCGGCCGGGGTGTGCCCGTCGTCCGGGTTCGCGACCAGGATGCCCGAACGGAACGCGATCGTCACCGCGTGCGTCCGGTCGCGGGCGGAAAGCTTGCGCAGGATGCTCTTGACGTGGGTCCGCACGGTTTCCACGGACAGGAACAGGATCTTCGCGATCCCGGAGTTCTCCAGCCCCTCCGCCACCAGTTGCAGGACCTGGTACTCGCGGCGGGACAGCGGCATCAGGCCGCGCGCGGTCGCCGGTTTGGGGGCGTCGCCCGGCTTGGGGAGCACGGGCTGGCGTTTCGGCCGCGCGGTCAGCGCCGCCAGCGTCGGGTCGATGTAGCGGCGGTCGCTGTGCGCGCGCCGGATCGCCTCGGTCAGGTGTCGGCCGTCGGTCGCCCGCGGCACGATCGCGTGCACGCCTGCGGCGATCGCCGCGGCGAGGTACTGCTGAGTGCGGTTCGTGTCCCTGATCATCGTGACGATGACCAGAGCCGGGTCGCCGCCGCTGAGCAGGCGCGACAGATGACAGTTCGGGTCGAGCGCCGAATCCAGCACGATGACGTCCGGTTTGAGCTGTTCGCACAGCTGGAGCGCCGCATGATGGCTGGTGGCGTGCCCGAGCCACTGCAGGCCCGGCGTGCGGTGGACCAGCGAGCTCAGGCCCTCGCAGAAGATCGGGATCGGATCGACGGCGGCCACGCCGAGTCCGCGGCCGCCTGGTGACAGTCCGCCAGGCCTGCCGGCCTGCGTTCGGTTCGGTTCGATGCTTCGCATCACGGACCCCTCCGTTTTCCTGCCCCGTCATCTCCGGACGAGAGGACCCGGAAGTCCATTCGGTGACCACCGCCCCCCGGCGTGGTCGCCCTCGTCAACCGGTCCCCCCTGCGGGACCGGACAGAGATGACACCTCGTAACTATTACGAGTCAGTAGGTCGGAGCACGTGACGCGATATCCCCCTCATAGATGTATCGCTCCGTCGCGGCAAACTCTGCGTATCAGCTGGTGGTGGATCTCTTGCTCGAATGAGCACGCCGACGGGAGAACTTAACATGTTCACTACTCAGAGTGGACTTCGGCGTGGAGGCGGCCGAACTCCTCCCCGAGTGCCGCGGGCGTCCAATGCGCGTTCAGCCCGCTGGGATTGGGCAGGACCCAGACCCGTGCCCCGCCGATCTGGCCGTCCTGCGGGCCGACCTTCGCCTTCGGCAACCCGAACGCCGTCCGGAAGGCCGTGATCCCCACCACGGCGAGCCAGTGTGGCCGGTATTCGGCGACCCTCGCCGCGAGGAGGCGCCCGCCTTCGCGGTATTCGTCCGGGGTCAGCTCGTCGGCCCGCGCCGTCGTCCGCGCCACGACGTTCGTGATGCCCAGGCCGAGGTTGAGCAATTCGTGCTGCTCGCTGGGATCGAGCAGGCGCGGGGTGAAGCCGCCGCGGTGCAGCGCGGGCCAGAACCGGTTCCCCGGCCTGGCGAAGTGCAGGCCGAGCGCGCCCGAGTAGAGCCCGGGGTTGATCCCGCAGAACAGCACGTCCAGCTCGGGCGCGATGACGTCGTCGATGGTCTTGCCGTAGGCGGCGGCCAGCTCGTCCTTGGTCGGTTTGGTCCTCACCCCGCCAGTTTCCGGCACGCTGGCGGTATGGCTCAGGGGGCGTTCACGGCGGACGGCTGTCCGGTCGAGGTGTACCGGCTGCTGCCGCCCGGCGACGAACCGGGGATCGTGCACGCGGCGATCCCGGAAGGCGCCTCGATCCTGGAGCTCGGCAGCGGCGTCGGACGGATCACGCACGCCCTGCTGGACCTGGGGCATCCGGTGGTCGCGGTGGACGACTCGCCGGAGATGCTCGCCCACGTCCGCGCGGACAAGGTGTGCTCGAAGATCGAGGAACTGAGACTAGACCGGGTCTTCGACGCCGTACTGCTCGGCAGCCACCTGATCAACACCGCCGCCGCGGCCGATCGGGCGGCCTTCCTGCTCGCCGCCGGCGCGCATGTCGCGCCCGGAGGCCGGGTGCTCGTCGAATGGCATCCGCCGGAGTGGTTCGACGCCGTCCGCGACGGCCAGGGCGGCGTGCTCGGCGAGGTCGGCGTCCGGCTCGACCGAGTCGTCCGTGACGGTGACCTGCTGTCGGCCGTCGTGCGGTACTCGGCGGATGGCCGGTCGTGGAGCCAGCCCTTCACCTGCCGCCGTCTGGATTCGGAGGCGCTGAACGCCGCCCTGACCAGGGCCGGCCTGGTCTTCGAGCGCTGGTGCACCGATGACCGGACCTGGTTCTCCGCGAAGCCCGCGTGACCTGGCACACCCACTTTCGTCTCAAGGGGTGGTCAACTCACCACGACATGCGTACTGTTTGTGATCTCGCACACAAGGCCGTAATCGAGGAGGCGTTTTGCAGCTCTCGCTCATCCTCGGCGTGGTCGCGTTGATCTTCGTGGTGGCCACCGTGCTGGTGATCGCGGAAGACCGGCGGGCCTCGCGGCGCGCGGCCCAGCGGCGGCAGGCGAGGCTAGCGGACCTGGGCGAGGTCGACCCGCTCGCCACGCAGCGGCTGCATCTCGACCGTTGAGGCCACGGGCTTCCGCACGAGGCTGAGCAGCAGCGCCCCGGCGATCCAGCCGAGCATCGCGCCACCGGTGTTGTTGAGCAGGTCGTCGACGTCGAAGATCCGGTAGACGTAGGGCGCGGTGCCGAAGTTCGCGGTCAGCTGCGTGATCTCGATCAGCAGCGATGCAGCGAGCCCGATCAGCGTCGTGCCGATGAGGCCGCGCTTCCAGAGCGTCCTGGCGAAGAAACCGAGCGGGACGAACAGCAGCACGTTCATGGTGGCCTGCTGGAAGGTCTGGGTGGTGAACCAGTCGGCCACCGGCTGCCCGTGCTTGAGCAGTTCGGTGTGGATGTCGGCGATCCACTGGAACGGGTGAAGCTGCACGGTCTGGCTCAGCCGGCCGAGGCCGGGGCCGGGCAGCGGCAGGAAGGTCACCGCCAGCGTCATGCTGGAGTAGAGCAGCACGGCGGCCATGGTCACGACGGGGCGAAGCCGCACCCGGCCGTGTCGCGCGTGCAGGACGATCAGCTGCGGGATCAGCACCGTCGCCCAGAGCGCGAAGAAGCCGATCAAGCCGTACTGCAGGGCGGTGACCTGTGCGTTCGTCATGACCACGACGTTATGGATCAAGCGGGTGCGGCCACTTCGGTCGAAGGGCCGCCGCCGCCGGAGCCGGATCGGCCGAGTGGCCGACCCCGATCTTGGCCGATCGGCGATATTCGTTCCGTGCTCCGCCGCCGGACGTGGGATTCTGCCCGGATGGTGCTCGTTCGACGGCTCATCCCCGCGGACCTCGACGTCTTTCGTGAGATCCGCCTGCGTGCCCTGACGGACACGCCGGAGAACTACGGCTCGATCGCCGCGGCCGAACGCGCGCAATCCGACGAGGAGTGGCTCGCGAAGCTGGCCGGGGACGCTTGGTTCGCCGCCTTCGACGACGGGCGTCCGGTGGGGCTCGTCGCCGGACGGGCGCGGGACGACGGTTGGATCCTCTACTCGATGTGGGTCGCGCCCGAAGCCCGAGGCCGGGGGCTGGGCACCAGGCTGATGGGCGAGGTGCGGTCGGCCGCCGAGGACGACGGCGCGCGCGAGGTCTGGCTGCACGTCGCGGAGGACAACGACCGGGCGCGGCGGCTGTACCTGAAGCTCGGATTCATCGCGACGGGTGAACTGGAGTCGATGCCGAACGACATCACCCGTCGGCGTGAACGTCTTTATTTACCTGTCGCCGCCGGTAGCAGTAAATAGCCTGACCTCGCGGGATGGACGAAGTCGTCTTCGACCGCATCCTCGCCCGCCCGAACCGCGCCGGATCGCGCCGGAGGCCGAGCTGCTGGTGCTGCGCGGATGCGGCCACGTGCCAGGTGACGGTTGCCTATCGTCCTCCTTTCTCCTCTGGTGAAGGTCTGACCCGCAGGGCAGACTCCTCCGCCGTGCGAATCGGAGGAAGAATGAAGATCTCCACCCGGCTGACCGCCGTCGCCGGTGCCGCGCTGATCGCGCTGGCCGCCGTCGCCGCGCCCGCCTCCGCCACGTCGGCGACCACCGACGTCCGGCTGATCACGTTCAACGACCTGCACGGCAACCTCGAACCGCCGTCCGGTTCGGGCGGCCATGTCACGCTGCCCAACGGCAATACCGTCAACGCGGGCGGTGCGGCCTACCTCGCGACGCACCTGAAGAAGCTTCGCGGTGAAGCGCGCAACTCGGTCGTCCTGTCTGCCGGTGACAGCATCGGCGCGTCGCCGGTGATCTCGGCGCTGTTCCACGACGAGCCGACGGTCGAGCTGCTGAACCAGCTCGGCGTCGAAGCCTCCGTGGTGGGCAACCACGAATTCGACGAGGGCCTCGGGGAACTCCGCCGGATGCGGCATGGCGGCTGCCATCCGACCGACGGCTGTCAGTTCCGTGAGTCCTTCAAGGGCGCGAACTTCCCCTTCCTCGGGTCCAATGTGTACTACGAGAACGGCGTTCCGGCGTTGCTGCCGTTCAGCATCGAGGTTTCCGGCGGCGTCCCGATCGGCGTCATCGGCGCGACGCTGAAGGATCTGCCGCAGGTCGTCACCCCCGAGGCGATCAAGGGCCTCGAGTTCGGTGACGAGGTGCAGGCCATCGACCGCACGGCCAAGCTGCTCGACCTGTTCGGTGTCAAGACGCAGGTCGTGCTGCTGCACCAGGGCGACAACTCCGAGACCGCCGGCCCGGACGAATGCAAGGTCAAGCCGGGTGCCGCGACCGCCATCGCGCGGAAGGTGACGTCCAAAGTGGACGCCATCTTCACCGGGCACAGCCACCAGCAGTACAACTGCGTGATCGACGACCCCGACGGCAAGCCGCGCCCGGTGATCCAGGGCGCGTCGTTCGGCCGTCTGCTGTCGGTCGTCGACCTGAAGATCGACCGCCGCACCCTCGACGTCGTCCGTGGCGAAACCAAGGCGCACAACCAGATCGTCACCCACGACGTCAAACCGGATCGCGACGTGCAGGACCTGATCGACGAGGCCAAGGCCAAGGCCGCGCCGATCGCGAACAAGGCGGTCGGCACCATCACCGCGGATCTGGTCGCCAAGGGCGCCGCCTCCGGCGAATCGCCGCTCGGCGACGTCATCGCGGACGCCCAGCTCGAAGCCACGAAGTCGAACGGCGCGCAGATCGCCATGACGAACCCGGGCGGGATCCGCACGGACTTCACCTTCCTGTCCTCGCCCGCCGGCGAGGGCAAGGGGGTCGTGACCTACGGCGAGGCGTTCGCCGTGCAGCCGTTCGCGAACATCATGCAGACCATCACGCTCACCGGCGCGGACCTGAAGAACGTGCTCGAACAGCAGTGGCAGGCCAACGGTGTCGTGCGGATCCTGCAGATCTCGAAGTCGCTGAAGTACTCGTACTCGGCGTCGGCGGCACAGGGGGCACGCGTCTCGAACCTGACGCTCGACGGCACGCCGATCGACCCGGCGGCGTCGTACCGCGTTTCGGTGAACAACTTCCTCGCCGCCGGCGGGGACGGCTTCACCGAGTTCACGAAGGGGACCGAGCTCTCGGGTGGTCCGGTGGACCTGGACGCGCTGCTCGCGTACTTCGGGGCGCACCCGGGGATCGCGCCGCCGCCCGCGGACCGGATCACCGCCCTTCCGTAACCCCTCCGGCGCGCGCCATGAAAGGTCCTTTCCTTGCGAAATTTGCGAGGAAAGGACCTTTCCTTGCGTTCACGGGGTGGTTTTGTCAGTGACCCAGGGCACAATGGCCGCCATGACGACCTGGCAAGAAGTCGTACAACTGGCGGGCAGGCTGCCCGAGGTCGAGGAGTCCACTTCGTACCGCACGCCGTCGCTCAAGGTCGCGGGCAAGAGCTTCGCCCGGTTGCGCACCGAGGCCGAGGGCGGCCTGATGCTGCTGTGCGAGCACGCGGAGAAGGAGGCGCTGCTGGCCTCCGGCGACCCCGCGTACTTCACCACGCCGCATTACGACGGCTACGGCGCGATCCTCGTCGACCTGGAGAAGGCCGACAAGACGCAGCTGCGCGAACTCATCGAGGAGGCCTGGCGGATGAAGGCACCCGCCAGGCTCACGAAAGGACTGAACGACTAGCGGAGTTCTCCTTCGAGCAGGCTCATCAGGTACTCGTCGTGCCACTCGCCGTTCTGGCCGCGGAACGACTGCCGATGCCTGCCGTCGATCTGGAACCCGAGCTTCTTGTAGACGTGGATCGCGGCCTCGTTGTCGACCACGACCCACAGCGCGATCATGTGCAGCCGCATCATGTCGAAGCCGTAGCGGCAGAGCGTGCGCATGGCGTCGGTGCCGTAGCCGCCGCCCCAGTGGTCCTTCTCGCCGAGATAGATGTCGAGCTCCGCGCGGCCTCCCTCGGGCGTGGCGTCACGCAGGGTGCAGGTGCCGATCAACGTGCCGACGGCGAGGCTCTCGATCGCGAAGCTCGCCTGGCTGAAGCTGTTCGGCTTCCGGTGGGCGAAGCGTTCGCGGATCTGGGCGAGGGATTCCGGGTGGTCGGCGATCAGCCAGCGCGTGACCTCCGGGTCGTTGTGCCAGCGCCACAGCGTGTCCGCGTCCTCGGGTTCCAGCGGGCGCAAGCGGATCAGTTCACCGGTCAGCATCGTCCATCCCAAGATCGGTATCGGACTTTCCAGACTATTGGGCGACACCCGCGAGCAGCCACCGCTTAACGGGGACTTCCAGCAGCACCCTGGCACCGAACGGCTCGATCTCCTCGCCCGCCGCCCAGCCGTCGTACTTGGCCGCCAGCGCTTCGAGGACGTCCGCGCGCAGTGTTCCGCGATGGACGCGGACCAGGCCTTCGGCGACAACCGGCGCGTCGCCGCCTTCCAGCGCGAGACTGACGCGCGGATCGCCGCCGACGTTGCGCACCTTCACGTTCCGCTCGCCGCTGCCGATCCAGAAGACGCCGTCGAGGTACACGAACCACACCGGCGTGACATGCGGCGATCCGTCCGCTCGGAGCGTGCACAACCAGGCGTTACGCTCCCGCGTGAGCCGTTCGATAAGCGATTGATCACGTTTCACCTGGTCAGCCTGCCCGAAAGCTAGGGTGCCGGGCGTATGAAGGTCCACCAGTACTGCTACTTCGCCTTGAAGAGCGAAACCGTGTCCGCCGGGGAGATCACCGCGCGGCTCGGCATGGAGCCCGACGAGGTCCTGGTACTGGGTTCGCGGTCGGCCGAACACCGGTTGCCGCGGATGCACGCCTGGAAGGTGACGCATCGCGGTTCGGAACCGGTCGACGACCAGATCGAAAGCGTGATCGGCAGGCTCGCCCCGGTCCGCCCGGAAATCCGGAAGCTGGTGGACGAAGGCGCCAGCGCGGTGCTGCAGGTGGTGCGCTACTTCCATCACCGTGACGGCGGCGAGGAATTCGGCTGGCACCTCTCGCCCGCCGTGCTCGCGTTCCTCACCGAAGCCGCCGCCGCGCTCGACGTCGACGAGTACGACCTCAGCGAATGAGCTTCCGCCGGTCCGGTGCGCGGCGGGAACGCCGAAGATGGTGGGATGGTGCCCCACAGCCGGACAACCCCGTTGGGAGCCCAGCATGTCGAGCGAGAACTGGCCGCTGAGTCAGGATCCCGAGTCGCCGGTGATCATCTCCCGGTCGCTGGTGGACGACCCGTCGAACCTCGCGTTCGTCGTCCTCGACGACGACGGTGACTGGTTCATCAGCGACGGCAACGAGTTCTCCGAGGACATGGAGGAGAACAAGGACGCGTTCGGCGCGCTGCCGCTGCGGGAAGCGGTGGAACTCATCCCCGAACTCACCGTGCTCGCCGGCCTCCCCACCGGCATGGCCGCCGACTGGGATCCGGAGCGGCGTTCGTGGCTGCTGAGTTCGGTCGCCGACTCGGACGACGACGAGGAAGATCTCCTGGTGCGTGCCGCCCGCCTCGCCGCGTGGACGCATCCGGGTTCGCCGCTCGAAGAAGTGCAGGTGAGCACCGAACTCGCCGAGATCTCCACCGACCCCGCCGCCCCGGCCCGCGCCGTGCGCCAGGTCGTCCGCGAGGCCGATGGCAGCTGGCTGCTCGTCGGCTTCCAGGTGCCGGAGAACGAGGACTTCGAGGTCGAAGCCCTCGAAATGGAGCACGCCGTCACGCTGTACCCGGACGTCGCCCTGGTGCTGAGCGCCGCGCCCGGCCAGGTCTACGACCGGCCGAGCGCCGACGCCCCCTGGGAACTCGTCGAAGGCTGACCCTCAGCCGAAGTCGCAGTACATGACGTGCAGCCCGATGCGCCCCAGCGTCGGGTGCTCGAACGCGCCCGGCACCGTGCCGACGAGCTTGAACCCGAGCCGTTCGTAGACCCGGATCCCGGCGACGTTCGACTCGGCGACCGCGTTGAACTGCATTCCCGCGAACCCCTGCTCCCTGGCCCATCCCAGGGCGTTCGCGCACAGCTCGCCGCCGATCCCCCTGCCGCGCAAGTCTTTGGCCACCATGAAACTCGCCGTTGCCACATGCGACCCGGGCCCGCCGTGATTCGGCCCCATCTTGGCCGTACCGAGCACGCGGCCGTCCTCGACCGCGACCACGGTCCGGCCCGGCGGCGTCTGGATCCAGCTCGCGCGCGCCGCTTCTTCGGTGAGGTTCGGGTCGTAGGTGTAGGTGTCCGCGGCCCGCACGACTTCGCGCACGATCGGCCAGACCTGCGGCCAGTCCTCTTCGGTGAACTCCCGGATCTCCATACCCGGCAAGGTAATCACAAACCCGCCCGGCGGTTCTGGTGCCACCGCCAAGCGAAGCCGGACGCCAAGATCAGCCCGACGGCCGTCAAGGTCGCGCCGATCCAGATCATCGTCGAGCCCGATTCCCGCTCGACCCGCGCTCCCGGCGGCAAACCGGCCGCGATCCCGTCGATCCGGGCCTGGACCGAACGATGATCGAAGACGCTCAGACCGCCGTCCTCCGCCAACGTCGCCAGCCAGTGGCGAACGTCGTCGTTCTGCTCGCGGGAGAAACCGGGGAATTCGAGCGAGGACGTCCGGAGCACTCCAGGGCCCATGCACCTCAGCGGCTCCCCTGTGGACGCTTCGAGGTACTGCCCCTTCGCCCCGCATTCGTCACCCACCGCGGCGAAAACGATGGTGTACGGCCCCGGGGCGCTGCCCGTGTTGACGCCGACGGCGAGGAAGATCCCGCCGACCAGGAGGAGGGGAAGGATCAGCGACCCCACCAGGACGATCAGCAACGCGACCGCCGTACTGTCGCTCGATTTCCTCCGCACGGTGCGGAAGGTAGCTGTCGCGTGAGGGGACAGGTCCCTACGACGGGCGCGGGACTTCTTCTGGGTGCGGATCGCCCTCGCTCGGGGCGCTCCCGCACGCATTGTGTCGAAGGGGCTCACGCTCGATTGTGGTTAAGGTGGGGCCATGACGACTGCCGAAAGCCCTGACTCGGTCGCGCCCCGTGAGGAGGGGCTCAGGCAGCTGGCTGAAGCACCGTCCGACACAGAGCCGCCGCGCCGTCGCTTTCGCACGGTAGGTGTGTTCGACGGTGAGCGTGACCTCGGACGACGGTCCAAGGAGCTGGCGCGTCACTTCTCGGTGGTCAAGCCAAGGCATATTCCCGCGTTCACCTTGCTGCCCTGAACATCAGCCCGAAGGCGCGGCCGGCTTTCGGGGCTGAGACCGGTCAGATCAACCTTTCTCGAAAGCCTGCTGCCACCAACCGTTCATATGCTCTGGCTACCCGGGCCGGAACGTCTTGATGGATGGCGAAACCGCGCTCGGCGTAGACGGTGATTCGTTGCGTGTCACCGACGAGCATGGTGATGACGCGGTCCACATCGCCGATGCTCTCGACGTAGTCATCCAGCGGCAATGGCCGGGAAGCGCAGATGACGTCGACCTCGGGCCAGAGCTTCTTGCAGGTCGCGTATGCGCGCCGTTGCTGATAGGGCCGTGAGATGAGAACGACCGACCCGACCTCGCGAGACTCCAGCAGCCGACGCGTGAGTGCGATGTTGTCCCCGGTGTTCCGCGCCTCGGGCTCGACCAGGATCGCCTCATCCGGCACACCCGACTTCACCGCGTGTTCGCGATAGTGCACCGCCTCACCACGCGGGAAGCGTTCGATGGTCGTCGGGGCATTGGCCCCGGTGAAGACGAGGAGCGGGAACATCCCGGCGTGGAACAGCTCCGCGGCGTGGGTGGCGACGCCGAGGTCATGGCTGCCGAGTCCGATTCCGACGTCCGCGGGCCGGAGTTCGTGGCGCATGTCGTGGTAGTCCCAGAGCGTCTGGACGTCGGCGCGAAGATCGTCCGGCAGGGTCTCGGTCATCGGGGACTCCGAAGCAAAGCGAAAGCCCCAGGTCTAAAGTGGACATCCACTGACCTGGGGCTTTCGTGTGAGAGCGGATGACGGGAATCGAACCCGCGTATTCAGCTTGGGAAGCTGATGTTCTACCATTGAACTACATCCGCAGTGCGTGGCCAGCATACATGGTCCGGATCTCCCCTCGCCAAGCCCTACCCCATCCTTGACGTCGCCCGCGAAAGTGACAACACTTGTTGTCGACCTCGGAGGTGAACCGGATGGGCGAGCGGCTGCCTGACCCCGAACTGTTCCGTCAAGGCGGGTTCCGGGTCGCGTCGAGATTGTTCATCGAGGGCGACATCAGGGGCGACGAGCGGCAGGTGGCCCGGTTGCGCCGGTTCGCGCAGCGGGAGGATCCGGCGGCCGACGTGCTGGTGCCGCTGTTGCGCGAAGGTGCCCAAGGTCAGTTCGAACAGGCGCTGCGGCAAGGCATCGACAGCGTCGAGGGCCCGCCGGAGGCGCTCGAAGCCTTCTTCCGCGATGTCGAGGCGACGCCGTACTGGGTCGATCCGGACCGGTTGGATCGCGGAGCGCGGGCGATCACGCGTGCCGGGCTGCTCGGGCTCTTCCCGCTCGGCGACGTTTCGCTGATGGGCGGCTATCTCGCGTCGCGTGCCACGAAGGCGCTTGTCGGCACCGGCGAGATCGAGTACAAGGCGGCGCGGCGTCTCGTCGAGACGGCGACGTGGTGGATCCACGTCACGACGCCGGGCGCGCTGGTGCCCGGCGGCCGCGGCTACGAGTCCGCGTTGCGGGTGCGGATCGTGCACGCGCACGTCCGCGCGGCCATGAACCGCCGCAAGGACTGGGATTACGCCGCTTGGGACAAGCCGGTCAACCAGGTCCAGACCGCGGGCACGCTCCTGCTGTTCTCGCTCGTCTACGTCTTCGGCACGCAGCTGCTCGGCCTCCGCTACAGCGCCCGCGAGCGCGCCGACATCCTGCACCTTTGGCGTTACGTCGGCTGGCTGATGGGCGTCGACGAGGAACTCCTGCCCGCCGGCGAGGACGACGCCTGGCGTCTGCTGTGGCTGCTCGCCACCACCGAGTTCATCCCCGACGACGATTCCAAGCGGCTCGCCGCGGCGCTGATGAAATCCCACGCCGGGATCGGCGAGGGCCGGGGCGCGCTCGGCAAGGTCCTCGCGCACGTGTCGGTCGCGGGGCACGGGGCGATCAGCAGGCTCCTGCTGGGCAAGACCAACGCCGACTTCCTGGAGCTGCCCGACGATCCGGTCGCGCAGGCGGCCGTGGTCGCGGTGGCGGGCGTCAACTTCGCCGCCGAGACGGTCCGGCGGGTGGTGCCCGGCGCGACGGCGCTCCAGGAGCTGATCGGGGCGGCCGGCCGTCGCCATTATCTCCGGCAGGTCACCAAGGTGTTCGGGCTCGACCCGACCTACGGCAGGCACATGAAGGCCGCTTGACTACGCTGATCGCGTGCTCCTCAGCGACCGTGACCTCCGTAAAGAGCTCGACGCCGGCCGTCTCGGCGTCGACCCGTTCGACCCGACGATGGTCCAGCCGTCGAGCATCGACGTGCGACTCGACCGCTACTTCCGCGTGTTCGACAACAGCAAGTACACGCATATCGACCCGCAGCTCCAGCAGGACGAGCTGACCTCGCTGGTCGAGAAGGAGGGCGAGGACCCCTTCGTCCTTCACCCCGGCGAGTTCGTCCTCGGCTCCACCTACGAGACCGTCACGCTCGCCGACGACCTCGCCGGCCGCCTGGAGGGCAAGTCCTCCCTCGGCCGCCTCGGTCTTCTCACGCACTCCACCGCGGGCTTCATCGACCCCGGCTTCTCCGGGCACATCACGCTGGAGCTGTCGAACGTCGCGAACCTGCCGATCACGCTCTGGCCGGGGATGAAGATCGGCCAGCTCTGCATCTTCCGCCTGTCCAGCGCGGCGGAGTTCCCGTACGGCTCGAACGAGGCCGGTTCGCGCTACCAGGGGCAGCGGGGACCGACCCCGAGCCGCGCGTACAAGAACTTCCACCGCGTCGACACCTGGCGGTGACGTTGGTCGAGCGCTGACGGAAACCCGCCGAAGGGGCGACTCCACATACTTGGCTCAGTCGGGTGCGAAGCGCCCCCTTCATCGTGTTCCGTGGGCCTCCGGCCCAAGAGCGGGCGCTCGACGGTTAAGTCTCCGTCGGGCGCTGAGCGCCCTTGGGAGACATCAGCCCTAGCTCACTGGGGCTTCCCAGTCGATCCGGTGCCGCCACATGAAGGCGTTCGGATCCTCCTCCGGCGGGTTCTTGAACGCGCGCGTGAGGAAGAAGTCCCGGATCACCCGTCCGACGGGGCCGACCGCTTTCGCGTCGCCGTTGCGCTTGCCGCGCTCGACGACGGCTTCGACGCGCTCGCGTCGCAGTCCTTCGTAGACGGCGAGCGCCTGGGGAATCGAGGGCACGTCACGCAGGCATCGCGCCAGCGTGACGGCGTCTTCGATGGCCATCGCGGCGCCTTGCCCCGCCGCCGGTGAGGTCGCGTGGGCGGCGTCGCCGATGATGACCATCCGGTCCGTCCGCCACGTCGGCACGCTCGGGAAGTCGTACGTCGCCCACGGCCGGTAGATCTCCCGCGTGGCGCGCACGATGCGCGCGGCCGGGGTGCGGTCCACCGCCAGCTGCCGGATCAGGTCGTCTCGCCAGGTGGTCGTCGCGGCGAGGTCGGCCGGAGACGGCTCATGCTTCCGGGGGACGTTCGCAAACCACCAGACGCCGCCGTCCGGGTGGACGATGTGGGCGAAGAACAGCCGCTTGCCGAACGTCATGTGCATGACGCCGGGTTCGTCGTCCAGCCGCAGGTCTTCGGCCAGCCCGCCGGTGTTCAGCAGGGGCACGTAGCGCGGCGACGGCGCCCGCGGATCGATGATCGTCCGCACCCGCGAGCGGAGCCCGTCCGCGCCGACCAGCAGGTCGCCCTCGGCCGACGAGCCGTCCTCGAAGGTCGCGAGCACGCCCGAAGCGGTCTCGCGCGCGTCGGCCAGCCGCTTGCCGTAGCGGATCTCGATGCCGCGTCTGACGGCTTCGTCGCGAAGCCCGATGTACAGGTCGGAGCGCCGCACGGTCTGGCTCACGGTGCCGTCCTCAAGCTGCCCGCCGAGCGCGAGGTCGGCAAGTTCACGGCCGTCGCCCAGTCGCATCTTGATCCGCGGTGTGTCGAAACCCAGTTCGTTGACCAGGCTTTTCAGTCCCAGCGGTGCCAGCGCGTCGAGACCGTTCACCGCGAGGGTCAGGAACGCGCCGACCCCCTCCGCGGTCCGGTCGTACGCCTCGTGGATCACCGGCTCGTGGCCCGTCTCGTGCAGTGCGATCGCCGTGATCGTGCCCGCGATACCCCCGCCGGCGATCAGTACCTTCGCCATGTCGTTCACCCCATCGAATATCTTACAAACTAATTCGTTCTGTCGAACTAAAGACTCCGCTAGGCTGGCCGACGTGTCAAGCGAGCGAGCGGAACTGATCGAACGGGTCCTCGGCGGATCGCGGGCCCTGTCGACGGAGACGGTCATGTTCCACACCGCGATCGCCGAGCAGCGCGGCCTTTCGGCCGTCGAGAGCAAGGTGACCGACTACCTCGCCCGCTTCGGGCCGCAGACACCGAAGGCGCTCTCGCGGCTCGCGGGGCTCGCGCCCGCGTCGATCACCGCGCTCATCGACAGGCTCGAGAGCAAGGGGGTCGTCGCGCGGAAGCCGCATCCCGAGGACCGGCGCAAGGTGCTGATCGAGATCGACGGGGCGGCGATGGCCTCGGCCGCGCCGCTCTGGGACCACCTGGTGAAGTCGGTCAGAGAGGCCTGCGAGAAGTACTCGGACGGTGAGCTGGAGACCGTGATCAGGTTCCTCGCCGACGCGACGACGATCACACACGACTCCACGGGTCGTCTCAGCCGCTGACCGGTATTACTACTTTCGGGGGTATTGCCGTAACCGGTTCGTGATAAATTTCGGCCTCGTGTCCCCCAATAGAACACGAAGCCGGTTACTGCTGGTCACGCTCAGCGTCCTGCTGGGCGGAGTGATCGCCAGTGCGAGCTACCTGATGGTGACCGATCGGTTCCAAGGTACTGCGCTGAGTAATCTGTCGCTGAGTGTTCCCGACACCAAGGGCAGCCTCGGCGACGCGCTCGCCAAGCCTCCCGCCTACTTCGGCCAGACGTCCGCTCCGGCCCCTGGCGGCCCCGCACCCGGCTCGCCCGCGCCGACGTCGTCTTCGGCCTCCCCCACGTCTTCCTCCGCGCCGCCCAGCTCGTCCTCCGCCGCGGCCGAGCCGCCCGCTCAGCCCTCCGAGGCCCCCAAGCCCACTCCGAGCAAGGCGCCGGAACCGCCCCGGTCGCAGGACAGCTCGCTCGCCGGGCAGGTCATCGACCTCGTCAACGCCGAGCGCGCCGACGCCGGTTGCTCGCCGGTGAGCAACGAGTCGCGTCTCGCCGCCGCGGCGCAGGGCCACAGCGACGACATGTCGGCCCGCAACTACTTCTCGCACACGACACCGGAAGGCGTCACGTTCGACCAGCGGATCCGCGCCGCCGGCTACGACAAGCCCGGCGCCGAGAACATCGCCAAGGGCCAGTCGAACGCCGCCAAGGTGATGGACGCCTGGATGAACTCCGAGGGCCACCGCGCGAACATCCTCAACTGCAAGCTGAAGAAGATCGGCGTCGGCATCAACACCAAGGGCATGTACTGGACGCAGAACTTCGGCTACTGACCCTTGCCCCAGTCGCCGTAGCGTGCCAGCACGGCCGCGCGCAGTTCGGCGTCCGTGCGCGGGACGGGTTCGATGAACACTTCGGTGACGTCGCCGAAGGTCCGCGTCAGTTCCGTCGCCAGCCGGACGCAGGCGCGTTCGACCTCCGCCGCGCCGAGTGAATCGTCGAAGTCGACGCGGGCGCACACCAGCACCTGATCGGTACCCATCAGCATGGTCTGCAGGTCGACGACGGCCTCGATCTCGGGCGTGCCCGTCAAGTGGTCGCGCACCCCGCGCACCAGCCTGGGATCGGCCTGCCTGCCGATCAGCAGACCGCGGTTGGTGCGCCCGAGCACGTAGGCGACCAGCGCTAGCAGGACACCGATCGCGATCGACGCCGCGCCGTCCCAGACGTGCGATCCGGTGAGCTGGTGCAGCCCGATCCCGGCGAACGCGAGCAGCAGGCCGATCAGCGCCGCCGAGTCCTCGAACAGCACGGTCTTCGGCGCCGGGTCGTCGATCATCCGCAGATAGACCGAGACCTTCTGGCCCGATTCCGCGGCGTCGCGTCGCACCTGCCGCACGGCCTGGAACCACGAGACGGTCTCGAGGGCGAACGCGATCGCGAGGACGACGTAGCCGACGATCGGATCGGTCTGCTCGGTCGCTTCGCCGAACACCGTCGAGAAGCCTTCGTAGAGCGCGAACATCGCGCCGGAGGCGAAGATCGACACCGCCGCGAGCAGCGACCAGAAGTACCGCTCCTTGCCGTAGCCGAAGGGGTGGACGCGGTCCGCGGGCCGGTCCGACCGTTTCAGCGCGGTCAGCAGGAGAACCTCGGTGATCGTGTCGGCCACCGAGTGCGCGGCTTCCGACAGCATCGCGCCGGAGCCGGTGATGATCCCGGCGATCAGTTTCAGCACGGCGATGGCGAGGTTGACCCCACCCGCCAGCACCACGGTCAGCGTGCTCTCGTCACCGGATTCTTCACTCACCTCGCGTAGCGTAGTGCGAGTGCGGTGATCTCACAGGCGACGCAAACCCTGCAGGACGCGTTCCATCAAGGCGAGTGCCGGATGACCGTCGAATTCAGCCTGTGTTTCATGAACGGTGACCAAACCGAGTTCGGCCATATCACCCAAAAGGACCTTTGCAACGCCGAGTGGAACGCATAGTGACGCCGCTACTTCGGCGACGGAAGTCGGCCGACGGCAGAGATTTCTCACGGAATGGAATTCGACGCTGAACCCCGGCGCGTTCCACGGCGCGTCGTTCCGGACGGAAATCATCGCTTCGATCGCGAAGTTCCGTTTGGACTGGGTGCGTCCGCCCGTGCGGACGTACGGGCGGACGCGCGTGCGACGACGTTCCTGCCGCGGCGGCCGCCGGGCGGCCGGGATGCTGGGGATGGTCGCTTCCTGTGCCATCCTGGCGAATGCCGCGGGCGAAGGGACGCGGGCGGGCGGGCGAACGGTCGGCGATCCCGGCATCGCGAGCCGGTGTTCCTTGACCGAACGGAGTTCGTGCCGATTGCCCATCGATTTCCTCGCCCCTTTTTCTCCGATCCGCTGCAGCCTATCGCCACGGTGTACCGCCGAACGGGTAACGGGACCGAATGGCCCGGCCGCCATAAAACAAGAAGGAACATTCTCTCGCATTATGTGCGAGAGAATGTCCCCTCCGGTTGTGACGTTCTACTTGTCTTCCTCCGGCAGCGGGGTTCCGGTGGCCGTTTCGTCGGTGGGCACGTCGGCCTTTCCGTCGAGTTCGGCGTCCGAGACGGCGTCCAAAGAGGGCGCTCCCGCGGGGACCAGTTGCGGCTCCGGCTTCCGTTTGACGGCGGTCAGCAGCAGCTGGGCGACATCGACGACCTCGACCTTCTCGCTCGCCTGTCCGTCGCTCTGGCGCGCCGTGACGCCGTCGGTGAGCATCACGCGGCAGAACGGGCAACCGGTCGCGATCTTCGACGGGGCGGTGCCGAGCGCTTCGTCGACGCGCTCGACGTTGATCCGCTTGCCGATCTTCTCTTCCATCCACATCCGCGCGCCACCGGCACCACAGCACATCGAGCGGTCGCCGTGCCGCGGCATTTCGCGCAGCTGCGCGCCCGAAGCGCCGACGAGCTCACGAGGAGCGTCGTAGACCTTGTTGTGACGGCCCAGGTAGCACGGGTCGTGGTAGGTGACGTCCTCGGCGACGGGGGCCACCGGGGTCAGGTGCTTCTCGCGTACCAGGCGGTTGAGCAGCTGCGTGTGGTGCACGACGTCGAACTGGCCGCCCAGCTCCGGGTACTCGTTCGCGAGGGTGTTGAAGCAGTGGGCACAGGTGACGACCACCTTGCGCGCCTTGCGTTCGCGGCCCTCGAACACCGTGTTCAGGATCTCGACGTTCTGCTGCGCCAGCATCTGGAACAGGAACTCGTTGCCCGCGCGGCGGGCCGGGTCGCCGGTGCAGGACTCCTCCGAGCCGAGCACGGTGTACTTGACGCCCGCGATGTGCAGCAGCTCCGCGACGGCGCGTGTGGTCTTCTTCGCGCGGTCCTCGAACGCGCCGGCACAGCCCACCCAGAAGAGGTACTCGGTGTCGCCGAGGTCACCGTCGAACACCGGCACCTCGAAGTCCAGGTCCTCGGTCCAGGCGAGCCGGTCCTTGGCGTTCTGGCCCCACGGGTTGCCCTTGTTCTCCAGGTTCTTGAACATGCCGTTGAGCTCGCTGGGGAACGCGGACTCGATCATCACCTGGTAGCGGCGCATGTCGACGATGTGGTCGACGTGCTCGATGTCCACCGGGCACTGCTCGACACAGGCGCCGCAGGAAGTGCAGGACCACAGCACCTCGGGGTCGATCACGCCACCGTCATCACCGATGAGGGCCTTCTGCGACTCGGCGATCGCGAGGACGTCGATACCCGCATACATGTCGTCGCCGGACAAACCCACTTCGTCGCCGGCCATGTCGCGCTTGCCGCCCGCGAGCAGGTACGGCGCCTTCGCGTAGGCGTGGTCGCGAAGCTGCGTGATGAGCAGCTTCGGCGAAAGCGGCTTGCCGGTGTTCCATGCGGGGCATTGCGACTGGCAGCGGCCGCACTCGGTGCAGGTGGAGAAGTCCAGCCAGCCCTTCCAGCTGAAGTCCTCGATCTTGCCGACGCCGAAGGTGTCTTCGTCCGGGTCCGCCTCTTCGAGGTCGAGCACCTTGCCGTTGCTCATCATCGGCTTGAGCGCGCCCAGCGCGACGCCGCCGTCGTCCTCGCGCTTGAAGTAGATGTTGAAGAAGGCGCTGAACCGGTGCCAGGCGATGCCCATCGTCATCGTGCGCGCGATGACGATCAGCCAGATCGTGGCGCTCATCAGCTTGACGAACGCGAACACCGACACCAGGTTCGGGCTGGCGGGCAGCAGCTCGCCGATCGGGTGCGAGACGAACGCGGCCCAGATCGGGGTTTCGTGGACGTTCATCGCCGACTTCGCGGCGCGGACGCCGATGATGCCGATGCCCTCGATGAGCACGACGGCCTCGATGAAGTACGCCCACTTGAAGTTGGAGCCCTGGAAGCGGGACTGCCGGTCGGCGCGGCGCGGGTGGTTCTTCTGGCGGATGCCGATCAGCACCAGGGCGCCGACGATGGTGCCGACCCCGAGCACCTCCATGAGCAGCTGGAACAGCGACCAGTCGTCGAGGATGGGCCAGCCCCAGGTGGGGACGAAGACTTCGCCGTATGCCTCGAACAGGGCGAGCGACCCGAGCAGGAAGCCCCACATGACCAGCCAGTGCGCGGCGCCGACGCTGCGGATCTTGTTCATCCGGGTGTGCGCCGCGAATTCCTTGATCAAGGTCTTCATGCGCGGCATGAACGGGCCGTTGCGGGTCGAGTCCGGCTGACCGAGGCGGATCACCCGCACGAAGCGGGCGATGGTCGCGAAGAACATTCCCCAGGCGACGACGCCGAGCAGGACCGAGATCCCGCCGAGCGTCAGCTGTACAGCGCCCATCGTCGGGTGCCTTTCGTCCGAGTGAAGCTGTGGTGGTTCGGGCAGACTAATGCTTCTTACTGATGGGTAACCCACTGGCCGCGCCCAAGTCCCACCGATGTGGTGTACGCCTCTCTTTGTTTTAAGACGATCGTCCAGGTAGTTTTTGTGACATGGGTGCGTACCTTCTCCTCGCTTTGGCCATCGCCGCAGAGGTATCCGCGACGGTGTCGTTGAAACTTTCCGAGGGCTTCAGCAGGGTGGGACCGTCGATCGTCGTGGTCGCCGGATACGCCATCGCGTTCGTCGCGCTCGCGTACGTTCTGAAGGCGGGCGTACCGGTGAGCGTCGCCTACGCGATCTGGGCCGCGGCCGGCGTCGCGCTGGTGGCCGCGATCGGCATGGTGTTCTTCTCCGAACCCGTCAACTTCTCCGTGATCGCCGGGCTGGTGCTGGTGATCGGCGGTGTCGTGCTGATCGAGGCAGGGAGCGCGCACTAAGTGAAGATCCAGGTCGACGGCCGGAAGGCCAGGGGCGAGAAGCGGCGCGAGGAGATCATCGCGGCCGCGTTGCGGGTGATCGAACGGGACGGCGTCGCCGGTGTCACCCACCGGACGGTCGCCGCCGAGGCGGGCGTGCCGACGGCTTCGACCACCTACCACTTCTCGAGCCTCGACGACCTGCTGATCGCCACCCTCATCTCGTGCGCGAGGGATATGGCGACCGAGGTCTACTGGATGATCGACCGCGCCCGCTCCCGGGGCAGCCGCGGCGCGGAAGAGGTCGCGGGCCTGCTCGCGGAGGCGCTGGGCCCACGCCGTGGGCGGACGATGGCGGAGTACGAGCTGTACCTGCTGGCCGCGCGCAAACCCGAGCTGCGGCCCGCCGCCCGGCGCTGGCTGGACGTGCTCACCTCGATGGTCCGGCACGACGACGAGGTCGCGTTCCGGGTGTTCCTCGCCGGGATCGACGGGCTGCTGATCCAGGGCCTCATCGACGACGAGCCGCCGTCCGCCGAGGAGCTGCGGCCGGTGGTGGACTACCTGCTGAAACCTCGTTGACCTGCTGGGTAGCGTTCGGATCATGAGGACTGTCGGCGCATACGAATTGGACGACGACCCGGCACGGATGGACCTCGACGTGGTGTGGAAATGCCTGTCGACCGAGGTCTACTGGGGCAAGTGGCGAGACCGCGAGCAGGTCGAGAAGGTCTTCCGGAACGCGTGGCGGGTCGTCGGCGCGTACGAGACTTCGAGCGGTCGGCTGGTCGGGTTCGCGCGGGCGTTCTCGGACACCATCGGCAGCGCGTACCTCGCGGACGTCTTCGTCGTCGACGAGGCGCGCGGCGCGGGGCTCGGCAAGGAGCTGGTCCGGGAGATGATCGACAACGGGCCGGGTGCGGAGTTCCGGTGGATGCTGCACACCGCCGACGCGCACGGCCTGTACCGGCGGTTCGGCTTCGGCGACCCGCCCGAGGGGCAGTACATGGAGCGGAACCGGGCGAACGGGCAGGTCTAGCGGCCCGGTCCGTGAAGGCTCCTTCCCTACCCTGAGGGTCAGGATCCCGGCAAAGTCGTCTATCGGCTGGCGGTGCCACTCTTGATGATTCGATCTGGAGCTCCGACAGGGCGGATCGATGTCCGTTTGATGCTTATCTGTACGGTTTAGAGTTGGGGGCGTGAGTGGTAAGGGTCGTTCTAACGCTCCTTATCACTCACGACCCCTTTGCAAAACGCCCGAATCGGACACAGTCGCCCCGAAAGTGTCCCGGCGACGGGTCGCGTAGGTGTCTCGCCACCGTGACGAGCCCACCGCCACCCACTTCACCAGCGGTTATGCGACTTTGCCGGGACTCTTAAAAGAGGCCTTCATGGAAAGCCGGCTCAGCTCTTGTTCTCGTGCAGGGCCGTGAGCGACGCCCGGGCGATGGCGTGGCTGAAGAGGTTGAAGCCAAGGAAGGCAGGCGTCGCGTCTTCGCCGACTTCCAGCTTTTCGACGTCGACGGCGTGCACCGTGAAGATGTACCGGTGCGGCCCGTGTCCGGGCGGCGGTGCGGCGCCGAGGAACTGCTTCACGCCTCCGTCCCCCTTCAGGGTGACAGCGCCCGCCGGAAGGCCGGAGCCCGCCTCGTCGCCCGCGTTCGCGGCCAGCGCGGTCACCGACGCCGGGATGTCGAACACCGCCCAGTGCCAGAACCCGCTCGCCGTCGGGGCGTCGGGGTCGTAGCAGGTCACGGCGAAGCTCTTGGTCTCCTCGGGGAAGCCCTCCCACGACAGTTGCGGGGAACGGTCTTCGCCGCCCGCGCCGAAGATCCCGGAAAGCTGGGGTGTCGGCAGGAAGCCGCCTTCCTCGATGTCGGTGCTGCTCAAGGTGAAGGCAGGCAGATCGGGCAGGAATTCGTACGGATCGGGTGCCTGCGGCATGCGTCCTCCTGATCGTCGAACAGATGACGGAGCCAGGTTATGACCCCGAGAGCCCTGGCGCGGGATCAGGGACGAATCCGGGGGTTACCCCTATGTCCAACGCGCCCCGCTGCCCTTAGCGTCGAGCTACACGAAAACCTGCTCCGGAGGGACTCAAGACCATGGCGCGCCCACTCCTCGCGATCGGAGGCATCGCGCTGATCGGCGTCGGTGTCCTCACCGGCCTCGGCTGGTGGTGGCCGTCCGACGCGGAGGCCACCTCGGAGGTCACCCAGCCGATCCGCAGCGTGCGGATCGACAACGACGAGGGCCGGGTCAAGATCCGCACCGGCGAGGGTCCGGTCCGGATCCACCAGGAGTTCGAGTACCGCTGGGACAAGCCGGGCGACTCGTTCCGCGTGGAAGGCGACACCCTGGTCCTCGCCGACTGCGGCACCACCTGCGAGGTCCGCTACGACGTGGTGATCCCGGCCGGCATCCCGGTGTCCGGCAAGCTCGACTCCGGGGCGATCGACGTCGCCGGGGTGTCCACTGTGGACATCACGGTCGACTCCGGCGCCGTGTCCATCTCGGACGTGCCGGGCACCGTGAAGGTGCGGTCCGACGCGGGCCGCGTCGAACTGGCGGACATCGGCCAGGCCGTCACGGTGCAGGCGGCTTCCGGCGCCATCAAGGGGGAACGTCTCGGCGGCAACGTCGAGGCCCGCACCGACAGCGGCCGCATCGAACTCGAACTCCTCAAGGGTGCCGACGTCACCGCGCAGACCGACAGCGGTTCGGTCGAGGTCACCGTCCCGGCGGGCGAGTACAACGTCACCGGCGGCTCCGGCAGCGGCAACCGAGACATCGACGTGAACCAGTCCGGTTCGGCACAGCACAAGCTCGATCTCAACACCGACAGCGGAAGCGTCAAGGTCAAAGCGGCCTGACGGACTTTATCGGGGGAACACTTTCTCATGGGGAACAAGGAGAAGCGCGTCCTCGGCGCGCTCGCTCTCGGCGCGCTGACCGCCTTCGGGATCGTCGGCTGCACAGGGGAAAACCAGCAGAAGCTGAGTGACGGCGCGCCCGTCACCGAGCAGGTCACCGCGATCCGGGTGGACGTCCCGGTCGGTGCGGTCACCCTGCGGGTCGAGGACGGCGCGCCCGTCTCGCTGCGCCGCGAAGTGACTTATAACGGTAAGAATCCCGGCAAGACCTACAGCGTCGAGAACGGCACGCTGGTCCTCGGCGGCTGTCAGCAGTGCGGCGTGGACTACGACGTCGTGGTGCCGCGCGAGCTGGCGATCTCCGGGACCATCGGCACCGGCAAGATCACGCTCGCCAGGGCGGCCGCGGTCGATCTGAAGGGTGACGTCGGTGACCTCAAGGTGCTGAGCACGTCCGGGCCGGTCAACCTGCGCACCGGCACCGGCGACATCGAGGTCGGTCTCGCGAAGCCCGGCGCGGTCACCGCGAACGCGGAGGTCGGCAAGGTCGTCGTGTCCGTCCCCAACGGCGCGTACCAGGTCCGCGCGAAGGCGGAGGTCGGCAAGGTCGAGACCGGCGGTGTCCGGCAGGACCAGGCTTCGGCGAACGTCCTGGACCTCCAGTCCGGCACCGGCTCGATCACGGTGAAGCCCGTATGAAGACGCTCGCCGCGATCACCGCGCTGACCCTGCTGCCGCTTTCCGCGCTGCCCGCGTCCGCCGCGTCCGGGATCGGCTGGAAGCCGTGCGCGACCGAGTACGCGCCGACGCTGGAATGCGCGAACCTCCCGGTGAGCGACGGTTTTTCGATCGCGCTGGCGAAACTGCCCGCGACCGATCCCGCGCGCCGCGTCGGTTCGCTGCTGACGAATCCGGGCGGGCCGGGCGGTGCCGGGGTCACCGTGCTGAAGTACGGCGGCCGCGGTTTCGCGCTGGACCGGCCGGAAATGGCCGAAGTGCGGCAGCGGTTCGACGTCATCGGTTTCGACCCGCGCGGCGTCGGTGACAGCAGGCCCGCGATCACCTGCGGGCCGGGGCTGCACGATCCGGCGATCAGCCGCTTTCCGCGGAGCCGCGCCGACTACGACAAGCTTCTCGCGCACAACCGCGTTTCGGGCGGCGAATGTCTGAAGCGGACCGGGCCGGGATTATCCTCTGTGGACACTTGGCGGGCCGCCGACGACGTCGAAGTGATCCGGGCCGCCCTCGGCGAGCCGAAGGTGAACTGGCTCGGCGTCTCCTACGGTTCCGAACTCGGTGCCGTGTATGCGGAGAAGTACCCGAAGCGCGTCCGGACGATGGTGCTCGACGGTGCCGTCGACCATTCGCGGCCTACCAGGCAGGCAATCCTCGAAGAGGCCGTCGCGACCGAAAGCGCCCTGAAGGACTTCGCGCGGTGGTGCACGACGTCGGCTGCCTGCGCGCTTCGCGGCAAGGACGTCCTCGCCGCTTACGACGCGCTGATGCGGACGCCCGGGGGTGTGCCGTCGCGGCAGCTCAGGCGGAACGTGAATGCCGAAGAGATGGCGGCCGGCGTCTACGGCAGCCTCATCCTCCCCGCGTTCTGGCCGGACCTCGCGAAGGCGATCGAGACCGCGACGGCGGGGAACGCGGACGGACTGCTGCCGTACTCCCAGCTCGACCCGTCCTACGGCGCGTATCGCGCGATCGGCTGCCACGACTTCGGCTCGCCGTTCACCTCCTACGCCGACATGCGGGCGATGCAGGGACTGGTGAAGGCCCTCTCGCCGCACGGCTGGCGGTATTCGGAGTTCTGGGACATGGCGAGCGGGTGCGCGGGCTGGCCGGTGCCTTCGGCGTACCTGCCGCGGCTGCAACGGGTCCAGGGCACGGCGCCGATCCTCGTGGTCGGCGGCGAACACGATCCGGCGACACCGCTGGTGTGGGCGAAGGGGCTCGCGCGGAACATCGAGAACTCGACGTTGCTGGTCGACGCCGGGTACGGGCACACGGGGCTGCTCAACTCGGCCTGCGTGCGCATCGAAGAGGTGAAGTACCTGGTGAGCGGTGTCACACCGGCTCCTGGCACGGTCTGCCGGTAGTCCGGGAACAAGACGATCGTGCCGCTCGTTGAGCCGGATACAAGGTTGAGTGAGGGTGACTCAAGTACGGCTTGACGGAAGCCCACCATCCCCGATACAACTTGCGTTGAGCCCACTCAAGGTGGGCCGAAACGTGCAGGTCACGAACTAGCAGGAGGATCACACCATGGCGCGAGCGGTCGGCATCGACCTCGGCACGACCAACTCGGTCGTCGCTGTCCTTGAGGGCGGCGAGCCGACGGTCATCGCCAACTCGGAAGGTTCCCGCACCACCCCGTCCATCGTCGCCTTCGCCAAGAACGGCGAAGTGCTGACCGGCCAGCCGGCGAAGAACCAGGCCGTGACGAACGTCGACCGGACCATCCGGTCGGTGAAGCGGCACGTCGGTACCGACTGGAAGACCGAGATCGACGGCAAGGCCTACACCTCGCAGGAGATCAGCGCCCGCGTGCTGATGAAGCTCAAGCGCGACGCCGAGGCGTACCTGGGCGAGACCATCACCGACGCGGTCATCACCGTCCCCGCCTACTTCGAGGACGCGCAGCGGCAGGCCACCAAGGAAGCCGGGCAGATCGCCGGCCTGAACGTGCTCCGCATCGTCAACGAGCCCACCGCGGCGGCGCTGGCGTACGGCCTCGACAAGGGCGAGAAGGAACAGACCATCCTGGTCTTCGACCTCGGTGGCGGTACGTTCGACGTCTCGCTGCTGGAGATCGGCGAAGGTGTCGTCGAGGTCCGCGCGACCTCCGGTGACAACCACCTCGGCGGTGACGACTGGGACGAGCGCATCGTCACCTGGCTGGTCGACAAGTTCAAGTCGTCCAACGGCATCGACCTCACCAAGGACAAGATGGCGCTCCAGCGCATCCGTGAGGCCGCCGAGAAGGCGAAGATCGAGCTCTCCAGCTCGAACTCGGCCGGTATCAACCTGCCGTACATCACGGTGGACGCGGACAAGAACCCGCTCTTCCTCGACGAGCAGCTCTCCCGCGCCGAGTTCCAGAAGATCACCTCGGACCTGCTCGAGCGCACCCGCAAGCCGTTCAACAACGTCATCCGTGACGCGGGTGTCGCCGTCGGCGACATCGACCACGTCGTGCTCGTGGGTGGTTCCACCCGCATGCCCGCCGTGTCGGATCTGGTCAAGGAGCTGACCGGCGGCCGCGAGCCGAACAAGGGCGTCAACCCGGACGAGGTCGTCGCGGTCGGCGCGGCGCTGCAGGCCGGTGTGCTCAAGGGCGAGGTCAAGGACGTCCTGCTGCTCGACGTGACCCCGCTTTCGCTGGGCATCGAGACCAAGGGCGGCGTGTTCACCAAGCTCATCGAGCGCAACACCACGATCCCGACCAAGCGTTCGGAGATCTTCTCCACCGCGGACGACAACCAGCCCTCGGTGCAGATCCAGGTGTTCCAGGGTGAGCGCGAGATCGCGGCGCACAACAAGAAGCTCGGCATGTTCGAGCTGACCGGTCTCCCGCCCGCCCCGCGTGGCGTGCCGCAGATCGAGGTCACCTTCGACATCGACGCCAACGGCATCGTGCACGTCCTCGCGAAGGACCTCGGCACGAACAAGGAGCAGTCGATGACGATCACCGGTGGCTCCGCGCTGCCGAAGGACGACATCGAGCGCATGGTCAAGGACGCCGAGGCGCACGCCGAGGAGGACAAGCAGCGCCGCGAGGAAGCGGAGACCCGCAACCAGGCGGAGACGCTGGTCTACCAGACCGAGAAGTTCGTCAAGGACAACGAGGACAAGCTGCCCGACGAGCTCAAGGGCAAGGTGAAGTCCGCGATCGACGAGGCCAACGAGGCGCTCAAGGGCACCGACTCGGCGAAGATCCGCGAGTCCATCGAGAAGCTGAACACCGCTTCGCAGGAGCTGGGCACCGCGCTCTACGCCAACGCGGCGGGCAACGCCGCCGATGACGCCGCCGCCGGTGAAGGCGCCGCCGGGACCGCGGGTGCGGGCACCGGTTCGCAGGCCAAGGCCGACGACGTCGTCGACGCCGAGATCGTCGAAGAGGACGAGAAGGACAAGAAGTGACCGGACGCTACGACGAAACCGAGGGCCAGGGCCCGGAGGAACCGGTGGTCGTGCGGGACCGTAGGCGGATCGATCCGCTGACCGGTGAGGTCCGCCCGGCCGCCCCGGAGGCCGAACCCAAGGACGGCCCAAAGCACGCCGCTCCCACCGAGGAACCGGTAGAGCCGTTGCAGCCGGTAGAGCCGGAGCCCACGGCACACGCGGGCCCCGGCCTCGGGGATTCCATTGTGGACGATTCGGTGTCGGTGGCCACCGGGCTGGAGAAGGAGTTGACGGAGCGCACCGCCGACCTCCAGCGCCTCCAGGCGGAGTACGCCAACTACCGGAAGCGTGTGGACCGCGACCGCGAGCAGGTCGTCGCCGGCGCGAAGGCGTCGGTCGTCAACGATCTGCTCCCGCTGCTCGACGACCTCGAGCGAGCGGAGCAGCACGGTGATCTGACGGGTGCCTTCAAGGCGGTCGGCGAGAAGCTGGTCGGGAGCCTGCAGCGGTCGGGGCTCGAGGCGTTCGGCGCGGAGGGCGAGCCCTTCGACCCGAGCGTGCACGAGGCGGTCCAGCACAGCACGTCGCCGGACGTCACCGGGCCGACGGTCACCACGGTCATGCGCCGCGGTTACCGCTTCGGTGAACGCGTGCTGCGCGCGGCGCTGGTCGGGGTCACCGATCACGAGCCTGGCGGCTCCACGACCGAACCGATAGACCAGCCCGTCGGCGGCGAGCTGCCGCTCGAGGGCGAACTTTTCGATGAGAACAACCGCTGATCGGCGATACGGCGTGAAAGGAGGAGACGTTCGGTGAGTGCACGGGAATGGATCGGTAAGGACTTCTACCGTGAGCTGGGCGTCTCCTCCGACGCCACCGCGGACGAGATCAAGAAGGCCTATCGCAAGCTGGCCAAGGAGAACCACCCCGACGCCAACGCGGGCAACGCGGAGGCCGAGAAGAAGTTCAAGGCGGTCTCCGAGGCGTACGGCGTTCTTTCCGACACGTCCAAGCGCAAGGAGTACGACGAGGCTCGCCGCCTCTTCGGCTCCGGCGGTCCCGGCGGCTTCGGCTTCCCGGGTGCCGGCGGTGGCAGCGGCGGTTTCGACGTCGGCGACATCTTCGGCCAGGCGGGTCAGCAGCAGGGCGGCTTCGGTGGTCTCGGCGACATCCTCGGCGGTCTCTTCGGCCGCCGCGGCGCCGCGGGTGCCACGGCGAACCGGCCGCAGCGCGGCTCGGACGTGGAGACCGACGTCCGGATCGACTTCGTCGAGGCGGTCAAGGGCGCGACCCTGCCGTTGCGGCTGTCGAGCCCGGCGACCTGTTCCACCTGCGGCGGCAACGGCGCGAAACCGGGGACTTCCCCGAGGACGTGTGCGACCTGCCAGGGCAGCGGGCTGGTCAGCCGGAGCCAGGGCGCGTTCGCGTTCTCGGAGCCGTGCCGTGACTGCCGCGGCCGCGGCACGATCATCGACGACCCCTGCCCGGAATGCGCGGGCGAGGGCATCAGCACCCGCACCCGCACGCTGACCGTGCGGATCCCGCCGGGCGTCGCCGACGACCAGCGGATCCGGCTGGCGGGTCAGGGCGAACCGGGCCGTGGCGGCGCGCAGCCGGGCGATCTGTACGTCCGCGTGCACGTCGCTCCGCACGCGGTGTTCGGGCGCAAGGACCTCGACCTGGCGATCACCGTGCCGGTGTCCTTCACGGAACTGGCCCTCGGCGGCACGATCACCGTGCCGACGCTCGAGGGCAAGGTCTCGCTGAAGGTGCCGGAGGGCACGGCGAGCGGTCGCGTGCTCCGGGTGCGCGGCAAGGGAATCGCGAAACGCGACGGCTCGCAGGGCGATCTGCTGGTCACCCTGCAGGCGGCCATCCCGGCCAAACTGGACGACAAGGACCGTGAAGCGCTGGAGGCCTACGCGGAGGCCATGGCCGATCACGATCCGCGACCGGAGATCACCGAACTTCTCGAAGGCAGGTGAGCACGATGTTCGGCGGGCTGCCGCACGGTGCGGACGAGGACACCCCCGTGTTCGTCATTTCGGTGGCGGCGCAGCTTTCCGGCCTGCACGCACAGACCCTGCGGTCCTACGACCGGCAGGGTCTCGTGTCGCCCGGCCGGACCTCCGGTGGCGGACGGCGTTACTCGATGCGGGACATCGCGTTGCTGCGCGAAGTGCAGCGACTGTCCCAATCCGACGGTGTCAACCTCGCGGGCATCAAGCGGATCATCGAGCTGGAGAACCAGGTCGACGCCCTCCGCGCGCGGATCGCCGAACTGACCGAGGAGCTCACGGCGGCGTACGTCGCCGCCGAACAGACGGCCGCGGCCGTGCACGCCTCCTACCGCAAGGATCTCGTTCCGTTGCGGCAGCAGACGGCTCTCGTGGTCTGGAAGCCCAAACGCCGCACCTAGTCCTCTAAATGCGAGTCGACGCAAGGTGGCGGGTTGCGAAAGCCACTTTCGCAACCTTCAACGTTGCGAAAGTGGCTTTCGCAACGTCGACGGAGGCAGGAGTGAGCGGTCGGCCCACGTGGTCACCGCCCCCTGTCCCGAGGGATCCCGCGCTACGCCACCGCCCTGCCCTTCGTGACTGAACGCATTTAGAGGACGAATTGCGTCATTGGCCGGGCACCAGGGTCCGGATCTGCTGTACCTCGCCGGTGCGCGAGTCCATGATCCGCTGGGCCAGCGCCTTCGCCTCCGGGTTCTTGCCGTCCTTCAGTTCGGTCCTCGCCAGCGCGACGCCGTTGTGCTGGTGCGCGACGAAGATGTCGGCGAAGTCGAGGCTGAACTCCGGACCGTCCTTTTTGGACAGTGCTTCGAGCAGTCCCTTGTCGGTGAGCCCGTCGCCACCGTGATGGTGGTGCGCGTGCGGGTCCGCCGAGCCCGTATCGGGTTTGCCCCAGGCCTTCAGCCAGTTCCGCATGTCGGTGGTCTCGGTCTGCTGTGTCGCCTCGATGGCGGCCGCGAGATTCGCCAGCTCCTGCCTCTGCCCCTGCTTGGCCTTCACCAGTTTGACGATCTCCACGCCCTGGTCGTTGTGGGCGATCATCATCTGCAGGAACATCACGTCGGCGTCGTTGTACCCCGCGGACGCCCCCGCCGACTGGGGGACCGGGGAGATCGGCGCGCCGGCATTGGGGGGTGAGCCGTCGCCGGACCCGCAGCCCGCGAGGGCCACGAGACCGGCGACGAGTACGAGGGCCAGTTTCACTGCCGTGTCCACAGTGCGGGGGTGTTCGGCGGCTCCCAGCCTTGGATCGCCGTATGCGCCAGCTGGCACCGGTAGGTGGTGCCGCCGTAGGTCACCGTGCTGCCGACCGTGTAGGCCGTCCCGGCCGCCCAGGTGCCGCCGGTGGGCGGGTTGGTGGTGCTGGACGGCGGGTTCGACGTCGTGGGCGGGTTGCTCGTGGTCGGCGGGTTGCTGGTGGTCGGCGGGTTGCCGCCGCCGATCTGCAGGTCGATGCAGCTGTAGAAGGCCATCGGCGTATCCGCGATGTTCCAGATGGCCAGCACCTTCTGGCGGCCACTGAAGCCGTTCAGGCTCACCGTGTGCGACGTCGGGTCCTTCGGCGCGGAGTTGTTCCCGCTGATGTCGGCGATCTTGGTACCGCCGATGTAGTACTCGTAGTTCGTGGTCCGGTGGTAGGCGGTGAACCTCCAGTTGAAGGTCACGCTGTTGCCGACCGACGCGGCGGGCCACGGCTTCGATTCGTCGTTGAGCTCGGCGAATCCGGGAAGACCACCGTTGCAGCTGCGGAGCCCCTTGGGGCCTTCGACGCTCTGGGGTTCGTAAACGATGGCACCGCAGCCCGACACCTTGCCCTGGGCGCAGTTCGCCTGGCGGCTGGGCGGGGACAGCACGTAGCCGTGGGCGCTGGCCACCTGCGGGATGGCCACGATGGCGATCGGGGCGAGGATCGCACCGGCGGCGGCTGCCACGAGCTTGCGTTTGACGGTCATGCCGGCTCCTGGGGGATGGAACGACGGTGTTCCCGTGAGGGGGAGCAATGTGGTCTAGACCATAAATCCGCCGGTGACCGCGGTCAATGATTCACTGACCTACTGCTGCGTCGAGCCCAGGTGGAACAGCCGATCGGCCTAATACGAACGACGTGTCGGCTCAGTCCAGGGTGAAGGGGTCGTACTTGATCCGCGCCAGGTCCGTGCCCGCGGCGAGCAGTTTCGCGATCGTCGCCCGGATCATCGACGGCGACCCGGCGACGTACACGTCGTGCTCCTTCCAGGCACCGCGCTGGGTGACCGCCGTGGCCAGTGTGCCGCGGTCGCCACCGGCGATGGTGCCTTCCTCGGTCACCGGGGTCACCGTCAGCCAGGGGGAGGTGACGGTGAGCCCGCGGAGCTCGTCGAGGGCGTAAAGGTCTTCCGGGCGGCGGCCGCCGAAGAACAGGTGCACCGGCGGGTTGTTCTTCCAGCGCGACATGTCGTCGAGCAGGGCGAGCAGCGGCGCGATGCCGGTGCCGCCGCCGATCATCAGCAGCGGACGGCTTTCCGTGTGGTGCACCGAAAGCGCGCCGAGCGACGGGCCGAGCCGCCAGACGTCGCCGGAGCGGGTGTGGTGGACGATCGCGCGGGAGACCCAGCCGCCGCGCACGGCGTGCACGTGGAACTCCATCGTCCCGTCGTCGTGCGGCGCGGTGGCGGGCGAGAAGTATCGCCACATCCGCGGCCGCTGCGGGACTTCGACGCTGACGTAACCGCCCGCCCGGTACGGGAGCGGCTGATCGGTGCACACCTTGATCACGGCGACGTCGCGGGTGGCGAGACGGTGCTCGACGACGGTCGCCTTCCACCACGCGGGCCCGACCTCCTTGCCGGCGGCCTCGCGCATGTTCTTCGCGATGACGCCGTACGCGGTGACCCAGGCGTCTTCCAGTTCCGGCGTCCAGTCGTCTTTCAGGAACCTTTTGAGCGCGGCGATCAACGCGACACCGACGGCGTCGTAATGGCGGCCGAGGACGTCGAATTTCCGGTGGTCACGGCCGAGCTGACCGAGGAAGGTGGCCAGTTCGTCGGGCCGGTCCACCATCTGGACGACGTAGACGAGTGCGCGCAGCAAACGATTTCGCTGCGTGGCCATGTTGATCGGGAACAACGCCCTGGCATCCGGCGAAACGGAGAAGAGCACACCGTAGAAGTACTGGGACAGCTCCTCGGCCTTCGTTTCGATGGCGGCGAAACTCTCCCTGATGAGCTTGGCCATCTCCACGGTCTTGTCCGCCGCCGGTGTTTCGACCAGGGGCGGGACGGGAATCGGTGAAGATCTCGACGAACTCGGTGGATGCTCGTACTTCACTGTTTCGGCAGTCATGGGTGAACGATTTTCTCCAGTTGGATCGGGCATATTCTCCAGACCCGATGTCATCGTGCTCGTGTTCCCCCGAGGGTTCCCGACTGTATGCCCGAACGTCGCGAAAGGATCCATGAATGGTTGTTTCCCGCTCGAACGGAGCAAACGATATACGCGCCGTCAACCCCGTCTGTCACTAAGTGAAGGTGATCAAGCGGGGCTGAATTTCCCTTGCTCACCAGTGGTTTTCGCCACCGTGGCTGGAAAGCGTGATCCGCCGATCGGGTGGGTTTTCTCCGTGATTACCGCGTCACGTAACGCGGCTGAACACCATTGCGGAATCGAATTCCTAGTCGATGGTGAAGGGGTCGTACGCGATCTGGTCGAGTGCGCTGCCCGCGACCAGCATCCGGGACACCGTCGCGCGGATCATCGCGGGCGAACCGGCGACGAGGATCCGGTGCCCTGGCCAGGATCCTTGCTGTGTAACGGCTTCCGCGAGCGTGCCCTGCACGCAGCCAGGGGCCTCTTCGCCGTGTTCGACCACCGGCGTCACGGTGAGCCACGGGTTCGTGGCCGCGAGGGCGCGCAGTTCGTCGAGGTCGTAAAGGTCCTCACGCGACGGTCCGCCGTAGAACAGCTGGACCTTCGGGTTCTCGCCCCACTGCGCGAGGTCGTCCAGGATGGCGCGCAGCGGCGCGATACCGGTGCCGCCGGCGATCATGAGGACGTCGCGGCCGTCGGTCCGGTCGACCGAAAGCCTGCCGAGCGGCGGTCCCAGCCGCCAGACGTCACCGGGCTGCGTATGGCTGACGATGGCGCGGGACACCCAGCCGCCGTCGACGGCGCGCACGTGGAACTCGATGCCGCCGTCCTCGCGCGGCGCGTTCGCCGGCGACAGGTAGCGCCAGAGCCTCGGCCGCTGCGGGACTTCGACGCTCATGTACTGACCGGGCTGGTACGGCACCGGGAATTCGGGCTGGACGCGGACCAGGGCGAGATCCCAGGTGAGCCGCCGGTGTTCGAGGACGGTGGCCGACCACGACGCCGGGTTGACGTCGGCCGCGGCGGCCTCCTGCATCGCGCGGGCGACGATGGTGAACGCCTCCGCCCAGGCGCGTTCGACCTCCGGTGTCCAGTCCGGACCGAGATGGTTCTTGAGCGAGGCGAGCAGTGCGGTGCCGACGGCTTCGTAATGCCGCGGGATGACGCCGAACTTGCGGTGGTCGCGGCCGAGCTGGGTCAGGAACGGCACGAGGTCGTCGGGCCGGTCGACCATCTGCACGATGTGGACCAGCGCGCGCACCAGCCTGCCGCGCTGGACCTCCATGTTGATCGGGAAGAAGTCGCGGGTCGCCGGCGCGAGGGTGAACAGCATCCCGTAGAAGAACTGGGAGATCTCCGGGATGAAGGGCTCCGACTTCGCCCAGGTGTCCCGGATGAGCCGCACCATCGCGGTGACCGCGGGCGGGGCTTCTCTCGGCGCCGAGGACCGCGGCACCGGACTGACCGCGTCGGCGGTCACGGGCTGAGGGTCGCTGATCGGGTGGCGCATGCCGGAAGACGGTTCCCCGGATTCACGGACGAGGATCCGCCGGAGAAGAATTCACGGATCATTCACCTCTCCGGTCAGTGGCTGTCGAGCCGGTCGGCTGGTTCCGGCTCGTTCGCGAGACTAGCTGCCGAGAGACCTTTTGCCCGCATCGTTGCTCCGGACGGGTGTACTCGAAACCGGTCGGCAGTGGGCGATCTCACGAGGTAAATAGTTGTCTTACGCAAGTGTCGCCGAATAAAGTTGTACTGTACAAGTAGCCGGGAGGCATCGATGAGCTCCGCCGACGACGCCAGGGTCGAACTGATGCGTGAGTTGAAGGCCGCCTCCCAGCTGCAGCACGCCTGGACGATGCAGGCCTGGCAGGACGACCCCGGTCTGCACCCGGCGGCCGCGATGCTGCTGTCCGACTTGGCGAAGCACGGCGAAGCGCGCCCATCCGAATTGGCCAAACGACGCTTTGTGGACCTTTCGGTCATAAGCCGTCAAATCTCCCAGCTGTCCGCGGCGGGCATGGTGGACCGCCGTCCCGCGCCCGAGGACGGCCGCGCGTCGATCATCAGCATCTCCGAGCGCGGGCGTGAGGAACTGGGCCGCAGGCGAGCCGGATATCTGGAGTTCATGGAGCGCGCGCTCGGTGACTGGGACGACGAAAAGGTCCTCGAACTGACCACCCGGCTGGCGGAGATGAACACGGACATCCGAGCGGCCCTGTCGGTCCGGACCTGTGACGTTTGACGGCGGCCGTTCCTACCCGCCGGTCTTGACTGAACGGACCTTTCGCGACGCTGTCACGTCGGTAGCGTCGAAGGTGTGCGAAGCCGGGTCGCGTTGCTGGTCGCGTTGGGTATCGACAACTTCGGCTCGGGACTCTTCCTTCCGCTGGGCCTCGTCTTCGTCATCCGTGTGGTGGGTCTGCCGCTCGCTCAGGCGGGGGGTGCGGTCACTCTCGGTGCGTTCGCCGGTCTGCTCGTTCCCGCGCTCGCCGGGCGCCTCGTCGACCTGATCGGCCCGCGGACGGTGATGATCTGCTCCCACGTCCTGCAGGCCGCCGGAGCGAGCGCTTTCCTGCTGGCGGACGGTTTCGCCGGCGTCGTCGGCGCGACCGTCATGCTCGCGGCCGGGCAGCAGCTGTTCTACAGCTCGCAGTTCTCGCTCATCGCCGACGTCGCGGGCGAAGGGCCGAAGGACCGGCCGTTCGCCGAAGCCGCGATGGTCCGTTCCGCGGGCTTCGGTCTGGGCGGGCTCGCGGCGGCCGGTCTGCTGGTGTGGATCGGGCCCGACGGTCTGTACGTCGCCGTGATGATCGACGTCGCGACCTTCGTCATCGCCGCGGCCATCCTGTCGACCCTGGTCGCCCCCGCACCGCGGCACCTGCCGCGCCGCTCGGGGCCCGCGCGGGTCTGGCGGAACCGCCCGTACCTGGCGCTCATCGTGTTCAGCGGGCTGTTCGCGCTCACGATGGACTTCTTCCTCATCGGGATACCGGTGTACGTCCTCAACTCCTTGCAAGGCCCTCGGTGGCTTCCCGGCGCGATCATCGCGCTGCTCACCGTCGTCACCAGTCTGGGTGGAGTCGTCGCGTTGCGGCTCACCCGGAAGCTGACCCGGATCGCCGCCATGCGCGCGGGTTCGGCGTTGTTCGCGGTGTGGTGCCTGGCGTGCCTCCTGGTGGTGTTCGTGCCGAAGGTCTTCCAGCCGGTTTACCTGCTCGGCGCGACCCTCGTGCTGGCCGCGGGCGATCTCGCGTTCGGCCCCCGGTCCGGCGCGCTGGCCGAAGCCGCGGCCCCGCCGGAGGCGCGAGGCCGGTATCTGGCGGCCTTCCAATACGCGTTCACGCTCGCGGCGGTGATCGCTCCGGCCGTCGTGGCGTTGTTCTCCGTGGCAGTCTGGATCCCGTGGGTGCTCGTGGCCGCGTGCGCCTGCACGGCCGTCGTCGGCCTCGGCCGGGTGGGCCCACGCCTGCCCGTGGAGGCCGTCTCCCCGACCGGGGGCTGAACTTTCTGAAGTTGAGCGGAACAGACTCAACTTTGCTGACGTTGTACCTGTCGACGAACTTTTGCACGACCTAGTACGAGGTGAGGGATGGACGCTTTCAACCCGACCACGAAGACCCAGCAGGCGATCTCGTCGGCGGCGCAGGCGGCCACGATGGCGGGAAACCCGCACGTGGCGGCCGCGCACCTGCTCGGCGCGCTGCTGGCGCAGGGTGAGGGGCTCACCGCACCGCTGCTGACCGCGGTCGGGGCCGATCCGGCGCAGGTGAACAAGGAGCTGGAGCCGCTGATCGCGGCGCTGCCGTCGGCGACGGGCGCCACCGTGTCGAGCCCGCAGTTCGACACGAACGCCGTCAAGGCGCTGACGCACGCGCAGAAGCTGGCGACCGAACTCGGCGACGAGTACGTCTCGACGGAGCACCTCCTCGTCGGCCTCGCCACCGAAGGCGGTCCGGTGGCCGAGCTGCTCAAGCGGCACGGCGCCACCCCGGACGCGCTGCGCGAGGCGTTCGCCAAGGTGCGCGGCTCCGCGCGGATCACCAGCGCGGATCCCGAAAGCACCTTCAAGGCACTGGAGAAGTACGGCGTCGACCTGACCGAACGCGCCCGCGCCGGCGAGCTGGACCCGGTGATCGGCCGCGACACCGAGATCCGCCGCGTGGTGCAGGTGCTCTCGCGCCGCACCAAGAACAACCCGGTGCTGATCGGTGAACCCGGCGTCGGCAAGACGGCCATCGTCGAAGGGCTCGCCCAGCGCATCGTCGCCGGTGACGTGCCGGAGTCGCTGCGCGGCAAGCGCGTGGTGGCGCTCGACCTCGGCTCGATGGTCGCCGGCGCCAAGTTCCGCGGCGAGTTCGAGGAGCGGCTGAAGGCCGTGCTCAAGGAGATCACCGACTCCGCGGGCGAGGTCGTCACGTTCATCGACGAGCTGCACACCATCGTCGGCGCCGGCGCGACCGGTGAAGGCGCGATGGACGCGGGCAACATGATCAAGCCGATGCTCGCCCGAGGTGAGCTGCGGATGGTCGGCGCGACCACGCTCGACGAGTACCGTCAGCACATCGAGAAGGACGCCGCGCTGGAACGGCGCTTCCAGCAGGTGCTGGTCGGCGAACCGTCCACTGAGGACACCATCGGTATCCTGCGCGGGCTCAAGGAGCGGTACGAGGTGCACCACGGTGTGCGCATCACCGACGCCGCGCTGGTCGCCGCCGCGACCCTGTCCGACCGCTACATCACCGCCCGGTTCCTGCCGGACAAGGCGATCGACCTGGTCGACGAGGCCGCCTCGAAGCTCCGCATGGAGATCGACTCGCGGCCGGTCGAGATCGACGAGGTCGAGCGCGCCGTGCGGCGGATGGAGATCGAGGAGATGGCACTGTCCAAAGAGGACGACGCCGCCTCCAAGGAACGCCTTGCCATCCTGCGTTCGGAACTCGCCGAGAAGCGGGAGACGCTGACGGCGCTGACCGCGCGCTGGCAGAACGAGAAGGGCTCGATCGAACGCGTCCGTAACCTCAAGGAGCAGCTGGAGCAGCTGCGCGGCGAGTCCGAACGCGCCGAACGCGACGGCGACCTCGGCAAGGCCGCCGAACTCCGCTACGGCCGGATTCCCGCGCTGGAGAAGGAGTTCGAGGCCGCGATCGCGGCCAGCGAGGTCAGCCAGCAGAACGTCATGCTCAAGGAGGAGGTCAGCGCGGACGACGTCGCCGACGTGGTCAGCGCGTGGACCGGCATCCCGGCCGGACGGCTGCTGGAGGGCGAGACGGGCAAGCTGCTCCGGATGGAGGAGGAGCTCGGCAGGCGGGTCATCGGGCAGCGGGAGGCCGTGCAGGTCGTCTCGGACGCGGTGCGCCGCACCAGGGCCGGCGTCGCCGACCCCGACCGGCCGACCGGTTCGTTCCTGTTCCTCGGCCCGACCGGCGTCGGCAAGACCGAGCTGGCGAAGGCGCTGGCGGAGTTCCTGTTCGACGACGAGCGCGCGATGCTGCGGATCGACATGAGCGAGTACGCCGAGAAGCACTCGGTGGCGCGCCTGGTCGGGGCGCCTCCGGGCTACGTCGGCTACGACCAGGGCGGTCAGCTGACCGAGTCGGTGCGCAGGCGGCCGTATTCGGTGGTGCTGCTGGACGAGGTCGAGAAGGCGCACCCGGACGTGTTCGACGTGCTCCTGCAGGTGCTCGACGACGGACGCCTCACCGACGGCCAGGGCCGCACGGTCGACTTCCGCAACACGATCCTGGTGCTGACGTCGAACCTCGGCTCGCAGGCCATCGCCGACCCGTCGCTCGACGAGCGTCAGCGCAACGACGCGGTGATGTCGGTGGTGCAGCGGCAGTTCAAACCGGAGTTCCTGAACCGGCTGGACGACATCGTGGTCTTCCACGCGCTGGGCACCGACGAGCTGACGTCCATTGTGGACATCCAGATCGAGCGGCTCGCCACGCGGCTGTCGCGGCGCCGCCTGACGCTGGAGGTCACCGCCGGGGCACGCGAGTGGCTCGCGTTGAACGGCTTCGACCCGATCTACGGCGCGCGGCCGCTGCGGCGGCTGGTGCAGTCGGCGATCGGCGACAAGCTGGCGAAACAGCTGCTGGCCGGTGAGATCCGGGACGGTGACACGGTGCGGGTGGACATCCCGGCCGAGGAGGCGTCCGCGGCGCTGACGGTCACCCGGGTGGACTGAGCCCGGCCGCCGAATGAGATGAAGGGGCCTTTCATCGCAAAATTTGCAATGAAAGGCCCCTTCATAGCGTTGGCGACA
This sequence comes from Amycolatopsis sp. cmx-4-54, assembly GCF_046548895.1. Taxonomy (NCBI): domain Bacteria; kingdom Bacillati; phylum Actinomycetota; class Actinomycetes; order Pseudonocardiales; family Pseudonocardiaceae; genus Amycolatopsis; species Amycolatopsis sp. cmx-4-54. The sequence goes on from NZ_JAEBEJ010000002.1 coordinate 603,355, forward strand.
CAGCGATTTGTCGACCTTTCACCGCGTCTTTCGTGGTCTTTCCCGGGCACGGCACCGAAAGGGGTGGCGCGACACGGCGCCCGGCGGTCACATCCGGTGAGGGCAGGGGGATACCCTGACCGTCGTGGGTATTCCGGCGTGGATCTGGTTCGTCATCGCCGCCGTCGCCTTGGTGGCGGGGCTGGCGCTGCTCGCGGCCGACCGGGCGAAGGAGGGCTCGCGCAATCGCGAGCGCATGCGCTGGGCCGAGCTGCGCGGCTGGCAGTTCGTCGAAGAGGACGAACGGTTGCCGCGGCAGTGGTCCAACGGCGCGATCGGGTACTTCGGTGCCCAGCTGGCGGTCAACGTCGTCGCCGGGTCCACCTTCACCTCCGACGGGCGGCGTCCCGTCTTCATCTTCGACATCGAGACCGAGGGCCAGATCCCGGCGGTCGTGGTCGCCGTGCGGTGCAACCGCGTGCACGAGGTGCCGCTGGAGATGTGGCTGTCGAGCGTGCCGTTCCAGCGCCAGGACATGCCCGAGATGCTCGGCCCGATCGGTCAGCGCTACGCCTTCGCGGACGACTCCGAGGGTGCCCGCAAGGTGATCACGCAGGATCTCGTCGACGCGGCGGACTCGCTCGGCGGCGACGTCGGCGTGGCGTGGCTGGAGAACGAGTGGGTGCTCGCGAGCGTCGCCCCGAACGCCGGGCCGTCGCGGCTCGAGCGGCTGCTGCGCGACCTCGGCGAGATCGCCGACATCGTGGACCCGTTCGACGAGGAGTACGACAACGCCTCGACCCCGGGCCGTCACTGGCAGGCCGAGGCCGCCGACGACATCGAGCCCCAGGCCTGATCAGAACCGCTTGAACTCCAGCGGGAGCGCCCCGGCGACGAAGCCGGTGTGCGTCGGCTGGCCGAGGAGGGCCAGGTCGAGCGTCCCGGACTGCGTCACCCGCCCGGCCTGAGCCGGATCGGTGGTGGGCAGGACCCCGCGCACGGACGACGTCGAGGTGCCGCGGACGGACGCCACGTCGCCGATGCCGAGGTCGCCGCTGATCGTGTGCGAACCGGATCCGGTGAGCCCGCCGCCGTGCTGCGCCAGATCCACGTCCTGACCGGTGGTGACCAGCCCGGTCGACGGTCCGATGGTGCCGCCGAGAGCGTGCTCCTGGCCGTAACCCGCACCTGAGCCGACGCCGAGCGGCAGGACACCGCTGAACCGGCCGTCGCCGTGCTGTGCCGAGGTCGACCCGACGGCGGCGAAATCGCCGACGTCGACCGCGTGCCCGGACGACCGCCCGGACTCCAGCACGCCGCCGAGGTCGCCGGAGAAACCGCCGTCGAGCCGCATGGCCCGCGCGAGGCCGCCACCGAGCTGCTGGTCCGTCTCGTTGATGACGCCGACCCTGGGCAGCGGGCGGACGGCGTGATAGGTCCCCTCGGCCACGCGCAGGGCGCGCTCGTCCTCGGAGGCGAAGGTGGGGACGCCGGTGCGCGGGTCGAGCGAGACCTCGGTCAGCCGCGCGCCGGTCCGTTCGAGTTTGGTCTCGTTCCCGGCGACGACGCTGCCGTACCGCTCGACCTTCACCGCTTCCCGCTGGCCCTGCTTGACGGCCTCGGAGGTCTTCGCCGCGGCGAGCGCGCCGACCTTGTCCGGACGGGCCGTGACGCCGTCGCGGGTCTCGATGGTCTCGCTCACCGAGCGGCGCACGTCCGCGATGGTCCTGACGTCACCGACGTCCTTGCTGAAGACGTTCCGTTCGGTGTTGGTCAGGAAACCGCGAAAGACGGTCGTGTCGCCTTCGCTGGTGAAGCCGACTCCGCGATCGAGGCTGCCTTCTCGCTGGTGGTCGAGGGGAAGCGGGATCGACGGGTCGGTCTGGGTCGCGAGTGCGGAGGCCGGGCCGGTGAGCAACAGCGCCAGCGGCGCCGCGCCGACCGCGACCTTGGGCAGGTAGCTCGGCTTGCGCCTGCTGTGCTTCCCCATGGGGCCGCACAATACTTCCCGACTCCGGCCGTTGCACGTCAAATCCCCACGGTGGGTGACCCCCACGCCTGTCCCATCCGAGTACCTTCCCGGAACCCGACCGAGGAGTAGGTTCCCGATATGACACAGACCGCCCTGATCACCGGCGCCACCGCCGGCATCGGCGCGCAGTTCGCGCGCAGGCTCGCCGACGAGGGGTACGACCTCGTGCTCGTCGCCCGCGACGTCGACAGGCTGGAGACCTTCGCCGCGGAACTGGTCGAGGCGCACGGCGTCGACGTCGTGGTCCTGCCCGCCGATCTGTCCGAAGTGGACGGACGCGCACTGGTCGAGGACCGCCTGGCCCAAGCGCCGGTGGAGCTCCTGGTGAACAACGCGGGCTTCGGGCTCAACGGCGATTTCTGGACCATCCCGCCGGACGCGCTGCAGCGTCAGCTGGACGTCAACGTCACCGCCGTCCTGCGGCTGACCCGCGCGGCGCTGCCGGGGATGATCGACCGCGGCGAGGGCGCGATCATCAACGTCAGCTCGGTCGCCGGCTTCTTCAGCGGCCGCGGCTCGACGTACACCGCCAGCAAGAACTGGGTCACCTCATTCACCGAGGGCATCGCCGCCTCGCTGCCGGAGAACGTCCGCATGATGGCGCTCTGCCCAGGGTTCACCACCACGGAGTTCCACGAGCGGGCCGGGCTGGACAAGCCCGGTCCGAAGGCCTTCTGGCTCGGTGTCGAGCAGGTCGTCGACGAGGCGCTCGCGGATCTGCGCCGCGGCAAGGTGATCTCGGTGCCGAGCCTGCAGTACAAGGCGCTCGTCGCGATCGGCGGGCTGCTGCCGAGGGCGGTGCTGCGGAAACTCGGCGGCGGTTTCGGCGGCAAGGGCCGCACTTAGCCGCACTTGTCGAGGAGTAAGTCGGACGTGGCGTGTTGCGAAAGCCACTTTCGCAACGTTGAACGTTGGGAAAGTGGCTTTCGCAACGTCAGCGGCCTGCCCGCCCGCCAGACACGGTCGCCTTACTGCTCACGATGGTCTGGGTCCGCAGTCCGGCGCTCTTGCCCCTGAGCTGCCGTTCCAGCCCGATCGCCGCCGACAGCGCGAACGCCGTCGTCAGCTCACCGATCTGGAGCCGGCCCTGTCCGTTCGAGACCAGCACCCCACAGTGCCATCACCCCACAGTGCCATCGGCCCTGCCGAGGGGTTCGAGCCCGTGCCGGGCGGGTACGCGTGGATCATGAAGTCATCACTTCTTGTCGTCGCGGTGGCACTGACGATGGCCGCCTGTTCCACCGAAGAGGCGCCCGCCCCCGCGGCACCGGGGCCGGTCGAAGCCCAGCCGGTGAAGGCGATCCAAGCGGCGGCGGGCGCTTTGCCCGACGGGCGGGTGTTCGACGTGGAGCCCGCGGCCGACGGATGGGAGATCAAGGTCGCGTCGCACGGGCAGGAGCACAAGGTGCGCGTGAGCCCGGACGGCGGTCAGGTCCTCGGCAAGCAGCAGACCGCCAAGCCCAGCGACGACTTGGCGAAGGTCGAACAGGCGGGTGTCGACGCGGTCAAGGCACTCCAGGCCGCGCAGCAACGCCAGCCGGGTGAACTCGACGAGATGGAGGTCGACTACGCCGCCGACGGCACCCTGGTCTGGGAGGTCGAGCTACGCGACGGCAAGGGGATCGAGCACGACGTCGACGTCGATGCCAGGACCGGCGCGGTCAGGTAGGGCCCGCCCTACCAACGAGACGCACGCGCGCCCCAGGGTGCTTCCGACCTCGGATTCCTAGTGTTTTCCCCATGAACACTGGGTGGAACGGTGACGCGGTCCGGCTCGACGGCGTCCGCAAGGAATACGGCAAGGGCGTCGTCGCCCTGGACGGGGTGACGCTGGCGTTCCCGCGCGGCGGTTTCACCGCGGTGATGGGCCCGTCGGGTTCGGGCAAGAGCACCTTCCTGCACTGCGCGGCCGGGCTGGACCGGCCGACGTCGGGGTCCGTCGTGCTCGACGGGCAGGAGCTGGCCGGGATGAGCGAGACGAAGCTGACGAAGCTGCGCCGCGACCGGGTCGGCTTCATCTTCCAGGCCTTCAACCTGCTTCCGGCGCTGACCGTCGAGCAGAACGTCACGCTCCCGCAGCAGCTCGCCGGCGCCAAGCCGGACCGCCGCGTGGTCGAGGAGATGCTCGCCCGCGTAGGGCTTTCCGGCCGCCGCAAGCACCTTCCCGGCGAACTGTCCGGCGGGCAGGCGCAGCGCGTCGCGATCGCGCGGGCGCTGGTCACCCGGCCCGCGGTGGTCTTCGCCGACGAGCCGACCGGCGCGCTCGACACCCGCACCGCCGCCGAGGTTCTCGCGCTGCTGCGCGATTCCGTCCGGACGACCGGCCAGACGGTGATCATGGTGACCCACGACCCGATGGCCGCCTCGTACGCGGACCGCGTCATCTTCCTCGCCGACGGCCGGATCGCGGACGAGCTGCACGCGCCGACCGCGGACGTCGTCGCCGAACGCATGACCCACCTGGGTGCCTGGGGCAGCTCGGTCGGGGCGGGTGCGTGATGCTGCGACTCGCCTTCCGGACCTTGCGCCTGCGCAAGGGCGGTTTCATCGGCACCTTCATCGCCGTCTTCTTCGGCGCGCTGATCGTCGCCTCCTGTGGTGGCCTGATGGAGACCGGGATCCGCAGCAACGCGGAGCCGCAGCGGCTCGCCGCCGCGCCGATCGTCGTCACCGGCGGCCAGACCTTCGAGCTGCCCAAGGCGGACCCCGCCTCTCTCGAACCCGATGACAAGCGCAAGTTCGAGGACGCGCGGCTCCCCGAGCGCGTCCGGCTCGACGACGGTCTGGTCTCCCGGCTTCGGTCCGTTCCCGGCGTCTCGAACGTCGTCGGCGAAGTGAGCTTCCCGCTCGCGGCGGGCGGGAAGCCCGCCCTCGGCCACGCTTGGGACTCCGCCGTCCTGACCCCGTACGCGCTGGCCGCGGGTGCCGCGCCCGCTACGGGCGAGGTGGTCGTCGAGTCCACGTCGGGAGCGAAGCCCGGTGACCTCGTCGAGGTCGCCGCGCGCGGCAAGATCGAATCGTTCCGCGTCGCCGGTGTGGCCGGTGCGCCGCGTTCGATCACGCAAGCCGCCGTGTTCTTCTCCGCCGCCGACGCCGCCCGGCTCTCCGGGCACCCCGGCAAGGCCGACGCGATCGGCGTCTTCACCACTCCGGGCGCGGACGTCGAAGCGGTGCGGGCGAAGGTCGCCGAGGTCGCTACCGGGGCGAACGTCCTGACCGGGATCGAGCGCGGCGTCGCGGAATTCCCCGAAGCCGAGTCGAGCGGCTCCAACCTGATCGTCATCGCCGCGGTGTCCGGCGGGCTCTCGGTGATGGTCGCGATGTTCGTCGTCGCCAGCACGCTGAGCCTGTCCACCCAGCAGCGTTCGCGCGAACTCGCGTTGATGCGGGCGATCGGCACGACCCCGCGCCAGTTGCGGCGCATGGTGCTCGGCGAAGCGCTGGCCGTCGGCCTGCTCGCCACCGCGCTCGCCGCGGTACTCGGCCCGTACCTGGGCGAGTGGCTGTTCGGGCAGCTCGTCGAGAACGGCGTGGTACCCGCGGTGCTGCGGTTCTACCAGGGCTGGCTGCCCGCCGTCGTCGGCGCGGGGGCCGCGATGCTCGCGGTGTTCATCGCCGCCTTCTTCGCCGGCCGCCGCGCCGGGAAGATCCGGCCGACCGAGGCGCTCGCCGAAGCCGCGGTGACCCGCCGCTGGCTGACCCCGACCCGCGTCGTCGTCGCCGCGCTCTGCTTCGGCGGCGGCACCGCGCTGGCCATCGTGACCGTCGCGGTGATGACCGGCCCGATCGCGGCCAGCACCGCCGGACCCGCGGTGATCCTCTGGGCGCTCGGCGTCGCGATGATCACCCCCGGTGTCGCCAAGGTGATGACGGCGATCCTGCAGTGGCCGATGCGCCTGCTCGGCGGCATCGACGCCCGGCTCGCCGTGCTCAACACCCGGGCGGGCATCGTCCGGGCGGCGGGCGCGGTCACCCCGATCATGCTCGCCGTCGGGATCGCGACCGCGAACATCTACCTGCAGACCACCCAGCAGGAGCTGGCGAACCAGGCGTTCACCGAAGACGTCCGCGCCGACGCCGTGATCGCCTCCGCGGCCGGCGGGCTGTCCCCGGACCTCGTCCAGCGGATCCAGGCCGTGCCCGGCGTCGCCGGAGCGTCCGAGTACGTCACCAGCAGCGTGTTCCTCGAGAACCCGTACGACTCCTCCGACGAGGGCCTCCCGGCGGTCGGCCTCACGGCCACCGGCGCGGGTGCGACGACCGACACCAAGGTGGTCCAGGGCGAGCTGAAGGCGTTGACCGGCATGACCGTCGCGCTCCCCGAGGTCTTCGCGAAAGACTTCGGCCGCGGCGTCGGTGACACACTGGGCCTGCGGCTCGGCGACGGCACGCCGGTCGACGTCAAGATCGTCGCGGTGACCAGCCAGCGCCCCGGTTTCGAGAGCCTGCTGTTCCCGGCCGGTCTCCTGGCTCCGCACACCACCGCCGGACTCGCCCCGCAGCTGCTGGTCCGCGCCGCTCCGGACGTCGATCCGGCGACGCTCACCGAACGGCTTCGCGAGGCGACGGCCGGGCTGCCGGTGTCCGTCGGCGACCGGGCGGCGCTCGTCGCGGCGCACGACAAGGACCAGGCCGTCGGCGCGTGGGTGAACTACCTGCTGGTCGGGATGATCATCGCCTACACGGTGATTTCGGTCGCGAACACGCTCGTGATGGCGACCGTCCGGCGGCGCCGCGAGTTCGGCCTCCAGCGGCTCACCGGCTCGACCAGGGCGCAGGTGCTGCGGATGGCCGGTTTCGAAGGCGGGCTCGTCGCGCTGGTCGGGATCGTGCTGGGCACCATCGTCGCGGCGGGCTCGATCGTCCCGTTCTGCCTGGTGGCGGCCGATTCCCTGCTGCCGATGGGCTCCCCGCTGATCTACCTGACCATCATCGGGCTCGCCGCGGCGCTCGCGCTGGCGGCGACCCTGGTCCCGGCCTGGGCGGCGACCCGGGGCCAGGCCGTCGACGCGGCGACGGCCGGCAATGACTAGAGCTACCGTCGAAGGACCCGGTGGGCCGTGTGTAAGACTCTCGGCCGTGGCGTACCCCGGTGTTGATCAAGCGGCGAAACTCGAACTGGCGAGACTGGTCGGCGAACTCGCCGTCGTGCACGGCAAGGTGACCTTGTCCTCTGGCAAGGAAGCCGACTACTACATCGACCTGCGGCGGGCGACGCTGCATCACGCGGCCGCTCCGCTCATCGGGAAGCTGCTCCGCCAGCTCACGCACGACTGGGACTACGTCGCCGCCGGCGGCCTGACCCTCGGCGCGGACCCGGTGGCGCTGGCGATGCTGCACTCCGCGGCGACCGACGGCGTCGTGCTCGACGCGTTCGTCGTCCGGAAGGCCGTCAAGGAACACGGCATGCAGCGCCGGATCGAAGGCGTCGAGGTGCTGGGACAGCGCGTGCTGGCCGTCGAGGACACCTCGACCACCGGCGGCAGCGTGCTCACCGCCGTCGAGGCGCTGCGCGAGGCCGGAGCCAACGTGGTCGGCGTCGCGACCGTCGTCGACAGGGACACCGGAGCGCGCGAGGCCATCGAGAAAGAAGGCCTCGAATACCGTTACATTCTGAACAAGGACGATCTCGGTCTGTCCTGAGTAACCGGGTCCCGAACGGGGCATCCTCCGAGCGAACGGAGGATGCCCCGTTTTTTCGTGAGCGTTTCTCGATACGAGAGGGGTAACGTCCCTGGTAGGGGTGTGAAAGGGGGCTTGAAGTGGCGGGTTTCCTGGCGAACGTGACAGTCGCGGTGCACATTTTCGCGCTGGTGTTCATCGGATTCGGTGGTTTCCTCGCGTGGCGGTGGCCGAAGGCGATCTTCGTGCATGTGTTCTTCGCCGCATGGGGGGTACTCGTCAACGTCTTCCCGTGGCCCTGCCCGCTGACGGCCGCCGAGAACTACTTCCGGCACCAGCAGGGCCTCGGCGACCTGCCCGGCGGCTTCAACGCGTACTACCTGTACGACACCGTGTTCCCGCGCTCGTCGCTGCCGATCGTCGTCGTGATCGCGATGGCGACGGTGATCATCTCCTACATCGGCGCGTACCAGCGTTGGCGTCACCGCCACCACGACGGGGACGCACCGGCGCACCGCGTCAGCCTGGGCTGAGTGACAATCCTCGGGTGAACTCGGAAGAAGCCGGTCCCACCGAATGGGTGGCGAAGGAAGAGGTCGGCGTCGGTCCGTGGGAGGGCGAGTGGCCCTCGGACGAGCGCTACGACCCTGAACTCCTGGCCAACGGAGACCGCCGCAACGTCGTCGACCCGTACCGGTACTGGCGGCGCGAGGCCATCGTGTCCGATGTGGACAGCCGTCGGCACCCGTTCCACGTGGCGATCGAGAACTTCCAGCACGACCACAACATCGGCACCGTGGTCCGGACGGCGAACGCCTTCGCCGCCGCCGCGGTGCACATCGTCGGGCGGCGGCGCTGGAACCGGCGTGGCGCCATGGTGACCGACCGCTACCAGCACCTTCTCCACCACGAGGACGTCGACGGGCTGCTGACCTTCGCCGCGACGGAGGGGCTCGCCGTGGTGGCCGTCGACAACACTCCCGGCTCGCAGCCCGTCGAGACCGCCGAGCTGCCGCGTGAGTGTGTCCTGCTGTTCGGCCAGGAAGGGCCGGGTCTGTCGGCCGAGGCGCAGAAGACGGCGGCGCTGGTCGTGTCGATCGCGCAGTTCGGCACGACCCGCTCGATCAACGCCGGCGTGGCCGCCGGGATCGTCATGCACGCCTGGGTCCGGCAGCACGCCGACCTCACCCAGGCCTGGTGACCCCCGCATTCAGAGGACGAAATGCGGTTAGGCGGGGGTCACCTCCACCGGGATGCCGTTCAGCACGGCGTTCCCGGACGGGACGTCGAGCAGGGTTTCGTCGGCGACCAGGTTCGAGTTGACCCCGGCGTGCGCGGCGGCGACCCGCGTGCGCGTGCCGTGGAGGTCGTGACCCCAGCCGTGCGGCATGCTCACCACGCCGGGCCGGACGTCGGCCGTGACCTCCACCGGCGCTTCGAGCTTCCCCGCCCGCGACGTCACCGCCGCGAGCCCGCCGTCGGCCAGCCCCAGCCGGGCGGCGTCGTCCGGGTGCACCTGGACGGTGCACCGGTTCCCGCCGCGGACCAGCGGCGTCAGGTTGTGCATCCACGAGTTGTTCGAGCTCAGGTGCCGCCGTCCGATCAGCAGCAGCCCGCCGTCCGGCGTCTTGTCCAGCTCCGCGCGCAGCCGGGGGACGTCCTTCGTGATCGCGTCCGGCGCCAGCTCGACCTTCCCGCTCGCGGTGGCGAGCGCCTCCGGCAGCCGGGGTTTCAACGCCCCGAGGTCGATGCCGTGCGGTGCGGCTTCGAGATCGGCCAGGCTGAGCCCGTACGGTCCGCCGCGCAGCATCAGGTCGATCATCCGCGCCGGCCCTGTGCGGCCTTCGGCGAGCGCCAGGTCGACGCCGGTGCGCCGTGCCGTTTCGCCCGCGACCATCGTGTCGAAGGCGGCGACGTCGACGTCCGGACCCTGGCCGGCGGCGATCCCGGCCAGCCGCAGCAGGGTCACCCATTCCTGCGGCAGGTCGGTTTCCAGCGTCCGCGGTGTCCAGTTCGCGACGTTGCGCACGGCGAGCGCGTACAACGCGACGTCGTAATGCGGCCGCTCCAGCGGTGACGGCCCGGGCAGGATGACGTCGGCGTGCCGCGTGGTCTCGTTGAGGTACACGTCGAGGGAGACCATGAAGTCCAGTTGCCGCAACGCTTCCGTGAGCCGCGCGGAGTTGGGCGTGCTCAACGCCGGGTTGCCGCTGATGGTCACCAGCGCCCGCACCTGACCTTCGCCGGGCGTCTCGATCTCGTCCGCGAGCGTGGCGACCGGCAGCTCGCCGAGCACCTCGGGATACCCGCGCACCCGGCTCGTCCAGCGGCCGCTGGTGAACGGCGACGACCGGCGCGGTCGCCAGAGGGCGGGCAGCGGGAACATCACGCCGCCTTCGCGGTCGAGGTTGCCGGTGAGCGTGTTGACGACGTCGACCAGCCAGCTCGCGACGGTGCCGAACGACTGCGTCGTCGTGCCCATCCGGCCGTACACCGCGGCGCGCCCGGCGTCCGCGAGTTCGAGCGCGATGCGGCGGATCTCGGCGGCATCGATCCCGGTCGCGGGCGCGACCGCCTCCGGAGTGAACGGCTCCGCGAGCACGCGGACCTCGTCGACACCGGCGACGTGCTCTCCCGGCTTGACGCGGTTCTCCGCGAAGAGGACGTTGACCAGCGCGAACAGGAACAGGGCGTCGGTGCCTGGCCGGATCGCGTGGTGCTCGTCGGCGAGTCGCGCGGTCCGGGTGCGGCGCGGATCGAGCACGACGATCTTGCCGCCGCGCTTCTGGATCCCGCGCAGCTTCCCGCGGGTGTCCGGGGCGGTCATCAGGCTTCCGTTGGACACCAACGGATTCGCGCCAAGGATGAGCAGGTGTTCGGTGCGGTCGAGGTCGGCGACGGGAATGGTCTGCGGGTCACCGAAGAGGTAGCCGGAGGAGAAGTGCTTCGGCATCTGGTCGACCGTGGTCGCGGTGTAGAAGTTCCTGGTGCCCAAGGCTTTGAAGAACACGCGGCCGTAGAGCGCCAGCGCCGCGTTGTGCACCGTCGGATTGCCGGAGTAGACGGCGACGGCGTTCTTGCCGTGCTCGTCGATGATCGGCCGGAGCCGCCGGTCGATTTCGGCGAACGCCTCGTCCCAGGTGACCTCGACGAACTCGCCGTCGCGTTTCACCAGCGGCGCGGTGAGCCTGTCCGGGTCGTGGTGCAGCGCGCCGAGCGAAGCGCCCTTCGGGCAGATGTAGCCCTGCGAGAAGACGTCCTCACGGTCGCCCTGCACGCGGGTGACCAGGCTCTTCTCGTCGATCGTCACCTCCAGCCCACAGGTGGCTTCGCAGAGCGGGCAGGTCACATGCGCCGTGGTCATGAAGCACCTCGCGGGTTCGGGAGTTCCCTCAACATACTGAGCGGTATGTCACCGGGCAAGGGATGATGGCGCGATGACTGCTCTCGCCGACCGGGCCGCGATCGCCGAGCGCGCGATCCGCGACCGGCATCTGCGCCGCGTGTGGGGGCTGCCCGGGACCGTGCTCGGCCGGAGCGGCTGGCCGCCGTCGGCGGGACAGCGCGTCCACTGGCACTGGAACTACTGGTGGCAGGCGCATCTGCTGGACACGCTCGTCGACGCCCAGTTGCGGGACCCTTCACCGGATCGGCTGAAGCTGATCGACCGGTTCGTGGTGTCCGTGCGGTTGCGCAACTTCGGCAAATGGATCAACGACTACTACGACGACATCGCCTGGCTCGGCCTCGCGCTGCAGCGCGTCGGGCACCTCGGGCTGGACGTCCGCGGCGGGCTGGAGGCGATCAGCTCGCGGCTGCGCGAAGGCTGGACCGACGACGCGGGCGGCGGGATCTGGTGGCGCGCCGGCGACGATTTCAAGAACGCCCCCGCGAACGGCCCGGCCGCGATCTTCCACGCCCGCGAAGGTGCCACGCAGCACGCTCGTGGTTTGACCGGCTGGATGACCGAGCGGCTCGTCGACCCGGATTCCGGACTGGTGTGGGACGGCCTGCGGGTCGGTAGTGGCGAACTGGTCAAGCATATTTTCACGTACTGCCAAGGGGTTTACCTCGGCGCCTGTCTCGAACTGTCCGAACTGGACAGAGTGGGGCGCACGATCGAGGCCGTCGCGGAACACGTCGCGCCGAACGGGGTGATCCGGGGGCAGGAAGGCGGTGACGGCGGCCTGTTCGGCGGGATTCTCGCCCGGTACCTGGCGCTCGCGGCGCCGCTGCTGCCGAGCGGGATGGCGCGCGACCTGGTCCTGCGTTCGGCCGAAGCGTGCTGGTCGGGTGCCGTCGAGACACCGCATGGCCCGCTTTTCAGCGCAGACTGGGCGACTCCGGCGCCTTCGCTACCCCTCGCGAGTGATGCCCCGGAACGCGACTTGTCCGTCCAGGTGAGCGCGTGGATGCTCCTGGAAGCCGCGGCGACCCTCGACCCCCGCGTTCAGTCGGCTGAATGCGATGGGAAGCCGAGGTGACACGGTCGCCCAACGACCGCGTGCTCCGCATTCAGTCCTCTAAATGCGTGGGTGAGGCGAAGGTGGCGGGTTGCGAAAGCCACTTTCGCAACCTTCAACGTTGCGAAAGTGGCTTTCGCAACGTCGGCGGCGGCGCCCACGGCCACGAGGCGACCGACCGCATTCAGTCGGCTGAATGCGGTCTGGCACCGCCCGTAACTACCGCATTCAGAGGACTAGGCGCGTCACCAGACGTCGCCCGAGCGCCAGTCGCAGGTGATCTCCCCGTCCAGGTCCAGGGTGACCCCGACCGGCAGTACGTGGATCGACCCGTCGTCCTCCTTCGTCGCCTCGATACCCGAAGGCGTCATGGCCGACGAATTACCGCGCCACAGCAGCCACCCGCGCGACGCGTAGAACTCCAGAGCGTCTTCGGACGCCGAAAGCGCCCCGAGGTCGTACGCCTTCCGCAGGACCCGCTCCAGCGCGTCCATCATCGCGGCACCGTGCCCGCGCCGCCGGTGATCCGAGCGGACGGCGACCGCCTCGACATAACCCGTCCGGAGGGCCCGCCCGCCGTGCACGAGCCGCCGCTGAACCAGTGACGCGTGCCCGACCAGCTCGCCGCTCTCCCACACCAGCGTGTGCATGCCGCCGAGGGCGTTCTCCCAGTCGTGGTCGCTGAAATCGCCGTCGAAGGCGTCGTCCAGCAGAGCGCGTGCCGCGCTCAGCACGCCTGCTTCGAGGTCGGCGGTGTGCACGGTCCACAGGTCGGTCATTCCGCCATCTTCACCCGGCGGCGGGGTTCTGACCAGCGAGATCCGAAGCACTCTTTACCGCTGAGGATCCAATCGGCGCTGTAGTGACTCAGCAGCCGCACGACTGACGGTGTATGAAGCGCGGTGCGAGCCGTACGGATTCGGGTCGTCGCTCAGGGTCGGTGATCCGGGCCAACAGGAGTTCGACGGCCTTGCGCCCGATCTCCTCGATCGGCTGCGCCATCGTGGTGACCGCCGGGGTCACCTGCCCCGCCCACTCCATGTCGCCGTAGCCGACGATCGCGAGGTCCCGCCCGATCCGGATGCCGAGCCGGTGCGCCTCGTACTGGACGCCGATCATCATCGCCTCGCTCGCCACCACGAGCGCGGTCGGCGACGGCCAGCTGTCGAGCAGTTTCGCCGTCGCGGCGGCCGCCCCGCCGGGGGTCGACTGCCCGCACGCGACCAGCTGCGACGTCCACCGGAGCCCGGAGCGACCGAGGCCGAGCCGGTAGCCCAGCGCCCGCTCCTCGTAGGTGGTCATGTCCTCTTCGCCCGAGATGAAGCCGATCTTGCGGTGCCGCAGCCCGGCGAGGTGCCGCACGAGCGCGCACACGGCCTGGATGTTCTCGGAGCCGACCTGGTCGACGTCGTTGCGGCCGGCCATCCGGTCGACGAGCACGGTCGGCACGCCCATCCGGACCAGTCCGTTGATCACCGCTTCGTCGCCGGCCGCCGGGACGAGCAGCACACCGTCGACGCGATCCGCCCGCAGCGCGCGGATGACCGCGGCTTCTTCGGCGACGCTGTCGCCGGTGTCGGCGAGGGTGATTTCGCAACCGTGACGGCGTGCGGCGCGGCGGATGGCGCGGACGAGTTCACCCGAATACGGGTTCGCGTGCATCGCCATGGCCACCCCGAACCGGTGGGTGACAGGGGTGTCCTCCCACAGGGGTAACGCCGGGGACAGTGCGGTCATCGCTCCACGCCTTCATTCGAGCTTGAATGACGGTAACGGCTGACCGAGCGTCACCCGGCGGCGAGACCGGAAAGTCTCCCAACAATCATCAATGTGAGTGAACGAGAGCGCATCCGCAGGACGCGCGATGGCGGAGCGTAGGCGGAATCCGCATCGTCTGGGCCTTGCGTGCCGGATCGTTGATCCGGGCCAGGAGCAGGCGCACCGCCTGTGTGCCTATCTCCTCGATCGGCTGTGCCATCGTGGTCAGCGGCGGATCGACCAGATCGGCCCATTCGACGTCGTCGTAGACCACGACCGGCAGGTCGACGCCTGCCCGCAGCCCGCGGCGCCGCAACTCGTGCAGCACCCCGACCATCATGGTGTCGTTGGCGACCACCAGCGCCGTCGGCGCCTCCGGCAGCGCGAGCAGCGTGCTCAGCGCGAGCGCCCCGCCCGCCTGTGAGGACTGCCCGCACGCGACCAGGTCCTCCGACCAGGTCAAACCCGAGCGGCCGAGCCCCAGGCGATAGCCGAGGATGCGCTCTTCGCTGGTGCTCAGCCCGGCCGTACCGCTGATCATGCCGATCCGCTGATGCCCGAGCGACGCCAGATGCGCGGTCAGCGCGGACGTCGATTGGATGTTCTCCGCACCGACCTGGTCGACGTCGGTGCGGGTGGAGAGCCGGTCGATGAGCACGGTCGGGACGTCGAGCGAGACGAGTTCGCCGATCACTGATCCGTCGCCCGGCGACGGCGTGATCAGCAGCCCGTCGACCCGGCGCGAACGCAGGGTCCGCACGGTCTCACGTTCGGTGTCGACGGTGTCGTGGGTGTCCGCGAGCAACACCGTGTACCCGGCCAGGGCGGCTTCGCGCTCGATCGCCTGGATCAGGACGGCGAAATACGGGTTCGCGATCAGGGAGATCGCGACGCCGATCGACCTCGTCCCGCCGGTCACCAGCGAGCGGGCGATGGCGTCACCGGTGTAGCCGGTCTGCTCGATCGCGCGGAGGACCGCCAGTTTGGTCTCCTCGGCCACCGCCCTCGTCCCGTTGACCACGTGGGAAACGGTGGTGATCGAGACTCCCGCGAGCTCGGCGATGTCGCGTTGGGTGGGACGGGACGAGCGAGACGGCGGCATTACCAATCCTCATTGAGTCAGCTGGCAAGCGTTTGCGCAAACGCTTGCGAGTGAGCATAACCCTGTCTACCTTCCGGTCCATCACGGACAGCCTTGATCGGAGGGCATCCCCCATGAGACAGCGACGTCTTGGGAAGAAAAGCCTCGCCGCACTGGCCATGGCCGCCGCACTCGCGGTGACCTCGGCCGGGTGCACCGTCGAACGCCACTGGGGTGGCGGTTCGAACGCGGGCGGCGGTGGCAAGGCCAAGGTCGGCCTGGTCACCAAGACCGACACCAACCCCTACTTCGTGGAACTGAGAGCGGCCGCCAAAGCCGCCGCCGAGGCGAACGGCGCGGAGTTCAGCGCGCTCGCCGGCCAGTTCGACGGCGACAACGACGGCCAGGTCAGGGCCATCGAGAACCTCATGCAGCAGGGTGCGAACACCATCCTGATCACGCCGAGTTCCTCGACCGGCGTCCTCGACGCCATCGACCGCGCCCGCAAGGCCGGGGTGCTGGTCATCGCGCTCGACACGGCGACCGAACCGGACACCGCCGTCGACGCCACCTTCGCCACGGACAACTTCGAGGCCGGACGTCAGCAAGGCGCGTACGTCAAGGCCGCGCTGGCGGGCAAGCCGCCGAAGCTGTTCATGGTGGACGGCACCGCGGGATCCACAGTGGACACTCAGCGGCACACCGGCTTCCTCAAGGGCATCGGGCTGACCGACGCGTCGCCGGAGATCAAGGGCAAGACGCCCGCGAACGGCGACCAGAGCCTCGCGCAGCAGGGCGTCGAGAACCTTCTGCAGCGCACCACCGACATCAACGCCGTCTACACGATGAACGAGCCGATGGGCCGCGGCACGTACGCCGCACTCCAGGCCCGCGGTCTGGTGGACCGGATCGTGATGGGCTCGATCGACGGCGGCTGCGAAGGCGTGAAGAACGTGCGCGACGGCCAGTACGCCGCCACGGTCATGCAGTTCCCCAAGAAGATGGCCGAGCAGGGCGTCCTCGCCGCCGTCGAATACGCCAAGACCGGCAAGAAGCCGAGCGGGTTCGTCGACACCGGTTCCGCGGTGATCACGGACAAGCCGATCCCGGGCGTGGAAAGCCAGGACACCAAGTGGGGCCTCGAGAACTGCTGGGGGACGAAGTGACTACCGCAACCCTCAAGAACAACGAGCGCCCGTCGATCGGTGAGTTCTTCCTGCGCGCGCCCGCCGTCGGGCCCGCGCTGGCTCTGCTCGTCGCGATCGTGGTGTTCTCGCTGTCGACGGACACCTTCCTCGACCTCGACAACCTTTCCCTTGTGGTGCAACAGTCCCTGGTGGTCGGCACGCTCGCCCTCGGGCAGACGCTGATCATCCTGACCGCCGGTATCGACCTGGCCAACGCGGCCGCGATGGTGCTCGCGACGCTGATCATGGCGAAACTCGTGGTCGGCGGCGTCTCCGGGATCTGGGCGCTGCTGCTGGGAATCGTGGCGACGGTGGTGATCGGGATGGTCACCGGTTCGCTGGTCACCCGGATCAAACTGCCGCCGTTCATCGTCACGCTCGGTCTGCTGACCGTGCTCACCGCGGCCGCGAAGCTGTTCGCGAGCGGCCAGGCCGTCCCGGTCGCCGACGAACTGCTCAAATGGCTCGGCACCCGCCGGTACCTGTTCGGCGGCATCCCGATCACCTACGGGATGACGCTCGCTTTGCTGATGTACCTGGGACTTTGGTACGCGCTCACGCGAACTCCGTGGGGCAAGCACGTCTACGCGGTCGGCAACGCGCCGGAATCCGCGCGGCTGTCCGGGATCAAGGTCAACCGCACGATCCTTTCGGTGTACATCGTCGCCGGGGTGATCGTCGGGATCGCCGCGTGGCAGGCGCTCGGCCGCGTGCCGAACGCCGACCCGAACGCCTTCCAGCTCGGCAACCTCGACTCCATCACCGCGGTGGTGCTCGGCGGCGCGAGCCTGTTCGGCGGCCGGGGTTCGGTCCTCGGCACGATGATGGGCGCGCTGGTCGTCGCGGTCCTGCGGTCCGGGCTGACCCAGCTCGGCGTCGACGCGCTCTACCAGGACGTCGCCACCGGTGCCCTGCTCATCGGCGCGGTCTGCGTCGACCGTTTCGCGAGGAGGCGGCAGTCATGACGACACCCACATTGTCCGCGCAAGGCCTGGTCAAACGCTATGGCCGGGTCACCGCCATCGACGGTGCCGACTTCGAACTGTTCCCCGGCGAGGTGCTCGCCGTCGTCGGCGACAATGGCGCTGGGAAGTCCAGCCTCATCAAAGCCCTTTCGGGAGCGGTGATCCCGGATTCCGGCGAGATCAAAGTGGACGGTCAGACCGTCCACTTCAAATCCCCTTTGGACGCTCGCCACTACGGGATCGAGACGGTGTACCAGGATCTCGCCGTCGCCCCCGCGCTCGACATCGCGTCGAACATGTTCCTCGGCCGGGAAAAGCGGCGTAAGGATCTCTTCGGACAGCTGTTCAGGAAACTGGACACGGCGACAATGCGGGCCGACGCGCAGCGGATCCTCGACGAGCTCGGTATCAACATCAAATCCATCACGCAGCCGGTGGAGACGTTGTCCGGCGGGCAGCGCCAGGGTGTCGCGGTCGCGCGGGCGGCCGCGTTCGGCACCAAGGCGGTGATCATGGACGAGCCCACCGCCGCGCTCGGTGTCGCCGAATCCGGCAAGGTCCTCGATCTGATCAACCGCATCCGCGAACGCGGCCTGCCGGTGGTGCTGATCAGCCACAACATGCCGCACGTGTTCGACATCGCCGACCGCATCCACGTGCACCGCCTCGGCAAACGGGTCGCGGTCGTCTCGCCGAAGACGCACACCATGAACCAGGTCGTCGGCCTGCTCACGGGTGCGCTGAAGATCGGTGAGAACGGCGAGGTCGAAGAGGTCGCTTCGGCCGTCCACACGGGCCTGTAATGCGAGTGCTGCTGGCGGGCCTGTGCACCGTCGACCAGGTTCAGCGCGTCGCCGAAATCCCGGCGCCGGGCGAGAAGGTGCGTTCGTTGTCGATGGACGTCGCCGCCGGGGGGCCGGCGGCGAACGCGGCGGTGACCGTGGCCGCGCTCGGCGCCGGGGCGACGCTCCTGACGGTCGCCGGTGCGCACCCGCTGGCGGCACTCGCCCGTGCGGACCTCGAAACGCACGGCGTCGACCTGGTCGACCTCGATCCCGAACGGGCCGATCCGCCCGCGATCAGCGCCATCGTCGTCCGTGATTCCGACGGGGAACGCACGGTCGTCTCGCGTAACGCCCACGCTTCCTCGCGTTTCGTCCTCTCGATGCGGTCCTTGCACGCGCGACTACCGCATTCAGAGGACGAAATGCCTGGGTGCGTGCTCCTCGACGGGCACCATCCGGAGGTCGCGCTGGAGGTCGCGCGCTGGGCGAAGGAGCACGCGATACCGGTGGTGCTCGACGCCGGGAGCTGGAAGCCGGTCTTCCCCGAACTCCTGCCGCTGGTCGGCATCGCCGCGTGCTCGTCGCTGTACCGCGGGGAGGATCCGCGCGAGTACGGCGTGCCCGTGGTGATCACGACCGCGGGCCCCGATCCGGTGCGCTGGTCGACGGCGGACGGATCCGGTGCCGTTCCCGTCCCCGTCACCCGGGCGCGTGACACGCTGGGCGCGGGCGACGTGTGGCACGGGGCTTTCGCGTACGCGGTCGCCCGGGACCGAGGGAATGTCCCGGGCTGGATCGAGTTCGCCAACGAGGTGGCCGCCGAACGGGTGCGGCATGAAGGACCGAGGTCGTGGACGGCCGCGGTCGCGAAGATGGGAGAAGTACTGCCATGACAGCCATGCCTCCGGTGTTCGAGGACCTGTTGAGCAGGGCTCAGACGCTGGCGAAACCGGGACAGCGCAGCGTGCTCGGCATCGTCGGCGCCCCCGCGTCCGGCAAGACGACGCTGGCCTGGGGCCTGGCGAAGGCGCTGGGCACGAGGGCCGCGGTGGTCGGGATGGACGGCTTCCACCTGGCGCAGGTGGAACTCCAGCGGCTCGGGCGGGTGGAGCGCAAGGGCGCGCCGGACACCTTCGATGCCGCCGGGTACGTGCATCTGCTGCGCAGGCTCGCCGAAGGCCGCGAGACGGTCTACGCGCCCGAATTCCGCCGGGAGATCGAGGAGCCGATCGCGGGCGCCGTCGCGGTCACGCCGGACGTCCCACTGGTCATCACCGAGGGCAACTACCTGCTCATGCAGGACGACCCGTGGAGCGGTGTGAAGCCGATCCTCGCCGAGTCGTGGTTCCTCGCGCCGGACGAACCCGAGCGCATCGAGCGGCTCGTCTCCCGGCACCGCCGCTACGGCCGTTCGCTGGTCGAAGCGCGTCGCCGCGCGCTCGGTTCCGACCAGCGCAACGCCGATCTGATCGCGTCCACCAGCAGCCGGGCCGACCTGGTCCTCGAGAACCTTCCGCTGGTTAACTTCGCCATATGAGTGGTGTTCTCGTCGTCACCGGCGGCAGCAAGGGCATCGGCGCGGCGGTCTGCGAACTGGCCGCCGCGCGCGGTTACGACGTCGTCGTCAACTACGCGGGTGACGCCGAAGCGGCCGAAGACGTCGCTTCGCGCGTCCGGAAGCACGGCGTCCGGGCGATCACCCGGCGCGGTGACGTCGCGTCCGAAGACGACGTGGTGGCACTGTTCGACGCCGCCGTCGAGCTCGGCCCGCTCGCCGGGGTGGTCGCGAACGCGGCCATCACCGGCAACACCCCCGGCCGGTTCGACGAATACGACGTCGACGTCGTCCGTCGTGTCGTAGATGTCAACATCACGGGTGTCTTCCTGTGCGTTCGCGAGGGCATCCGCCGGATGTCCACCCGGTACGGCGGTGACGGCGGCGCGATCGTGACGCTCTCCTCCACCGCCGCGCGGACCGGTTCGCCGGGGGAATGGGTGCATTACGCGGGCACCAAGGCGGCCGTCGAAACGATGGCCTACGGCGTGGCGCAAGAAGTCGCAAAAGAATCCGTCCGGGTGAACGCCGTCGCACCAGGCATGATCCACACCGGACTGCACGCCGCGGCGGGGTTGCCGGACCGCATGGAGCGGATCGCGCCGACCATTCCGATGGGACGGGCGGGCGAACCCGGCGAAGTCGCGGAAGCCGTGCTGTGGTTGCTTTCCCCCGCCGCGTCATACACCACCGGGACGGTGCTGACCGTCGGCGGCGGGCGTTGACCCCCGGGGCCACGGAGCGGTCACGAGGCGATATCGGCTCCGCGTGCGGTTCAGCCACTTTTTAACACTGTTTCCCGGCGGATATCACGATTCATGTGGGAAGTCGGCGGATCACCTCGGCGCCCGAGGCGCCTGTGTCACCCTGGTGGCGCCCCCAAGCTCTTGATCAGGACGGTCATCCCCGATGTCCAAGCTCATGTCTGTGCACCACCTGGCACTCACCGTGACCGATGTGGACCGGAGCGTGCCCTGGTACGCCCGAGTGCTCGAACTCGAGGAGTTCACGCGTCGTGAGGACCCCGAAACGGGTCTGCGGAAGGTCGTGCTCAGGTCGCCGAGCGAGGGTTTCGCGGTGGTGCTGGTCGAGCACCAGGACACCGAGCGGCCGCGGTTCGACGAACGACGCACAGGTCTGGACCACGTGGCGTTCAAGGTCTCTTCGCGCTCGGAGCTGGCCGAATGGGAAGCGCGGCTCTCGGAATACGGCGTCGTTTACTCGCCGTCGAAGGGCTCTCGGACCCTGGAAGGCTCGTCGGTCATCGTGTTCCGTGACCCCGACGGCATCCAGCTCGAAATCTGGGCCGACCCTGAAGTCTAGGCGTGGGAGCGCAGCTCCTCCGTTGAGGGTGGCGGCGGGGGCATGGATGGACTAGGCAGTGCTCTCTTCGGTCTCTTCGGCGGGGCGCCGCATCTCCTGGCGGTAGCGGATCACGCCGTAGGCCGTGCCGACCACGAAGAACGCGACGCTCACCCAAAGCGCGACCGTCTTCACCCACGGAAGCTGGTCCAGCAGGCCGGCGCCGTAGTAGCCGAGCAGCACCAGCGTCGGCACCCAGAGCAGCCCGCCGAGCGCGGTCGCGAGCGCGAACCGGCGCGGATCCATCCGCGCGGTCCCCGCGATGAGCGGCGCCAGCGTGCGGATCCACGGGATCCAGCGCGCGGCGACGATGGCGAAGAAACCCTTGCGATCCAGGAAGGCCCTGGCGCGGTCCAGGTTGTGCCGGTTCAGCACCTTGCCGCCGCGGCGCGCGATCAGTTTCGTGCCCGTCGACCGGCCGATGTAGTACCCCACCTGGTTGCCGAGGATCGCGACCAGCAGCGCGGCAGCAGACAACAGCCACGCGTTCAGATCGGAGCCGTGCTGCGCGAGGACGACCCCGGCCGCGAACAGCAGGGAGTCGCCGGGCAGGAAAAGGCCGATGATCAGCGCGCACTCCACGAAGATGAAGCTCAGCACGATCACCCAGACGAGTACCGGCCCGGCGGTGTCGAGCCAGCTCACGCCGATGCCCGCGGCCTCGGTGTACACCTCAGTCACGACGCGAGCCTACGTGTACTTCGCCGACCGCATGTGGCCGAACCGTGGAATCGGGGTGTCCGAAAGGTCCGGTCATGCGCCCCGCGAGTGCTATGAAAGGTCCTTTCCTTGCGAAATTTGCAAGGAAAGGACCTTTCATAGCGCTTGTGACTAGTGCTCGACAAGCTCGTCGAGCGCCTGGTCGTAGCTCAGCCGGACATCGTGTTCGGCCTGGTCACCGCCCAGCAGTTCCACCCGGCTGGTCGCGGGCGGATACCCGCTGGCGATCACCGTGTAGGTCCCGGCGGGCAGGTCGCTGACCGTGTAGTTGCCCTCCGCGTCGGTCCTCGCCACGGCGGCGACGCCGCCCGAGGAGTCGAGCACGGTGATCCGCGCGTCCGGCACCACCCGGTCGCCGTCGGTGTGGGCGACCCCGCTCAGCAGGATCGTGCTGACCAGCTCGAAGTCGTGGCGCAGCACCCCGGCCCCGGTGGCGGTCAGCGTCGCCGCGACCGGCCGGAACCAGCGGCCGCTGGCGACGAGCGTGTACCGCCCGCCCACGATGCCGGCGAACGAGTAGACGCCGTTCTCGTTCGTGTGCGTCCTGGCCACCTGATTGCCGTTGTGGTCGATCAGGGTCAGCGCCGCACCCGCGACGTTCGTGGCGTCGTCCCGGCGGACATGCCCGCTGATCTGCGCGGATCCCGCCCGGTAGGCACCGTTCCCGTTGGTCATCGCGTGCTTCCCGGCCTCGACGGGCGCGGTCACGACCGTCTTCTCGGAGGCCGTTTCGACAGGCGCTTCGTCCTCTTCGAGGAGTGCTTCGCCGCCTTCGAGAGCCGAAGCCGCCGAAGGAGCCGAGCCGCCGAGAAGCGGGATCTCCTTCATGAACATCAGGACCAGCGTCGCCAGCAGCGCGACCGCGCCCGCCACGTAGAACACCGTGGTAATCGAGTCGGTGAAGCCGATCAGCACCGGGGTCTTGATGGCCTCGGGCAGATTCGCGATACCGCTCGTGTTGGTGGTGAGGTCGCCCAGCGCCGCGGCGCCTTCCCCGGTCGGCGCGTTACCGCCGAACGCCTTGGTGATGTTGCCCGGCAGGACGTTGAACAGGATCGTCAGGAACACCGCGACACCCGCGGTACCACCGATCTGCCGGAAGAACGTCGCCGAAGCGGTCGAGACGCCCATGTCGCTGCGCGGGCCCGCGTTCTGCACCGCGATGATCAGCGTCTGCATGCAGGCACCGAGCCCGAGCCCGATGATCGCGGCCGCGACCAGCGGGTGCCACAGCGCGCTGTTGTACTCGACCTGCGCGAAGAAGAACGCGCCGCCCGCGATCAGCAGCGTGCCGACCACCGGGAACACCTTGTAGCGTCCGGTCTTGCTGGTGATCTGGCCCGAGATGATCGAACCGCTCATGATGCCCGCCATCAGCGGGATCATCAGCAGCCCGGACTCGGTCGGCGAGTAACCCTGAACCACCTGCATGTACTGCGGGATCATCATGATCGCGCCGAACATCGCGACACCGACGATGACGCCGCCGATGATCGCGACCGTGAAGGTCGAGTTCTTGAACAACCGCAGCGGGATCAGCGCCGCGTCCTTCATCAGCTTCTCGATGAAGATGAAGGAGACCACGCCGATGGCGCCGATGACGTAGCAGATGATCGCGTTCTGCGAGCCCCAGCCCCACTTGTTGCCCTGCTCGGCGACGATCAGGAACGGGACGACGGCGACGACGAGCGCGAGCCCGCCCCACCAGTCGATCTTGTGGTCGTGGCGCTGGTGCGGCACGTTGAGCACGCGGGCGACGACGAACAGCGCGACGATCGCGATCGGCACGTTGATCAGGAACACCCAGCGCCAGCCGTCGATCTGGTAACCGAAGACGGTGCCGAGCGTGTCGAAGTCGGCGAAGAACCCGCCGAGCACCGGGCCGAGCACGGTGGAGATGCCGAACACGGCGAGGAAGTAACCCTGGTAGCGGGCACGTTCCCGCGGCGGCACGATGTCGCCCATGATCGTCATCGCCAGCGACATCAGACCGCCGGCGCCGAGGCCCTGGATCGCGCGGAACGCGGCGAGTTCGTACATCGACGTCGCGAACGCCGAGGCGACCGAGCCGATCAGGAAGATCGAGATCGCGGCGATGTAGAACGGCTTGCGCCCGTAGATGTCGGACAGCTTGCCGTAGATCGGCGTGACGATCGTCGAGGTGATCAGGTAGGCCGTGGTGATCCAGGCCTGCAGGTCGAACCCGTTGAGATCGTTGGCGATCCGGACGATCGAGGTACCCACGATCGTCTGGTCGAGCGCGGCGAGGAACATGCCCGACATCAGGCCGATCAGGATCGTGACGATCTGCCGGTGACTGAGCCGGGGCCCGTCTTCTTCAACGGATGGTGGACTTTCTACGGCGGAACTCATTGCTTCAGGCCCCCTTGGCCTTCGACGCCGACGCGGGATCGGCGAACTGTGGAGATGTTTTTTCGATGTCGTCGTTCAGCCGGTGGAACAGCGAGTTGAGGGTCTTCCGGTCGTCGTCGGACCAGTCGCCGAGCACCTCGGCGAGCCATTGGTTCCGCTGCTTGCGGTTCTCCTCGAAGACCCGGAGTCCTTCGGCGGTCGGTGCGAGCAGGCAGGCGCGGCCGTCTTCGGGGTCGGCCAGGCGCTCGACCAGCCCGTGCTGGACGAGAGAGCTCGACTGCCTGCTGATGGTCGAGATCTCGGAGTGCAGGAACTCGGCGAGTTTGCTGGTCCGCTGGGGGCCGACGTGGATGAGGCAGAAGAGGATCGCGTACGCGGCCCGCTCGATACCGTCCGGCCCCTGCTTGGACACCTGGGACTTCGCCCGGTTGACCAGGCGCACGAGCCGCACGAGCTCGTGCCCGAGGGTGTCGGCCAGATCGAGGTCGGCCTTCGACCTGGTGCCGGGTGTCGTGGGTGTCATGGTGGTCTCTCTCGCCGGTTGCTTGGTCACTGCAACTAGTTGCCTAGAGCAAGGATGTTCCTCCCAAGGATGCTTCGCAAGGAGAAAGTGACGTTGTGTGTCCGATGACACTTTAGTTGCCGCATGCAAGCACATTTATTCGTGCATGTTTGTCCGGTTCGCCCTGAGCTGCACTTTTGCTTTGATGGAGGCATGACCGACTCCGCGCTCTACGCGATCCTCGCCGCCCGCAACTTCGGCACCCTCGCCACCATCAAGCGGGACGGCAGGCCTCAGCTGTCGACCGTCAACTATCTCTACGACGCGGACGCCGGCGCGATCCTGATCTCGATCACCGCGCCGCGCGCCAAGACCAAGAACCTCCAGCGCGACCCGCGGGCGACGTTCCATGTGTCGACGGAGAGCGGCGACGGTTACGTGGTCGTCGAAGGACCGGCGGTGCTCACGCCGACCGCCGCTTCACGCGACGACGCGACCGTCGACGCGCTGGTGGACCACTACCGGCAGGCGCGGGGCGAGCATCCGGACTGGGACGAGTTCCGCGACGCCATGGTCGCCGACCGGCGGGTTCTGCTCACCATCCCGATCGAGCGCGTCTACGGGATCCAGATGTAGGTCGCGTGAGGGGGGTCAGCGCTGGACGCGGGCCTTGATCTCGTCGATCCGATCGAGCAGGGGGCTCGCGTCGCCCCGGCCGAGCGCCGCCCGCAGGTAGAGGCCATCACCCACCAGGATGATCAATTCGGCGGCCAGCGGGTCGTCGACGTGCTCGCTGATCAGGTCGTGGATCTTCTGGTTGTAGACCTGGACGACCTCGGCGACCCGCGGTTCGTTGAGCATGATCCGGATCGTCGCCATGGTCGTGCGGTGCAGCGCCTTGCGCTGGGTGACGTCGGTGATGGCGGTCCGCAGATACCAGGAAACGACGCCTTCGGGCGCCTTCCGTGCCTCTTCGATATCCGCTTCCGACAAGGTGGCGAGACGCTCCATCAGGCCGTCCACCAGGGCTTCCTTCGAGCCGAAGTGGTAGAGCAGGCCACCCTTCGACACCCCGGCGTGCGCGGCGACGGCGTCGAGGGTGACCCCGCCGGGGCCTTGCTCGATGAGGATCTCCTCGTACGAGTCGAGGATGCGTTCCTTCGCGGTGGGCTTCGCCATATCAGTTGACTATACCGTCTGGACGGTTTACCTTCGAACAAGGCGGTAACTGTACCGTCCAGACGGTTTAGCTTAAGGAGAGTGCGCCATGGCGAGGCGCAAGCAGTGGTGGGCGTTGGCGGTACTGGTACTTCCGGTGCTGCTGATCAGCGTGGACATGACGGTGCTCGGGTTCGCGCTGCCGTTCCTGTCCGAGGATCTGGCACCCACCGGTGCGGAGCAGTTGTGGATCGTCGACATCTACTCGTTCATGCTGGCCGGTCTGCTGGTTCTGATGGGCACGCTCGGTGACCGCATCGGCCGTCGCAAGCTGCTGCTCATGGGTGCCGCGGCGTTCGGTGCCGCGTCGGTGCTCGCGGCGTTCTCGACCAGCGCGTTCATGCTGATCATCGCCCGGGCGCTGCTCGGCGTGGGCGGCGCGACGTTGATGCCGTCGACGCTGTCGCTGATCCGCAGCATCTTCACCGACCCCAAGCAGCGCCGGACCGCGATCGCGGTGTGGAGCGCCGGGTTCTCCGGCGGGATGGCGCTCGGGCCCGTGCTCGGCGGCTGGTTGCTGGAGCACTTCTGGTGGGGTTCGGTCTTCCTCATCAACGTCCCGGTGATGCTGGTCCTGCTGGTCGTCGGCCCGTTCCTGCTGCCGGAGGCGCGTGACCCGAAGCCGGGCCGTTTCGACCCGCTGTCGGCGCTGCTGTCGCTGGCCGCGATGCTGCCGGTGGTCTACGGCATCAAGCTGGTCGCCGAACACGGCTTCACGTGGAAGGCCGTTGTCAGTGTGCTGATCGGTCTCGCGCTTGGTGTCGTGTTCGTCCGCAGGCAGAACAGCCTCGACGAGCCGATGCTCGACCTGAAGCTGTTCTCGAACCGGGCCTTCAGCGGCTCCGTCGTGACGAACATGCTCGGCGTGTTCGCCATGGTCGGCCTGCTGTTCCTGGTGCCGCAGTACCTGCAGCTGGTGCTCGGGCTGACCCCGCTCGTCGCCGCGCTGTGGATGCTCCCGGCGACGGTCGCCGGAGTCACCGGTGCGCTCCTCGCGGCGTGGCTCGCGAAGCGGATCCGGGTCTCGGTGCTGGTCAGCGCCGGCCTCCTGGTCGCGGCGGTCGGCTTCCTGGCGCTGACCCAGGTGTCGTCCGGCGGTGGGCTCGCGTACGTCGTGGTGTCGTTCACGCTGCTCGGCGGCGGTGTCGCCCTGTCGGAGACGCTGACGAACGACCTGGTCATCTCGGCCGCTCCGGCCGAACGCGCGGGGGCCGCTTCGGCGATCTCCGAGACCGGGTTCGAGCTGGGCGGTGCGCTCGGCACGGCCATCCTCGGCAGTGTCGCGACCGCAGTCTACCGGTCCGGCCTGCCGGAGGGGACGGCCGAATCCGCCCGGGACACGCTCGGCGGCGCGGTCGCGACGGCGCAGCAGCTCGACCCCGCGGCAGGGCAGGCACTCCTGGCGTCGGCTCGCGAAGCCTTCACCCAGGGGGTGCACGTCACCGCCTGGGCGGGCGTGGCCGTGCTCGTCTATACAGGTGTTCAGGCCTACATCCTGCTTGATCGGAAAAAAACTTCCGCAGTGCGGACGTAACGGCGCCTACGATGAGGGCATGAACAACCATGCCCTGCTCACCCGGCTCCGCGAGCATCTCGGCGACGCCGCGGTGCTCACCGACACCGACGTCACGGACGCCTACTCGCGCGACATGATGCCGCTGGCCGACAGCGGCAAACCCCTCGCGGTGGTGCTGCCGTCCGACGTGGAGGGTGTGCAGGCCGTGGTCAAGGCCTGCGCGGAGTTCGAGGTGCCGATCGTGCCCCGCGGCGCCGGCAGTGGTCTGTCCGGCGCCGCGAACGCGATCGACGGCTGTGTCGTGCTGGTGCTGACCAAACTCGACCAGATCGTCGAGATCGACGAAGGCAACCGGCTCGCCGTCGTGCAGCCCGGCGTGGTGAACCTCGATTTCCGCAACGCGGTGGAGAAGCACGGCCTGTTCTATCCGCCGGATCCGTCCAGCTACGACTGGTGCACCATCGGCGGTAACCTGTCCACCAACGCCGGTGGACTGTGCTGTGTGAAGTACGGCGTCACCACGGATTCCGTGCTGGGACTGGAAGTCGTGCTCGCCGACGGCTCGGTGCTGAAGACCGGGCGCCGCACGGTGAAGGGCGTCGCGGGCTACGACCTCGCGCGGCTCTTCGTCGGCAGCGAGGGCACGCTCGGCGTGATCACGCAGGCGACCGTCGCGCTGAAACCGTTGCCACAGCTGCCGGCCACCCTCGTCGCCGCCTTCAACAGCACGGAGGCCGCGGGCGAGGCCGTCGCGCGAGTCGTGCGTGAGGGGCTGGTGCCATCGCTGATGGAGATCATGGACGCGACCTCCATCAAGGCGGCCGAGGCCTACCTCAAAACCGATCTCGGCACGAGCTCGGACTGCAAAGCCTTGCTGCTCGCACAATCCGACGCCGGCGGCGAGGTCGCCCGCCGGGAACTCGCCGCGCTGGAACAGATCTGTGTCGACTGCGGCGCGGATCTGGCCTACGCCACCGAA
The DNA here is from genome assembly GCF_046548895.1 of Amycolatopsis sp. cmx-4-54. NCBI lineage: Bacteria > Bacillati > Actinomycetota > Actinomycetes > Pseudonocardiales > Pseudonocardiaceae > Amycolatopsis > Amycolatopsis sp. cmx-4-54. The sequence continues at coordinate 631,452 of NZ_JAEBEJ010000002.1, forward strand.
GATCTCGAAGAAGGCAAGATGCTGCTGCAGGCGCGGCGGGTCGTGCTCACCGCGCTGGAGATGTACGGCGTCTGGCTGACCGATGACGTCTGCGTGCCGCGTACGCGCATCGCCGAACTGATCGCCGGCTGCGAGCGGATCAGCGAGGAGGTCGGGTTGCGGATCGCCGTCGTCGGGCACGCCGGTGACGGCAACATGCACCCGACGATCGTCTACGCGCCCGACTCCGAGGAGGAGTTCGCCCGCGCACGGACGGCGTTCGACGCGATCCTCGACGTCAGCCTGTCGCTGGGCGGGACGGTCACCGGCGAGCACGGTATCGGCCGGATCAAACGCGAGTGGCTCGAGAAGGAGATCGGCGAGGTCGGGATCCGCGTGCACCGGCAGATCAAGCGGGCGCTGGACCCGGGGAACCTCTTCAACCCGGGCTCGATGTTCTCCCTCTGAACGCCGGGCGGGTCCGCGTGACTCGCGTGATCAGGGACGTGACTCGCGTGATTGGGCGCGTAACTCACGTGATTGAAGACGGAACTCGGGTGTGCGGCGTCTGCTCACGCGAGTTCGCTGTTTCGTTTCGCCCGACGCCCCGAACGCCATGAAAGGTCCTTTCCTTGCCAAATTTGCAAGGAAAGGACCTTTCATGGCACGGGCGGAAGGTCGTGAGCGGGTGGGTCAGTCGCGCACGCGCGGGATCTGCTGCGTGATGTCCTCGGCGGTGTCGGCGACGAGGCCGGTCGCGGTGTTCGCGTGCTTCTTCTCGCGGCGCGCCTTCAGGTACTCGATCACGATCGGCACCACCGACACCAGCACGATCAGGATGAAGATCGCGTCCACGTTGTCGCGGATGAACGCGACGCCGCCGAGCAGGTGGCCGAGCGCGGTGATCCCGGCGGCCCACAGGATGCCGCCGATGACGGTGTAGACGAAGTACTTCTTCGGGTCCATCTTGCCGATGCCGGCGATCCAGGTGATGAACGTCCGCACGAACGGCACGAACCGCGCGAGCACGACCGCCTTCGGTCCGTGCTTCTCCAGGAAGGCGTGGGTCTGGTCCACGTACTTCTGGTTGAAGAACTTCGAATCCGGCTTGCGGAACAGCCAGGGCCCGACCTTCCAGCCGAGGCCGTACCCGACCGCGTTGCCGATCAGCGCGGCGACGGTGACCAGGACGCACACCAGCCACAGCGGCGCCTCGATCGAGCCGTTCGCGATGAACAGGCCCGCGGTGAACAGGAGCGAGTCACCGGGCAGCACCGGGAAGATGCTGCTCTCGATGAAGATGATCAAGCAGAGGATGGTGACGACCGGAACGGTCAGTCCGCTGAGCAGGTGCTGCGGGTCCAGCCACTCCGGCAGGAGGCCCATCGTCGTCACGGTGTTCTGCGCCAGGATCACACCAAAACGGTACAGGGTGACGCTGAGTGCCTTGACCCGGCGGGAGCGGGCGGCTCAGATCAGCGTGAGCAGCCCGATCACCGAGCCGGCGGCGAGCCCCAGCAGGACAGCCAGCAGCAACACCCAGTACGCGGGCAGAGGCGGGCTGCTCGGCAAAGGTGCCGGAGGCGGCTGAGTCGGCATCGGACGCTCCGCCATCCTGGCCGTTTCGGCGTCCTCCAGCGCGACGCGCTCCCGTTCGAGCGAGCCGGCGCCGGCGCCGGACAGCAGCCCGTACTGAAGGGGCAGCTCGTGTTCTCCGGGAGACACGGAGTTACTCTCGGTGTCCGTTTCGGCCGGTTTGTCCGCGGTCGTCTCGGAGGCCCGCTCCGCCGAAGGGGCGAAGACGGCTTGAGCGCGCAAGGCGTCGGCTAGGAGCTTCTCCGGGTCCTTGGGCTCGCTCATCCGGGACTCCTTTCGCCGCTACCCGTCGCTGACCGACACGCCGCCTTCGACCGCCCCGCTCAGCGGAGCCGTGGCGCTCAATGTAGCCGCAGCGTCGTCCTTGACCCATTCGCCCTGACGAAGCACCTTGACCGGTCGCAGGTCGCGGTCGAGCACGACGACGTCGGCCGCGAGCCCGGCACGCAGCGAGCCGGTCCGGTCGGCGATGCCGAGCAGTTCGGCGGGGCGTCCGGAGGTCGCGCGGACGGCGTCGAGCAGGTCGATACCCGCCCCGCGGACCAGGTTGCGGAAAGCCGCGTCCATGGTCAGCGTGCTGCCCGCCAGCGAACCGTTGCCCGCGAGGGTGGCGACACCGTCACGGACGTCGACCTCGAGGCGGCCGAGGATGTAGCTGCCGTCGGCGGCGTCGGTGGCCGACATGGCGTCGGTGATGAGCACCGTCCGGCCCCTGCCCGCGTGGTGCGCGGCGAGCCGCAGCACGGTCGGGTGCACGTGGACGAGGTCGCAGATCAGTTCGACGGTGATGCGCTCGTCGTCGAGGAGCGCGCCGATCGGGCCGGGTTCGCGGTGGTGGAGAGGCCGCATGGCGTTGAAGAGGTGGGTCGCGACGGAGGCGCCCGCGTCGATCGCGGGGATGATCTGGTCCTCGACGCCGTCGGTGTGCCCGATGGCGGCGATGACGCCCGATTCGGCCAGTTGCCGGACCGCCTTGATCCCGCCGTGCAGTTCGGGAGCGAGGGTGACCATCCGGATGTCGCCGCGGCCGGCGCCGAGCAATGCGTTGACCGTCGCCGTGTCCGGCTCGATCAGCGTCGCCGGGTCGTGCGCTCCGCACCGCGCCTTCGAGATGAAGGGTCCTTCAAGGTGAATTCCGGCAAGTTCACCCTCTTGGACCAGCTCACGCAGGGCCGCGATCTGGTCCCTCAGCACCGGAATGGGGTCCGAGACCAGACTGCCGAGCATCGTCGTGGTCCCGTGCCGCCGATGCGCGCGGACCGCGCGGAACAGCTCCTCGGGGTTCGCGCTGGAGAACGACCCGCCCCCGCCGCCGTGGCAATGGGTGTCGACGAAGCCGGGCACGACCAGGCAACCCTCGACGTCGACGTAGTCGGCACTGCCGATGTCCGGGGGTGCCCCGGAACCGATTTGGACGATCTTGCCGCCGGCGATAGCCAGCCAGCCGTCGTCGAGTACACGGTCCGGGGCGACGACCCGGCCGCCCACGATCACGAAATCTCCGGCGCCTCTCACGCCCCCCAGCATATATTGGTCTGGACCAAGCATGGCGGCACAACCCAGCGCTCGAGATTGAGGCCGGGTGTCAGTTCGGCGACTGCATCGCTTTCTGCAGTGCCTCCAGCGCCCGGCTGGCGGTTGACTTAACGGTACCTTTCGAAATCCCGGCGGCCTCCGAGATTTCGGCCTCACTCAGCCCACCGTAGTAACGGAGGACCAGAACCTCGCGCTGGCGAGGGGGCAGTTTGGACAAAGCGCTCACCACGGCCTGATGTTCACTCGACAGCATGGCGAGGCTTTCGGCCGAACGCGCGTTGACGGCGTGCGGTGCGACGTACTCGCGCGCGGTCTTGCGGCGGCGCAGCACGCTGCGTGATCCGTTGACCACGGCGGTGCGCAGATATCCGACGGCCGCGGCGGCGTCGCGCAGGCGCCCCCAGTTGCGGTGCAGCCCGGTGAAGGCCTCCTGGACGACGTCCTCGGCGGTCGCCGGTTCGTCCACGAGCAGGATGGCCAGCCGGACGAGCCGCATCCGGTGCTGGCGATAGAGATCCTCAAGGGTCAGCGGTGCCGCAGGCGGCGGCGGCGTGACCGGTCCGTCCATGGTGCGCAGGTGGCCGAGGGTCGCCTCGACACTGCGTTCCGCATTGCCCTCGAGCATGTACCCCTACCTGTTCATTTACCCCTTTGAAGCACAACCTGTGCGTGGCGCTCGGTCAGCGTATCGGGTGGGGTGGGAGTCCTGCCTGATCGGTTCCTGAGAAGCTGGGGCGTCTGTCGGAACGACCTTGGAGATGTCGATGGCCTGGTTCCTGGTGGAGATCACGTACGTGCAGGAGAAGCTGGCGGACGTGCGTCCCCGGCACCGGGAATTCCTTTCCCGCCTCGCGGGCCAGGGCGTCGTCGCGCTCGGTGGCCCGCTGGGCGACGGCTCCGGCGGTATCTCGATGTACCAGGCGGCGGACGAGGCGGCGCTGCTGGAGATCATCGACCAGGATCCGTACCACCTCGAAGGCGTCGTCGCGGAGCGGACGGTGCGCGAGTTCAAGCCGGTGATCGGCTCCTGGATCCCGAAGGAAGCCTGACGCTCAGAGATCGAGGGTGACCGGCTCGCGTTCGACGCAGACCCGGACGCGGTCGCCGGTCACCGTCGGCAGTTCGCACGTGCCGCAGAACCCCTGGCGGCACGAATACGCGATACCGGGCACGGTTTCACGCAGGACGTCGAGCGTCGTCCGGTCGGCGGGCACGTCCAGAATCCTGCCGCTGCGGGCCAGTTCGACGCGGAACGGCTTGCCGCCGACGATCGGCGGCGTCGAGAACCGTTCGAAGAACACCGGTCCCGATGCGCGCAGTGCCGCGTCCGTGCGGACGCCGGCGATCATCGGAACCGGGCCGCAGCAGTAGATCGGCGCGCCTTCCGGTGCCCCTTCGAGAAGCTCGGCGCCCGAAGCGGGGATCCCGTAGTCCGTGTCCGGACGAATCCAGACACGATCGGAGAATTCGGACAGTTCCGCCAGGAACGGCATCGAGGCCTCGTCGCGGCCGGTGTAGACCAGCCGCCAGTCCGCGCCCGCCGCGGCGGCTTGCCGCACCATCGGCAGGATCGGCGTGATCCCGATACCGCCCGCGATGAACAGGTACGCCGGGCTCGCGACGAAGGGGAACGCGTTGCGCGGGCCGCGCGCCGTGATCCTGGTGCCCTTCTTCAACGCGTGCACCGCCGTCGATCCCTCGCCGAGCAAGCGGACGCCGACGCGGTAGGCCGAGCGGTCGTCCGGGTCGCCGCACAGGGAGTACTGACGGACCAGCCCCGGCCGTGGCGAAAGATCGATGTGCGCGCCGGGCCGCCATAGTGGCAAGGGTTCGCCGTGTTCGTGCACCAGCCGCAGGCCGGCGACCCCGTCGGCTTCGGTACGGACCTCGTCGACGACCAGCGGGAGATCACGGTCGACGGCGGCCACCGGCGCACGACGGCGGCCGCTCACTCCGCTGAGCCTGCGGTACACCGCGACGACACCGGTCAGCGACGCCATCGCGCGGTCGGTCCGTCCGCTGCCGTCGAGCCGCAGCGGCCGCGGCGGTGCCTTCATCGTGGTTCGTCGGCGGCCAATGCGGCCGGAGAACTCGCGAGGTACGCGACGGCCTGGTCGGTGTCGCCGGTTTCCGTCGGGTGATAGGACTTCCGGAAGTACGGCCGGATCTCACGCCGCAACTGCTTGCCCGAGGGCAGGAGCCCGAGCTTCGCGACGCGCAGATAGGTCCGGAAACTCGTCTTGCCCGGCCGCGCCGGGTCGTTCTTCATGAGGAACCTGGTGCCCCGCAGGAAAACCCAGGCGAGCACCGGCGTCACCACGAGCATGCTGCGCACGCGGCGGGTGTAGCGGCCGTCGAGATGCATGAACAGATCGAAGGCGACCGAGCGGTGCTCGACCTCTTCGGCACCGTGCCAGCGCAGGAGATCCAGCATCGTCGGGTCGGCGCCCGCCTTGTCGAGCGCTTCGGCGTCGAGGATCCACTGGCCGAGGAAAGCGGTGTAGTGCTCGATCGCGGCGATGATGGCGAGCCGTTCGATCAGCCATTCCTCCCGCCGCTTGGCGGAAAGCTCGCGATCGCCGAGCAGGCGGCGGAACATCCACTCCATCTGCGCGATGTACGGCCGGACGTGGACGCCCGCCGCTTCGAGGTGTTCGGCGGCGCCGTCGTGCGCCTCGGCGTGCATGGCCTCCTGGCCGATGAAGCCGAGGACGTCCTCCTTGAGGCGCTCGTCGCGGATCAGCGGGATGGCCTGCTTGAACACCTCGACGAACCAGCGTTCGCCCTCCGGCAGCGCCAGATGCAGCACGTTGATCGTATGCGTCGCCTGCGGTTCGCCCGGGATCCAGTGCATCGGCAGCGACGTCCAGTCGAACTCGACGTCGCGCGCGTGCAGGACGATCTGCTCGTGGTCCGTCACGACGACCTCCCGCTGAGTTCGTAGTCGCTCGGGTCGACCTTGCGGGTTTCGAGCCAATAGCGCCAGGTGAAGCCCGGCCAGATCGTGCGGTTGACGCCCTTCGCGTCGAGGTACCAGCTCTTGCAGCCGCCCTGGGTCCACACGCCCTTGACGAGTTTGTCCTGGACCTCGCGCTGGAACTTCTCCTGCACACCGGCGCGGACGTCGAGCGCGGCGGCGCCACGCGAGTCGGCGAGCTTGATGGCGTCGACGACGTACCGCGCCTGCGACTCGATCATGAAGACCACGGAGTTGTGGCCCAGCGCCGTGTTCGGGCCGAGCAGGAAGAACAGGTTGGGGAAGCCGGAAACGGTGATGCCCTTGTGCGTGTGCATCCCCTCGGTGGCCCATTCCTTGGCGAGATCACGGCCGTCGATGCCGGTGATGTCCAGGTATTCCAAGGCATCCGTGACCTTGAACCCGGTGCCGTAGATGATCGCGTCGACCTCGTGCTCGACGCCGTTCCCGTCGACGACGCTGTGCGCCTTGACCTCCCGCACGCCTTCGGTGTTGACGTCCACATTGGACCGGTTGATCGCCGGGTAGTAGTCGTTGGAGATCAGCACCCGCTTGCAGCCCATGGTGTAGTCGGGGGTGACCTTCTTGCGCAGCTTCGAATCCTTGATGGCCTTGCCGATGTGGCGTTTCGCGATCACCTCGCCGGCCTTCATGATCGCGGGGTGGCCGTTGAACCCGACGGCGCGCACTTCGAGGAACCAGTACAGCGCGTTGCGGTAAAGCCGTTGCACGCCGGGAATCCGGCGGAACGCGGTCTTGGCCCAGCCCGGCATGGCGTGGTCGGGCTTCGGCATGATCCACGGCGGCGTGCGCTGGAACAGCGTCAGCTCGTCGACCTCGGGAGCGATCTTCGGGACGAACTGGATCGCGCTGGCGCCGGTGCCGACCACGGCGACCTTCTTGCCGCGAAGGTCGTACTCGTGATTCCACCGCGCGGAATGCCAGGTCTGACCCTTGAACTCGTCGATCCCTGCCAGCGGGGGTACCTGCGGGATGTGCAGGCCGCCGACGCCCGAGACCAGGAACTGGGCTTCGAACTCACCCGATTTGGTGTGCACGTGCCAGCGGCGCTCGGTGTCGTCCCAGGTCGCGCCGGTGAGCTCGACGCCGAAGCGGATCTTGCGCCGCAGCCGGTACTTGTCGGTGACGTCCTTGAGGTACTGGAAGATCTCTGGGGCGGGCGAGAACGACCGCGACCAGTCCGGGTTCTGCTCGTAGGAGAACGAGTACATATGGGACTGCACGTCGCAGGCGCAGCCGGGGTACGAGTTGTCGCGCCACGTACCGCCGACTTCGTCCGCCTTCTCCAGGATCACGTAGTCGGAGATCCCGGCCTTTTCGAGCTGGATGGCCTGGCCGAGCCCGGAAAAACCGGTGCCCACGATCACGACCTTGAATCGCTCGGTCATCTGTGCCCTCCACGTCGAGGCGTTCTTGCGCAGATGACGTTACCTCAAGTAACAGTTACTTGCTAGTACTACCTACCCGTCAGTATGTGCCGCCGAGTTTCGTGTGGTCCCAGCTCACGATCTTGGTCGGCCGGAAGATCAGCCCGATCCGCTTCGGGGCCTGCTTGCCGATGAACCCCGACAGCTCGTCGGGCACGGGGTCTCCGGGCTTCGCACCCGCGTAGCGCTGCATGAGGCTGATACCCATCTGGGTGACGAGTGCCGTGTCCGTGATGACCTCGACGTCGGCTTCGAGTGAGACCCCGCGCAGCTTCTCGTAGCTTTCGCCGTCCTCGATGAGCACGGTCGCGCGCGGGTCGCGCTCCAGGTTCTTCGCCTTCTGTGACGAGCCATAAGTCCAGGTCGCGACGCCGGACTCGTGCGGGTAGTACCAGAGCGGCGCCAGGTGGGGGCGGCCGTTCGGTCCGATCGTCGCGACGTTGATGACCTTCTGCTCGTCGAGGAACGCGGCGAGTTCGTCAGGTGACATGCGGATCTGGTCGCGACGGGACATGCGTCAGCCCTTCCGTGTGGCGGCCCGGCCTGCCTGGCCGGTCACTGAAGATTCGTACGCGCCGCGCTCCTTGATGTCCATGAGCGCGGCGGCATCGGCCTTCTTGATCCGGCCTTTCGCGCCGATCTCGATGATCGGCGGCAGGAACGCGCGGATCAGCTTCAGGCCGCCGACCCAGCGCGGCACGTGCACGGTGCGGGCGCGCTTGTTGACCCCGGCCTGGAGGTGGTCCAGCGCGACGGACAGCGGGTAGGTCTTGCCGAGCAGGCCGGGCATGCCGGCGCGGAGCTTGCCGAAGACCGGGTGCTGGTCGGCGCTCTCGACGAGGTCGGTGCGGATCCAGGTCGGGTGCGCGACGCCGACCTTCACGCCCAGGTGCGCGACTTCGGCGCGGAAGCTGTTGCAGAACGCCTCGACGCCCGCCTTCGCGGCGGCGTAGTTGGCCATGCCCGGCGCGTGCGTGATCGCGGCCAGCGAGGAGATCGCGAGCAGGTAACCCTTGCGGTCGATGACATGCGGAAGGGTGACGCGGAAGGTGCGCCAGACGCCGAGCAGGTCGACCTCGATGACCTTCTCGAAGGCGGCCGGATCCACCGATCGGACGAAGCCGGAGGTCGCGATGCCGGCGTTCGCGATGACGATGTCGATACCGCCGAAGTGCTCGACGACGCCCGCGGTGGCGCGCTCGAGGTCGTCCCAGCTGGTGACGTCGGCCTCCCAGGCGTGCGCGCTGGGGCCGATCTTGTCGGCGACCGCCTGCTGTTCCTTGGCTTCGATGCCGACCAGTGCGACCTTCGCGCCTTGCGCGGCCAGGCGCTCGGCGAGCCCCGCGCCGATGCCCCTCGCGGCGCCGGTGATCAGGACGACCTTGCCGTTCACGCTGTTCTTGGCCACATTGCCTCCTCGTCCGAGCCCTAAGGCTTTCGGACGGTACCCCAACCTACCCGGAGTAAGCTACCCGCAAGTAAGTCCGCGTTTCGTCCTCTGGATGCGGTAGTTCGTGGTACCGACTACCGCATCCAGAGGACGAAATGCGGGGGGGTGGTCAGCGTGAGGCGGAGCTGAGGGCGTCGAGCTCGTCCGCGGTGAGGGCGAGGTCGGCGGCGGGCAGGAGGTCGTTCAGCTGCTCGACCGAGCGGGCGCTCGCGATGGGCGCGGTGACGGTCGGCTGCGCGAACAGCCAGGCGAGGGAAACGGCGGCGACCGGGACGCCGTGGGACGCCGCGACCTCGTCGAGCGCCGCGAGCACCCGTTCACCCCGTTCGTCCAAATAGGACGAAGCGCGGGCGGCGCGCGGGCTGTCGCCGACGTTGTCCTTCGACCGGTACTTCCCGGCGAGAAAACCCTTGGCCAGCGAGAAATACGGCAGGACGGTCAGCCCTTCGCGGGCGACCGTCGGTGCCAGGGTCTGTTCGTAGTCCCGTTCGACGAGGTTGTAGTGCGGTTGCAGCGCGACGAACTTCGCCAGGCCCTCGCGGTCCGAAATGGACAGTGCTTCGCTCAGCCGTTCGGCCGAGTAGTTCGACGCCGCGACGTGACGGACCTTGCCCGCGCGCACGAGCGCGTCGAAGGCCCGCAGCGTCTCCTCGATCGGGGTGTCCGGGTCGTCGATGTGCGCGTAGTAGAGGTCGATGTGATCGGTCCGCAGCCGCCGGAGCGAGTCCTCGGCCGCCGCCGCGATGTTCGCCGCCGACAGCCCCTTCCGCTCCTCCCACATACCGGTCTTGGTCGCGATGACGACGTCGTCGCGGCGACCGCGTTTGGTCAGCCACTCGCCGATGATCGTCTCGGAACCGCCCGCCGAATAGAGGTCGGCCGTGTCGATGAAGTTGCCGCCCGCCGCCGTGTAGGCGTCGAGGACGGCGAAGGACTGCTCCTGGTCCGCGGTCCAGCCGAAGACGTTCCCGCCGAGGTTGATCCCACGGACGTCGAGGTCGGTGTTCCCGATTTTCGCCATACCCCGAACTTAAGGGAAGACATCGGCCGCCCGCGGTGTTGCCTCGGTACATGGGAATCGAACTCGGCAGGATCGGTATCTGGCAACTCGAAGGCGTGCTCACCCCGGAGCTCGCGCGCGAGGTGGAGGAACTCGGCTACGGCGCCATCTGGATCGGTGGCTCACCGGCGGGCGACCTCGTCAAGGCGGAGGAACTCCTCGACGCGACGAAGACGATCAAGGTGGCCACCGGCATCGTCAACATCTGGAAGGACGACGCGGCCACGGTCGCCGAGTCGTACAAGCGCATCGAGGCGAAACACCCGGGCCGCTTCCTCCTCGGCGTCGGCGCCGGGCACCGCGAGCACACCGCGGAGTTCAAGAAGCCGTACGCGGCGCTGGTCGAGTACCTCGACGCTCTCGACGCCGCCGGAGTGCCCGTCGAAGGCCGCGCGCTCGCCGCGCTCGGCCCGAAGGTGATCAAACTCGCAGGAGACCGCACGGCGGGCGCCCACCCGTACCTGATGACGCCCGAGCACACGCGTCAGGCGCGCGAGATCCTCGGCGAAGGACCTCTGCTCGCACCCGAGCAGAAGGTCGTCCTCGAGACCGACCCGGCGAAGGCCCGCGAGATCGGGCGGGGCACCGTCAAGTTCTACCTCGGCCTCGTCAACTACACGAACTCCCTGCGGAAACTCGGTTTCACCGACGAGGACCTGGCGGGCGAGGGCAGTGACAAGCTGGTCGACGCGCTGGCCGTGCACGGCGACGCCGAGACCGTCGCCCGCGGCGTCACCGCGCATATCGAGGCCGGGGCGGACCACGTCAACATCCAGGTACTGAACCAAGACCCTCTGCCGGTCTACCGGGCGCTCGCCGCGGTCCTCCTCTGACGCGACGGCTGTAGGCACCTCCCGGCCGACCTCGTACGATGCGGCCGAGAGGTGCACCAGCCTGCTTCGAGGAGGAGTAAACGATGCCCATCGCCACCCCCGAGGTCTACGCGGAGATGCTCGACCGGGCGAAGGCGAACGAATTCGCCTACCCGGCCATCAACGTGACCTCGTCGGAGACCCTGAACGCCGCCATCCGCGGGTTCGCCGAGGCGGAGAGCGACGGGATCATCCAGTTCTCCACCGGCGGCGCCGAGTTCGCGTCCGGCCAGAAGGTCAAGGACATGGTGACCGGTTCGGTCGCGCTCGCCGAGTTCGCCCAGGTCGTCGCCGCCAAGTACGACGTCAACGTCGCGCTGCACACCGACCACTGCCCGAAGGACAAGCTCGACGGCTTCGTCCGCCCGCTGATCGAGATCTCGGCGGAGCGCGTCAAGAACGGTCAACACCCGCTGTTCCAGAGCCACATGTGGGACGGCTCCGCGATCGACCTCGACGAGAACCTCGAGATCGCGCAGGAACTGCTCGCCAAGGCCGCGGCCGCGAACATCATCCTCGAGGTCGAGATCGGCGTAGTCGGCGGCGAGGAAGACGGCGTCGAAGCCGAGATCAACGAGAAGCTGTACACCGCCGAGGGCGACTTCCTGAAGACGATCGACGCGCTCGGCTCCGGCGAGAACGGCCGCTACCTGCTGGCCGCGACCTTCGGCAACGTGCACGGCGTCTACAAGCCCGGCAACGTGAAGCTGCGCCCGGACGTGCTCAAGGGCGGCCAGGAGGCGGCCTCGAAGAAGCTCGGCCTCCCGGCCGGTTCGAAGCCGTTCGAGCTGGTGTTCCACGGCGGTTCCGGCTCGCTGCCGGAGGAGATCCGCGAGGCGGTGTCGTACGGCGTCGTGAAGATGAACGTCGACACCGACACGCAGTACGCCTTCACCCGGCCCATCGCGGACCACTTCTTCAAGAACTACGACGGCGTCCTGAAGATCGACGGCGAGGTCGGCAACAAGAAGGTCTACGACCCGCGTAGCTACCTGAAGGCCGCCGAGGCCGGCATGGCCGCGCGCATCGTCGAGGCCGCTCAGTCGCTGGGCTCCGCGGGCAAGAAGCTCTGACCAGTACGCATTTAGTCCTCTGAATGCGGAAGTACGTGAAGGCCCCCTTCACTGCGCTAGACGCAGTGAAGGGGGCCTTCACGTACTCGGAGCCTCAGGCGGCCGGGAGCGCCGTCTTCTCGCGGCGTCTCTCCAGCAGCGAGTTCACCGCCCGCGTCCCCGGACCGGCGGCGGCCCACAGCACGCCGACCCCGGCCAGGCAGACCGCGGCCGTCCAGTAGGCCACCGGCGGCGCCGACTCCGTCTGCGCGTCGCCGAGGATCCACGGCCGGAACTGCGACTGCACCCACAGCATCCCGTAGCCGAACGCCGTCACCAGCAGCGCGCCCGCGCCCGCCGTCAGCAGCGGATGACCCCGGCCGATGCGGAACGCCAGGTCGACGGCGAGGCCGACGGCCAGCAGGTAGAACGGCACGGTCGAGATCGGGAATCCCATCCCGAGCAGCAGCGGCCACATCACCAACCGGTACGCGAGGTAGGCGGCGGCGACCGTCGTCCCGGCCCAGCGGAAGCCGGTGGTGTGCCGCGCCAGCGCGAAGATCAGCGCCATCACGCCGATACCCCACAGCGGATAGACCCAGTCGTCGATCGGCATCGTGAAGTACTCGACGGCCACCCGGTCGACCGGATGCCCGATCTGGTTGGCGGCGAAGTTCAGCAGCTCGGGTTCGGCCTCGGGCGTACCGCGTTCCCAGGCGCGCAGGCCGAGGATGCCGTACTCCTGCTGACCGTTCGGGAAGAACGTGTTCTCCAGGAAGAACGCCCACAGTCCGATCAGGACACCGGTGCGCAGGCGGCCGGGCTTGGCGTGCTTCAGCCAGCCCATGATCACGCCTGCCTGCATGATGCCCGTTCCGATGTAGAGCATCATGTGCGACGGGCTCCACGCGGTCAGGTCGAGACCGTTGACGCGGTGGTTGATGACGTCCAGCGGCGCCGCGATGAGGAACACCACGAGCCCGATCTGCATCAGCCGCAGGGACCGCCGGTCGGCGCCCATCCCGGTGTAGCTGTGGATCGCCACCAGCACCATGATGATCACCGTGCCGACGGTGTTGATCAGGTGCGGCGGGGCGAGGTCGTCGCGCAGCCACATGAAATGCCACGACATGTCCCACGACGAGCCGACCAGCTTGAAGGCGAACGCCGCCAGCCACATCGAGTAGCAGAAGTTCAGCACCCAGTCCGGCGTCGCCTGTCCCGGCGCGCCGCGGTGCCAGTGGAGCTGGAAGAACAGCCTCGTCTTCGCGATCGGGCTGCGGGGGATGACACCCGGCGAAAGGTCCCCGGTCACTTCTGTCGCCTTTGTCATGCGGGCCATCTTCCCTGCTCCAGATCACGGGATGGGCATTTGGGGTCGAAAATCGGGGTTCACCCGTAGGGGTGGCGGATTTGCGGTCGGCGTGCGAAGCAGGGCAGGGTGTGCCGCCATGATGCCGAAACGACTTGTCGCGGCGGTCCTCGTCGCCGCTCTGGTGCTGGCCGGTGCGGGCATTCTCGGGAGCCTGTTCTTCTAGTCACAGCGCCGCTGATCGCGCTGACGAAAGCTCGCCGAAGGGGCGCCGTTCCAGACGGTGGCCGCGTGATCTCAGCTGCGCCCCTTCATCGAGCTTTCGTGGCCTCCGGCCGACAGAGGGCGCGCGATGTGAAGTCTCCGTCGGGCGCGGGGCGCCCCTTGGGAGACGGGTGGGCACAATGGCCGTATGACGAACCTCCTCGGCCCCCAGCCGACGCATCTCCCCGAGCACACCGCCGCGCAGGCGGCGCTGGACGCCGGGACCGATCCGGCCGCCGTCGCCGCCGAGCACCCCGAGTACAGCGAGGCGTGGGCCGCTCTCGCCGAGAAGGCGTTCGATGCCGGCGAGACCGTCGCCGCGTACGCCTACGCCCGCACCGGTTACCACCGCGGCCTCGACCAGCTTCGCCGCGCGGGCTGGAAGGGACACGGTCCGGTGCCGTGGGCGCACCGCCCGAACCAGGGTTTCCTGCGTTCCCTCGCGGTCCTCGGCAAGGCCGCCGGCAAGATCGGCGAGACCGAGGAGTACGACCGCTGCCGGACCTTCCTGGCCGACTCGGACCCCGCCGCCGCGGAAGCCACCGGCCTCAAGTAGCGCGCTATGAAGGACGCTTTCCTTGCAAAATTTGCAAGGAAAGCGTCCTTCATGGCACTTGGTGACCCCTAGAACAGCCCGCAGTTCCCCACGGCAGGCAGCCCCGCGAAGCGTCCCTCAAGCCAGGCGAAAGCCTCCGGGTAAGCCCGGATCGCCCCACCGACGTGCGTCGGAACCAGCGAAGTCGAGAACTGCACCTTCGCGCCCTTCGCGCACCACGAGCGCGCCATGGTCCGCCCCTGCGCGTAGGGGACGATGTCGTCGAGTGCACTGTGGACGACCAGCGTCGGCGCGCCCGGCTTCCGTGCCCCGATGAGCTGCTCGCCGACTCGTGTCTTGTACGGCTCTTCGTCGAGGTACGCGGTCAGCGGCCTTCCGTCCTTCGTAAGGTCCTTCGACTGGGTGAACGCGTGCGCGAAGATCGCATCCGCGGTGCACTCCTGCTTGACCTTCTCGAACGCTTCGACACCCTTCGCGTTCAGCAGAGCCGGGATGTTCAGTTCCGGGTACGCCGCGTCCATGCTGACCAGCGTGAATCCGAGGAACCCGAAGGCGTAGTGCCCGTCGATGTTCTTGCCGACCTCGGCCAGGTCGGCCGGGACGGCGCCCGCGTACGAGCCCTTCAGCTTGAGTTCGGGCGCGTACGACGGCTGCAGTTCGGCGGCCGACGCCGACGCCCCGCCACCCTGGGAGTAGCCCGCGGTCGCGACCGGCCCGTTGTCCGGCAGGTTCGCTTCGGACAGGCGCTGTGCCGCGCGGATCGAGTCGAGGACGGCGTTGCCCTCGGCGACGCGGTTGACGTACGTGTGGACGCCCGGGGTGCCGAGGCCTTCGTAGTCGGTGACGACGACGCCGTAGCCGCGAAGGAGCAGCCCGGCGATGAAGGGACCTTCGTACTCCATGCCCGCCGCGAGGGCTTTCGACGGCGCGCACTGGTCGCCGACGCCCTGGGTCCCGGCGGCGTAGCCGATGACCGGCCGTTCGCCCGCGCCGGTCCACGCCTTCTTCGGGGTGAGGACCGTGCCGGTCACGGCGTTGGCCTTGCCGTGGGTGTCGGTGCTGCGGTACATGATCCGCCGCACATCCGCGTCGGCCTTGATGAGTTTCACGGGATCGACGTAGAAGGTGGACGGTTCGTGCCGGATGATGTCGCCGGGAGAACCCGCGGGCAGGGGCGACGGGGGATCGTAGAAGGACGGGGCGGCGCCGGCCTGCTGTGCCCCGAAGGTCAGCAGGGCCGCGATGGTGGCCGCTGAGACGGCGGCGGACACACCGCGCCGGGAAGCTGGACGCATGCTTGCTCCTCGTTGAGCACAAACATTTTCGACAGAGGTGTCGAAAAAGAGAGTCAGTGAGGTGGCGCACAATGTCAAGCCCATCGCCGCGAGGGAGACCCCGCAAACTCCCGATCGGCGAGCAACGCGCGCGGGTGCTGGGTTCGGCGGCCGGGGTCTTCGCGGTGCACGGCGCGCAGGCCGCGACCATCGAGCAGATCGCCCGTCGCGCGGGGGTCTCCCGCCAGGCCGTCTACGAGCAGTTCGGCGATCGCACGACGTTGTTCGCCCAGGTCGTGGCGGACATCGAGGAGCGCGCCTTCGAGGCGATCGGCGCGCCCGCCCTCGACCTCTCGCAGCCCGAACTCCGGTCCTGGGCTCGCGCCAACTACGCCAACATGTTCGCCTTCGTCGCGGCGAATCCCGACGCCTTCCCCGTGCTGCGCGAAGCGGAGCGCATGGGCGACCCGGCCCTCACCCGGCTGCGGGAACGGCTGGCGGACGTCTACACCGAAGCGAGCCGTCAGCGCTGGGCGCGCCACGGCGTCGACTCCGGCCGCGCGGACAAAGCGCTGGTCACCCTGTTCTTCGCGATGACCGAGGCACTCGTGCAGGCGAGCTGGGACGGTGAGCCGCCCGACGCGGACGCGCTCATCGACCTGCTCACCGAATTCACCGTCGGCGGCGTCGTCCGCCTGCGGACCGCGGCCGCCGACGTGATGGAAAGACTGCGTTAAGCCGCGACGGCCTCCAGCGGCATCCCGGCCACTTCGGCGACCGACGCCAGATCCGGTGACGAGACGACGCGGTTGCGGCCGTTGCGTTTCGCCGCGTAGACCGACGCGTCGGCCGAGGCCATGACCTCGTCGATCGTCCGGCCGTCGAGCGGGAACGTCGCGACGCCGACCGACGCCGTTCGCTGCTCGATCACCACGGCGTTGCCCTCGTTGTCCTGGGTCTTGATGACCATTTCGCTGATCCGCTGCCGGATGCGCTCGGCGACCGCGACGGACTCCTGCTTCGAAGACGACGTCAGGAGGACGACGAACTCCTCACCGCCGAAGCGGCCGGCGAGGTCCTGCGTCCGCGTTTCGGACTTGACCAGCGCCGCGACGCCCTTGAGCACGTCGTCGCCCGCCAGGTGGCCGTAGGTGTCGTTGATGCTCTTGAAATGGTCGAGGTCGATCATCAGCGCGCCGAACTGGCCGTTTTCGCGCTCGGCGCGGGCGACCTCGCGGACGGCGCCCTGCTGCCAGGTCGTGGCGTTGAGAAGCTGGGTCTTCTGGTCGGTGGTGGCGAGCTCTTCCAGCTGCTTGATCAGCACCGAACGCTGCAACACGTACAGCGGCAGGAAGACCAGCAGGACGAGCGCGGGCTGGTGGGTCAGCGCGGCGGTGACCAGTCCGCCAAGACAGAGTGTCGAAAGTTCGAGGATGTTGTCGTCCCAGGTGCCGATGCAGGCCGGCGCGGACGCCTTGTCGGGCGCGGCCAGGTAGAGGCCGATTCCAGTGAGGACGGTGTTGACCACAAAGAACGCGAAGGCGGCGACACAGATCGAAGTCACGCTCGCGGAGCCGTCCCCGGCGAGCTGCAGGACGGCCCAAGCGGCGAACGACGACAGGGTCATCGTTGTGGCGTTCGCCACAGTCCTATGCGGATTCACGTGGCGAATTCCCGACCAGCTACGGAAACCGAGGTGCAAGTAGATCACCGCGACCAGCAGCGCGGCGAGCTGCGGCGGGAGCAGGAACGCTCCGGGAAGGACCCAGACCGACGTCATGTTGACGTGCGGGGTGATGCTCAGCCGGCGTCGCTGGTGCTCGATCCGCCTGGTCGCCTCGGACTGCGCGATGGCGAGTCCGGCGAGCAGCGCACACGTGATGACCTGCGAAGAGTCGACGGCGATGGATGCGGCGAAAACCCCCGTGAACGCCAGCATCGCGATAATGGTCGAGCAGGTGTACACGATCCAGTGCAGCGGCCTTTTCCACAGCTCCCACGTCATTACCGTGAGAGCCGAACGATGTCCAGCGCGTTCCTCCGATGTGATCATCTTTCCCCCTGTCGCTTGCGTCATTCTCCGAAACCCCCTACTTACCGACAGCTTCCACCGGCTTGCGGGCTGTCGACAAGGCCTGGAGGTGTGTACTTTCTTCCTGAGATCGAGGGAAAGGTGTCCGCGATGGCCGGCAAGGACCAGTGATCAAGGGCGCGAGTCGGACGGCTGCGCAGCGTTAGCCACGCGTAGAGCACGTCAGTGTTCTGCGCGTGCGCCGTCATGCTCTCTCCACCTGTCCGGGGTGTCCCTCAAGGACTTCGCCCAGGCCACCGCCAGCGGAATGGTCAGCGCCAATCCGGCAAGTCCGAAGAAGCCGACCGTCGACCGCGCGCCGACCTGGTCGGCGAGGACACCGCCGATCAGCGGGCTCACGCCCATGGTCGTGGTGAGCCCGGTGTTGGACAGGCCCATCACCTGAGCGCGGCTTTCGTCGGGAACCGCGAGGGTCAGCGACGCCGTCGCCTGCATGAGCGCGACCGTGCCCAGTCCACCGGACACGATGAACAGCGCGATCGACGCCCACGGCCCCGGCTGCAGGAAGCACAGCAGCAGCGGGACAGCCGTCAGCGCGGAAAGCGGCCCGATCAGTTTCGGTCTGACGTGTGCCGGCACCCAGCGCGAGTAGATGAACGCGCCGATCACGCTGCCGATCGGGTCGGCGGCCAGCAGCAGGCCGATGACCTCGGGGCCGCCGCCGGACGAGGCCACGTAAGGCGCCGCGATGCCCTCGTACACCGGCAGCAGGCCCATCAGCCAGGTGAACAGCAGCAGCGAACGCAATCCCGAGCTGGCGAAGACGATCCTCCCGCCCGAGCCGATCGAGGCGAAGAACGACTTGCGCTTCTCGCCGGACGCCGCGGCCGGGCGCGACGCCAGTCCGAATCGGACGAACAGCGCCGAGACCACGAAGGTGATCGCGTCCAGCGCGAGGGCGAGGTGGGGTTCCAGCGCGGTCAGCAGGAGACCGCCGCCGGCGAAGCCGGCCAGCTGTGCCGATTGGACGGTCATGCTGCGGATCGCCATGCCGACGACGAACCGGTCGCCTTCGAGGATCTGTGGCAGCAGCGCCAGCTGGGCCGCCTTGAACGGCGGATTCAGCAGCGAGACGGCGCCGACGAGGACACACAGGACCCAGAACGGCAGTACCGGGACCGCGACCAGCGCGATCAGCAGTGCCCGTAACAGGTCGACGGTCACCATCACCGTCCGCCGGGGGAAGCGGTCCGCGAACCCGGTGAGGAAGATGCCGCCGAGCAGCGAGGGGGCGTAGGTCAACGCGTAGGTGAGACCGGTCAGGGTCGCGGAACGGGTTTCGGTGAAGACGAGGACGGAGAGGGCGACCCTGGCGAGTTGATCACCGAAGATCGAGAACAGCTCGGCGAACCAGAGCGAACGGAACTCGGCTACCCCGAACACCTCTCGGTAAGTGACCCGTCCGGCCGAAGCCATGCTGCCCCCAATAGGGTCCTTATTACGCGACAAACTCGTGACCGAGAGTAACGCGGTCACGAGCTCGTCACGAAGCGTCATTCGTTCACGTAAGTGTCTCCTGACTGTTGGTGATTGGCTAGGTTCTTTCGCCGGGTTTCTGGAGTTGGAGATCTTTTTCGTGGATGACCGGCCGTTCGCGAAGATGTCCCGGTGACCGGTCCCTCGGCCCGGACCTGCGACTTTCGGCTGTTTTGTGCTTTTCGCCGGGAAAAACCGCGTAGGACCGCGTCACCCGGCGCGGGGATACGACGCGCCGCGCGTCCTTCGTGCCGCTGGTGTTCGCAGGGGGTGCGAACGCGTTTCGGCTCCGCTCCGCGACCGGGTGGGCCGTCAGGCGATGCCGACACCGTCAGCCGAATGGATGATCGATGCGCCATTCGTTGGAGTGACGGCTCAGCCGTCCACCGCGAGCACCTCGCGGGCCGAAGCCGCGTCGCGTTTGGCGACCTCCTCGCGCACGATCGGGATTACGTGACGGCCGAAGTCGATCGTGTCGCCGAGCATGTCGTAGCCGCGCGCGGAAAGGATGTCGACGCCGAGGTCGTAATAGTCGAGCAGGGCCTGCGCGACGGTTTCGGGCGTGCCGACCAGTGCGTTGGAGTTCCCGGCGCCGCCGGTCGCGGCCGCGGTGGGGGTCCACAGCGCCCGGTCGAACCGTTCCCCTTCGGCGGCGACCGCGAGGAGCCGCTGCGAGCCGGTGTTCTCCGGGTTCGTGAGCGAATGCCGTCGCCTCAGCTGCTTGCCTCCGCTCGTCCGCGCCTTGATGGCGTCGACCGTGCGATGCGCCTTCTCCCAGGCGAGTTCCTCGGTCGGCGCGATGATCGGGCGGAAGGCGACCTGGATCCGCGGGACGTCGGTCCGCCCGGCGGCCTTCGCGGCGGCCTTGACGGAGGCGATCTGCTCCGCGGTCTGTGCGAGAGGTTCGCCCCAGAGGCAGAAGATGTCCGCTTCCGCTCCGCCCGCCGCGTACGCCGCCGGGGACGAGCCGCCGAACGAAACGCCGGGGCGTGGCTGTTGAACCGGACGGACGTCAAGAACGAAGTCGGCGAAGCGGTAATGCTCGCCTTCGTGGTCGAAGGGCTCTTCGGATGTCCAAGCCCTCTTCACGATCTGGATGTACTCGCGGGTGCGCGAGTAGCGCTCGTCCTTGGTGAGGTAGTCGCCTTCGCGCTGCTGTTCGTGGTCACTGCCGCCGGTGATGAAGTGGACCGTGAGCCGCCCGTCCGAAAGCCGGTCCAGCGTGGCGAACGTCTTCGCCGCGAAAGTCGGGTACGAGACGTTCGGCCGGTGCGCCAACAGGATCTGGAGCTTGTCGAGCTTCGACGCGACGTACGCGGCGGCC
Organism: Amycolatopsis sp. cmx-4-54; assembly: GCF_046548895.1. Lineage (NCBI taxonomy): Bacteria > Bacillati > Actinomycetota > Actinomycetes > Pseudonocardiales > Pseudonocardiaceae > Amycolatopsis > Amycolatopsis sp. cmx-4-54. The sequence goes on from NZ_JAEBEJ010000002.1 coordinate 651,720, forward strand.
TGCGCCGGGTCCGGCCCGCTGGAGCCGTACGCGAACAGCACCCGGTCCCAGCCGAAGTCCTCGTGCGCCCGTGCGAGGCGCAGCGTGTAGTCCTTGTCGAAGACGCCGCCCGATCGCGGACGGGTCTCCGAACCGTCGTTGGTGCCTCCGATACCCAGGAATTCGACCGGCATCGCGCGTTCCTCTCGTCCGTGTTCCCCTCTTCGACGAGTACGCGCCGGTTCTTCGCCGTGGCAACGGGTTCCGCTCCGTGAGAACTCGCACGCGGCCCGGAATCCCGGCGTAGCTTCGGCTTCGTGAGTGTCACAGACCCTCCCTACGTGCTCGCGGTGGTCGGCGCCGGGCCACGAGGGGTGGGCGTGCTCGAACGGCTCGGCGCCAACGCCGCCGAACTGCTCGGCGGACGGCGGCTGGTGGTGCATCTCGTCGACCCCTTTCCTGCCGGGGCGGGCCGAGTCTGGCGCTTCGAGCAGTCGCCGTTGCTGCGCATGAACTCCATGCCCGAGGACGTCACGGTGTTCACCGACGACACCATGCGGATCGACGGCCCGATCAGGCCGGGCCCGTCACTGATCGAGTGGGCGCGGCTGGTGCGCTCGGGCGGGCTCGACACCGGAATCGACGACAGCCTGCGCGTCGAACTCGAGGCACTGCAAAGCGATCACTTCCCCACAAGACGGTTGCAGAGCGCGTACCTCGCCTGGTTCCACCGCAAGGTGCGTGCCGAACTCCCGGCCGGGATCCAGGTCGTCGAGCACCGGACCCGTGCGGTGCGGCTCGAAGACGGCGAGCCGCAGTCGCTCTGGCTGGCAGACCGCGCCGAACCCCTCGCGGTGGACGCGGTCCTGTTCACCGTCGGGCACCTCGACGCCGAACCGGACGAACGGGAAGCCGCGCTCGCGGATTTCGCCGCGCGTCACGACCTCGCCTATTATCCGGCAGGCTACACCGCCGACGTCGACTATTCGGCGATCGAACCGGGGGAAACCGTGCTGGTGCGCGGATTCGGCCTCGCGTTCGTCGATCTGATGCTGCTGCTGACCGAAGGCCGCGGTGGCCGGTTCGAAGAGCAGGCGTGCGGCGGGCTGAAATACCACCCCAGCGGCGCCGAGCCCGTGGTGCACGTCGGTTCGCGGCGTGGGGTGCCGTATCACGCGAAGATCGGCTATCGGTTGCGCGGGAAACCCTTGCGGTTGCCCAAGTTCTTCGACGCCCATGCCATTGAAAGGCTTTGCGCCGCGCCCGGGCGGATCGACTTCCGGCGTGACGTCTGGCCGCTGATCTCGAAGGAGATCGCGTGGAGCTACTACAGCGAACTGTTCACCGCTCATCCGGAGCGGGTGCGCATGGATTTCGACGTCTTCGCCGACACTTTCGCGGACACCGCGCCCGGCGAACTCGACGCGCTGGTGGCGCGCGCGGTCCCGGCGCCGGACGACCGGCTGGACCTGGATCATCTCGACCGGCCGATGGCGGGCAAGGACTTCGGCACCGCCGAGGAGTACGGCAAGGAACTGCGCGACTACGTCGAAGCGGACTTGAGCCGGCGCGCGGACCCTGAGTACAGCGCGGATCTCGGCGCGTTCACGGCACTGCTGTCGGTGATGGGCCAGCTTCCCGCGCTGGTGCAGACCGGACGGCTCGACGCGGTTTCCCAACTGTCCGATTTGGACGGCTGGTTCCTCGGTTTCTTTTCCTACTTCGCCAGTGGACCTCCTCCGCGACGGCTCGAAGAACTGCTCGCGCTCCAGGAAGCAGGTCTCGTTTCCTTCCTGGGCAGCGACATGCGGGTGTCGGCGGACGAGGAACGCCGCGTCTTCGTCGCTTCCGGCGCGAGTTTTCCCGGCGAGACCGAGGCGCAGACACTCGTCGAGGCGCGGTTGCCCGAGCCGAGCGTCACCAGGGCGTCCGATGGCCTTCTGCGACAGTTGCATGCCGATGGCGCGCTCGGCGAGGAGTCGGTGCTCGACCCGGTGACGGGCGAGAGGCTGCTCGCCGGGCGTATCCACACCCGTGTCTCCGACGGCCGGATGCTCGACGGCGAGGGCCGCCCACATCCGCGCCGGTTCGCGCTCGGGCCGCATACGTCCGCGCGGTCGGCCGGGGCGTTCACCCGGCCGCGGACGAACGCGCTCCCGTTCCGGCAGAACGACGTCGTGGCGCGGGAGATCCTGAAGCTGATCCCTTAACGCGCGGCGAACTCCTCCAGCCGCCCGACGACCTCCGACGGCGCGGGCATGGCGGCGATCTCGTGCCGGGCCTTCGCCGCCACTTCGCGCACGCGGCCGTCGTCGAGGAGGGTCTTGGCCCTCTCCTCGACGGCGTCCGCGGTGACCTGGTCCCCGGTCAGTGCCCGGCCTGCGTTGGCCGTCTCCAGCATCTCGGCGTTGACGAACTGGTCCGCGCCCTGCGGCAGCACCAGTTGCGGCAGGCCCGCGGAGAGCGCGCCGAGCACGGTCCCGGTTCCGCCGTGGTGGACCACGAGATCCGCGCGCGGAAGGATTTCGGACTGCGGGACGAACCCGGCGACGTGGACGTTCGGCGGCATTTCGCCGAGCTCGCCGGGGTCACCAGGGCCACGCGCGACCAGGACGTCCACCGGCAACCGGGAGAGGCCGTCGATCGCCGCGCGCAGCACACCGGTGGCACCGAACGCGACGGTGCCCAGCGTCAGGTAGACGAGCGGCCGGTCGCGTCCGTCGAGCCACGACGGCACCGGGCCCGGTTCGTTCCACGGCACCGGCCGGAGCCGGAAGACCGTCGGCAGCGCGCTCACTTCCGGGTCGCGGACGATATCCGGCCACAGGTCGACCCCGGCGTCACCGAGCATCAGGTTGGCAGGCGGCTTCCCGTCCCATACCGGGGCGAACCGGTCCGCGGCGGCGGCCATCAGCTCGGCGGGCATCGACCGCCCGATCACATGGGACACCACGGGGACCCCGGCACGGCGGGCGACGGCGGCCGCGCCGATGTCGCTCATCTCGTAGACGACCAGATCCGGCCGGAGCACAGGGAGCAGCGGGGTCAGATCGGCGATCGTGGCGCTCGGCAGGAGTTCGGCGAAGGTGGCGAGGATGGTCTCCAGCGCGTCGCCCTCGGCCTGATCGAGGGCGTCCTGGATCGAGATCCCGACCTTGTGCGCGTCGAAACCGAGCACGCGGACCTTGTCCAGGAAGGCCTCTCCGGTCCCGAAGAGCACCTCGTGCCCGGCGTCGCGGGCAGCGATCGCCAACGGCATCAGCGGGTACAGGTGGCCATAGGCGGGGCGGCACGTGAAAAGGATGCGCACCTCCCCGAACGTACTAGCTTTCCCAGACCCGCGAGGGCAGTTCCTTCCGCACGATCGGGACGACGTCGGCGGCGAAGAGCTCCAGGACTTCCCGTGCCTCCCCGGATCTCAGGCCGTCGACCGACACCGCCTGCACCTCGTGCCCGAACGACGCGTGGTAGTCGCCGATCTTGTCGATCACCTGTTCCGGGCTTCCGACCAGCGCGGAACCGTTGGCGATCTTGTCCTCCAAAGTGGTGAACTCCGACTTGTTGTGCTGATACGCGGGTGTCTTCGTCAGCGCCTCGAAGTACGGCCGGTAGCCGTCCAAGGCCTCCTGCGAGGTCTTGGCGACGTACAGTCCACCCGCGCCCGAACCGACGAGCGCGTCCGCCGGATCGTGCCCGTACTCGGCCCACCGCCGCCGGTAGTGGTCGATCAGCTCGGCGTACTTCTTATTGGGATGGAAGCCGTTCGCGGTGAACAGCGGGTCGCCGAACTTCGCCGCCAGCTCGGTCGACTCGGTGCTCGACGCGCTCCCGTGCCAGATCCGCGGCCGCGCGTGGAACGGCCGCGGCTGCGTCGTGACGTCGGTCAGCGGTGAGCGGAACTCGCCATCCCACGTCACGCCCTCCTCCAGGAACAACCTGCGCAGCAGGGCGAACTTCTCCGCCTGGTACTCCCATTGCCGGTCCTCTTCGAGGCCGAAGAGCGGGAAGTGCCGGGGATCGTTGCCCTTCCCGATCATGAGTTCCAGCCGCCCGCCGGAAAGCTGGTCGAGCGTCGCGTAGTCCTCCGCGACGCGCACCGGGTCGAGCACGCTGATCACGGTCAGCGTGGTCAGCAGCCGGACGCGGCGGGTGCGTTCGGCCACCGCGGCCAGGATCACCGGCGGCGCCGAGGAGAGAAACGGCTCGCCGTGCCGTTCACCGACGCCGTACGCGTCGAATCCCAGCTCCTCGGCGAAGATCGCTTCGTCGACGACTCGGCGCAGGCGCTCGTGCTGGGTCGGTGTCACCCCGGTCGCCGGATCGGGATGATTGGCGACCAGGGAGAAGAGCCCGAACTTCATCGTGTCTCCAAGGGTTTCCGGCCGGGGATGGCGGCGAGCAGCTCACGGGTGTAGTCGGCGCCCGGCCGTTCGAGGACGTCCTGAGCGGGGCCGAGTTCGACGAGTTCGCCGCTACGCAGCACGCCGACGGTGTCCGCGATCTGCCGGACCACGGCGAGATCGTGCGAGATGAACAGGTAGGTCAGGCCGAGTTCGTCCTGGAGATCGGCGAGCAGCCGCAGGATCTGCGCCTGCACCGAGACGTCCAGCGCGGACACGGGTTCGTCGGCGACGATCAGCTCCGGGCGCAGCGCGAGCGCCCGCGCGATGGCCGCCCGTTGCCGTTGCCCGCCGGACAGTTCGGCGGGTTTGCGCTTCAGCACCGAAGACGGCAGCGCGACCTGGTCGACCAGCTCCGCCGCGCGCGCCCGGCGTTCCGCCTTCGTGCCGACGCCGAAGGCCCGCAGCGGCTCGGAGATGACGTCCTCGATGCTGAATTTCGGGTTCAGCGACGCGTACGGGTTCTGGTACACGAGCTGGAACCGGCGCCGCAGTCGTCGCAGCTCTTCACCGCGCAGCGAGGTGATGTCCTCGCCGTCGAACTCGACGACGCCGTCGGTCGGCGTCTCCAGCCGCAGGATCATCCGCGCGGTGGTCGACTTGCCCGAGCCGGACTCGCCGACCAGCGCGAGCGTCCGGCCGCGGGCGATGTCGAACGAAACGCCGTCCACGGCGCGGACGGTCCCGAAGGTCTTGCCGAGATCGCGGACCGAAACCAGGACGCCGGACGACGGCGATTTCGGCTCCCTCAGCGGGGTATCGGACAGGCTCGGCGCGGCGGCGAGGAGGTCTTGTGTGTACTTCTGGGTGGGCGCGGCGAGGATCTCACCGGTCGTCCCTTCCTCGACCACGGTCCCCTGGGACAGCACCACGATCCGCGACGCCCGGTCGGACGCGACGCCGAGGTCGTGGGTGATCAACAGGATGGCCGTGCCCGCGTCGGCGGCGAGTTCTTCGAGATGGTCGAGGATCTGCCGTTGCACGGTGACGTCGAGCGCGCTCGTCGGCTCGTCGGCGATGATGAGTTTCGGCCGTCCGGCCAGCGCGGCGGCGATCAGCGCGCGCTGACGCAGCCCGCCGGACAACTCGTGCGGATACTGCCGTGCCCGCGCTTCCGCGTCGGCGATCCCGGCCTTGCGCAGCAGTTCCACCGCCTCCGCGCCGGCGGTGCGTTTGTCCGCCAGGCCGTGGATGAGCAGCACTTCCGCGACCTGATCGCCGATCCGGTGCACGGGGTTGAGCGACACCGTCGGATCCTGGGGGACCAGCGCGATCTCGCGGCCGCGCACCGAACGCCAAGCGCGGTCGGAGAGCTTCGTGAGGTCACGGCCGTCGAAGGTGATCTCGCCGCGGTCGATCCGCCCGCCACGCGGCAGGAGCCCGATGGCCGCGTGCGCCGTCGTGCTCTTGCCCGAGCCGGACTCGCCGACCACGGCGACTATCTGTCCCTTGTGGACAGACAGTGAGACGCCGTCCACGGCGGGCACGGATTTGTAGGAAACCGCGAGATCGCGGATGGTCAGCAGTTCGCTCACCGCACGTCTCCTTCGATCGCTCTGGACAGCCGGTTCGCGGACAGCACCACGGCCGCGACGGTGAGCCCGGGGAAGGTCGTCATCCACCAGGCGGTGGCGAGGAAGCCGCGGCCGCCCGCCACCAGCGATCCCCACTCCGGGGTCGGCGGGGTGGCGCCGTAGCCGAGGAAGCTCAGCGCGGACACCTCCAGCACCGCCGTGCCGAAGGTGAGCGTCGCGAGCGCGAGCACCGGGCCGAGCGCGTTGGGCAGCACATGCCGCCCGAGCACCCCGGTCCAGCGCACGCCTCCCGCGCGAGCGGCCTCGACGTACACGCCACTGCGGACTCGCAGCACTTCGGCGCGCATGAGCCGGGCGAACTGCGCGAGATTCGCGACCCCGACCGCGATCGCGACGTTGGTCGTGCCGAACCCGAGCGCGGTGACCAGCGCCAGCGACAGCAGGATCGACGGGATCGCCAGCAGGACGTCGACGCAGCGCATGATCGCCGAATCGAGCGCGCCGCCCCGGAACCCGGCGAGCAGGCCGAGCGCGGAACCGGCGGCGAGCGCGACGACGACGGCGATGACGGTCGCCTGTAACGAAAGCGCGGCACCGTGCACCACCCGCGCGAAGATGTCCCGTCCGGTTTCGTCGGTGCCGAAGAGGTGTCCGAGCGACGGCCCCTGCATCTTCTCCGCGGGGACGCCGGCGAGCGGGTTCTGTCCGGTGAAAAGGCCTGGGACGAGCGCCGCCAGCAGGGCGAACGCCAGGACGGCGATCGCGAGGAGCAGGCCCGGCCGTTTGGTGTGCACGAGGACGTCAGGCATCGGCCGTCTCCCGGTGTCGGATCCGCGGGTCCAGCAAGGGATAGAGGAGGTCGACGAGCAGGTTGACCACCACGAACACCAGTGCGGCGAGCACGATCACCGCCTGCACCACCGGGATGTCCTGCGCGGTGACCGCCGACGACGTCACGCGCCCGAGGCCGTCACGAGAGAACACCGTCTCGGTGATCACCGAACCCGCGATCAGGTTCCCGGCGACCACTCCCGCGATGGTGAGTGTCGGCACCGCGGCGTTGCGCAGTAGGTGTCCGAAGTGGACTCTGGACCGGCTCGCCCCTTTCGCCAGCGCGATCTCGGCGTACGGCTCGGCGAGTTGCGTGCGGAGGCTCTTCGCCAGCACCTGCCCGATGATCGCGCCGGTCGGGATGGCGAGGGTGACGGCGGGCAGGATCAGCGACTCGAAGCCGTTCGAACCCAGCGCGGGCAACAACTTGAGCTGAAACGAGAAGAACTGGATGAGCAGCAGCCCGACCCAGAACGGCGGCAGCGAGATCCCCAGCGGCGGCAAGGCGAGCAGGAGATTGCCCAGCCAGCGATGCCGGGTGACGGTGCCGGCGACCGCGATCCCGCCGCCGAACAGGATCGCCAGTACCAGGGCGAATCCGGTCACCGCGAGGGTCGGTGGCAGTGCCGAGACGACCATGTCCGTGGCGTCGTCCCCGGTGGCGATCGAGCGACCGAAGTCGCCCTGCGCCGCCGCGACCAGCCGCTTTCCGTACTGCAGCGGCAAGGGATCGTCGAGGCCGTACTCCGCCTTCGCGGCGGCCAGTTGTTCCGGCGTGACCGAAAGACCGGCCTCACCGCCGCCGAGCTTCGCGCTGACCGCGTCACCCGGAAGGAGGTAGAGGATCACGAAGGAGACGGTGAACGCGGCCCACAGGACGAAGACCGCCTGGAGGATTCGACGGAACAGATACCGCCTCACGAGCCGGACACCCAGGCGTCGAACAACTGAAGCCGGGACGACGCTTCGAATCCGACGCCGTGCGCGTCCGGCCCGTGCGCCAGCACCTGGGTCAGCTCGAACACCGGCGCCGAATAGCCGTGCTCGATGATCGCGCGCTGCGCCTCCTCGGCGGCGGGCCTCCGTTTCGCCGGGTCCACAGTGGACGACTGAGCGTCGAGCGGCGCGTCGACCGGATTGTCCGGAGGCAGTTTGCTGCGGTTGTTCGCCTTGGTGGAGAACAGGTTGCGCAGGATGTCCGGATCGGCGCGGGTGGTGTTGTACCAGAGGTACTCGTAATTCCCGCTTTGCGTGATCTGCACGCTCTCGGCCGTCGTGCGCTGTTCGATCCGCAGGTCGAAGCCGATCTTGCGCAACTGCTGCTGCACGAGTTCGAGCACGCTCTTGTTCTGGTTGAACACCAGGGAGAAGACGACCTTCGCGGTCAGCCGCTGCCCGTTCTTGGTGCGGATCCCGTCGGGGCCGGGCGACCAGCCCGCGCTTTCCAGCAGCGCGGTCGCGCCTGCGGGGTCGTAGGCGAGCAGCGGCGACAGGTCGGTGTAGAACGGCGTCGCCGAGCCGAGAATGCTGGTGGCGGGCTTGTAGTTCGGCGTCAGCACGGTGTTCGTGACCTCGGGCCGGTTGATTCCCTTGACCACCGCCTGCCGGACCCTCTCGTCGGTGAGCACGCCCTTGGTGACGTTGGCGTGCAGGTTGAACACGACCCCGGGATTCGGGCGGGTGGGCTCGGTGAAGCCGTTGCCGGTGAACTGCGGTTCGTCGACCGGCTGGACGTCGGTGATGGCGTCGAGCTGCGCGGAAGCGAGGCTTCCGGTGCGCACACCGGGTTCCGGCACGATCTTGTAGGCGATCTTGTCGAGGTATGCCTCACCCTGGTGCTTGAACAGCGACGAACCCCAGTGGTAGCCCTTGCGTTTGGCGAGGACGATTTCCTGATTCTGCTTCAGGCTCTCGAAAACGAACGGGCCGGAGCCGATCAGGCCGTCACCCTGGCAGCGTTGGTCGGCGGTCTTCCTGTACGCGGCAGGTGCGAGTATGCCGAGCGACATCGTCGAGCTGGCCTGCAGGAACTGGGCGCTGGGAACGGAGAACTCGATCTTGACCGTCTTCGGGTCGACGACGGTCGTTCCCTTGTACACGGCCAGGTAGCCGGAGCCGAGTTGCGACTTCGGGCCGAGCGCCTTGATCGCGTCGAAGCTCGTCTTGACCGCGGCCGCGTCGACAGGGCTGCCGTCGGAGAAGGTCGCGCCGTCACGCAGCTGGAAGGTGAACGCGGTCGAATCCGCGTTGCTCTCCCATTTTTCGGCCAGCCACGGCTTGATCTCGCCGGTGGCCGGATCCTGGTCGGTCAGTGAATCGACCAGCTGACGGCCGACGTTGAGCGAAGCGTTGGTGCCGACCTGTTGCGGGTCCACGCAGTCCGGGCTCGACGAGATCCCGAGACGCAGCGTGCCACCGGGTTTGGGCGGTCCGGCGTCGGCACCCGTCGAGCCGCCCGCGGAGGAGCAGGCGGTGACAACGAGCGCGGTGAGCGCGAGTAAGGAAGTGGCGGCGGTACGGGACACCGGGTGGCCTCCAGCGGGAACGTGGCGCGCTTTTGCTTGCGCTGACCCGATTCACGCTAATCACGCCCTTGAGGCCCGCCCACATACTGAGCCCGGCTCCCAGCCCGCGAAACGTCCCACCTTTCCGCTTGACAGCCCCGAAAGTCCGTGAAGGCCCCCTTCATGTACCTAGGCGCAAGGAAGGGGGCCTTCATGTACTTGTGGCTAGCAGCGGTTGAGCATGTCCGTCAGCGCGGTCTTCTCCGCCGACTTGATGCTCAGCTTGTACTTGTGCTTCACCGTGGTCCACATCTTCGCGTAGGTGCACCAGTAGCCGACGGTCGGCGGCTTCCAGGCGTCCGGCGACTTGTCGCCCTTCTCCTGGTTGACGTTGTCGGTGACGGCGATCAGCTGCGGCACGCTGAGGTCGTTCGCGAACGCCTGCCGCTGCGCGGTGGTCCACGACGACGCCCCGGTGCGCCAGGCGGCGGCCAGCGGGACGACGTGGTCGATGTCCACATCGGACGCCGCGGTCCAGGTGGCGCCGTCGTACGGGCTGAACCAGCTGCCGGAGACGGCGGCGCAACCGCTGTCCTGCTGCACGTTCGTACCGTCCCGCTTCAACACGACCTCACGGGTGTTGCAGCTGTTGCCCTGGTCGGACCAGTGCGGGAACTTGTCGCGGCTGTACCCGGTCGACGAACCGTCCGGCTTGACGGTCAGCGCGGCGAGCTGGGTCTTGGCGGTCGTGGTCGACGGGATGCCCGGGGGCGTCGCCTCGGCGACGCCGACCACGCCCGCCGAGAAGATCGCGGAAACGGCGAGGACGGTGAAGGAGCGACGAACAGCAAGCGCAGTTGGCATATTGCTGCCTCCGTGTCAGGTTTGGGGACCTGGTCACCTTGCGGTACCGATATGGCCCACGCAACACCATCGGATGACACTCTGCTGGCTATCCGTGAACGGAGGGTGTCACGAGCAGGTAGGACAGGGTGTACGCGCCCGGAAAATCTCCGGAAAGTCCAGCTGATGGTCCTGAGCCGAACGGCCTAGCGCGTGTTTCACAAGTCTGTTCGATGGGCTTCGTGATCCAGGTGGTTCCTGGCGGCGCGGGCGGATCGGCCTCGTACCGGGTCGTACTCGCCGCATCCGCCCGTGCCGTCAGGGGCCGCCTGGGCGCGAAGACCGCGAACTTGACTTGTGAAACACGCGCTAGTCCAGCCCGCGGACCAGCCGGAGATCCTCGGTGTGCCGGTACCAGGTCCACCGGCTCATCGCGCGCGGGTGGGCGACGCCGTCGATGCTCGGCCGCGTCGGGATGCAGCCGAGCTGGAACGCCCGCGCGTAATGCGTCGAAGGCCGCTTGAACAGCGTCCCCTTGGTCACCCGGACCATCATTCCGGGACCGCTCGTGTCCGGCTCGACCTCGATCGAGCGCGCCGGCCCGCGCAGCACGGTGTGCTCGTCGCAGTAGGCCACCCCGCGGATCATCCCGATCACCCCGCGGCCGACCAGCACCCCGCCGGTGTCGTCGCGGATCAGCGGCACCGGGTCCACCTCGCCACGCAGGGCGAGCGAGAGGGCACGCAGCGGCTGCGTCGGCAGGCTCCAGATGCGGGCGACGTCGGAGTCCGGCGACGACGGCACGAAGCCGAGCGACACGCCCGAGAGCTGTTCTTTTCGTAACAGCCGCAGCACGACCGCCGCGAGGTCCGCGTCGGTGCCCGCGACCACCAGGTGATCGTGTTCCCCCAGCAAGGGGTCGATATCCGCCTTGCCGGGACGGCTCGGGACGTGCACCATTTCGACGTCGTCGATCGCCGGGAGGGTGGGCTCGCCCTCGGGACAGACCACCACTATTCCGCGCACCCGAAGGCCCTCCGTTACGCTCATGCACCGGCATTTACCAGCGCCAAACCACAAGTCGCCGAACACCTGGAGTGTCACATGCCGGCCATCGTGCTGATCGGGGCCCAATGGGGGGACGAGGGCAAGGGCAAGGCCACCGACCTGCTCGGCGACCGCGTCCAGTGGATCGTGCGTTACCAAGGCGGTAACAACGCGGGCCACACCGTAGTCCTTCCCGACGGGCAGAACTTCGCCCTCCACCTCATCCCGTCCGGGATCCTCACGCCGGGCGTCACCAACGTCATCGGCAACGGCGTCGTCATCGACCCGGGCGTGCTCCTCGACGAGCTCGCCGGGCTGGAGGAACGCGACGTCGACACCGGCAAGCTGCTGATCTCCGCCGACGCGCATTTGATCATGCCGTACCACGTGGAGATCGATAAGGTCACCGAGCGTTACCTCGGCAGCCGCAAGATCGGCACCACCGGCCGCGGTATCGGCCCCTGCTACCAGGACAAGATCGCCCGCGTCGGTGTCCGCGTGCAGGACCTGCTCGACGAGAAGATCTTCCGGCAGAAGGTCGAGTCGGCACTGGAGTTCAAGAACCAGGTGCTGGTCAAGGTCTACAACCGCAAGGCACTGGACGCGGACCAGGTCGCCGACGAGGTGCTGGCCGCGGGCGAGAAGTTCGCGCACCGCATCGCCGACACGCGCCTGCAGCTCAACCAGGCCCTCGAACGCGGCGAGACCGTGCTGCTCGAAGGCTCGCAGGGCACCCTGCTCGACGTCGACCACGGCACCTACCCGTTCGTGACGTCGTCGAACCCGACCTCCGGCGGCGCGAGCGCGGGTTCGGGCATCGGCCCCGGCAAGATCGACACCGTGCTGGGCATCCTCAAGGCGTACACCACGCGTGTCGGCTCCGGCCCGTTCCCGACCGAGCTGGACGACGAGTCCGGCGAGTACCTGCGCAAACAGGGCGGCGAGTTCGGCGTCACCACCGGCCGCTCGCGGCGCACCGGCTGGTTCGACGCGGTCATCGCGCGCTACGCGGTGCGGGTCAACGGCATCACCGACTACTTCCTCACCAAACTGGACGTGCTGTCCGGCCTGGAGAAGGTGCCGGTGTGCGTCGGCTACGAGGTCGACGGGTTCCGGACGTACGACATGCCGATGACGCAGACCGACGTGCACCACGCGCTGCCGATCTACGAAGAGCTGCCGGGCTGGTTCGAGGACATCTCGGGCTGCCGCACCTTCGAAGAGCTTCCGGCGAACGCGCGGGCCTACGTCGAGCGGCTCGAAGAGCTTTCGGGCGCGCGGATCTCGGCGATCGGCGTCGGACCGGGCCGGGAGCAGACGATCGTGCGGCACGAGTTCGTCTGACCCCCTTACGCGCGCTATGAAAGGCCCCTTCATTGCGAAATTTGCAATGAAGGGGCCTTTCATGGCGTCTCAGGCGAGCGAGTCTTCCCGCGAGCGGCACCTCCGCCAGCGTTGCGAAAGCCACTTTCGCAACCTTCAACGTTGCGAAAGTGGCTTTCGCAACGGCGCCCGCCGGATCGCGTCTCAGGCGAGCGAAGTTCTCGACGCCTTCGAGCGGCACGCCGCCCATGGCGGGCCGACACCGGCAAACCGCGCGCGTGATCCCAGTCCGTGAAAAGTGAAATATCCTTTCGGCAGCACCGTTGGCGTTGAACATGACCATCGGAGTGGCACTCCCGTCCGGGGACACCGCGGACGCCGCCAACATCGTCGACGAACTCATCACCCAGACCAGGCAGGCCGCCGACGCCGGCCTGACGTCCGTCTGGTTCTCCCAGCAGATGGAGCACGACGCGATCACCGTCGCCGCTCTCGCGGGGCGCGCCGTCCCGGGGATCACCGTCGGGACCGGCGTCGTCCCGATCTACCCGCGGCATCCCTTGCTGATCACCGGTCTCGCGCAGACGGCGCAGGCCGCCACCGGGGGCCGGTTCGTCCTCGGTCTCGGAACCGGCGCGAAGAATTGGCTCGAACCGGCGTACGGCATCGAGTACCCGTCGCCGATCAAGCACCTTCGCGAGTACCTCACGATCCTCCGGCAGGTGCTCGACGGCGGCGAAGTCGATTTCCGCGGCGAGACGGTCCAGGCACACGCCGAGGGCTTCGCGACTTCGCTGTCCGTCGCGGGGTCTTCGGACGTCCCGGTGATCATCGCGGCGATGGGACGGCAGGCGCTGCGCGTCACCGGCGAACTCGCCGACGGCACGATCCCGTACCTCGCCGGGCCGAAGGCCCTTTCCGGGCTGATCGTCCCGGAACTCACCAAGGCCGCCGCCGGCCGCCCGGCGCCGCGGATCATCGCGATGGTCCCGGTCGTCGTGACCGGCGATCCCGGCGCCGTCCGTGCCCAGGTCGATCGGCAGTACGCGTTCTTCCGTGACATCCCCTCCTATCGCGCGGTCTTCGACGCCCAGGGCGTGGACTCCGCCGGTGACCTGGTGATCGCCGGGGACGAGGAGACCGTCGCGGCCGAAATCCGGCGGTACTTCGACGCCGGGGCGACCGAGGTCGTCGCGACGCAGAGCGGCATCCGGAACACGGAAGAGCGGCTTCGCACCTGGAGCGTTCTCGGGGACCTCGTCAAGCGCTGAACCCACGTGGCATGAAAGGGGTGTTCAGGACATTTATCGTCCCGAACACCCCTTTCATGACATTCACCGGCACAGTGGCCTTGCTCACAGCGTTCGTATTGTGCATACTCGTGCGCATAGCGAACACAGCTGGAGGTCCCCAATGTCCCCTGCCGCGGCCCGTTCGTGGGTGGTTCCACTCGCCTGGACGGCGGTATTGCTCGACGGATTCGACCTGGTCGTCCTGGGCACGGTGCTGCCCGCGCTGCTCCGTGACCAGGTCTGGGGCCTGACACCGGGCACGGCGTCGGTGATCTCGACGTTCGGCCTGCTCGGCATGATGGTCGGCGCGATGGCGATCGGCACGATCACCGACGTCATCGGCCGCCGCAAGGCGCTGATCATCGCGGTCACGGCCTTCTCCGCGTTCACCGCGCTCTGCGCGATCTCCCCGTCGGCGTTCGTCTTCGGTCTGCTGCGCTTCCTCGCCGGGCTGGGCCTCGGCGGCTGTCTGCCGACGGCGATCGCGCTGGTCACCGAGTACGCCCGCAAGGGGAAGGGCGGCAGCGCGACCACCACGGTGATGACCGGCTATCACGTCGGCGCGGTGCTCACCGCCCTGCTCGGTATCTGGCTGATCCAGCCGCTCGGCTGGCGCGCGATGTTCGTCGCGGGCGCGCTGCCCGCGCTCGTGCTGGTACCGCTGATGATCAAGTACCTGCCGGAATCCGAGTCCTTCGAGCGGGCGCGGGAGACGCAGGAGAAGTCGGCGACCCAAGTGGTCGGCGGGCTGTTCCGCGGCGGGCTCCTGCGCGCCACCATCGCGTTCTGGGTGACGTCGTTCATGGGGCTGCTGCTGGTCTACGGCCTCAACACCTGGCTGCCGGAGATCATGCGCCAGGCCGGGTATCCGCTGGGTGCGGCGCTCGGGCTGCTGCTCACGCTGAACCTCGGCGGCGTCGTCGGCCTGCTCGTCGCGGGCCGGGTGGCGGACAAGGTCGGCGTGCGCCCGGCGGTGATCTTCTGGTTCCTCGGGGCGGCGGTCTTCCTGGCCCTGCTGAGCGTGAAGCTGCCCGCGGTCGGCCTGTACGCGGCCGTGTTCCTCACCGGCGGTTTCGTGTTCAGCGCGCAGGTGCTCGTGTACGCCTACATCGGCAAGACGTATCCGGATGCCATGCGCGCCACGGGAATCGGCTGGGCGGCCGGTGTCGGCCGCATCGGCGCGATCAGCGGCCCGATCCTCGGCGGCGCGCTGCTGACCGCCGGGATCGCGTACCCGTGGGGTTTCTACGCCTTCGCCGCAGTCGGGGCGTTGGGAGCGGCCGCGGTGACCGGAGTCCGCGTCGGCCGCTCCCGAGAGGAGACCGCCGCTACCCCAGTTCCTTGAGTTCCCTTTCCACCGCGGCGAGTTCCTCCTCGGAACCCTGCACCTTCGGGCCCGTGAACCACTTGCGTGCCGAGACGAACCACCACACCGCCGCACCACCGAGTACGACGAGGAAGGCGATAGGCGTGTAGTTGAAACTGTCGATGGTGACCGGTGATCCCTGCGGGAGCATGAACAGCACGAAGATGAAGCACACCCAGACCGTCGCGACGGTCCCGATGAGCTTCCCCCAGCGGCCGAGGTTCCACGGTCCGGGTTCGAAGTCGTCGCCCTTGCGCACCCGCAGGAACACCGGGATCACGTAGGCCACGTAAAGGCCGACGACGGCGATCGAGGTCACCGCCGCGTAGGCGGTCGCGCTCCACAGGTACGGCAGGGCGAGCAGGAGCGCGCCGCCCGCGGCCAGCCACACCGCGTTGGTCGGCGTCTGGGTGCGCTTGTTGATGCGGTGCCAGAACTTCGAACCCGGGATCGCGCCGTCGCGAGCGAAGGCGTAGATCATCCGCGAGTTCGCGGTCACCGACGCCATCCCGCAGAACAGCTGCGCGCCGATGCAGATCAGCAACAGGAACTTGCCGGTCGTCGCGCCGGTCGCGTCGATGAAGATCTGCGCGGGCGGCACCCCGGTTTCGGAGCCGGCGGCGCCCTCGTAGTCCTGGATGGCGAAGGTGAGGCCGATCAGCAGGATCCAGCCGGCGACCAGGGAGACGAGGATCGAGTTGATGATCCCGCGCGGTCCGGCCTTCGCCGCGTTCTTGGTCTCCTCGGTCATATGGGCCGAGGCGTCGTAGCCGGTGAGTGTGTATTGCGCGAGCAGGAGGCCCAGTAAGAAGACGTAGACAGGCGATGCCCAGCCGGTGTTGTTCACGAACTCGCCGAAGACGAACGACGCGTCCTGATGCTTCTCGGGAACGATGACCAGCACCCCGACGATCACCAGCACGCCGGCCAGATGCCACCACACGCTGATGCTGTTCAGCAGCGCGACGATCTTGACGCCGAAGGTGTTCAGCAGTCCGTGGATCACCAGGATGATCGCCAGCAGCAGGATCGTGTTGCCCGGCGTCGCCTCGAAGCCGAACTGCAGGTCGAGGAAGGCGTTGAGGAACAGTGCCGCGCCGAAGTCGATCCCGGCGGTGACGGCGATCTGGCCGATGAGGTTGAACCAGCCGGTGAACCACGACCACGCCGCGCCGTTGCGCGGGGCGAGCTTCGCCGCCCAGTAGTAGAGGCCGCCCGCGGTCGGGTAGCTGGAGCAGACCTCTGCCATGCCGAGCCCGACCAGGATGACGAAGAGGCCGACCAGCGGCCAGCCCCAGATCATCGCGGCGGGCCCACCGGTCTTCATGCCGAACCCGTAGAGGGTCAGGCAGCCGGAGAGGATCGAAATGATCGTGAAGGAGACGGCGAAGTTGGAGAAGGCCGACATCGTGCGACGGAGTTCCTGCGCGTAGCCGAGTTGGTGGAGCCGGGCACTGTCTTCGTCGGCGGGTTCTGCGGCCTGCTTGTCAGAGACATCCATCGGGCACCCACTTAAAAGGTATGCGGACAGACCATTGAGTTCCGCCGAAATTAGGCCCGCCGACCTGCGGATGTCAAGGTCCCGTCAAGAAACCCGCCCGCAGCTGTCCTGAAAGGGTCGTTCAGGACAGCGCCCATTCAACGCCCGAAATCCACGCGGTCGGCGTCACGCAGGGCGGCATAAACCCCCTCGATAGCCCGAATCGCCACACGCGACCAACCGAACCGACCCCTGAGTACATGAAGGCCCCCTTCCTTGCGTCAGGTGCAAGGAAGGAGGCCTCATGCACTTCAGGTCGTGCCTTCAGCTGCCTCGACGAAGCGTCAGCGCCCCCGGAATGCCTTCACGGCCTCCAGCGCGGTGTCCGGGTGGTCCGCGAAGTACCCGTCGACACCCGCCTTGAGGAACGCCTCCTGCTCGGCGAACGTATTGCCGTACTCGGCGAGGTTCGCCGACGAGCGCAGGCTCTGCGGCAGGAAGTTGTTCTCGTTGCGGAACGTGTACGGCCCGACCTTCAGCCCGGCCTGGTGCGCGTCGGCGACCAGCTTGGTCGGCTGGCCCAGCGCGCCGTTCACCACGGGGATGACCTGCGCCTTCTCCGGTCCGAGGTAATCCGCGTACCTCGAGATCTCCTTCAGGCCCGCCGGCGTCACGAGGTCGGCGTACGTCCGCGGGTCGCCCTTCGCGACGAAGTCGGCCGGAGCACCCGTGGCCGAGGTCAGCTGCAGCAGCGGCACCCGCACCTGGCGCGAGAGCGCGATCAGGTTCGACACCTCGAACGACTGGATGATCACCGGCGCCTTCGGGTGGTTGAGCCCGTTGCGCTTGATCAGCTCGACCAGCTTCGGCTCGGTCGGGTTCTTGATCGAGGAGAAGTAGGTCGAGTGCTTGATCTCGGGGTACGTCCCCAGTTCACGGCGCAGTTCGCGGCCCAGCCGGCGCGTCAGGTCGAGCACCTCCTGGTAGGTGGCGATCTGGTAGCGGCCGTCGTAGATCCGGTTGTTCGGCCGCAGCTGCGGGATCCGCTCGGTCGCGCGCAGGGTCTTCAGCTCGGCGAGCGTGAAGTCCTCGGTGAACCAGCCGGTGAACGACGTGCCGTCGATGACCTTCGTCGTCTTCCGGTTCGCGAACTCGGGGTGCTTCGCGACGTCGGTGGTGCCGCCGATCTCGTTCTCGTGCCGGGCGACGAGCTGGCCGTCCTTGGTGGGCACGAGGTCGACGTCGACCCAGTCGACGCCCTGGCGGTAGGCGAGCTCATACGAGGCGAGCGTGTGCTCCGGCCGGTAGCCGGGGGCGCCGCGGTGTCCGACGATCACCGGACCATCGTGACCCTTCGCCAGCGCCGACACATCTCGGGTGCCCGGCTCGGCAGCGCCCGCCAGCCCGGTGACGCTGAGTACGGCGAGTCCGGACAGGGCGAGCACGCCCAGGCGCTTTCGCATGGTGGGTAACCTCTTTCGCTTGAACTCGGGGTACCGCGCAACCCTTGACGCAGGAGGCGTCCGGGCGGCGAAGACGGACCGGCGGAGCGCTGACCGCCGGGTGAACGCCGGATGGAACCACCCGCTCGAGGACGGCGACGTGTTCGGGGCTGTGTCGATCGGTGACCCGCGACCGCGATCGCGTCGCCGGGGCAGGTCGGTGTTTTCGCAGGTCAGACGTCATGAGGCCCCGCCGCCACGATAGCGGGGCCTCCGGCCGGGGCGGGTTTCACGTGGCTCCGCCGACAGGTCGTCACCGGCCCGGTTACCCTGTGCGTCGTGCGCGTACTGGTAATCGGGTCCGGCGCCCGTGAGCATGCACTTGTCCTCGCGGTCGCGGAAGACCCTTCCGTCACCGCACTGGCCTGTGCCCCGGGTAACGCCGGCACCGCCGCGGTGGCCGAGCAACTCGGCGTGGACGCGGCGGACCCCGAGTCCGTCTCCGCCCTCGCCAAGCAGTGGCAGGCGGATCTGGTGGTGGTCGGCCCCGAGGTCCCGTTGGTGGCCGGTGTCGCCGACGCGGTCCGGAAGACGGGCATCGCCTGCTTCGGCCCGTCCGCGTCCGCGGCCAGGATCGAGGGCTCGAAGGCGTTCGCGAAGGACGTCATGGCGGCCGCGAAGGTGCCGACGGCGCACTGCGAGATCGTCGACAACCCGGCCCGCCTCGACGCCGCCCTCGGCCGCTTCGGCCCCACCTGGGTGGTCAAGGACGACGGCCTCGCCGCGGGCAAGGGCGTCGTGGTCACCACGGACGTCGACGTCGCGCGCAAGCACGCCCTGATGCTGCTCGACGGTGGGCACCCGGTGCTCCTGGAGTCCTTCCTCGACGGCCCGGAGGCCTCTCTCTTCTGCTTCGTCGACGGCCGCACGGTCGTCCCGTTGCTGCCCGCGCAGGACTTCAAGCGCGTCGGCGACGGCGACGCGGGCCCGAACACCGGCGGCATGGGCGCGTACGCCCCGTTGCCGTGGGCGCCGAAGGACCTGGTCGACGACGTCGTCGCCCGCATCGTGCAGCCCGTTGTCGACGAACTCGACAACCGCGGCGCCACCTTCTCCGGCCTGCTCTACGCCGGTCTCGCGCTGACTTCCGAGGGCCCGCAGGTCATCGAGTTCAACTGCCGGTTCGGCGACCCGGAGACCCAGGTCGTCCTGGCGCTGCTGCGCAGCCCGCTCGGCAAGGTCCTGCACGCGACGGCGGCCGGCAAGCTGGCCGACCTGCCGCCGCTGGAGTGGGACTCCGGCGCGGCGGTCACCGTCGTGCTCGCCGCCGACGGTTACCCCGGCAAGCCGAGGACCGGCGACGTCATCACCGGTGGCGAGCTCGAAGGCGTGCTCCACGCCGGCACCCGCCGCCGTGACGACGGTGCCGTGGTCTCCTCCGGCGGCCGCGTGCTGTCGGTCGTCGGCACCGGCAAGAACCTGAAGGCCGCCCGCAAGGACGCCTACGCGACGGTCGAGAAGGTTCACCTGGCCGGCTCCCACCACCGCACCGACATCGCCCTGCTCGCCGCCAAGGGAGAGATCGCCACCCCGGTCTCGTGAATTCCCGGCGGAACCGCTCGGGCGACCGCTGCGTCTAACCCGGTATTTCCTGAGAAGCTTAGGCGCTCGATACATCGGCGTTGGTAGCCTCGACAGGGCGAACGGTCACCGTGCGTGTTTCCAAGGGGTGGGGAATGGCAGCATCGAGCAAGATCCAGGACCTCACGTCGGCGGTTCCGACGCCACCGTCGGTGGCCGACATCAGAGTCGATCCGTCGAAGCTGCTCGAAGTCGCGAAGATCGTCGAAGAGCAGGTCGACGCGTTGCAGGACAAGCTCATGACGCGGCTCGACCAGCTGCGGATCGACACTCCGGCCAACGACACCGTGAGCGTGCACGCGACCAGCGTCTGGAACGAGCTCGTGGCCGACGGCGACCAGTCGTACGCCGCGCAGGTCCGGGCGTACGTGGCCGGTCTGCGGGGCCTGGTCAACCAGCTCCGCACGGCGGCCAAGGAGTACAAGACCAGTGATGCGGACAAGGCCGCCGCGTTCGGGGACCGTGGTGTACACCGGGCGTAGGCCTCGCGTGCTGGTGACCGGTGGGGTGCTCGCCTTCGCGCTGGCCGGATGCACCGCGGACACGGGCGGGCAGGCGTTCCCCGACGAACCGGCGCTGGCCTCGGTCACGCAGGGCGCCAAAGCGTCGGCGCTGCCCGCCAGGCCCGCCGAACTGAACCTCCAGGGCGTCGATCCGTGTGCCCTGCTCACCGATCCGCAGCTCGACCAGCTCAAGATCAACAGCAAACCGCGCGCGGCCGCGGAACCGATCGACGGCCCGACCTGTGTCCTCGACGCGGACGCCGCGCAGCCCTTCCACAGCTATTACGTCCGCACGATCACCGCGGACGTCGAAGAATGGTTCACCGGCAAGCGCCGCAAGAACAGCATGACGACCGAACCGACGGCGGTCGGCGGGTTCCCGGCTATCAAGAACCACCGTGACGCCGGGACACCGGCCGATTGCGAAACGCTCGTCGGTGTCGCTCGAGGACAGACGCTGGCGGTGCGGGCGGTCGCCGTCACCGCCGGCGCGTTCACCATGCCGCAGCTGTGCGAGATGTCCGCGCAGGCGGCCGATTCGGCTTTGCAGACCTTGAAAGCACGCAACTAGGGAGGGCGGCGTGAACGTTTCCGACCTCGCGGGCAGGCTCCGCGATCTTCGGTTCGACGGCTACACCGACACCGGGATCGCGACCGAGATCGAACGCTTCCGCGGCGGTGACGGCACCGGCAGCATCGGTATCGCCGTCGACGCGTTGAAATCCGTCGCGGGCGCGCTCGCGGACACCGACAAGACGCTCCGTGACGAGCTGGGCAAGCTCGGCGTGGAATGGCAGAGCGAGGCCGGCGGTGCCGCCGGTCAGGTGTTCACCGAGCAGGCTGGCTTCTCCCAGGACGCGAACTCGAAGGTCTCCCATTCCGCGGAGATGATCTTCGCGCAGGGAGAGGCCTTCAACCGGACGCTGCACAAGCTCCCGGATCCGGAAGTGGTCCGGAAGGGCGCCGGCGGCCTGACCATCGGTGACGTCGTCCTGAGCCTCATCGGGTTCGAGACCGACCACGCCAAGAGCGTCAGCGCGGCGAACAACGCGCGGGCGCAGGCGCAGGAGGCGTTGAACGACTACGCCAAGACGAGCGGCGAGAACCTGCTGTCGACCGACACGCTGGCCGACCCGCAGGCGATGAACCTGACCCAGACCACGACGGCCGCCGGAGTGGGCGGCGGTTCCGGCCCGCTCGACCTGGCGGGCACGGCCACCGACCTGACCCCGGACGGCAGCGTGCGGCCCGCGTCGGCCGCCGTCGAGTCGAAGTACGTGCCGCCGGTCGCGCAGCCCGTCGGTAACCCGAAGGCGCCGTCCTACGACGCGCCGACCCCGGCCTACGGCGTCGCCATGGGCGGCGGGACGGCACGCAAGACAGGTGCGTCGGCGCCGAACGCCGGGGCCACGGCTCCCGCGGCCGCCGCGCCAACGGTGCCGTCCAAAGCTCCCTCGCCGGGCGCCGGCTGGGTGACACCGAACCGGCCGTCCCCGCAGCCCGAACAGGGCAGGCCTTCGTACCCGGTCACCGGCTCGCCGACCTCACCGCCGTTCGTTCCGCCGGGTGCGCCGAACACTCCGAACGTCCCGCCGGGCCAGGCAGGCGGCAGCGCGCCGCCCAACAGCACCACGTCGGCGCAGCCGGTCGGCAAGTCTTTCGGCACCGGCCCCGGTCTCGACAGCGCTGTCGGCAAGGGCCCGGGCTCCAGCTCCGGCCCCGGTGTCTTCGGCAACGTCGGCGGTGGTGGCGCCGGTGGCGACCAGGCGCTCGGCAAGGGCCGCTCCGTCGGCACCGGACCGCAGGCGCCGATGGTCCCTGGCAACGAATCCGGCCGCGGTTTCCCCGCCGTCCCGAAGATCGCCGGGCCGGCCGCGGGCGACCTGGGCGCCGGTGCCGCGGCGCTCGGCGCCGGTGTCGCCGGTGGCGCGCTGAGCGGCGACAAGGAACGCGACCGCCGTCCCCGTCAGGAAGGCGGCGGCGTGAAGCCGACCCGCCAGCTCCCGATCGGTGAGCTTCCCGAAGAGGAGGCCATGCGGCGCTCGGAGAAGATCGGCGCGAAGCAGCCGAAGCCCGAGTCGAAGTTCATGGAGCGCGCGGCCACCCAGGACGTCGAGGAGGACGCGGAGCACATCAGGCGTTACGGCGTCGACGACAAGGACCTGTTCACCGACGAGCGGCTGGTGTCGCCGGACGTGATCGGTGACCACGGCAACTCCGAAGCGCGCTGAACCTGTGCCGAACGACAACGGCAGCCTGGTGCTGTCCGCACTCGAGTTCGAAATGCTCTGGGAGGCCGAACGGCTGCCCGGCCGCCATGCCGCACTCGACGTGCCGAGCCCCGGAACGACCCATACGGAGCGGGCGGCGCTGATCGAAGAGGCCTGGGAATCCCTGCGCGCGCGAGGTCTCGCGCGGGGACACCAGGCGTCGGGCGAGCTGGTCGACATGCTGAACCTGTTCGCGCACCCCCGGTTCGCGATCGACGTCTGGGTGTGGACCGACCGCGAGATCAAGGGCCAGGCGGTGAGCGTCGGCAACCAGGCCTTGCTCGGCGTGATCGACTCCGGCCAGGTGTGGCTGATCCCCGCCAGGGAGAGCTCCCTCGCCGAAGCCGCGGTCTCGGTCGCGGGTGATCTCGGTCCCGGTGTCGGCCAGTCGATCAGCCTCCCGCACGACGTCCTCGTCCACGCCGACGCCGCCGCCCGCGGCGACGCGAAAGCACTGGTCACCGCACTGGAAGACCTGGACGTGCCCCTCTGGCAGGCCCAGGAGGTGGCGGGCATGCTGCTCGGACAGGAGGCGCGCGGCCAGTTCGGTGTCGAACGCGCGGGCCGCGACGGCCGCCCCCGGCGCGCGGACAGCGTGGTCGCCTTCTACGACACGGACGCGGGCCGGTACCTGTTCCAGGTCGCGCGGAACCGGGACGGGCGGGATTGGGCGACCATCACCCCGGCGGACAACCAGTTGCTGGCGACCCGGATCCGGGAAGTCGCCGATTTCTGATTCGCCCGATTATCGGCGGGGGGAAGTTGGCGTGGATACGCACACGGCCAACTACGGAGGTCTTAAAGTATGCGCGGGAACCGTCCTGATCGGCCGTGCGTCTGATCGGGCGGATACGAGTTTTTCCGTGAAGGGGATGACGAACCGTGCCTGTGTACGACCCGGAATCCATGGGGATCGCCGCCGGTCAGGTGGAGAAGCTCAAGGACGAGTTCGAGAAGACCAAAAAAGGCGTCACCGGGATGGATGACGAGAAGGAAAGCCCCTTCGGCGGAGTGGACGAGCACGGCGACGCCAAGGGCGCGGTCGGCAAGTTCAAGCAGGGCGTCCACAACGAATTCGATTCGGCCGGTCAGCTGATGGAGGCCACGGCCTTCGTGCTGCGAAAGGCGGCGGGGCTGATCAAGGAGACCGAAGCGGTCCACGTGGACAACCTGAAGGTGCACGGGGAACTGTGACGACTCGCCAGGCCTGTGGGCCGAAGACAAGGGGGCTTGAGCAGTGGCTTTGAACGGGGTCGGCGCCGGCACGCCGGACGGCTGGGACGGACTGGTCCAGAAGGCCGAGCAGATCGGCAAGGTCAACCTCGCCGCCATTCAGAACGCTTCGAGGCAGTTCAAGACGGCAGCCGACAACGCGGGTGACCACAGCGCGGCGTTGTCGACGTCGACCGAAGCGTTGAACGGCGGCGTCTGGGCCGGGCCCGCCGCGGAGGCCTTCTTCGAGTACGTCAAGTCGATCACCAAGGCCGGGAAGAACGTCGAAGAGCAGCTGGGCAAGGTCGTCGACGACCTCGATCGCGTCCACACCGATCTCGGCAACATCAAGATGCAGGTGAAGGGCGTCTACGAAGACGCCGAAGCGGCGGTCAACAAAAGGAACACCCAGGCGGAGACGGACAAGAACGCCGCGATCCAGGCCGCTACGCAGGCCGAGAAGGATCACAAGCCGGCGCCGAGCCCTTCGGTCGCCGAGATCATCCAGAAGGCCAAGACCGACATCAACGGCATCGCCAAGGACGCCGACGGCCGGGTCAAGGGACTGCTCGACCAGGCCAACCAGATGATCCAGAAGTCCCAAGAACTGATGAAGAAGGACATCCAGGGCGGCTACTCCACCATCCCGATGCCCGGCAAGGACGGCTCCGTCCCCAAGCGCACCGGCGGTCTCCACGCCGGTGGCGGTGGCGGTGGAGGCGGCGGTGGAGGAGGCGGTGGGGGTGGCGGTCTCGGCCCGAGCGGTGGCCCGCCGTCGACGACCCCGCCGGGCAACGTCCAGCAGTGGATCCAGGAGGCCATCAAGATCCTGCAGGCCAACGGGATCCCGGTGACCGAGGCGGATATCCAGAAGATCTGGACGATCATCGAGAAGGAGTCCGGTGGCAACCCCAACGCCATCAACGACTGGGATTCCAACGCGGCGAAGGGCACGCCGTCCAAGGGTTTGATGCAGTGCATCGACCCGACCTTCAACGCGCACAAGCTTCCCGGGCACGACGACATCTACAACCCGGTGGACAACATCATCGCGGGCGTGCGGTACACGTTCTCGCGGTACGGCGGCTTCGAGGGACATCCGGGGCTGAAGTCCATGGCCGGTGGCGGTGGGTACCAGGGCTACTAACGGTCGTGATGGACGGTTCTCGAGGGCACGGAAAACGTGGCGTGTCCCGAAGTTCGGAGCACGGTGGTCGCAAGACTTGGCGCAGCCCACGACCGTCCACAAGGAACCAAAGGCAGGCCCAGCCGCCCGATTTGCTGGGGTCGTGAGTGGTAAAGAGCGTTAGAACGACCATTGCCACTCACGACCCCCGCGCAGCGCCCAAATCGATCATATGGGGGACTCATGGTGTCCTTTATGGACGTTCGGCTGTTGACGGGAACAGCCTGAGGCCGGACTTGCACCCCGACTCGTTCGCCTTACCTCGCAGCAGAACCGCCTTGCCGCTCACGAGCCCTGCGCCGGCTCGCGTGGCCGGACGACGCACGTGATCCGATGGACGACACGCGTGACTGGATGGACGACGCGTGTGATCCGACGGACGACACGCGTGACTGGATGGACGACACGTGTGATCCGACGGACGACACGCGTGATTGGGCGGACGACGCGTGTGATTGGGCGGACGACGCGTGTGATCCGACGGACGACACGCTCGCGGCCGGGTTGCGTCGCGTGTCGTCCGTCTGGACACGTGTGTCGTCCCTCCAGTCACGTGTGTCGTCCGTCCAATCACGTGTGTCGTCCGTCCAGTCACGCGAGTCGGCCAACCGATCACGCGAGTCCCTGGCCGGCGTGTTGCGAAAGCCACTTTCGCAACCTTCAACGTTGCGAAAGTGGCTTTCGCAACATGCCGCGGCTTCCGGGACCCGCCACTCGAAAGCGGTCAGTAATCCTTGAGCACCAGCCCATTCGCCGCCTTCGTCAGCGGCCGCATGGCCGCCTTCATGATCCGGCCCCGGAACGGCAGACAAGGCAGCAGCCGCATCGACTGGATCTGCTTCCACTGCCGAAATCGCGTCTGCTTCTTCTGGTTCATCGAAGCCAGCGCCTGATTCCGGAGGATGAACGGCCGCATTTCCGTTTCGTAGGAAGCCAAAGCGGCGCGATGGTCACCAGAAGCGGCCAGTGAGCCGGCGAGCACATAGGCTCCGACGAGCGCCAAACTGGTTCCCTGTCCCGAAAGTGGCGAAGGACCGTAGCCCGCGTCGCCGACCAGCGCGACGCGTCCGTCGGTGAACCGGTCCATCCGGATCTGGGTCATGGAGTCGAAGTACAGCTCGCTTGACTCCATTTCCCGCAGCAGTCGCGGGATTTCCCAGCCCTGCCCCCGGAATCGGTCGGCGATCAGCTTTCGTTGCTGCTCGGCGTCATAGCGGTCGTAGTCGAGTTCCGGCGACTGGAAACCGAGCATCGCCCGCGCCTCGCTGTTCTTTCGGGCGCTGTACAGCCCGGCCAGCTTTCCCGGGGTCATGTGGAAGGTCTGCCAGCGGTCCAGATCGAGGAAGTTCGGCACGGTGAACACCGCGAGATAGGTGTCCAGATAGTGCGAAAACTGTTTCTCCGCCCCGAAAACGAGCGATCGCACGGCCGAGTGCTGGCCGTCCGCGCCGACGACGAGATCGAAGTCCCGTGCTTCGCCGCGAGCGAAGGTGACCCGGACGCCGTCGGTCCGCTGCGCGATCCCGGTGATCCGGTCGCCGTAGACGTATTCGACGCCTTCCTGGGCGACCGAGGCCAGCGTGTCGGTGAGGTCGTCCCGCAGGATCTCGACGTCTTCGCTGTCGGTGAGCCCGCCGGTCAGGGTGTGGTCGGTGACCTTCACGAGGGTCTTCCCCGCGCCGTTCACGAACGACATCCCGCGCATGTCGGTGCTCAGCTCCCGGAGGCGCTCGAGCACCCCCATCCGGTCGACAACGCCGAGCGCCGTACCCCGGATGTCGACCGCGTGCCCGCCGACACGGGGCGCCGGAGCCCGCTCGACGACCGTCGGCGCGAAACCGTGCCGCCGCAGCCAGTACGCCAGCGTCGTACCGGCGATTCCCGCCCCCGAAATCAGGACCTTCCGCATGTCCACTCCTTGTGTACGGTGTTGTGAAGCACTGCGTACAACGTATGGACGCCGAACCTGGGACCCAGGAAAAAGCGCAGAAAATCTCCACTGCACTAGTACGATCCCGCTAGTGCGGCAGGCAAGACGGGGTCAGGTGCACTATGGCAGGGGAGCCGACCATGACCGATCCGCCCTATCTGCGGATCGCCGCCGAGATCCGCCGCCGGATCACCTCCGGTGAGCTGCACGAGGGCGACAAGGTCCCGTCGACGCGCCGGATCATCGCCGAGTGGGGCGTCGCGATGGCGACCGCGACGAAGGTGCTCGCCACGCTGAAACGGGACGGCCTGGTCGTCGCCAAACCCGGCGCGGGCACGGTCGTCGCGAGCCGCGGCCGGAAGCCCGCCCCGAGAACCGAGGCGGAGCTGTCACGCGAGCGGGTGGTGAAGGCCGCGATCCGGATCGCCGACGCCGAGGGCATCCGCGCCCTCTCCATGCGCCGTATCGCCTCCGGCCTCGGCGTCGCGACGATGGCGCTTTATCGCCATGTCACCGCGAAGGAGGAGCTGATCCTCGAGATGGCGGACCTTGCCCTCGGCGAGATCCGTTTCCCGCCCGAACCGCCCTCCGGCTGGCGGGCCCAGCTGGAGCTGATGGCGAGGGCGCAATGGGCCCTGTTCCGGCGGCATCCCTGGCTCGCGCAGGCGCTCTCGATCACCCGCCCGCAGCCGCTGCCGAACCTGCTTGCCCACGCGGACTGGGCGACCCGCGCACTCGACGGCCACGGCCTCCCGGCGTCGACGATCATGTACGCGCACATCACGATCTTCAACCACGTACGCGGCATCGCCCTCAGCTTCGAGGCCGAAGCCGACACCGAATCCGGGACAGCGGTCTCGGCCGACGCCTGGCTGGCGGAACACGAGCCGATCCTCTGGGATCTGGTCTCCGGTGGTCGTTTCCCGAACTTCGCCGGCGTCGTCTCGCGTGCCCCGTTCGACTACGACCTCGACACGCTCTTCGAGTTCGGCCTCCAACGACTCCTCGACGGGTTCTCGGTTCTCCTCGCGAAGGCAAGTTAGCCTCACCCGCATGTCCTTCCCCGGCCCCGCCGCACGTTCCGCCGTCCCGCCGTTCCACGTCATGGACGTCCTTTCGGCCGCGCAGGCGCGGCAGCGCAGTCACGGGGACCTGGTCCCGCTGCTCGCGGGGCAACCGTCCGCGCCGGCGCCGCGTCCCGTGCTCGAAGCGGCGCAGCGGGCGCTGAAGGACCACAACCTCGGCTACACCGAGCAACTCGGCATCCCGGAACTGCGCGAGGCCGTCGCGGAGCACTACAACCGCACGTACCCGGTCGAGGTGAGCCCGCAGGACGTCATCATGACGACCGGTTCCTCCGGCGGCTTCCTGCTCTCGTTCCTCAGCGCCTTCGAGGCGGGCGACCGGGTCGCGATGGCGCGTCCCGGCTATCCGGCTTACCGCAACCTGTTGAAGGTGCTCGGTTGCGAGGTCGTCGAGTTCGCCACCGGGGCCGAGACGAACTTCCAGCCGACCGTCGCGCTGCTCGACGAGCTGGGGCCGATCAAGGGACTCATCGTGGCCAGCCCGAGCAATCCCACCGGCACCGTCCTGTCACCGGGTGAACTGGCGGCGATCAGCGGCTGGTGCGCGTCACGCGGTGTGCAGCTGATCAGCGACGAGATCTACCACGGGATCTCCTACGGCGCCGGGCTCGACTGTGCTTGGCAGTACGGCGAGGAGGCGCTCGTCCTCGGCTCGTTCTCCAAGTACTTCGCCATGACCGGCTGGCGGCTCGGCTGGATGCTCGCACCGCAGCGGCTGCATCGCGCGATCGACGTCCTGACCGGCAACTTCACCATCTGCCCGCCCGCGGTCTCCCAGCACGCCGCGGTCGCCGCGTTCACCCCGGAGGCGTACGCGGAGGCCGACGGCCACGTCGAGCGCTACCGGGCCAACCGCGACGTGCTCTTCACCGGCCTCAAGAGCATCGGCATCGACAAGCTCGCGCCGGCCGAAGGCGCCTTCTACGCCTACGCCGACGTCTCCGCGTTCACGAACGACAGCCTCAGCTGGTGCCAGCGGCTCCTCGCCGACACCGGTGTCGCGATCGCTCCAGGGATCGACTTCGACCCGGTCGACGGCGGTCGCTTCGTGCGGTTCTCCTTCGCGGGCTCGCGCGAGCACATCGACGAAGGGGTCCGCCGGCTCGGCGACTGGCTCGACGGCTCTCAGGGGGAACCCGGAATTCACCCTGAACGTTAGGCAGAACGAAGGCGCTTTCGAGTTCCGCCTGACAACCTGGACTCACCGGGCCCGCATGGGCGCGGTGAGGCAATCGGAGGATGCCATGTTCTGGAAGATCGTCGGCGGGCTGATCCTGGCTTGGGTGGCCTTCATGGTGCTCGGATCCGTGCTCGGTTTCCTCGTGAAGGCCGTCTTTTGGATCGCCGTCATCGGCGGTGCGGTCTTCCTCGGCACGGCCGCGTACGGCGCCATCAAGGGCAAGGGCACCCCGAAGCAGCTCCGCCGCTGATCCGGCGAAGCTAGGGCTTACGCGCCACCCCGCCGAGCGACGTGAAGTTCACGGGCGAAAGCGGGGTGAAGCGCGGGCCGTCCGGCCACCACAGGTGCGGATACGTCAGGCCGGGTTCCATGAGATCGAGTCCCTCGAAGAAGGACTCGATCTCCTCGCGCGTCCGGTACAGCGTGTCCAGCCCTGTGCCGTTGAAGCGCTTCTCGAGTGACGTCGCGACGTCGGCCGCTTCGGAGCCGTCGGCGGGGTTGTGCTGGTGCAGCAGCGCGACGAACGAGCCCGGCGCCAGCGCGTCGACGTAGGCGCGGACGATCTTCCGTGCCTCGTCGAGATCCTGGATGTGGTGGACGATCGCGCACAGGATCAGCCCGACCGGCCGGTCGAACTCCAGCCGGTGGGTGCGGGCGAGCCCCTCGATGACCTCGGCCGGTTCGGTCAGGTCGGCGGCCGCCATATGCGCGAAGTCGTTCGCCGCGAGCAGCGCGCGGCCGTGTGCCTGGACCACCGGATCGTGGTCGACGTAGACGACCTGGGCCTCGGGGTTGTACCGCTGCGCGACCTGGTGCGTGTTGTCCATGGTCGGGAAGCCGGAGCCGAGGTCGAGGAACTGGTCGATGCCTTCCCGGTCGGTCAGGTAGCGCACGGTCCGGACCAGCCAGTGCCGGACCTCCTTGGCCATGGCCCGCGCATCCGGCGAGATCTCCAGGATCTGGCGCAGCGCCACGCGGTCGGCCTCGTAGTTGTCCTGGCCGCTCATCAGTGCGTCGAAGACCCGCGCGATGCTCGGCCGGTCGAAATCGACGGGCACGAACGGGCGTTGGTCCGCGGACATGGGCACCTACCGGGGTCAATCGGTTTGGACGGGTTCAGCGTAGGTCATCCGGTTCACCGCGCGTAAGCGGATGAGCGACGAGGGTGAATTATTCCTCCGAAGAGCCGAAGCCGGATTTCGCTGTGGTCACGCCGACCCAGCGTTCCGCCCGCATCCCGACCGCCCGTGCACCGTCCACATTGGACTGTCGATCGTCGAAGAACAGACAGTCGGCCGGTTCGGCGCCCAGTTCGGCGAGCAGGATCCGATAGATCTTCGCGTCGGGCTTCATACAGCCGAGGTCACCCGAAAAGAGCTTCACGCGGAAGAGCTTCGCCCATTCCTGCTCGCGCACCCAGCGGCCGAAGGTGGACGACGCGTTCGAGAGCAGGGCGAGCGCCGCGCCCGCTTCGTGCAGCCCCTCCAGCAGTTCGAGGACGTCGGGCTCGACGTGCGTCCAGCCGGTGACGTCGATGGAGGTCAGCTCGTCGGAGAACGCCTTGTCGACCGGGACGTCCAGCGCGCGGCCGATGCTCTGCCAGTACTCGAGGTCCGTGCCGCCGGAGTCGTACCGGACCCGTTCGGCCCAGTAGTGCGGCTCGAATTCGGCGACTTCGAGATCGAAGGCCTTGGCCAGGGTCGGCAGCGCGTCGGAATGCGCGCTGATGACGTCGCCGTAGTCGAAGACGATCCAGTTCATGTTCAGCCCCCGGTCTTGATGCGGTCAAGGGTTTCCTCGATGTCGGCCGCGGAAAGGTCCCGGTGCGCCACGAACCGGATCCGGCCGGAGCTGGGCAGCGTCCGGATCCCGAGCCCGGCCAGCCACGCCAGCCTGCCTTCGAGGTCGGGGACGGTCACCTGCACGATGTTCGTTTCGGGCGCGTTGACCTCCCAGCCGTGCTCCGCGAGCCCGGTCGCGAGCCGTGTCGCGTTCTCGTGCGTCTCGGCGAGGTCGCCGATGCGGTCCAGCGCGACCATGCAGGCCGCGGCCAGCACACCGCCCTGCCGGATGCCGCCGCCGAGCATCTGGCGCATCCGCCGGGCCTTCTCGACGAACTCCGTGCTCCCGGCCACCACCGAGCCGACGGGCGCCCCGAGCCCCTTGGAGAAGCAGGCGGAAACGGTGTCGACGCCGACCGTGAGCGCCGCGGGCGGGATCCCCAGCGCGACCGACGCGTGCCAGATGCGGGCGCCGTCGAGGTGCACGGTCAGGCCGGCCTCCTTCGCCACCGCGACCAGCTGGGCGTGCTCCTCGGGCGGGGTGACCGTGCCACCGGCCGTGTTGTGCGTGTTCTCCAGGCACAGCAGCGGCGTGCGCATCGCGTAGTACGGGCCCCGGGGGACGCCGATCGCGGTCGAAAGCGTTTCCGGCGTCGGCCGCCCCGGCCCGGCGTCGTGCTCCAGCGGCTCCGGCATGCCGCCCGCGAGCCAGGCGGCGGACCCGAGTTCGTCGGTGATCACGTGCGAGCCGCGTGGCGCGAGGAACCGGTCGCCGCGCTGGAGATGGATGCTCAGCGCGATGAGATTCGCCATGGTCCCGGACGGCGTCCAGAGCGCGGCGGGCATGCCGAGCAGCTTCGCGGCGCGTTGTTCCAGCGCGCCGACGGTCGGATCACCGTCGAGGACGTTGTCGCCGACCTCGGCCTTCGCCATGGCCTGGCGCATGACGTCGTCCGGCCGGGTCACGGTGTCGGAGCGGAAATCGATCTGCGGAAGCGAGCGCGAGGTCACGGTACGATCACATCACATCGACGGGCCCGCGGTGAATCTCCTCCCCGGCTGGTCCGGCACGCCCGCTCATGCAACCGTGGACGCCCCCGGTTCCGTCCTACCCACCGACGAGGCAAGAGCGGAGACAAAAACCGCGTGAACCAGCGCGACGAACAAGAGTTCGCGGAGTACTTCGCCGCGAAGCGGGACTCCGTGCGCAGGACCGCGTACATGCTCTGCGGTGACTGGCATCGTGCGGACGACCTCGCCCAGACGGCGTTCGTCGCGCTGCACCGGAGGTGGAAGAAGATCAGAGAACGGGCGGCGACCGACGCCTACGTGCGGAAGACGCTGGTCAGGGCGGCCATCGACGAGTCGAGGCGGCCGTGGCGGCGGGAGTGGCAGACCGAGGAGCTGCCCGAACCGCCGCAGGACGGCTTCGACCTCGGCGAACAGGTCGTCACCAGGGAAGACCTGCTGGCCGCGTTACGCGAAGTGCCCCCGAAGCAGCGGGCCGTGCTGGTGCTCAGGTTCTTCGAAGGGCTGGACGTCGGCGCGGCGGCGAAGGCGCTCGGCTGCAGCGAAGGAAATGTGAAGAGCCAGACCGCGCGCGGGCTGGCGAACCTCAGGCAGGTCATGGAGAAGGAGGAGGTGGCACGGGATGGACGAGAATGACCTGAAGGCGTTGTTCCGTGACGCCCCCGGCGACGCGCCGTCGCCGACCTTCGGCACCGCCGACGTGGTCCGCGCCTCGAAACGCGCCACTGCTCGACGCCGAAACGGAATCGCGGTGGCCTGTAGTGCGGTGGTTTTGGCCTTGGCCGGAGCGGGCATGTTCGGCGTGCTCGGCGGCACCGAGTTCCAGATGGGGAGCGCGGCCAAATCCGAGAACGAAGCGGCCTCCGCCGGGCAACCCGACGCGGCGTCCGCACGTCCTCTTGACAGCGGGGACCCCTCGAACTTCTCGAACCCGCCGCCTCAGCAGGGGGGCGACGGGCCAGAGAGGACCGGCCAGATGACGGCCGAAGGCACCTACGGGTGCGACCAGGTGGACCGGGAGCTCGCCACCGCCCTCGCTGGCGAGCTCCCGGTCCCCGTGGATGTCGCCAAGTCGACGCCCGGCGACCTCTGTACGACGGGAGCGAGGTCCGCGGGGTTCCAGGTGCCGGGCGGCACGGTCTCCGTCGCGGTCTTCCCGGCCGGTTCGGCCGTCCCGTCGCTGCCGACAGGAGCGTCCAGTGCCCAGCGGACCACCGCCAAGGGGTCACTGGTGGTCGCGGTGAGTCTCGGCGACGGCTCGGGCAGGCCCGCGCTCCCCGAGCCCGACGTCGACAGGCTGGTCGGCGTGCTCGCCGCCCGCTACTAGCCGAGCTGGCAAAATAGCCCGCCATGACCGCAGCAGCCACCACACCGAAGGGTGAGCGACGCCGGGCCGAGCTCATCGAGGCCGCCGCGTCATTGCTGGCCGAGGGCGGTTTCGACGCCGTGCGGCATCGTGCGGTCGCCGAACGCGCGGGGCTGCCGCTGGCCTCGACGACGTACTACTTCGATTCGCTCGAAGAGCTGGTCACCGCCGCGGTGGAACATCACGCGAAGGTGGAATTGGAGACCGGGCGGCGGCGCCTCGACGAGCTGGCGACCCGTAACCGCGGTGTCGAGGCCACCGTCGACCTGGTGCTGGACATGCTGCTCGGCCCGCTCCGCCCGGATCGCGAGGCCGACGCCGAAGCGGTCCTCCTGCGCTACGAACGCCTCGTCGGGACCGGCCGCCGCCCGTATCTTCGGCCGCTGATGCGGACGCTGTCCGCGCAGCTGTACGAACTGCTCCACGAGATCTTCGCGCGCTCCGGCACGCCTGTGGACGGCACCGAACTCGAGCGCCTGGTCGCCCTGGTCGACGGCGCCGTGGTCAACGCGCTGATCGAGGTCGACCCCGAGCCGCGTGCCGCCGCCGCCCGGATGCTCCAGGCCGCCCTCGCCTGACCCCCGCGTTTCGTCCTCTGAACGCGGTGGTTCGTGACGCCAACTACCGCATTCAGAGGACGAAACGCGGCGGGGGTTAGTCTGGCCGCGTGACGGACAAGCCCCGCATCCCCAACGTGCTCGCCGGCCGCTACGCCTCGCCTGAGCTGGTCGAACTGTGGTCCCCGGAACGCAAGGTCGTGCTGGAGCGCGAGCTCTGGCTCGCCGTGCTCCGCGCGCAGGCCGACCTCGGCGTCGAGGTGCCGGACGGTGTCGTCGCCGACTACGAGCGCGTGCTGGAGCAGGTCGACCTCGACTCGATCGCCGCGCGGGAGCGGGTCACCCGGCACGACGTGAAGGCCCGCATCGAGGAGTTCAACGCGCTCGCCGGGCACGAGCACGTCCACAAGGGCATGACGTCACGGGACCTCACCGAGAACGTCGAGCAGCTGCAGGTGCTGCGTTCCCTGGAGCTGGTGCGCGGCCGCGTCGGCGCGGTGCTGGCCCGGCTCACCGCGATCGCGGTCGAACACGCCGACACGGTGATGGCAGGCCGTTCGCACAACGTCGCCGCGCAGGCGACGACGCTGGGCAAGCGCTTCGCCACCGCCGCGGACGAACTGCTGGTCGCCTTCGACCGGCTCGAAAACCTCATCGGCCGTTATCCGCTGCGCGGGATCAAGGGCCCGGTCGGCACCGCGCAGGACATGCTCGACCTGCTGGGTGACGAGTCCACTTTGGACGAACTGGAGACGCGGGTCGCCGCGCATCTCGGCTTCGAGAACGTGTTCACCAGCGTCGGCCAGGTGTACCCGCGCTCGCTCGACTTCGACGTGCTGTCCACCGTCGTCCAGCTCGCGGCCGCACCGTCGAGCCTGGCGAAGACGATCCGCCTGATGGCGGGCCACGAGCTGGTCACCGAGGGCTTCAAGCCCGGGCAGGTCGGCTCGTCGGCCATGCCGCACAAGATGAACACCCGTTCGTGTGAGCGCGTCAACGGGCTCGCCGTGGTCCTGCGCGGCTACCTGTCGATGATCGGCGAGCTCGCCGGCGACCAGT
This sequence comes from Amycolatopsis sp. cmx-4-54, assembly GCF_046548895.1. Lineage (NCBI taxonomy): Bacteria > Bacillati > Actinomycetota > Actinomycetes > Pseudonocardiales > Pseudonocardiaceae > Amycolatopsis > Amycolatopsis sp. cmx-4-54. Next base: position 686,561 of record NZ_JAEBEJ010000002.1, read on the forward strand.
GGAACGAAGGCGACGTGTCCGACTCCGTCGTCCGCCGGGTCGCGCTGCCCGACGCGTTCTTCGCGCTCGACGGCCTGCTGGAGACCTTCCTCACGGTGCTGGCCGAGTTCGGCGCCTTCCCGGCGGTCATCGGACGTGAGCTCGATCGCTATCTGCCGTTCCTCGCGACCACCAAGGTGCTCATGGCCTCGGTCCGCGCGGGCGTCGGGCGTGAAACCGCTCACGAGGCGATCAAGGAGAACGCCGTCGGTGTCGCGCTCGCGATGCGGGAGCAGGGGCTGGCGGAGAACGACCTCCTCGACCGGCTCGCCGCAGACGAGCGCATCCCGCTCGACCGCGGTGAGCTGGACAAACTCCTCGCGGACCGCATCTCGTTCACCGGTGTCGCGCCCCGTCAGGTGGCGGCGATCGCGTCCCGCGTCCAGGGCATCCTGGAGCGTTTCCCGGAGGCAGTGAACTACTCGCCCGCACCGATCCTCTGACCGCGCGTTGTGAGCAGCCCCACCGCGGGGCGTTCACAGAGTGAGACGAAGTTACTCGATCGGGCGAAATGCCTAATCTCGATCGCTGAACCCGGAGCGCCAGGCCGCCCATGAGGCGGCCTGGCGTGTTTGTATCGCGCCTTGCGCGCAAGAACCCACGGAAGAAGCGATGAGATCCACGCTGTCGAAATTCGTCGCCCTCGTCACGGCCGGAGCGGCCACCCTCGCCCTCGCCGCCTGCGGCTCCGGTGACGCGAGCGACCGGAAGCTGCGGGTCGGCACCTTGACCGACGCGCCGCCGTCCATCTACCTGGAGAACGGCACCTTCACCGGCTACGACAACGAACTGCTGCGCGACATCGCGAAGCGTGAAGGTTTCGAGGTCGAGTTCGTCGGCACCGAGTTCGCCGGGCTGCTCGCCGCCGTCGCCACCAACAAGTTCGACATCGGCAGCTCCACGATCTCCACCACCGAAGCCCGCAAGAAGACCGTCGCGTTCAGCAACGGCTACAGCACCGGGTTCACCACGATCCTCACGAAGAAGGGCGCGTCCCTCAAGGACGTCGGCGCCTTCACCGGCAAGCGGCTCGGCGTCGTCCAGGCGTCGGTGCAGGACGACTTCGCCAGCGGCAAGGTCCCTGGCGCCAACGTCGTCCGTTTCCCCGACTACAACGCCGGTTTCGCGCAGCTGAAGGCCGGCAGCCTCGACGGCTGGGTCGTGCCGAAGGACATCGGGCAGAAGTACATCGACCAGAACCCGGACGTGCCGCTGGAGTTCGGCTACACCGTCGAGACCAAGGACACGCCGTCCGCGTTCGCCGTCCGCAAGGACAACAAGGAACTGCTGAAGAAGATCAACGACGGCCTCGCGAAGGCCGTGGCGGACGGCACCGTCGCCCGCCTGCACGCTCGGTTCTTCAAAACCGAGCCGCTGCCCAAGGAACTCGAACAGGGCGGCCCCGGCCTGCCCGTCCAGAACGCGGGGGTCTGAAAACGATGAAGACGACACCAAGGATTCGGAACATCGGCGGACGGCCTATGAGGCAGTCCCTGCTTGTCGCACTGACCGCCGGTCTCGTCGCCGTGCTCGCCGCCTGCGGTGGTGGCGAGTCCGCCACCGAGAAGACCCTGCGCGTCGGAACGCTGAGCGACGCGCCGCCGAACATCTACGTCGAGAACGGCAACTACACCGGCTTCGACAACGAGCTGCTGAAGGCCATCGCCACCAAGCAGAACCTGAAGCTCGAGTTCGCCTCGACCGACTTCTCCTCGCTGCTGGGCCAGGTCGCGAACAACCAGTTCGACATCGGCAGCTCGGCCATCGCGCAGACCGACGAGCGCAAGAAGAACGTCGACTTCTCCAGCCCGTACAACTTCGAGGTCATGAGCATCCAGACCAAGGACGGCTCGCCGATCACCGAGGAGAAGGGCCTGTCCGGCAAGCGGGTCGCGGTCATCCAGGCGACCGTCGGCGACAAGTGGCTCACCTCGACGGTGCCCGACGCGCAGGCCGTGCGCTTCCCGGGTTACGCCCCGGCGCTGGCCGCGCTCAAGAGCGGCGCCGTCGACGCCTACATTCTCGACCAGGCGATCGCCGAGACGAACGTCAAGGAGAGCACCGACGCGAAGCTCAAGGTCGTCAAGTCCTTCACCACCGACGTGCCCCACGGTTTCGCGGTGAAGAAGGGCAACGCCGAGTTGCTCACCAAGATCAACGAGGGCCTGAAGCAGGTCATCGCCGACGGCACGTGGGTCAAGCTGCACGAGAAGTTCCTGCCGACGGCCCCGGTTCCGGACCAGTTCAAGGCGTGAGGATCACGATGAAAAGGAAGTCACTCGCCACCGTCGTTGGTGCTCTCACCGCAGCCTCTCTCGTGGCGGTGCTGGCGGCGTGCGGCGGCGGTGAGAGCGCCACCGCCGGCACCTTGCGTGTCGGCACGCTCAGCGACTCGAAACCCAACGCCTATCAGGAAAACGGCGTGTTCACCGGGTTCGACAACGAGCTGCTGAAGGCCATCGCCGCGCACCAGAACCTGAAACTCGAGTTCGTCTCCACGGAGTTCTCGACCCTGCTGAGCCAGGTCGCGAACGGCAAGTTCGACATCGGCAGCTCGGGGATCTCGCAGACCGACGAACGCCGCAAGACCGTCGACTTCTCGGCGCCGTACAACTACCAGTCGCTCGGTATCGAGGCCCGCGAGGGCACCGGTATCACCGACGAGAACTCCTTGGCGGGCAAGCGAATCGGCGTCGTGCAGGGCACGGTGTCGGACAGCTGGCTGGCGGCGAACGCGCCCACCGCGCAGGCCGTCAAGTTCCCGCAGGACGCCGCGACCCTCGCCGCGCTCAAATCGGGCGCGATCGACGGCGCGATCTTCGACCAGGCGACCGCCGAGGACTACGCCGCGAAGAACCCGGACGCGAAGCTCAAGGTGGTCAAGGCGATCACCACGACCATTCCGCACGGCTTCGCGGTCAAGAAGGGCAACACCGAGCTGGCCGGCAAGATCAACGCCGGGCTCAAGGCGGTCATCGCCGACGGGACATGGGAAAAGGTGCACCAGCGCTTCGAGCCGAACGCGCCGGTGCCCGCGGAGTTCAAGGCCGGGCAGAAGTAAGTGGACGACTTCCTCAACACCTTCCTGAACTGGGAGTACATCTGGGAGGTCTTCCCGGACCTCCTCGGGACCGGCCTGCTGAACACGCTGATCCTGTCGGTGTTCTCGGCGCTGATCGGCACCGTGCTCGGCATGCTGCTGGCCACGATGGGCCTGTCCAGCAAGGCGTGGCTGCGCTGGCCCGCCCGCGTGTACACCGACATCTTCCGCGGCCTGCCCGCGATCCTGACCATCCTGGTGATCGGGCAGGGCGGCGGGATCCTGATCCCGTCGCTGTCCCGGAATCCGTACCCGCTGGGCATTCTCGCGCTGAGCCTGATCGCGGCCGCGTACATCGGCGAGATCTTCCGGGCCGGTATCCAGAGTGTCGAAAAAGGACAGATGGAGGCCAGTCGCGCGCTGGGCATGAGCTACACCAAGGCGATGACGCTCGTCGTCATCCCGCAGGGTGTGCGGCGCGTGCTGCCCGCGCTGGTGAACCAGTTCATCGCGCTGGTCAAGGACTCGAGCCTGGTGTACTTCCTCGGCTTCCTCGCCGAGCAGCGCGACCTGTTCCGCATCGGGCAGGACCTCGCGGCGAACACCGGGAACCTGTCGCCGCTGGTCGCGGCGGGCGCGGTGTACCTGGTGATCACCGTGCCGCTGACGCATCTGGTCAACTACATCGACAAGAAGCTGCGCACCGGCAGGAAGGTCCGCGTCGACGACGACGGCGGCGAAACGGAACTGCTGAACGCCGGAAAGGTGCCGATGTCATGACCGCCGCCGTACGTTCGTCGAGCGTCGAACTCCGCGACATCCACGTCTCCTTCGGCACCCTCGAAGTGCTGAAGGGGGTGAACCTCAAGGTCGAGAAGGGCCGCACGACCTGCATCATCGGCCCGTCCGGCTCCGGCAAATCGACGTTGCTGCGCTGTGTGAACCGCCTTCAGGAGCCCGACGCGGGCGACCTGCTGCTGGGGGGCGAGAGCGTCATCTCGTCCGACCCGGACGCGCTGCGCCAGCGGGTCGGGATGGTGTTCCAGCACTTCAACCTGTTCGGGCACCGCAGCGTGCTGGACAACATCACCCTGCCGCTGCGTAGCGTCCGGAAGCTCGGCAAGGCGGAGGCCGCGGAGATCGCGCACGCCCGGCTCGCCGAGGTCGGCCTCGCCGACAAGGCGCCGTACCGGCCGAGCGCGCTCTCGGGCGGGCAGCAGCAGCGGGTCGCGATCGCGCGGGCGCTCGCCATGGAGCCCGAGGTCATGCTGTTCGACGAGGCGACCAGCGCGCTGGACCCGGAGCTGGTCAAGGGCGTCCTCACCCTGATGGCTGGGCTGGCCGAGCGCGGGCTGACCCTGCTCGTGGTCACCCACGAGATGGGTTTCGCGCGCGGCGTCGCCGACGAGGTCGCGTTCATGGACGACGGGAAGATCGTCGAACAGGGCGCTCCGGAGGCGATCTTCGACGCTCCGCGGAGCGAGCGTTTGCAGCGGTTCCTGTCGCAAGTGCTCTGAGGACCCACGCTGAGCTGCAGTGTCCTCACCACCGGTGGCAGGTTGCGAAAGCCACTTTCGCAACCTTCAACGTTGCGAAAGTGGCTTTCGCAACGTCACCGGTGTGCACGGCCGCAACCGCACTCGCCACCAGCGCCCGCGCTCACTCGGCGGTGGCGTCCGTGAAGGCCTCCTTCCCTACCCTGAAGGTAGGAAGGGCGGCCTTCGCTACGTCAACCGTCCTTGCCATCGCTAACCTGCGGTCATGGCGAGAGTGGCGAAGCTGGTCTATTACCCGGTCAAGGGCTGTGCCGGGACGGCGGTCGAAACGGCCGACGTCACCCCGGCGGGGCTGCGGTTCGACCGGGCCTGGATGGTCGTCTCCCCGGAGGGTGAGTTCCGCAGCCAGCGCAAGCATCCGGTGATGGCCTCGATCCGGGCCGAGGTGCTCGACGACGGCGCCCGCCTGCGGCTCGCCGCTCCCGGCGTCGAAGATCTCCTGGTCGAGACGGTCACGGACGGGCCGCGCCAGCCCGCCGCGACGTTCACCTGGCAGGGCAACGGCGTCCACCAGGGCGACGAGGCCGCCGAGTGGTTCTCCGCCGTCCTCGGGCTGCCGTCGGTGTTCGTCGGGCTCGCACCCGAGCACGAACGCGTCACCAACGGCGAGATCCCGGGCACCGCGGCCTTCGCCGACGCGCACGCGATCCTGCTGACCTCCGAGTCCTCTTTGGACGGTCTGAACGAGAGGATCGCGTCACGCGGTGCCGAGGCCGTGCCGATGGATCGCTTCCGGCCCAACATCGTCGTCTCGGGCTGGCCGGAGCCGCACCGCGAGGACGACGTCCGCTCGCTCACCGCCGGCGGTCTCGAACTGGGGTACGCCAAGGTCTGCATCCGCTGCACCGTGCCGATGGTCGATCAGGAGACCGGCAAGAAGGCGGGGCCGGAGCCGATCCGGTCGCTCGCCGACTACCGCCGCGAACCCGAGGGCGGCGTCTCGTTCGGGATCAAGATGGCGGTGACCGGCCCGGGTCAGGTGTCCGTCGGCGACGAGGTGATCGTGCACTCCTGGGCAGGCCCCAGCCCGAGCACGGCCGACGCCGAACCGCCGTTCACGGCGACCGCGAGCCGTCCCGCGGAATCGGTGTAGAGCACGTTCCGGCCCGGCGGCACCGTGCCGAAGGTGTCGCCGACCAGCGCTTTCACCAGGACGTGTTCGCTGCTGACGGAGACCGTGCCGGACAGCCCGGCCAGTTCGAGGTCGGCGGGGCTCGCGGCGAGCTGGACGTTGCCGAAGTGGTCGACCGTGAGCACCTCGGCCACCAGTTTGCCGGGGAACACCGCCACGAACGGGTCCGGCAGGCGCACGAGGTCGTCGACGCGCGGCCCGAACTCCTCGGGGGCGACGCCGAGCGCGAGATGCGCCGCCGCGGGGGCGAAGACGTCGCGTCCGTGGAACGTCGACGAAGTCACCGGAAGGCGGTACTCCGGAGCCGCGAGTTCGTACGCCGCTATCACCCCGCTGAGTGTTTCGGCGGCGGGAATGAGAAGTCCGTTGTCGGGGCCGACGAGCATTCCGCGCCCGGTGACCACCACGACACCGCGCCGCGCCGTGCCGACGCCGGGGTCCACGACGGCGAGATGGACCGACTCCGGCAGATACGGCGCGGTCTGGGCGAGTACCTCCGCGCCGGTCCTGACCTGCTGTGGAGGGATCTCGTGGCTCACGTCGATCACCCGTACGGACGGCGCGATCCGCGCGATCACGCCGTGGCACGCGGCCACGAAACCGTCTCTCAGCCCGTAGTCGGTCGTGAACGAAACGCAGTGGATCGGCATGATCAGCCATCATCCTTGATCGCTAGGGTGCAGCCGTGACGACGCTCGAATACCCGAAGATCGCCGCCGGCAAGGTCCGTGAGCTCTACGCCGTCGATGACGAGCATCTGCTGCTCGTCACTTCGGATCGGATCTCCGCCTGCGACGTCGTCTTCGACACGCCCATCCCGGACAAGGGGCGGGTGCTCACCGCGATGAGCGTGTTCTGGTTCTCCCTGCTCTCCGATGTCCTCCCCAACCACCTGGTCTCCTACGAAGACGAACGCATCCCCGCCGAGGTCCGCGGCCGCGCGCTGCTGGTGCGGCGGCTGGCGATGCTGCCGCTCGAAGCCGTCGCCCGCGGTTATCTCACCGGTACCGGTCTCGCCGATTATCGCGCGTGCGGCCGGGTGTGCGGGGTCGAACTTCCCCCTGGCCTGACCGAGTCGTCCCGGCTCCCCGAACCGATCTTCACGCCCGCGACGAAGGCCGACCGCGGCTCGCACGACGAGAACATCGCCTTCTCCGACGTCGTCGGGCAACTCGGCCGCGAACGGGCCGAGGAGGTCCGCGAGGCGACGCTCGCGGTGTACCGCCGCGGCGCGGAATTCGCCGCCGAACGCGGCATCCTGCTCGCGGACACGAAGCTCGAATTCGGCATCGACCGCGAGGGGAACCTCGTGCTCGCCGACGAGGTCCTGACCCCGGATTCCTCGCGTTACTGGCTCGCCGGTGGTTACGTGCCGGACGGCCCGCAGCCGTCGTTCGACAAGCAGCCCCTGCGGGATTGGCTCACCAGTCCCGCGTCCGGCTGGCACCGCCGGGACAGACCGGGGTCACCGCCCCTGCCCGAGGACATCGTCGCCGCCACGCGGGCGAGGTACATCGAGTCATACGAACGCATCACCGGCCGGTCGCTGCAGGATTGGCCCGCCTGACCTGCGGAGTTCACTCCGACGTCAGGCGAGCGAAAGCCCGGGCTGGCTCACTGGTGGGGTGGATGCACGTTTGCTGGTTTCCCTGTCCGGCGTGACCACCCGGACGTTGCACCGCTGTGCCGATCTCGCGGCCGAACTCGACCGGCGCAGGGTCCCGTTGTCCGTGCTCTACGCCGCTCGCACCGGCGAGGGCCCGGTGACCGAGTGGGTCAGGACGCGCCGCACCCAGGGCGACTCCGTCCTCCTGCACGGTTACGACCATCAGGTACCACCCACCCATCGCGCCGTCTACCTGGGCAAACGCGCGGAGTTCGCGGCTCTTCCCGCGCACGAGGCGCGGCTGCGGCTCATCGCGGCGAAGGCGGCGCTCGACGGCAACGGCATGGCCGTCGACGGGTTCGCGCCGCCGCGCTGGATCGCGTCGGAAGGCACCCTGCTGGCCCTGCGCGAGCACGGGTTCAGGCTGTGCGCGGACCTGGCCTCGGTGCGGGACCTGGTGTCCGGTGAGGTCCGGCGTGCCAGGGTGCAGGAGTTCGGCGGGCCGTCGCACCGGACGGAGACCGTCCGGTGTTTCGCGCTGGTGCTGGCCGCCGCCAGGGCCGCTCGCCGCGGCGGGCTCGTCCGGCTCGGCATCGACGCCGCGGACCTCGCCCGGCCGGGGCTGCGGCAGGCGTTCCTCGACGCCGTCGACGTCTCGCTGGAGAACCGCGCTTTCGGAGCCACCTACGGCTCGCTCTCGCGAACGCGGGCTAAATTGTCGGGATGACCGACGAGGGGCACGCACCGGCGACGCTGATGCGGCTCTGGCGACGAGCGGAGCGTCCAGTACGCGGCAGGCCGTCCGTGCTCGACGTCGACAGCGTCGTGGCGGCCGCGGTGGACCTCGCCGATCGCGAAGGCGTCGCGAACGTGACGCTGGCGAGCGTGGCGAAGGAGCTGGGCGTCACGAAGATGTCCCTGTACCGCCACATCGGTTCGAAGGCGGAGCTGCTGGAGCTGATGGCCGACTTCGCCATCGGTGATCCGCCGCGGGTGGAGTCCACCGGCGATTGGCGGGCCGAGCTGACCACGTTGGCCGAGGCCAACCGCGATGTCCTGATGAAGCACCCGTGGCTGGTCGAGCTGCCGCTCACCGGCCCTCCGGCCGGGCCGCACGCGGTCGCGTGGATGGACGCGATCCTGCGCACGCTGCGCGACACCGGTCTCGACTGGGGTACCAAGGGCGGAATCCTGGTGCTGGTCGGCGGCTACGTCCGCCTCGCGTGCGCGCAGGCGATCCAGCTCGCCGAGGGCCGGAAGGGCAGCGGGCTGAGCCAGGACCAGGCCGAACAGGCCTACGGCAAGGGTCTCGCCGAGCTGATCGACCCCGAGCGTTTCCCCGACGCCGCGGGCTTCCTGACCTCAGGACTCGGTGGCTCCGGACAGGACTCCGACTTCGACTTCGGTCTCCAAGTCGTTCTCGACGGCATCGCCGCTCTCGTCGACGCCGGCTGACAAGCACCCCGCTCAGCCTTTAGTATCCGCCGGACATTAATTAGTGTACGTTGGATACTAAAGGGGGATCCATGACATCGACACCGACCGGCGAGCGCGTGCTCGCACCGGATCTGGCCAGGGGTTTCGCGCTGCTGCTGGTCGCGCTGGCGCATACCGCGAGCATCTTCCTCGGGAACACGCCGGGCGTGGACCAGACGCCACAGGGCCTGGAACGGCCGTACTTCGTGCTGCTGTTCGTGCTCGTCCACGCGTGCGCGCTGCCGCTGTTCGGCATGATGCTCGGCTACGGGATGGTGCAGTTCGCCGACCGCCAGGAAGCGCTCGGGCAGTCGTGGCCGCGAACGCGCGGAGTCTTGCTACGCCGCCACGCGTGGCTGCTGGTGTTCGGCGCCGTTGACGGGGTGCTGTTCTTCTCCGGCGACGTGCTCGGCGCGTACGGCGTGATCGGCGTGGTGTTCGCTCTGCTGCTTTTGAGGCGCGGCATGGGTTTCTATCGGCTTCCGGCGCTGTACCTGGGTTTCGGCGTCTGCTACCTCGCCGTGCTGATGTATCTGGTGCTCAGCGGGAACTCCGGGAGCGCGCCGGTCCCGTCCGTCGAGGATCCGTCCTCCCTGGCACCGACCTACGGCGACGCCGTGCGCGAGCGGCTCACCGAATGGCCGATGACCACGGCGATTCTGCTGTCGTCGATCCTCTTCGTCTGGGTGGGTGCCTGGGCCGCGAAGAAGCGCCTCCTGGAGGAGCCGAATCGAAAGGTTCTCCTCTTCGGCCTGTTCGGCGGTTTCGGCGTCGCGATCGCGGGCGCGCTGCCGATGGGCCTTTTCGCCGGCGACTACGTCGGCTTCGACGAGGAAACCGCCGGGCTCGCCAAGCTGATGTACGAAGGAGCCGGCCTGTTCGGCGCGATCGGGTACATCAGCCTGTTCGGCCTCATCGGCATGGCGGTCGGCAAGAGGCGCCGCGGCGTCGTGGTCACCGCGATCTCCGCCCTCGGCCAGCGCACGTTGAGCGCGTACCTGTTGCAGTCGGTGGCGTGGCTGATCCTGGCGCCGCCGTTCATGCTGGGGCTCGGCGGTGAGACGTTCGTGGCGGCCGCGTGCGGGCTCGGCGTGTGGCTGCTGACGGTCGTCGTCGCGTACCTGATGCACCGGCGGTCGTATCGGGGACCGGCGGAGATCCTGGTGCGGAAACTCGCTTACCGCTAGACCTTCACCGGCTCCCCGACATCGAGCACCTTCACCTCGGTGCCTTCCGGCGCGAGATTCGCGAACAGGCCGTAGTGCATTTGCGGCCGCGCGAGGACGGCTTCGTGGATCGGGACGGCGAGGCGCGGCGACACCGCACGCAGGTAGTCGACCGCCTCGCCGACCTTGAGCCACGGAGCACCGGTGGGCAGGCCGAGGACGTCGATCTTCTGTTCCGGCACGAAGAACGAGTCGCCGGGGTGGTAGAACGCGCCGTGGTCGACGATATAGCCGACGTTCGGGATCACCGGGATCTCCTCGTGGATCACCGCGTGCTCGCCACCGACGACGTTGACGGCACTGCTGCCGCTGGACCCGATTTCGAAGGCATCGCCGGGGTTCGCGATCTGGAACTCGGTGCCGATCTTCCCCACCGCTTCGGCGGAACCCGGATCGACGATCAGCCGCACACCGGGATTCGCCGCCAGCAGGTCGGGCAGCCTGTCCAGGTCGAGGTGGTCGAAATGCTGGTGGGTGATCAGGATGGCGTCCAGCTCACGCTCGCCTTCGAAGCCTACCGAGAAGGTGCCGGGGTCGATCAGGATCCGTGCGCCCTCGGTCTCCAGAAGGGTGCAAGCGTGTCCAAAGTGGACAATACGCATCGGTGTTCTCCTTCGCGGTAGCTCGATTCCAGCCTATGCCCGAAGCAGCGCGTCGCCAAGTTCGGTGCGCCGGTAACGCACTTCGCGGCCGCGCCGCCGGGTTTCGAGCAGGCCCGCGGCGCGCATGGCGGTCAGATGCTGCGAGACCGTCGGCGCCGAGAAACCCAGCCTGCGCGCGAGTTCGCTCGTGCTCGCGGGTTCGTTGAGCGTGGTGAGCAGCGCGGCCTTCGTCCGGCCGACTACTCCGGCGAGCGCGCCGGGCGGTCGTTCGGGGTCCGACCAGAGTTCGGCCACCCCGCGAGCCGGGTACAGCAGCGAAGGCTGCCACGGCTCCATCGTGATCACCCCGACCGAGGGCCACGCGAACACGCCGGGGATCAGCAGCAATCCGCGTCGGTCGAGGTGGACGCGGCCGCGTTGCTTCATCTCGATCACCAGGACGTCGTCGACGAGCCGCACCCGAGGGTGGATGTCCTCGAGTACCAGAGCGATACCGCCGGCGGCCAGGCGTCGCGAGCGTTCCTCGATGTCGGCGACCAGAAATCGCCGCATTCGGGGCCAATGCGGTTCGACCAGTTCGGTCCAGGCGATCTCCATCTGGCTCGCCAGCAGATCCCTCGCCTCGGTGGGATCGTCCGGCAGGCCGCTCAGGTCGGCGTCCACTTTGGACAGTTCGTGGGCGACCTGCTCCGGCGCCGTACGGCGGATTTCGGCGAGCTGCGCGGACGCGGTGGTCTCCGGGCCGCTCGGCGGCGGGCTGAGGAAGTCGGTGATGTAGTGCCGCGCGCTCATCACCCTGGCGAAGCCGTCGATGGGCAGGTCCGGCAGTTTCGCGGCGGCCTCACGCAGCCAGGGCAGATGACTCGGATGCCCGCGCCGCCCGAGCAGGGTCTGCATCGCGCCCATGGTCTCGTCGAGCGGGGAGATGCCGAAGCGGACGCGGTTGGCGCTCTCGGCGGTCAGGACGAGCTCGATCATCGGATTAGGTTATTCCCTAATCAATGTTCTCGCCAGGCCCGGTTCGGCAGTGTTCGTGGCATGACCTTGTTACGAAATTCCGGGTATTGGCGCTGGTCGGCGGGGGTCCAGCTGAACCGGCTGCCCGGCATGATGGCGCCGCTGGCCTTCACGGTGCTGACCACCGCGACGACGGGTTCGTACCGGCTCGGCGGGATCATGATGGCCGTTTTCGTCGCCGCCGAGATGGTCGGCGCCGTGCCGACGGGACGGCTGCTCGACCGCGTCGGCCCCGCGCGCGGTCTCGTCGTGCTGCTCCCGCTGGTCGCCGCCGGACTGTTCCTGCTGGCCGCGGTCGCTTCGGCCGGAGTTCCGGACTGGGTGCTGCTCGCGCTGGCGATCCCGCCGGGGCTGGTCGCGGGCGGGTTGAACGGCGGTTTCCGGACGCTGCTCGCCGGGACGGTGACCGAAGACGAACTGCCGAGGGCCGTTTCGGTCGACGCGATGATCCTCGAAGGCGTGATCGTCGGCGGACCGCTGCTGGTGGCGCTCCTGGCGACGTCCGGTCCGGTCGTCCCGATTCTCGCGATGGCCGTCGTCGCCCTGCTCGCGGCCCTGCTCGTGCCGAGGCGAAGCATCCCCAGGGATCCACAAAGGACGGTCGAGCGGCAGCCGATCCCGGTCGCCGCCTGCGTGCCCTGGCTGGCGGGACTGTTCACCGTGGGGCTCCTGCTGTCGACCATCGAGGTCGGGTTGCTGCCGCTCGTCCAGCGTCTCGGTGCCCCCGATTCGGCGACGGCGATCGTCATCGTGGTGCTGTGCGGCGCCAGCCTCTGCGGGAGCGCGCTGTACGCGGCGCGGGGGAAGGCGGGCGATCCGCGGCTGTTCCTTGCCGGTTTCGTGCTCGGCGGGATCGTGGTTTCGGCGGGCTTCGGCTGGGCCGGGCTGCTCGGCGGGGTCGCGCTGATCGGGCTCTGCACCGGCCCGCTGATGGCCGTCTCGTCGGTCAATCTGCAGAAGCTGCTGCCGGAACGCCGCCGGTCGGAGGGGTTCTCGCTGGCCTTCACCGTGCAGGCGTCGGGGTTCGGGCTGGGTTCGCTGGCGATCGGGGTACTGCCGGTGTGGCTGTGCCCGCTTCTCGGTGTCCTTGCGGCCCTCGTCTCCTGTGCGATGCTGGTGGCACGCCCCAGGCGAGCTATTGGCACGCCGTCAGTAACGTCGTAGCCTGGGCTTTGAGCCGAGACACGGGAGAAGTAGATGACCGCAGTCCAGCCGAAGCCGACCGCGCACAGCGTGGGGGAGACCTTCGATTCCCTCAGCCCGGCGACCGACGAGGTCGTCGGCACCTACCCGGTGCACACCACCGACGACGTCCGCGCCGCCATCGCCCGCGCGAAGGACGCCGCCGAATGGTGGGCCGGGCTCGGTTACGACGGCCGCGCCGAACGCCTGCGCCGTTGGAAGGGCGTCATCACCCGCAGGCTGCCGCAGCTGTGCCAGGTCGTGCGCGACGAGACCGGGAAGCCGATCGCCGACGCGCAGCTGGAGAGCGTCCTCGCCATCGAGCACATCGCGTGGGCGGGCAAGCACGCGCGCAAGATCCTCGGCAAGCAGCGCCGCGCGGCCGGGCTGATGATGTCGAACCAGGCGGCGACGGTCGAGTACCAGCCGCTCGGCGTCGTGGGCGTGATCGGCCCGTGGAACTACCCCGTCTTCACGCCGCTCGGCTCCATCGCGTACGCCCTCGCCGCCGGCAACACCGTCGTCTTCAAGCCGAGCGAGTACACGCCCGGCGTCGGAAAATGGCTGGTCGACGCCTTCAACGAGGTCGTCCCGGAGTGGCCGGTGCTGCAGCTGATCACCGGTTTCGGCGAGACCGGCGCTTCGCTCGTCACGGGAGGCGTCGACAAGATCGCCTTCACCGGTTCGACCGGCACGGGCAAGAAGATCATGGCCGCGGCCGCCGAGACGCTGACCCCGGTCATCATCGAGGCGGGCGGCAAGGACGCCGTCCTGGTCGACGCGGACGCCGACCTCGAAGCCGCCGCCGACGCGACCGTCTGGGGCGCGTTCTCCAACTCGGGGCAGACCTGTATCGGCGTCGAGCGCGTGTACGTCCACGAGCGCGTGCACGACGAGTTCGTCGCGAAGGTCGTCGAGAAGTCGAAGGACGTGCGGGCGGGTTCGGACGCGGCCGCGCAGTACGGCCCGGTGACGATGCCTTCGCAGCTCGCGGTGATCAAGCGGCACATCGCGGACGCCATCGAACGCGGCGGGAAGGCGCTCGTCGGCGGCGTCGACGCGGTCGGCGACCGCTATGTGCAGCCGACGGTGCTCGTCGACGTGCCGGAGGACTCCGCCGCGGTCCAGGAGGAGACGTTCGGCCCGACCGTCACCATCGCCAAGGTCCGCGACATGGACGAGGCCGTCGAGAAGGCCAACGACACGAAGTACGGCCTCGGCTCGACGGTGTTCTCGAAGTCGCGCGGCCTCGAACTCGCCGGACGGCTGCGCACCGGCATGACGTCGATCAACGCGCCGCTTTCCTTCGCCGGTATCGCTTCGCTGCCCTTCGGCGGCGTCGGCGACTCGGGCTTCGGCCGGATCCACGGCCCGGAAGGCCTGCGCGAGTTCGCTCGCCCGAAGGCCGTCGCGCGGCAGCGCTTCACCGCGCCGATCGTGCTGACGTCGTTCTCCCGCAAGGAAAAGACCGACGCCCTGGTCGCGAAGCTGATCACCGTCCTGCACGGCAAACGCTGACGCGCCGCCTGTCAACCCCCGCGTGCAATGAAGGGGCCTTTCATAGCAAATTTTGCTATGAAAGGCCCCTTCATTGCGCTTGCGGAAGCGTGAAAGGGCCGGTCAAGCGCCCCGGATGAGGTCCGCGGCCTTCTCCGCCACCATGATCGTCGGCGCGTTCGTGTTCCCGCGCGGCACCACGGGCATCACCGACGCGTCCACCACTCGCAGCCCGTCCACTCCGCGCACCTTCAGCGACGGATCGACGACGGCGTTCTCGCCCGTCCCCATCGAGCAGGTCCCGACGGGGTGGTACAGCGTCTGCGTCTTCTCGCGCACGTAGTCGGCCAGTTCGCTGTCGGTCAGGTCGTGGCGCTCCGGCAGGAACGGCTTGTCCAGATACCGCGCCAGCGGACCGGACTTCCCGATCTCCACCAGGGCGCGCATCCCGGCGAGCATTTTCTCCATGTCCACGGACTCGGCGTAGTAGGCCGGGTCGATTTCCGGCTTCCACAACGGATTCGACGACTTCAGCCGCAGGCGGCCCCGGCTCGCGACGTCCACCAGGGTCGCCGCCGACGTGAAGCCCGGCACCGTCGGCTCGCGCATTCCGTTGTCGTAGAACAACGTCGGCGCGACGTGGATCTGCATGTCCGGCGGCGAGACGCCGTCCGCGGCAGGGAAGAACGCGCCCGCCTCGCCGATGTTCGAGGCCAGCGGACCGCGTTTGGTGAGCTGGTAACGCACCAGGCCGCCCGGCGTCGCCGCGTCCACGAGGTCGGTGGTGCCGCGGGTCGACCAGATGATTCCGCAGGCGGGGTGGTCGTGCAGGTTGTCGCCGACACCGGGAAGCGCCGCGACGACGTCGATCCCGTGCTCGCGCAGGTGTTCCGCCGGGCCGACCCCGGAAAGCATCAGCAGTTGCGGCGAGTTCACCGCGCCGCCGCTCAGCAGGACCTCCGTCGACGCGCGCACCGTCGTCTCGACGCCTTGGTCCAAATAGGACACTCCGACGGCGCGGGTGCCTTCGAAGACCACGCGGGTGGCCTGCGCGTCGGTCCGCACGGTGAGGTTCGGGCGCGACAACGCCGGCCGCAGATACGCGTCGGCCGTCGACCAGCGGCGGCCCTTCTTGCACGTCACCTGATAGACGCCGGCGCCTTCCTGCGCTTCGCCGTTGAAGTCGTCGGTGCGTTTGAGGCCCCAGGCGACCGCGGAATCCACCCAGGCGAGCGACAACTCGTGGGTGAAGCGACGGTCTTCGACGTTCAAGGGGCCGTCGGTGCCGTGCAGCGGCCCGCCGAGCCGCTGGTTCCCCTCGGCCCGTTTGAAGTACGGCAGGACGTCGTCGAAACCCCAGCCCTCGGCGCCGTGCCCGTCACGCCAGCCGTCGTAGTCCGCGCGGTTGCCGCGGATGTAGATCATCGCGTTGATCGACGAACAGCCGCCGAGCGTCTTCCCGCGCGGCCAGTACAGCGTCTTGCCGGTGTGCTTCTGCTCGACCGTCTCGTAGTTCCAGTCCCATTTGGTCTTGAACAGGCCGGGGAACGCGGCGGGGATGTGGATCTCGTCGGCGTCGTCCTCGCCGCCCGCTTCGAGCAGGAGCACCCGCGCCGACGGATCCTCGCTCAGCCGGTTCGCCAGTACGCATCCCGCGCTGCCCGCGCCGACGATCACGTAGTCGAAGGAGTCCTGATCGGCCACGGTGCCTCCTGCTGCTCGCCCGGTGTTGACGCCCCGCCAATGGGCTCATCTTGGCCCAGCGCCGCGCTCCGAGCATCCCCCAGACGAAGGATCGGTGCGAGCTCAGTCGGAGTCGGGTGAAAAAGAAGCCACGCAGGGGCCGCCCTCGGCGTCGTCCTCGGTCTCGATCCGGCCGGGGTTCCGGACGCCGTCGACCTCGCCGCTGAGGTGCAGGATCGTCTGCTTCGCGGTGGTCAGCACGTCGGCGGTGTCGACGGTGTACCTGCCCTCACCGTGGATGATCTGCTGCACGCCGTCGCGGGTCGTGTCGGGCACCTTCTCGCACAGCACGGACAACGCCGCCGGGATGTCACGCGCGTTGATCGCGTCGACGAACTTGTTCCCCGCCTCTTCCCCGGTCTTGACGTCGGGCCGCGGCGACGGCTTCGTCTCGATGCCCGGCAGCGGCTCGGGCTCGCCGCCGACCTTGGCGTCGCGCACGCACCAGCCGCCCTCGCCGGGGATCATCGCGATCCCGACCGGCTGGCCGCCGACGGTGAGCGCGGCCGAATACTCCTGTGGCGCACGCTGACGCGCGGGTGTGCTGAGCTGTGCGCCGTCGGAGACGGCCATGACCTGCTCGGAGGTGTAGGACCGCTTCGAGCGGATCGGGCACCAGAGCGAGCTGAGGCGGCCTTCGCCGACGCCGTTCACGAACGACTGGCTCAGCTGCTCCGGCGTCGCGCGCGAGGTGGTGTCGGGCTTGGCCTTGAAGAACCCCGGCGTCACGAAACCGGTGAACGCGACACCGCCCGCGATCAGGACGAAGACCAGCGCCAGCGTGATCCAGAGCCAGGCTTTCGACTTCTTCGGCGGTGTGTACTGCCCGTAGGTCATGCGGCAACCGTAGTGAAGTACGCTCTGGCGGTACCCACGACCTGCGTGAATAAGGAGCAGCCTGCCGTGGCCCGAGTCGTCGTCGACGTCATGCCCAAGCCCGAAATCCTCGACCCGCAGGGCCAAGCCGCGCTCGGCGCGGCCGGTCGTCTCGGCTTCACCGGGATCACCGAGATCCGTCAGGGCAAGCACTTCGAGATCGAGGTCGACGACTCCGTCGACGACGCGACGCTCGAAAAGATCGCCGAGGGTTTCCTCGCGAACCCGGTCATCGAGCAGTGGACCATCAAGCGGGTGGAGTCGTGAGCGCCCGCATCGGGGTCATCACCTTCCCCGGCACGCTCGACGACGGTGACGCGGCCCGCGCGGTCCGCTACGCCGACGCCGAAGCCGTGCCGCTGTGGCACGCGGACGAGGACCTGAAGAGCGTCGACGCCGTCGTCGTCCCCGGTGGCTTCTCGTACGGCGACTACCTGCGCGCCGGCGTCATCGCCCGGTTCGCGCCGGTGATGTCGTCGGTGATCGAAGCCGCCCACCAGGGCATGCCGGTGCTGGGCATCTGCAACGGTTTCCAGATCCTGTGCGAGGCCGGGCTGCTGCCTGGCGCGATGATCCGCAACGCGGGCCTGCACTTCATCTGCCGTGACCAGTGGCTGCGCGTGGAGAACAACGACACCGCGTGGACCACCCGGTACGACAAGGACGCCGAGATCCTCATCCCGATGAAGAACATCGACGGCTGCTTCGTCGCCGAGCAGGCCACCCTCGACGAGCTGGAGGGTGAGGGCCGCGTGGTGTTCCGCTACGTCGGCGGCAACCCGAACGGCTCGCGCAACGACATCGCCGGGATCCGCAGCGAGAACGGCCGCGTCGTCGGGCTCATGCCGCATCCGGAGCACGCCATCGACGCCCTCACCGGGCCCTCCGACGACGGGCTCGGCATGTTCTACAGCGCCGTGGACGCCCTCGTCTCCGCCTGACCAAGCGCTATGAAAGGCCCCTTCATTGCAAAATTTGCAATGAAGGGGCCTTTCATGTCACTTCAGGAGGCGGCGGCGACCAGGGCGGCGTAGGGGCCTCCGGCGGCCAGCAGCTCCGCGTGCGAGCCCAGCTCGGTCACCCGGCCGCCCTCGATGACGGCGACCCGGTCCGCCGCGGCCGCGGTGTGCAGCCGGTGCGCGATCGCGATCACCGTGCGCCCTTCGAGCACCGCGCTCAGCGACCGCTCCAGCTCCCGCGCCGAACCCGTGTCCAGCAGCGACGTCGCCTCGTCCAGCACCAGCGTGTGCGGGTCGGCCAGCACCACCCGCGCCAGCGCGAGCTGCTGCGCCATCGCCGCCGGGACGGCGACCGCCCCGGCCCCGACCTTCGTGTTCAGCCCGTCCGGCAGGCTCGCCACCCACTCCGTGGCGCCGACCGAGGCCAGCGCGGAAAGCAGCCGGTCGTCGGTCCAGTCCCCGGCGGGCAGGGTGAGGTTGTCCCGCAGCGTCCCCGCGAAGACGTGCTGCTCTTGCGTCAGCAGCAGGACCTCGCCGCGCAGGACGTCGTCCGGCAACGTCGACACCTCGGCGCCGCCGATCCGCACCGAACCCGACGTCGGCGCCGACATCCCGGCCAGCAGCCGTCCCAGGGTCGACTTGCCGGCACCGGACGGGCCGACGATCGCCAGCCGTTCACCGGCGGGCACCCGCAGGTCGATCCCGTGCAGCACTTCGCGGTCCGCGTTGTAGCCGAAGCGCACGTCGCGAACCTCGATGTCCTGGCCGCGCGGAGTCTCCGAGGCCGTGTCCGAAGCAGGAGCGGGCCGCACGCCCAGCAGCCGTCGCAGCGAGGCACCGGCGACCTGGATGTCCGCGAGCCAGAACAGCGCCTCGTTCAGCGGACCGGTCATGACCTGCGAGTACAGCAGCATCGCGGTGATCGTGCCGAGCCCTTCCCAGCCGTTCGAGTAGGCGAGCAGACCCAGCCCGAGCATCACCGGCACCGGCAGCACGTAGCTGATCTCCAGCGACGGGATCCACCGCATCTGCAGCGCCCGGATCTTGCGCTCGCCCAGCATCGACGCGTCGAGGCCGTCGTGCCCGGTCCGGATCCGGCGGCCGGTCAGGCTCAGCGCCTCCGCCGTCCGCGCGCCCTCCGCGGTCTCGTGCGTGGTGGACTGCAACTCGGACCACTTGTCGAGCATCCGCCGCATCACGTCCGGGATCCGCCGCTGGTACCAGACGTTCACCGGCACCAGCAGCGGCAGCGCGACCAGCAGGCCCAGCGCGAGGAACGGCGACGTGATCACCATCGCCACCACCGTGAACACCACCGTGACGGCGGCGATCAGGATCTCGGGCGCGCCGTGGCGCACCGCGTGGTCGATACGGCTGACGTCGGTGGTCGCCCGGCTGAGCAGATCACCGGTGCCCGCCGCTTCGACCGTTCCGAGCGGCAGGTCCAGCGCGTTCCCGACGAACTCCTCGCGGTTCTTCGCCAGGATCCGCTCACCGAACACCCGCGCGCGAAGCCGGGCCAGACCCTTGAACCAGGCCTGTGCGCCCAGCACGACCACGAACGCCACCGCGAGCCAGGTGATCGTGGTGATCGTCGTGCCGTCGACGACCTCGTCCACCAGCGCGCCCAGCAGCCTCGGCCCGGCCAGCCCGATCGCGGTCGCGACGCAGAACAGGCCGAGCATCACGGAGAACTCGCGCTTGTTGGCGCGCGCGGTCTCCTTGATCCATCGTCGAACGTCTTTCTTGTCTGCCAGCGGCAGCTTCTTCATGCTGTCATTTCCTTACCCCCGAGGTGGTGGGCGCGAAACGGCCGGCGGCCCGACAACGGATTCGCGAGGCCTTCCGCCCGGATCAGGCGCGCTCCGGCACCGTCTTCAGGCGACCACTTTCGTGCTCACGACCACATCGGCCACGTTCGTCCACAATGGACTCTGACTGAACACGACGGTGGTCTTGCCGCGCCGCAGCTTCGCGACGCGTTCGGTTATGCGGGCTTCGGTGTGCGCGTCGACGGCCGAGGTCGGCTCGTCGAGCAGCAGGACGTCGGCGTCGGTCGCCAGCGCGCGGGCCAGGTTCAGCCGCTGCCGCTGGCCGCCGGAGACCTCACGTCCGCGTTCGCCGATCACCTCGTCGACGCCGTTGGGCAGCGCGTCCACGATGTCCTCGGCGTCCGCCGCGTACAGCGCTTCGGTGATGCCGACTTCGCCGGGCTCGGCGGGGGTGACCTGTTCGCGCAGCACACCGGAGAACCAGATGTCCTGGTTGTGCGCGAACACGACCCGCCGCCGCAGCTCGTCGAGGGCGACCCGGTCCACCGGAATCCCGCCGACCAGCGCGGGTTCACTCGGATCGGTGTACCGCGCCATCCGCGAAGCCACCGCGTCGGCGTCGGCTCCGACGTCGATGACGGTCAGCTTCCCGGCCTCGGCCTTGATCCCGGACGCCTCGTCGTACAGGTCCAGCGGGCCTTCCGGCAGCGGCACCGGGTGCTCCGGCTCGCCGAGCGTGCGCTCGGTGGACAGCAGTTTGCACACCTTCCGCGCCGAAACCAGCGCGGCGCTCAGCACCCCCGCGAACTCGGTCGCCGTCGTCACCGGGATCACCAGGAACACCGAGACGCCGTAGAAAGTGATCAGCTCACCGACGCCGATGGTGCCGTTGATCGCCAGCTGCGCGCCCAGCCAGGTGATGACCACCGTGACCAGTCCCGGCAGCGCGACCTCGGCCGCCGCGAGCCACGCTTCGCTGCGTCCGACCTGGACACCGGCAGCGCGCACCCGCTGGCTGGAGCGGCGGAAGCGGTCGAGGAACTGCTTCTCGCCGCCGACACCGCGAAGGATCCGCAGGCCGGAGACGATGTCCGCGGCCAGCGCGTTGACGTCGGTCTTCTCCTCGCGCTGCTTCGTCTGGCGCTTCTCCAGCGGCTTCAGCAGCGGCCCGATGCCCACCACCGCCAGCGGGACACCGATCAGCGCGACCACGCCGAGCAGCGGGGACGTCGACAGCAGCGCCGTCGCGCACACGATGAACGCGATCAGCGAACCGAAGGCCCGCCCGAGCACCTCGAAGGAGACACCGATCGGGTTGATGTCGCTGGTGGTGATCGCGACCACGTCACCCGTGGTGGTCGTGTCCCGCAGGTTCGCGCCCAGCTTCGCCGCGTGTTCGGTGGCGAGGCGCTGCGTCACCCCGGCGCCGTGGATCCAGCAGCCGTAGGACGCGAAGTGCTGCACCGTGCCCGCGATCGTCTGCGCGATCCCGAGGCCGGCGGCCGCGAGACCCCACAGCCAGACGGAATCGCCGTCGCCGCGGCCGATCGCGTCGATGCCCCGGCCGATGGCGACCGGCAGCAGGGCGATCGGCAGCGACCACAGCGCACCGCTGATCGCCGAGACGGCGAGCAGTCCGGGGCGCGCGAGCATCATCCTGACCAGGTACCGCCAGGCGGTCGGCTTGGCGGGCAGGCGTAGTCGCGGAAGCGGGTATGTGGCGGAAAGCACGATTACCGACGTTAAGCGGATCACCGTCGCGGGCGCGACCGATTTATGCCCGGGCGACCGCGAGCCGCCCTGGACGCTCACCTACTCTTAAGGCCGTGGCGAACCCTGATGCGGACACCGTGACCAGCACCGTTGACACCACTCAACGCGCCGAGGCGACCCCCGAACTGACCCAGCCGTACGTCGAGCTCGGCCTCGCCGACGACGAGTACGCCCGGATCCGGGAGATCCTCGGCCGCCGTCCGACCGACGCCGAACTGGCGATGTATTCGGTGATGTGGAGCGAGCACTGCTCGTACAAGTCCTCGAAGAAGCACCTGCGCTACTTCGGCGAGACCGCCACCCCCGAGATGAAGGAGAAGATGCTCGCCGGCATCGGCGAGAACGCGGGCGTCGTCGACATCGGCGAGGGCTGGGCGGTCACCTTCAAGGTCGAGAGCCACAACCACCCGTCCTATGTGGAGCCGTACCAGGGCGCCGCGACCGGTGTCGGCGGCATCGTGCGCGACATCATGGCGATGGGCGCGCGCCCGCTCGCGGTGGCGGACGCGCTGCGCTTCGGCCCGGCGGACGCCCCCGACACCCGTCGCGTGCTGCCCGGTGTGGTCGCCGGCGTCGGCGGCTACGGCAACTGCCTCGGTCTGCCGAACATCGGCGGCGAGCTGGTGTTCGACCCGAGCTATTCCGGCAACCCGCTGGTCAACGCCCTGTGCGTCGGCGCGATGCGCGTCGAAGACCTGCACCTGGCGTTCGCCTCGGGCAAGGGCAACAAGATCATCCTGTTCGGCGCGCGCACCGGCCTCGACGGCATCGGCGGCGTGTCCGTCCTGGCCAGCGACACGTTCTCGGGTGACGAAAGCTCGGGTGGCCGCAAGAAGCTCCCGAGCGTCCAGGTCGGCGACCCGTTCACCGAGAAGGTGCTCATCGAGTGCTGTCTCGAACTGTTCGCCCAGAAGCTCGTCGTCGGCATCCAGGACCTCGGCGGCGCCGGGCTCTCCTGCGCGACGTCGGAGCTCGCGGCCGCCGGTGACGGCGGGATGCACATCTACCTCGACCGGGTTCCGTTGCGCGCCACCGGGATGACCCCGGCGGAGGTGCTCTCCAGCGAGTCGCAGGAACGGATGTGCGCGGTCGTCTCGCCGGAGAACGTCGAGGCGTTCATGAAGGTCTGCGAGAAGTGGGACGTCATCGCCACCGACATCGGCGAGGTCACCGACGGCGAGCACCTGGTCATCACCTGGAACGACGAGGTCGTCGTCGACGTGCCGGCGCACACCGTGGCGCACCAGGGCCCGGTGTACGACCGTCCGATCCAGCGTCCGTCCACACAGGACGCTCTGCAGGCCGACACCTCGGCCAAGCTTCCCCGTCCCTCCACTTCGGACGAACTGCGGGCCGACATCCTCAAGCTGATCTCGTCGCCGAACCAGGCGTCGAAGGAATGGGTGACCTCCCAGTACGACCGCTACGTGCGCGGCAACACCGTGTCCGCGCAGCCGTCGGACTCGGGCGTCATCCGGATCGACGAGTCGACCGGCCGCGGGGTCGCCGTCTCGACCGACTGCAACAGCAAGTTCGTCTACCTCGACCCGTACGAGGGCGCGAAGCTCGCGCTGGCCGAGGCGTACCGCAACGTCGCCACCAGTGGCGCGAAGCCGGTCGCGGTGTCGGACTGCCTGAACTTCGGCGCGCCGACCGACCCGGGCGTGATGTGGCAGTTCGAGCGGGCCGTGCACGGTCTCGCCGACGGCTGTGTCGAACTCGGCATCCCGGTCACCGGCGGCAACGTCAGCTTCTTCAACCAGACCGGTGACACGGCCATCCTGCCGACCCCGGTGGTCGGCGTGCTCGGCGTGATCGACGACGTCACCCGCCGCATCCCCACCGGTATCGGCGCCGAGGCCGGGGAAGCCCTGCTGCTGCTGGGCGAGACCCACGACGAGCTGGACGGTTCCGCCTGGGCGCGCGAACTGCACGGCCACCTCGGCGGACGCCCGCCTCGCGTGGACCTGGCGCGCGAGAAGCTGCTCGCCGACATCCTCATCGCCGGTTCCCGCGACGGCATGATCTCCGCCGCGCACGACATCTCCGACGGCGGCCTGATCCAGACCCTCGTCGAGACCGTCCTCATCGGACAGTGCGGTGCCCGCGTCTTCCTCGACGCGGAGCAGGACCCGTTCGTGCAGCTGTTCTCCGAGTCCGCGGGCCGGGTGCTGGTCGCCGTGCCGCGCACCGAGGAACTGCGGTTCACCGAGATGCTGACCGCGCGCGGCCTGCCGTGGCGTAAGACCGGTGTGGTGGACCCGGAGTCGGGCTCGCTCGAACTCCAGGACATCACGGAGTTCACGCTGGACGAGCTTCGGGAGACCTGGGAGCGCACGCTCCCGGCCCTGTTCGACTGAGCGGACGGACCGCGTTCGCCCTCCGGAAGTACGTGAAGGCCCCCTTCCTTGCGCCAGGCGCAAGGAAGGGGGCCTTCATGTACTGGGAATGGGGCCTCTGTGCGCCCGCAGCCAGAGGTCTGCGTCGGGTTCACCTGTCGCGAAAGTGGTCTTCGCGACAGGGGCCGATGGGGTCGTGAGTGGTCAGCCCTCACTGGCAGGCGGAACCGAACCCGCCGGAAACTGCGCGCCCTCCACCGAAGGCGCCTCCGCAAAGGTCGCCACGCTCAAATCGACAGGCGCCTCGACGACCAGGCCGTTCAGTGACACCTTCCGTTCGAAGCTCGCCCTCGTGACCTCGAACCTGCCGTGAATGGTCGCGTTCTCGAGCAGGAACTTCCCGGACAGCTGAGCGTCGGTGAGATCGAGATAGGACAGCACCTCGCACCGATCCGCGCCGAACCAGCCGACCCGCCTGCCGAGCAGCCCCAGCTTGTCGAGCCGGGCGTCGCTGAGATTGAGCGAAAGCGTCGGCCCGGTGGTCCCGGAGTGGGGAAGGATGTCGCGGATCAGCCGCTCGGCCGCACGCCGGACCAGCCTTTCCCGCTCCGCCGCCGCCCGCTTTTCGTTGTCGTCCCAGTCGTCGAGGTCCGGATCGAAACTCGGATGCTCGAACGGCCGTCGCAGGTAGGCGCACAACACGTCGAGCACGGTCTGCCGGTACTCCGGACGCGTCCTGGCGAGCCCGGCGAGTGAATGCATCGCCCCGACCCGGACCTGATCGGCTTCGTTGCCCAGCAGTTCGATCGACTTGGCGAAGCGCTCGTCGGAGATCCGGCTGCGCTCGATCTCGTGCCGGTCCTCTTCGGTACGCCTTCGCCGGTCGTTGAGCCAAAGTCCGTAGAGCGCGGCGATCGCCCCGCCCGCCAAAGCGCCGGTCTTGAGCGCGTCACCGCGGCTGGTCGCGCGATCCATGAGCAGCCAGGCGGTGACCCCGACGAGCACCGCGACCGAGGACAGCAACGTCCACAGCAGCGGCGAGGAGAGCAGGCGCCTCATCAGTCCTTCACCGTGAGCCGGGCGCGGCCGTCCGGCAGGGTCTCGACGGCCCAGCCCGCCGGGAGTTCGTGGTCCCTCGCCGGCTCCACCGCGGTGTTGTAGAGCGACACCGTGCCGGGCGGCTCGCGGAAGCTCAGGTTCCCGAAGCCCTCGAACCGCGCGCGACGCAGATCGAGCGTCCCCTTGAACCCGGCGTCCGCGAAGACGGCGTCCTTCGCGAAAACGCTGTCCTTGAAGGAGGTTTCGCCGGCGAACACGGTGCCGCGGAACTCGGCGTCTTCGCTGAACCGCACCCCGCTGAACCACGCCCGCTGCTCGAACTTGGCTTCATTGCACCGGAAGAAGCCGATCTTCTTCGCGTCGGCCGTTCCCGCGCCCGTCAGGTAGACCGGTCCGAGGAACACGCAACCGGACAGATTGGTGCTGCTGTACAGACCGGCGTAGCGGAGCAGCAGCTTGCCGATCTTCCGCTGAGAAAGATCGAAGTACTCCAGTACCGCGCCGGTCAGGTCGAGGTCGTATCCCGGCGTGCCTTCGGAATCCGCGGCCGGGAGCAGTTCCCCGATCAGCCGTTGCGCGGTCTGCCGCACCTGGAGTTCTTGGTCCTGCTCCGCGGACCCCTTTTCCGGCGCGGTGTTCCCGGCGCGTTTCGCCGTGTCCTTGTACCGCGGATGCTCGAACGGCCGCCGCAGGTACGAGCACAGGATGTCGAGCACGGTCTGCCGGTAGATCTCGCGGCCGCGAGCCAGCCCCGCCAGCGCGTGCAGGGCCCCCACCCGCACCTGGTCGGCCTCGTGCCCGAGCAGTTCGACGGCCTTCGCGAACCGTTCGTCCGAGATCCGGTCCCGGTCCTGGTCGGCCCGCCGCAGCTCGAGCTCCTGCCGCTGCCGTTCGACCTCCTGCCGTCGCTCCTCGACCCGGCGCCGCCGGTCGTTGAGCCACAACGCGTACAGCGCGACGATGGCGCCCCCGGCGATGCCGCCTGTCTTCAGCGCCTCACTGCGGCTGGTCGCCGGATCCGTCAGCAACCAGCCGCCGACCGCGAGCAGCAGGACGAGCGAGACGACGAAGGTCCAGAGCAGCGGGGAGCGGAGAAACCGCTTCATCCGCTCAGAATACGAAGAAGTTGCGGACGCAGAAGGACTTGTCCGGGTTGTCGTCCGAGGAGATCCCCGATCCGCTCACCTTCTTGCCCTTGACCGTGCCCTCGATGTCACCGGTGATGAACCCGTCGCCGATGCCCGAGGTCGACGTGACCTCCAGCTGCGACGGCGCCGGGGCCATGATGTCGATCGAGTCGCCCATGGTCGCCTTCATGTCCTGGCACACCAGCGCCAGCGCGCCGGCCTTGTCCCCGGCGCTCACCTTGGCCAGGAAGTCCTTCAGGTTCTGGATGCCCTTCGGGTTGCCTTCGGAGCCCGTGCCACCGCTTTCGGTGCTCCGCGGGCTGCTCCTGGGCGAGCTCGACTTCGGGCTGCTCTTCGGCGCGGAGCTCGGCGCCTGCTCGGACGACGACGCGGGCGGCGGCGCGGCCGTGTTGTTCCCCTCGTCCTTGCTCAGCAGGAAGCCCGGCGCGACGAACCCGGTGACACCGAACGCGATCAGCACGACGAGGCCGATCACGATCCCGATGATCAGGCCGGTCTTGCTCTTCGGCGGCGGCGCGGGCGGGCCGCCGAAGCCCTGCTGGTAGCCCTGGTTGTTCGGGTCCCAGCCCTGCTGGGGCTGCTGCGGGTACTGCTGGGTCTGGTCCCAGCCCTGCTGCGGCTGCTGGTACTGCTGCGTCTGGTCCCAGCCTTGCTGCTGTCCGTACTGCTGCGGCTGACCGTATTGCTGGGTCTGGTCCCAGCCACCCTGGTACGGCTGCTGTCCCTGGGGGTCCTGGCCGTAGGGCTGGCCTGGCTGGGGTGGGTAGGTCATCGGTCTCGCCTTCCGTACTGGGGCCTGAGGCTTCAGATCAGACGACCGGCGGTCAGCGCTGGTTCCGGATCGGCCCGTGCCAGGGGTTTCAGGGGCATTCTGCTCGGAAGGTACCTCGCACGCGAAAGCGGCTCCCGGCCGAGGCCGAGAGCCGCTTCTTCACGGAATGCGCAGCTCAGCCGTTGGCCAGCGCCTGCAAGCGGTCGTAAGCGCCGTTGAAGGTGTTCTGGTCGAGCGGGCTGGAGGTGTACTGCCACACGGTGTAGAAGCCCCAGCCGTAGGGCAGCGTGCCCACGGTGGACGCGTACCGCGCGATCCACAGCGGGACCGTGCCGCCGAAGTTCTGCGACGTGCCGACGCAGGTGCTCCACCAGCTCGTCGAGGTGTAGATGACGGGCCAGCGGCCGGTGCGTGCCTGGTAGCGGTCGTGGAACGCCCGGATCCACGCCCCCATGGCGGACTGGCTCAGGCCGTAGCAGGTGGCGCCGTACGGGTTGTACTCCATGTCCAGCGCGCCCGGCAGGGTCTTGCCGTCCTTGGACCAGCCGCCGCCGTTGTTGATGAAGAAGTCGGCCTGCGCCGCGCCGCCCGAGACGTTCGGCAGGGCGAAGTGGTACGCGCCGCGGATGAAGCCCTGGCTGTAGGAACCGTTGTACTGCTGGGCGAAGTACGGGTTCTTGTAGCTCGTGCCTTCGGTGGCCTTCGTCCACACGAAACGCTTGCCCTGACCCCACCAGTAGGCCCAGTCGACGTTCTTCTGGTAGCTGGCCACGTCCATCCCCGCGACCGTCGCGAGCACCCCGGCCTCTGGCTGCGGCTGCGCGGCCTTGGCCTTGGATTCCGGGGTGGAGGTGTCGCCTTCCACGCGCCGGATCTGGGATCCGATCGTGTGGTCGTTCTGCTGGAGATCCTGTTCGATCGACATGATCTCGGGGGACGGGGCGGCCGACGCCTGGACCGTGCTGCCGAGCAGGAGCAGCGCGGAGCCGACGGCGATGGTGATTCTTCGGGAAGTGCGCATCACGACAATCCCTTCACGGATAACCCTCGCTGAGGACGGCGACCTTGCAGGTGGTAGCCGTCCGGGCACGATTGTTGACGACGAGTGCCGGGTTTGTCACTAACTTCCGTGAAATTGGTACTACACGTGGGTGATTTTCATTTCCAATTAGGTCGAGTTATGTGATCTTGTAACGTCCACTCGGGGGAGCGCTCAGCCGAGGGACAGCGCGCTCACGCGATCGGCCGTGCCGTTGAACCAGTTCTGGTCTCCGGGCAGGCTGCCCTTGTCCGCGAACTGCCAGATGGTGTGGGTCTTCCAGCTCGCGGGCAGCTCGCCGATCGCCGTGTTGTAGCGCGCGAGCCACAGCGGGTTCTGCCAGAACGCGTTGCTGTTGCCGGTACAGCGCTTCCACCAGCTCGTCGACGTGTAGATGGTCGGATGCCGCCCGGTGCGCTGCAGATAGGTCGTCGCGAACGACGTCACCCACGCGACCATCTGCGCCGGCGTCTTGCCGTAACACGTTTCGCCGTACGGGTTGTACTCGACGTCGAGCGCGCCCGGCAGCGTCTTGCCGTCCTTGGACCAGCCGCCGCCGTGGTCGACGAAGTAGTGCGCCTGCGCGGCGCCGTCCGAGATGTCGGGGCGGGCGAAGTGATACGCACCGCGGATCAGGCCCACGCCGTAGGAACCGTTGTACTGCTGGACGAACCGGGGATTGACGAAGCCGGTGCCCTCGGTCGCCTTCACGTAGACGAACTTCGCGCCGGTACTGGCGGCGGTGGGCCAGTCGACCTCGCCCTGATGACCGCTGACGTCGTGGCCGAGCGTCTGCGCTTCGCCGCCGTAAAGCGGCCCCGCCGGCACATTGACGCCTTCGTGCAGCGCGATCTGTGAACCGGCGTAGTGCCCCTCCGCCCCGTCGTATCGCGGCCCGCTTTCCCGTGCGATGGCGGGGGTCTGCGCGAGCAGCAGAACCCCCGCCGTGAGGACGGCCCCCCAGCCTTTTGAACACACTCTGCGACTCATCACGTCGCCACGATCCCCCGCGGAAAGGGAATCAGCGACTCGAACATCACTCGAAAGAGTGGCGTTCGCCCTGAATAAATTGGGCCGAGTGGGTTAGTCGAACCCTAACGACGCTCGTCCGAAAGGGCTTTGTCGAGGTGCTCCGAGGGGATGATCGCGGTGAGCCGGTCGTGTGGGTTGATCGTCACGGGGTGGCCGGCGAGCAGCGGGACCATGTCCCGGCCAAGCACCGCCCTGGCGTGCGGCCATTCCCGCGGCACCAGCGACTTGGCCGTGTACGCGGGAACGAGCACCTTGCCGTCGGTGTTGTGGAAGCCGATCACCGTGCGCTGCACCGGCGAAAGGGCGTAGACGAACAGCGTCGAGTCGAGGATGACTCGCGGCAGGTCGGCGGCCGGGCGGTGGTTCGTGCGCACCAGCTGGAGCAGCTGCTCGAGTTCGTTGCGCGGCTCGGGAAAACCGAGCGCCTTCGGCGAAGGCCGGTAGCGGTCGTTGGCGTGGAAGTCCTCGACGATCTCGCCTCCGCCGTTCACCGGGTACGCGCCGACGACCGCCCAGGACGGCACCGGACCTCCCGCGTCGAAGGCCTCGTCGATGACATAAAGCCAGCTGTTGGGGTTGGCCTTGGCGTTGGCGCGCATCTCTTCGGTGATCTTCGGCTTGGCCTGTTTCCGCTTGCCCGCCGGGCTCGACGCCAATCGATCCGCCTCGTCCCGCTGCGCCATCGCCATCCCCACGTTCCGGGTGCCTGAAGGTTTGTTCGCGCTCACTCTACTGTTCTCCCATGGCCTCTTCGCGTTCGGTCGACCCCGCTGAGTTACGAGCCGCGATCGCGGCGATTTCCCCCTGGTTGAGCGGATCCGGTCCGGAACCGGCCCGTCCCGAGCTGGCCGCGGCGGTGCGCCTGAGCCTGCGGACGCTGGCCGGGGACGCCCCGGGGAAGAGTGTCGAAGTGCGGGTGCCGCCGTTCGCGGCCGTGCAGTGTGTCGAAGGATTGCGCCACACCCGCGGGACGCCGCCGAACGTCGTCGAAACGGATCCGCGCACGTGGCTGGAACTGGCGACCGGGCTGCTCGGCTGGGCCGACGCCGTCGAGTCGGGGCGGGTCACCGCCTCCGGGAGCAGGGCCGAACTGGCCCGCTGGCTGCCGCTGGTCCGCCTCTGAACCCGCCCCGGCACGTGCGATGAAAGGCCCCTTCATTGCAAAATTTGCAATGAAGGGGCCTTTCATCTCAGCCGGAAGGCGGTCTCAAGCCTTGCGGCCGATGCCGCCCGAGATCGTGCGCTGAGCCGTGTTCAGCTCCTTGATCCGCGGGCCGTCCGGCCACCAGTCGGCGCACAGCCGGACACCGGGCTCGACCATCTCGAGGTCGTGGAACAGCTCCTCGATCTCGGCCTTGGTGCGGAAGGTGCCCGAGCCCATCGGGCTGTGGATGAAGAAATCCTCCATCTTGCGAGCGACCTCGGACAGCTCGTCCTCCGGGTCCGAGAAGTGCGAGATCGCCACGTACGAACCCGACGGCAGCGCGTCGATGTACTTCTTCATGATCTTGGCGGGCTCGTCGTGCGGCCCGTTGTAGTGGTGCAGCGTCCCGAGCTGCAGCAACGCGATCGGCTGCGAGAAGTCGATGTGCCGCCGGATGTCCGGGTTCTCCATGATCCGCTCCGGCTCGAAGATGTCGTCCGAGACGAAGTGCGTGTTCTCGTTCTCCTCGAGCAGCGCGCGCCCGTGGGCCAGCACGACCGGGTCGTTGTCGACGTAGACGACCTTGATCTCCGGGTTGATCCGCTGCACGACCTGGTGCGTGTTCTCGGCCGTCGGCAGGCCGGATCCCAGGTCGAGGAACTGGGTGATGCCCGTCTGGCTGGCGAGGAACCGGCACGCGCGGATCAGGAAGCCGCGGTTCTCGGTCGCCAGGTCCTGCGCCTCGGGGGCCGCCTGCTGAACCTTGCGCAGCACCTCCCGGTCGATCTCGTAGTTGTCCTTGCCGAGCAGGAAGGCGTCGTACACCCGGGCGATGCTGGCCCGGGTCGGGTCGACACCCACGGGCACTCGTTCCGTCCGGGTCGGGGCGTCGGGCATCTTGAACCTCACAAAACTGTGTCGGAAGTCTCGGGCTCTACGTAGAGTAGAACCACGTACGCGACGGGTAAACCGAGCCATCCCTGTCGTGTCGAGGTCCAAACGTGTACTTTCAGTAATCGGCTAGTTCCCTGAGTGTCGTCGTGCGAAAGGTCCCCGGTCGATGAACGCGGTCACCCCGCCTGGCGGTGAGCAGTCCCTGGGTCCCACCGCGCGGCGGATGATCCTCGGCTCTCAGCTCCGCCGGATGCGCGAGGACGCGGGCATCACGCGCCAGGAGGCCGGCTACAGCATCCGGGGTTCCGAGTCGAAGATCAGCCGTCTCGAGCTGGGCCGCGTCGGCTTCAAGGAACGCGACGTCGCCGATCTGCTGACCATGTACGGGATGACCGACCCCGGCGAACGGCAGCAGTTCCTCGACATGGTCAAGGAGTCGAACGAGCCGGGCTGGTGGCGCCGCTACGGCGACCTGATGCCGAGCTGGTTCAACGACCTCGTCGGGCTCGAAGAGGCCGCGGCCCGCATCCAGGTGTGGGAGCCGCTGTACGTCACGGGCCTGTTGCAGACCGAGGCCTACGCGCGGGCGATCATGAGCCACGGCCGCAAGGACATGGTCAACGAACAGGTCGACCGCCGGGTCGCGCTGCGGATGCGGCGGCAGAAGATGCTGTCGAGGCCGGACGCGCCGCGGTTGTGGCTGGTGCTCGACGAGTCGGTGCTCTACCGGCCGATCGGCGACCGCGAGGTGCTGAAGGGCCAGATCGACCATCTGCTGGAGATGATCCAGCAGCCGAACATCTCGGTGCAGGTCCTCCCGTACGACCGGAGTGGCTACTCCGCGGACAGCGCGTTCTCGCTGCTCAGGTTCGCGGAGGAGGAATTGCCGAACATCGCCTACACCGAGTACCTGACCGGCGCGCACTACATCGACAAGCGCGACGAGATCGAGCGGTACAGCCGGGCGCTGGACATGCTCGCGGTCGACGCGGAGACGCCGGACCGCAGCCGTCAGATGCTGCTGAAGCGCCGCGCCGAAATCTGAGCCGCTCACCTTTGTGGTGCTGCCGGCCATCTTGCGAGGCGACCGGGTTTCCTCGCATGTCCTCGAAAAAAGTGGCCACGAGTGGTAGTTGTTCACCCATTGGGGGCTGCGCTCGTAACCCTTTAGTGGGGTGGCCGCGGACCTGAGTCATCACTGCACGCGAGTTCTGCAAAAACTTCTGCACGTGCATTTACCGCTGCAGCCACACGTGCTAACTTTGCGATCACAGGCAAATGCACATGCAGATGCATCGCCCGAGTCTTCTGTCGGGGAAGGTGGGGACCATGGCTGAACAGTTCGACAACGGCATCCCGGCCGATCGTCTTACCGGCGCCCAATGGCGCAAAGCCAGCTACAGCAACGCGATCGGCAACTGTGTCGAGGTGGCGCCGCTCGCTTCCGGCGAGATCGCGATGCGCAACTCGCGCTTTCCGACCGGGCCGGCCCTGATCTACACCCAGGCCGAGATGGCCGCGTTCCTCGCGGGCGCCAAGGACGGCGAATTCGATGACGTTCTCGGGTGACACCATCATCGCGGAGATCACCGATATCGAAAGCGGCCTGCAGGAGCTGATCCACCGCGGCTACCAGTTCGTGCACCCGTGCGACGCGAACGGCGAGGTACTGGCCGTGGTCGGCGTGCGAGTCCACGACAACGTGGTCGACGTGGTCCGGCTCAACGCCGAGGACGATGTCGTCGCCACCCGCATGCCCGGGACCGAGGAGGACATCCTCGAGCCCGAGGTCTGGCTGTGGCGGTTCACCGGCGACGCGGCGACGGTGCTGACGGCACTGCTCGCGCTCCCGGACGAGCGGACTCCCGGCTCGCTGTACGTCCCGGAGACCGCGGCCAAGGGCTGCTGGGTGCCCGGCCGCGGTGGCACCTCGAAGTGGCTCGCCGCGGGCTGACCGCCTCCTAAGCACAGTCGACCGCCTCTGTCGAGGGGGAGCGGTCGGCTGGTCGGGGGTCGTGAGTGCCGGGCCTTGACACCCGCTCGTCACTCACGGTCACAGTGGAGCCCGCCTTGTCTTCGAGATCTTCGCGGGTTCACTCAGAGTCACGGCTTGAAGCGTGTCCAGTGCCACTTCGCGCGGCGCGTTGATCTCGTGCCCACCGTTTACACTGGTGGTGGCCTGCCCTCTTTCTCCTTGGGAGCACCTCGGTGGTTTCCGACCCGTCCCTCATCGGACAGCCCGTGACCGACCAGCCCGATCCGGAACCCCGCGAGGAATGCGGCGTCTTCGGTGTCTGGGCGCCCGGAGAAGAGGTCGCGAAGCTGACCTACTACGGGCTCTACGCACTTCAGCACCGCGGCCAGGAAGCGGCCGGCATCTCGGTCTCCGACGGTTCGCAGATCGTCGTCTTCAAGGATCTCGGCCTGGTCAGCCAGGTGTTCGACGAGCAGGTCCTGCAGTCGCTGCAAGGACATATCGCCGTCGGCCACTGCCGCTACTCGACCACCGGCGCGACCATCTGGGAGAACGCGCAGCCGATCTTCCGGACCACCGCCACCGGCAGCGGGTTGTCCTTCGCGCACAACGGGAACCTCGTCAACACCGCCGAGCTGCGGGATCGCACGGTCGAAGCCGGGCTCAAACCGCACGCGGGCCTGACCGGTTCGTCCAGCGATTCCGACCTCGTGTGCGGGCTGCTCGCGGCCAACGCCGCCGACAAGGGCATCGAAGCCGCCGCGCTGGAACTGCTGCCCACCCTCAAGGGCGCCTTCTGCCTGGTCTTCGCCGACGAGTCCACCCTCTACGCCGCGCGAGACCCGCACGGTGTGCACCCGCTGGTGCTCGGCAGGCTCGAACGCGGCTGGGTGGTCGCGAGCGAGACGGCCGCGCTCGACATCTGCGGCGCGTCCTTCGTCCGCGAGGTCGAGCCCGGTGAGCTCATCGCGATCGACGCCGAGGGCCTGCGCTCCTCGCGGTTCGCGAACCCCGAGCCCAAGGGCTGCGTCTTCGAGTACGTGTACCTCGCCCGCCCCGACACCTCGATCGCCGGCCGCAGCGTGCACGCCACCCGCGTCGAGATCGGCCGCAAGCTCGCCGCCGAACATCCGGCCGACGCCGACCTGGTCATGCCGGTGCCCGAATCCGGCACCCCGGCCGCCATCGGCTACGCGCAGGGCTCCGGCATCCCTTACGGCACCGGCCTGGTGAAGAACGCCTACGTCGGCCGCACCTTCATCCAGCCGTCGCAGACCATCCGCCAGCTGGGCATCCGCCTCAAGCTGAACCCGTTGCGCGACGTCATCCGCGGCAAACGGCTCGTCGTCGTCGACGACTCCATCGTCCGCGGCAACACCCAGCGCGCCCTGGTCCGCATGCTGCGGGAGGCGGGCGCGCTCGAGGTGCACGTCCGGATCGCGTCGCCGCCGGTGCGCTGGCCGTGTTTCTACGGGATCGACTTCGCCTCGCGCGCCGAACTGGTGGCCAACGGCGTCGACCTCGACGGCATCCGCCGCTCCATCGGCGCGGACACCCTGGGCTACATCTCCCTGGACGGGCTGGTCGCGTCCTCGGAACAGCCGAAGTCGCGGTTGTGCACCGCGTGCTTCTCCGGCGAGTACCCGATCGCGCTGCCCGAAGACGCGTTGATCGGGAAGCACCTGCTGGAGAGCCTGGACTCGGTCAATGGCGCGGCGAAGCCCATCAGCCCTGCCGGGTACGGTGCTGAGGACGCCATCCGGCGTCCCTAGACCTCACTTCCAGAGTTGGAGTCCGCTTCCGTGAGCGAGTCCACGAGCGCCACGTACGCCGCCGCCGGCGTCAGCATCGACGCCGGTGACAAAGCCGTCGAGCTGCTCAAACCGCACGCCGAGAGGGCCACGAGGCCCGAGGTGATGGGCGGGGTCGGCGGTTTCGCCGGACTGTTCTCCCTGAAGCTGGACAAGTGGAAAGAGCCGGTGCTGGCCTCGTCGACCGACGGGGTCGGCACCAAGATCGCCGTCGCGCAGGCGCTCGACAAGCACGACACGGTCGGCATCGACCTGGTCGCGATGGTCGTCGACGATCTGGTCGTCACCGGTGCCGAGCCGCTGTTCATGCAGGACTACATCGCCGTCGGCAAGGTCGTGCCGGAGAAGATCGCGGCGCTGGTCGGCGGGATCGCCGAGGGCTGCGTCCAGGCGGGTTGCGCGCTGCTCGGCGGCGAGACCGCGGAGCACCCCGGCCTGATGGGCGAGCACGACTACGACCTTTCGGGCACCGGTATCGGCGTCGTCGAGGCGTCGAAGGTGCTCGGCCCGGAGCGGGTCCGCCCCGGCGACGTCGTCCTCGCGCTCGGCTCGTCCGGCCTGCACTCCAACGGTTACTCGCTCGCCCGGCACGTGCTGCTGGACATCGCGCGTATGCCGCTCGACGGGCACGTCGAGGAGTTCGGCCGCTCGCTCGGCGAGGAGATGCTGGAGCCGACCAGGATCTACGCAAAGGACTGCCTCGCGCTGGCGGCCGAGGCCGACGTCCGCACGTTCGCGCATATCACCGGCGGCGGCCTGGAACAGAACCTCGCCCGCGTCATGCCGCGCGGACTGGTCGCCCGGCTCGAACGCGGCACCTGGACCCCGGCGCCGGTGTTCGCGCTGATCGGCCATCGCGGCAGGGTCGAACGGGCCGAACTGGAGAAGACGTTCAACATGGGCGTCGGCATGGTCGCGATCGTCGGCGCCGACGACGTCGACCGGGCGCTGGCGATGCTGACCGCACGGCACGTGCCGGCGTGGATCCTCGGCGACGTGCAGCCCGCGGAAGACCCGGACGGCCCGCGCGCCGTGCTCTCGGGCGACCACCCGCGCTTCTGAGTGTCCGCTGGTGAACCCGCACCGCGATAGCGGGGCCTTAGGCCAGGGCGGGTTCACGCCTCATATCCGGTTTACGAGTCCAGCCTCAGCTCTCGCCAACAGGCATTGAATATTCTCTTGGCCCTGGTGGAACACTGGGTCCGTGGCTGATGACGTGGTGGTCGGCACCCGGTTCGTGATCCCGGGTGCCGAATTGAGCGAACGGTTCTCCCGGTCGTCGGGTCCGGGTGGGCAGGGCGTGAACACCACGGACTCGCGGGTCGAGCTGTCCTTCGACGTGGCCGGTTCGGCGTCCGTCCCGGAGCATCTCCGGGCTCGGATGCTGGACCGGCTTTCGTCGCGGCTGGTCGACGGCGTCGTCACGATCACCGCTTCCGAACACCGCTCCCAGCTGATGAACCGGGAAGCCGCGCGGGCGCGGCTGGTGATGTTGCTGCTGGACGCGTCGGCGCCCCCGGCCGCCAAGCGGCGTCCCACCAAACCTTCGCGAGGTTCGAAGGAACGCCGCCTGGCGTCGAAGAAGCGCCGCGGCGAGGTCAAGAAATCCCGCCGCGGCGGCTACTCAGATGATTGACAGGTGCACGCATTCGGCCGCGGTCTCGAAGCCGACCCGGCCGTAGACGCGTTCCGCCTGCCCGGCGCCCGGCGTCAGGAACACCGACCGGCCACCGCGCGCGTGGGCTTCACGCGTCAGGTACTCCGTCATCGCCGCGGCGATCCCGCGGCTCCGGTACCCCTCGATCACCCCGATCCCGGCGATCTCGGTCGCGCCGTCGAGGATCGCGGTCGCGACCCCGCCGCCGACGACCTCGCCGGTCTCGGCCACGGCCATCACCGACAGGGTCTCGCCGCTCAGCTGATCCGGTGACGGGTCGAGGTGCTGCTCGGGATCGTCCTCCCCGAACGCCACGTTCTGCGCCCGGATCATCTGCCGGAGTTCGCCGTCGGTTTTCGGGGTGACCAGGCTGATCCCGGCCGGTTCCGGTTGCCCGACGACCTGGCCCGGGGAACAGATCATCAGCGGAACCCGCCGCTCCAGCGTGTAACCGCACTCGACGAGCACGGCCTCGGCGCCCGGAACCGCTTCGGTCAGGAATTCCAGACGCGGCACGAGCCCGCGCTTGCGGAACGCCTCGGTGAGCGCGGCGACATCGTCCTGTGTGGGGACGGCGCCGTCATCGGGGATCGCGTAGTTGAGGAAGGGGCTGTCGGCCTCGAGGTAGTACGTGGCCAGGAACGGACCGATCCGCTCGGTCTCCCGGAACTTCGCCGCGGTGAGGCGAATAGAGGACTGCAAAGCACGAATCGTCTCGGAAAGCACTGGTGGAAAGCCTTTCGGGCAGAAGAAAGAGACGCACGGGAGGATCCGCGTGCGTGGTGGAGCAGGCGTGTGCGCCGGCTAGCTCGTGCCGACGCCACCGAAGGCGTCAGGCATGAGGCATCCCTCTTTCTCCGTCGTAAGGGCTTTCGCGATCACCATCGCATGATGGTCAACCGGTTTACCTCCGCTGCGGCTGCGCGAGACCCGAAGCCGGACGGGGGCGTCGCACACCCGCCGGACCTGCTGTCCGGAGCCGGCACGTCTTCGCCGTCGATACGCCCGCGAGGAGCGGCCAGCCGAGCAACGCGTAGGGAACCGTGATGATCGTCAACGGGATCATCACGCCCAAGAGCACCTTCGCGCCGCAAGATCGACTCGGCATGGCGGAGCCAACGCACCAGAAGATGATCTTTTCCAGTGGCGGAAGAGGTTTTCCCATGCTGGTGACCGTCCACAAAGGAACCTGTGGACAACCCTGTGGATGACTGCGAAGTCTTCGAAAGAAGGCCTTATCGGGTAAGGAAAAGCCTTGTGGGTGACCTGTGTACTACTTGCCGTGTCCGGCGAGCTCCCGCGCGTGTTCGAGCAGCCTCTGCAGGTGCAGACCGCGACGCACGTCACACGGATGCGAGGTCGTCCCGCTCGCGGCCATCGCGGCGAAATCGTCCAGGAGCGCGGTGTACGACTCGCCCGCCGAGCCCGGCTTGCGGCCCAAAGTGCGGTAGCCGTGCTCGCCGTAAACGGCCACTTCGACCACCGTCGGCTGGATCGGCAGCCGCAGCGACAGGGTCGCCGTACTGGTCGCGCCACCCTCGTGGGCTAACAGCAGTTGCCACAGATCGTCATCGGTCCGGTTCGCGGCGAGCACCTCGGTGATCTCACCGAGAGCGGCGTCCAGCAGATCGAGGGCGTGCGGGCCGATGTCGGCGAGCGCGCCGGAGTCGTGCCGCCACGCCGAGGACTGGTACTGGCCACCGAGCAGCGCACCCGAAAGCCATCGCGCCCCGCCGCCGCGCCAGCCGCCGGCTTCCTTGATGCCGTCGAGCCATGCGCGCGTCATCGGCGAAAACCGCAGGATGAGGACCACGAGGGCCGCGACCCCGGCGGCCTCCACCGCGTCCGCGAGCCGGCGCGCGCCGTCGAGATCGGCGGCGATCGGCTTCTCCAGGATCAGATGCTTGCCCGCTTCGGCCGCCTTGACCGCCAGCTCCGCCTGGACGGCGGGCGGCACCGCGAACGCGACCGCGTCCACCTGGTCGAGCAACTCGTCGAAACTGTCGACGGCTTGGGCGCCGTGTGTCTCGGCAAGCTCCTTCGCGGCCTCAGGGCGCCTGGCCCAGACCGCGCGCAACGTCATTCCGGGGTGATCGGCGAGACCTGGCGCGTGCACCGTCTTCGCCCACGGCCCGGCACCGACCAGACCCGCGCGCAGCTGTCCTTGTCCCACGCCCCCGAGTCTAGGTGTGCCGCCACGCAAGCTGAACGCACCATCGAGTTGCGTTTATTGCGTTTATTGCGAATAATTCGTTGAGAGCCGATACTGGAACCACGCTGGACACGGGAGCAGTGATGACTGCGTTGACCATCGACCAGATCGTCCCGGGACGCCACGACATCGACGTGGCACTCGAGGCACTTCCGCACGTCGAGGCCTATCTGGCCAGGAGCCATACCCGGGATACCGTGCGCGTCGTCGTCGATGAGAACGAGGAGTCCGTTGTCGTTCCCCGGGGAGTCGTCGATCTGATGGCCAGGGTGCTGGCCTTGGTGGCGGCAGGCGAAAGTGTCTCCATCGTCCCGTCGCACGCCGAGCTGACCACGCAGCAGGCGGCCGACCTGCTCAACGTTTCCCGGCCGTTCCTCATCGGGCTGCTCGAAGCGGGGCGGATCGAATACCGGACGGTCGGCAAGCATCGCCGCGTGAAAGCCGGCTCCCTCCACGACTACCTGCGTGAAGACGACCGACGCCGCCGCGAGGCCGCGGACGAGCTTTCCGCCCTGGATCAGGAGATGGGGCTGACCTAGCTGCGTGATCTCTTGCTCCGGATCGCGCAGAGCGGGTTCGTGCAGGCGAAGTGGACGGACGAAATCCTCGACGAGGCCTTCCGGAACCTCCGGAAGAACCGGCCCGATCTCGACCAGCGCAAGCTCGACAGGACTCGAAACCTGATGAACGACGCTGTCCGGGACTGCCTGGTCACCGGCTACGAACCGCTCGTCACCACGCTCGAACTGCCGGACCTGGACGATCGGCACGTGCTCGCGGCGGCGATCAAGGCACAGGCGCGGGTCATCGTGACCGAAAACCTGCGGGATTTCCCCGAACGGCTGCTCGGCCGCTGGAACGTCGAGGCCCAGAGCGCCGACGACTTCGTCCTCGACCGGGTCGAGCTCAGTGAGAGTGTGGTCGTGGAAGCGGTGCGGCGCATAGCCGACGCGCGCCGCGCTCCGCCAACCAGCGTCGCCGAGGTTCTCGATGCTTTGGAGCGCTGCGGCCTACGCAAGTCGGTCGCAGCGCTCCGTCGCTGTGTCGAGTCCGGTCAGGAGTAGCTGTAGAAGCCGCGGCCGGTCTTCTTGCCGAGCAGGCCGGCGTCGACCATGCGCAGCAGCAGCGGCGGCGAGGAGTACAGGGGCTCCTTGAACTCGGCGTACATCGAGTCCGCGATCGCCTTGATGGTGTCCAGGCCGATCAGGTCCGACAGCCGCAGCGGGCCCATCGGGTGCGCGGTGCCCAGCTCCATGCCGCGGTCGATGTCCTCCGCGGACGCGAAACCCGACTCGATCATCCGGATCGCCGAAAGCAGATACGGCACGAGCAGCGAGTTCACGATGAACCCGGCGCGGTCCTGCGACCGGATCACCGTCTTGCTCAACGCCGTCGTCGCGTGCTCCTCGGCGCGGCGGGCGGTGTCGTCGCTGGTCAGCAGCGAGGGCACCAGCTCGACGAGCGGCAGTACCGGGACCGGGTTGAAGAAGTGGATGCCGACCACCTGCTGCGGACGGTCGGTGGCCATCCCGAGCTTCATGATCGGGATCGAGGAGGTGTTGGACGCGAACAGCGCGTCTTCGCGCTCGACGATCTTGTCCAGCGACCGGAACACCTCGACCTTGGCCTGCTCCTGTTCCAGGATGGCCTCGATGACGAGGTCGCGGTCGGCGAACTCGCCGATCTCGGTGGTGAAGCGGAGCCGTCCGAGCGCCGCGTCGGCGTCTTCCTGCGAGAGCTTCCCGTTCTTGACGCCGCGTTGCAGCGACTTCTCGATCCGCGCCCGCCCGGAGTCCAGCGCCGGCTGGTTGACCTCGGTGACGATCACGTCCAGCCCGGCCCGCGCGTGCACCTCGGCGATGCCCGAACCCATGAGCCCGGCCCCGACGACACCTACTCGCGCTACGTCAGACATGGCACCTCCTCGTATTTTGGGCAGCACGCGACACGCGAGGGCGGTTACCGGGGCAAGCCCGGATCCACCCTCGCGTGTCACGCGTTGCTCAGCGGCGGTATTCGTCGTACCCGTCGTACGGGTCGTCGTCATACCGCTTGTCGTCCTCGTGCCTGTCTTCCGAGGAACTACTGGAC
The DNA here is from genome assembly GCF_046548895.1 of Amycolatopsis sp. cmx-4-54. Classification (NCBI taxonomy): domain Bacteria; kingdom Bacillati; phylum Actinomycetota; class Actinomycetes; order Pseudonocardiales; family Pseudonocardiaceae; genus Amycolatopsis; species Amycolatopsis sp. cmx-4-54. Next base: position 727,230 of record NZ_JAEBEJ010000002.1, read on the forward strand.
AGCTCGCGCTGCAAAGCATCGAAGTCGGTTTCGTGCGAGCTGTACTTGAGCTCGCGCGCCACCTTCGTCTGCTTGGCCTTAGCCCGGCCGCGCCCCATGGCTCGACCCCCTCGCACAGGGGCGGGGCGGCCGGGGGAATCGGCGGCCCCGCATCGTCTCGACAATTCTTTCCTGCTGACACCGTACCGTGTCCGGGGGGTTGGATGCGACGTGGCACGGTGTGCCGGTGACGACAGTGTTCACCGAACGCCGGTTACCGGCCGGTCGGTGGCGATAGTCGCAGGTCGGCGTGCCACGATGCTCGTGTGCCCCGTCCGTTCGCGGCTTATCTCCGCGTCTATGAGCCCCTGCTCGCGCTGGGGGATCCACCGGACGAACGCCTGCTCGAGGCCGTCGAAGCGGCCCGGCTCGATCGTTCGGCCGCGGGGACGCGCGAGCAGGCACTGTGGCTCAAGTCACAGCATGTGGGGCGGTTGCTGCCCGCCGAACTCGCGGACGGCCGGGCCGCGCCCAGTCTCATCACCGACGTCCTCGTCCTGGATCCGGAAGACGTGCCGGAGGGTGAGCACGGCGACGCCGGCCCAGGGCCGCTGATCTGTCCGATGGAGATCCGCGCGCGCTCGGCCGCGGCATTGGTGACCTTCCTCGGCGACGCGCATCCCGCGCTGAAGAACGCGGTGCTCGAGGCGGGCGGCGCTTCACTCGACACGATCCGCTCGCGGGCGAAGTCCGCCATCGGCGACCTGTCCGCCTCGGCTTCGCACACGCTGTCGACGACGTGGACCGTGCCGCTTCCGTGGTTCGTGCTGTTCGATCCCGGGATGCGCCGGGTCAAACTCGGCAAGGGCCGCGACGACCCCGAACGCGAGGTGTCGTGGCGGGTCTCCATCGCCGACGCGCGGCATCGCGCCCGCGAGGTCGGGGATCTGCTCGAAGCGACCTTCGGCGACTCGGGGCCGGGACGGGTGCTGCTCGAGACCCGCCGCTGGCTCGACAGCTTCCACCCCGGCTCCGCGGTCGAACTCGACTACGGCGGTCTCGTACAACTCTTCGCCGACTCGATCCTCCAGGCCGACACGACCGCCGAAGAGGTGCATGACATCCTCGACGCGCTCCGCACCGGCAATGTCGACGAGCTGGCCGAACTGTTCGCCGATTTGCGGGACTTCTGGGGCGACCTGGCCGCGCGGGAACGCGCGAACTAGTCGTAGATGCCTTCGGCGACCCTCAGTCCGCCGACCGGTTTCCCGCCGCCCAGTACCGCGTCGCGCGCGAGGGCGTCGGCTTCGTCGCCCGGGTCGATGCCGAGGTGGCGCAGCGTCGCGAGCAGCAGCGGGATACGGGCCCTGGCCGCGCCGTCGTCGATCTTCACCGCCAGCGCCGTGCCGTCCGGGAGGGCGAACGCGTGCACTCCCTCGGCGCCGCCCTTCGAAAGCAGGCCGTCGATGTTCCGCATCAGCACGGTGTCCTCGCGGCCGGTGCCCGCGACCTGCCACGGATGCGCGCGGACCGCGTCGGCGACCCGGCGCTCCGGCCCGCCCATGGCCGTGACCAGCCTGCCGAAGGAGCGGGCGAGACCGGTGAGGGAGAACGCGAACAGCGGCGCGCCGCAGCCGTCGACGCCGACCGTCTCGATCGTCTCGCTGGTGAGGTCGGCGACGGTGGCCTGGACGATTTTCTGCAGCGGATGGATCTCGGACTCGTAATCCTTGGTCGGCCAGCCGAGCTGTGCGCAGGTCATGAGCATCGCGGCGTGTTTGCCGGAGCAGTTCATGGCGGCGCGGCGTTTTCCGGCCGAGGCCACGGCCAGCATGCTGGGCTCGTGCAGCGGAAAGGCGGGCGGGCAGGCCAGCGCGTCCTCGGTCAGCCCCACGCGGGAGAGCATCGCCAAGGCGCCCTCGACGTGGCCGGGCTCGCCGTTGTGCGACCCGCAGCCCAGCGCGAGTTCTTCGTCGCTGATCGTGAGACCCGCGCGGAGCATCCCGACGGCTTGCAGGGGTTTGTTGGACGAACGCGGGTACACCGGCCGCTCGATGTCGCCCGTGGAGAACCGCACCGAGCCGTCCGGGGCGGTGACCACGAGCGCGCCGCGGTGCACGCTCTCCACGAAACCGGATCGGACGACCTCGACCAGGACCGGGTTCGTCACTCGGATCCGCCGCGTTCGGTGTCGAGCAGGTCGTCGACCGACGCCGTGCCCTTGCGGTAGCGGGTCGCGATCTCGGCGTTGATGGTGTCCATGACGCTCTGGACCTCGCGACGGTACGAGGAGACCGAGACCTCTTCGTCGGCGTACCGGTTGAGGGCGTTGACCAGCTTTTCGTCCGACAGTGTGCTGACGTCGGAAAGGTCCGTGTCGCCGATGAGCGCCTCGGCGAACCGGCGGTGCTCACCCGCGCGCGACGGCTCCAGCCGCTGATGCCTGCCCGAACCCGTCGCCGGGCCGATCGCGTTGTCCGCCAGGATCGCGGCCAGCCGCTCGACGACGCTGCTCTCGCCGCCCGAACTCCTGCGCTCCTGCTCGGCCCGCACGATGTCGATCCGCGCGTGCAACAGGCGCCGCAGATAGGACAGGTCGGTCTCCTCCTGCGCGGCCTCGTCACGGCGCTCGCGCAGCACGGAAAGGGTCAGCTCGCCGAGGTCGCTGAGATACCCAGGGCCGAGCACGCGGTCGATACGACGGCGACCACCGGGCCGGACTTCGATCACCCGCGTAGCTTATCGCGCTCCAGCGGAAATGTTCCGCAGGGAGCGATACCACAAAGATCTCCGCCCCTCGCGACATCCTCCACCGCACTGCCGCTCTTTCGGTTCCTTCCAGAGCCCGCCCCCCACCCGTCCCGGGGGCGGCCCCTGGTCCAGTCTACCTGGGGTGAGATGGGAAAAGGGCTGGTCGGCGGAGTTGTCCACAGGTGGGCAACGTTGTGGACAACTTGTGGATGGGCTATGGGGCGAGTACATGAAGGGGGCCTTCCTTGCGATAGGCGCGAGGAAGGGGTCCTTCATGTACTTGGAGCGTGAGTGAAGGGCGATTTCACGGGCAGCCTGAGGTCGCCAGATGACACCCGCAGGTAGTGAAGGCCTCCTTGAGGGACCCAGAGTCCCTCAAGGAGGCCTTCACGGACCAGCCGGCAACCCCGCGCCTACCCCCGCAGCCGCTGAGCCGCTTCCCGCCCAGGAGCCGGAGCCTCACCGGGCACCGAGTCCGGGTCGATGGCCGCCTGCACGACGCGATCCTCGGCGCCCACCAGCAGTTCCGCACCAGGCTGCGTCGAGCGTTTGACCAGCGCCAGCGCGATCGGTCCCAGTTCGTGGTGCTGCACCACGCTGCCGACGCGGCCGACCGTCCGCTCGCCCAGCACCACCGGATCGCCGGTTTCCGGCGTGATCTCCGGCGAGCCGTCCAAGTGCAGCAGCGCCATGTACCGCGGCGGCCGCCCGACGTTGTGGACCTTCGCGACGGTCTCCTGACCGCGGTAACAGCCCTTCGCCACGTGCGCGGCCGAGTCGACCCAGTTCACCTCGTGCGGGATCGTGCGCTCGTCGGTGTCGAGGCCCAGCCGCGGCCGCAGCGACTCGACCCGCAGCGCGTCGAACGTCCAGCTGCCCGCGGGGCGCGCGCCCGCGTCGGTCAGGCGCCGCCACCAGTCGGCGAGTTCGGCGCGGGGGACGGCGAGGTCGACGCTGTATCGCCCCGGCCAAGGCATCCGCCGCGCGAAACCGCCGGGGATCGCCACGACCGAGTACGGGTCCGAGCCGACGGAGACGCCCACGGCGTCCAGCACGCGATCCGCCTCGGGGCCGAGGACGGTCAGCAGCGCCAGCTCGTCCGAGACATCGCGAATGTCCACTTTGGACCAGAACTTCATCGCTTCGAGGTACTCGCGCAAAGTCTGCTTGCCACCGGACGGCAGCGCGCTGGTGACCTCCGCGCCCCTGTCGCTGTCCAGCCACACCGTGCCGTCCGCGTGCGCGACGACCATATGCGTGTCGACGCGGCCGTGGCTGTCCAGCACGAGCGCCTCGGTGCCGGTGCCTTCGGCGAGGCCGGTGACGTGCTGCGAGATCACCAAATGCAGCCAGGACAACCGTTCTTCCCCGGTCACTGCCAGGATTTCGCGGTGCGAACGGTCGATCACGACCGCGCCGCGCGCGGCCGTCCGTTGCTCGGCGAAGGGGTCACCCCAATGCCACGGGACACCCTCTTCCGGATGCCCGTCGGGTGCCGCGATCGGTCCGGGAAGGTCGAGCAGGGGGGAGCGGTAGGGCATGAAACCCATGCTAGTGAGTACCGTGTCCCCATGCGCGTGCTTGCCTTCCTCGACGGGACCCTGGCCGACCCCGAAGCCGCTCACCTGCGGGTGGACGATCTCGGACTGCTTCGCGGCGACGGCGTGTTCGAGACGATCCTCGTCGTCGACGGACAGCCCCGTGAGTTCCGCCCGCACCTCGAGCGGCTGGCCCGTTCCGCGGCCATGCTCGACCTGCCGGAGCCGGACCTCGCCGACTGGGAGCGCGCCGCGCAGGTCGTCATCGACAACTGGTCCGGCCCGGCCGAGATCGCGCTGAAACTGGTGTACACCAGGGGAATCGACGGAGATCCGGAGGCGAAGCCGTTCGGGTTCGCGCTCGGTGTGGAGATCGACGAGAAGGTCCAGCGGGCCCGCGTCGAAGGCGTCGCGGCGATCACCCTCGAACGCGGTATCGAGCCCGACCTCGCCGAGCGCGCGCCGTGGCTGTTGCTGGGCGCGAAGTCGATTTCGTACGGCGTCAACATGGCGGCGCTGCGTGAGGCGGGCCGCCGTGGCGCGAGCGATGTGATTTTCACCGCCGCCGACGGCACGGTCTTCGAAGGGCCGACATCGACGGTCGTCCTCGCGAAGGGCAAGACGCTTTACACGCCGCCGGCGACCATCGGCATCCTGCCGGGGACGACGCAGGCGGCGCTGTTCCGCGGCGCCGAGCGGGCGGGCTGGTCGGTCAAGGTCGAGCCGCTCAACGTCTCGGATCTCACCGAGGGTGAAGGGCTGTTCCTCGCGTCGTCGGTCCGCAAGCTGACCAGGGTGCACACGCTCGACGGCGTCGCGCTCACCGACTCCAGCGCGATCCACGCCGAGCTGGCCGCCGCGTACGAGAGCGAGTACGCGATCAGCTGAGCGTCGCGCGCAACTTCGCGATGGCCCGGAGGACCTCGTCCCGATGCTGGGCCGCCCAAGCCGGTCAGTTGAGGGCGCTGATGATCAGCAGGTGCGGCAGGATCGCTTCTTCGCGGTAGGCAGCGATCTTGTGGTGCCCGTCGAGGATCACCGCCGCGTCGGTGGTCTCCAGCACGACCGCGACCGGCCGGTGCCCGCTCTTGATCGCGGTCCGGTAGTAGCCGACGCGGGACACGTCGGCGGGCGGCCAGTCGGCGCTCGGGGTCAGGTAGCGGTCCTCGGCCAGTCGTTCGGGTCCGGCGACCTGGTATTCGCCGTCGGCGAAGAGGTCGAGAAGCGGGCGGAGCGTATCGCCGAGCGGGCGCCGCATCTGGCCGGTGGCCAGCGCGATCCGCAGCGACTGCGGAAGCTCTGGTTGGGTTGGGACCGAATTCGTGTCGATGACACCCGTGCCACCGTCGACCTTTACCTGTTCCACACCCTCGTGGACGAGTGAAAGCGGAGAAGGGTTCCGGGTCGGACCTGCGCGAGCGCCGGGAGTGACGCCTGTCTCACCACGGCCGCCACCGGATAACCACCGGTAGTTGGATGATCCGCCAAGAACACGACCGGCAACCCGTTCGGTGGCACCTGGACGGCGCCGGTCAGCAGGCCTTCGCTGGGCAGTTCCCGCTCCGCGTAGTCGGCCGCGCGAGTCAACGCCGGTCCGTCGAGCCGGAGCCCGACGCGGTTGGATTCCGCCGTCACCGTCCAGGTCTTCGCGAGCCCGGACGCCGGATTCTCGAACCACTGCGCCCGCGGGCCCGGGTCGATCAGCACGACCAGTTCCGCCGGAGCCACCGTGGGCGGCACGACGTCGGCGCCGCCGGAGACGGACGGCGTGCCGAGCGGGAGGACGTCACCCGCTTTCAGCGGTGCCGGCCCGATCTCCGACAGGACGTCCCGCGACCGGCTGCCGAGTTCCTCCTCGACCGTGATCCCGCCGGAAACCGCCAGGTAGCACCGTAATCCGGTGGCGGGAGCACCGATCGCCAAGACCTGTCCCGCCGTCAGCCACACCGGCGTGTGCGAGCCGACGGGGCGCCCGTCGAGTTCGACGGTGACGGCGGGGCCGGTCACCGCGATGGTGCAGGACGTCGTGGCGCGCAGCCGTAACCCGCCGAACAGGCACTCGACTCCCGCGGCGGCTTCGTCGTTGCCGACGAGCCGGTTGGCCAGCTTCAGCGCCGGGACGTCCAGCGCGCCGGACGGCGGCACACCGAGATGTGCGAAGCCGGGCCTGCCGAGGTCCTGTACCAGCGCGAGCGGGCCGGTCGCGACCACTTCCAAGGACCTCATCCGGCACTCCGGAACCGCACACGGTCGCCGGGCGCCAGCAACGCGGGCGGGTCGGCGCGCGGATCGAACAGGACGGTCCGGGCGTGACCGATCAGCCGCCAGCCGCCGGGCGAGACGCGGGGGTACACGCCGGTGAACTCGCCCGCGATGCCGACCGAGCCCGGCGGCACGCGAGTGCGCGGGGCGGACAGCCGCGGCTGCCGGAGCGGCTCGGGAAGCCCTGTCAGGTAACCGAATCCTGGCGCGAACCCGGTGAAAGCCACGGTGTAGACGGCGCCGGTGTGCAGCCGGACAACGTCCTCAATGGACACTCCGGCGTCCTGCGCGACGAGTTCGAGGTCTTCGCCGTCATAGGTGACGTCGAGCGTGATCTCGCGGGATTCGCCTTCCGGCGGATGTTCGAGGTCGGCGTCCGCGAGCAGTTCGCGGACGGCCGCGAGGGCGCCGGAGGCCGGGATTTCCACCACGAGCAGGCTTCGGGCGCCGGGAACGAGTTCGGTGATGCCTGGCGGGCGCGCGGACGTGACCGTCGCGTGCGCCGCCATCGACTCGGTGAGGGAAGCGCAGTCGAGCAGGGCGGCGTGCTCGCCGTAGGCACGCCACCGCATGGGTAGAGGGTCAGCCCACCACGCGACGCAGCAGCGCCGACGTGTGCGGCTGCAGTTCCTGGCCCATCATCGCGCGCTCCTCGACGTAGCCGAGCTCGCCGTTGACGATGCCGTACAGCCGCTGCGAAGCCGTGACGTCCTTGGCGGTCGAACTGCGGACGACCGCGTCGGTGCCGAGCTCCCAGGCCGGGACGGAGGCCTTGCCACGCGGCTTGCCGTAGAAGAGTTCCACGATGCCGGTGTTGTGGGTCAGCAGCAGCTCGATCGTGTCGTCGGCCTGCGGCCGCCAGAACCCGGACTCGCGCGCGGCGGGACGGATGACCTTGCCGTCCTCGTCGAGCAGCCAGGCTCGTGCCTCGTGGGTGAGGAACGGGCGGCCGTCGTGCGCGATGGTCAGCTGCATGCCGAACCGGTACGGGCCTTCGATGGTCGGGTAGTCGACCTCGCCCTCGCCGCGCCAGACGCCGACGAGCGGCAGAAGCGCCAGGCAGGCGTCGTTGAGGTTCGGGCCTTCGCGCAGGTTCGCCGTGTCGCCGGGGATGGGCAGGTCAGGGAAGGTGCCGTACGGAGGCAGGTTCCGGTCGCGCGTGTTTTCCGCGCGCTTCTCCGCGGCCTGGATGGCCTCGTCGCCACTAGCCGTCATCGGTCAGCGCTGGTCCGCGTAAAGCCGGTAGACGACGTACACGGCGAACCAGGTGATCGCGACGCCGGCGAGCACCAGCAGGGTCGTAAACAGGATCTCCACGCCACGCACTTTAGTCGCTACCTGCCCGGCCAGGCCTGCCGAGGTCGCGTGGCCGTGCCCACACGTGCGTGAAGGCCCCCTTCCCGCGGCTGAGCCGAGGGAAGGGGGCCTTCACGCGCGAAACGTCAGGCGACCGAGATGGCCAGCTGGTGCACGCCGGGTCCCTGCGCGGTGACGGAGGCCTCGCCGTTGCCGGAACGGTGCAGCGCGCGCACCGTCCAATCACCGGGGGCCGCGTAGAAGCGGAAATCGCCGTCGGCCGACGAGACGACCTCGCCGGTGAAGTCGCCGCCGCCGTCCAGCAACCGCACGAAGGCGCCGCCGACGGGGCCCTCCGAACCGGTCACCTTGCCGGCCAGCACGACCTGGCCGCGGGTGTCGTAATCGGCGGGCGTGGCCTCCTGGGCCGGTGCGCCGCAGCTGTCGTCTGCCATCACTTAGCTCCCAACTCGACCGGCACGCCGACGAGCGAGCCGTATTCCGTCCACGAACCGTCGTAGTTCTTCACCTGGTCGTAGCCGAGGAGCTCGTGCAGCGCGAACCACGCGATGGACGAACGCTCACCGATCCGGCAGTACGCGATCGTGGCCTTCGACTCGTCGAGGCCCTCGTCGGAGTACAGCTCCTTGATCTCTTCCTCGGTCTTGAAGGTGCCGTCCTCGTTGGCGACCTTCGCCCATGGGACGTTCAGCGCGCCCGGGATGTGGCCCGGGACCTGCGACTGCTCCTGCGGCAGGTGCGCCGGGGCGAGCAGCTTGCCGGAGAACTCGTCGGGCGAGCGCACATCGACGTAGTTGCTCTTGCCGATCTCGGCGACGACCTCGTCGCGGAACGCGCGGATCGAGAGGTCCTGCTCCTTGGCCTTGTACTCGGCAGGCTCGCGCTTGACCTCGTCCGAGTTGAGCTCGCGGCCGTCGAGCTCCCACTTCTTGCGGCCGCCGTCGAGCAGCTGCACCTTGTCGTGGCCGTAGAGCTTGAAGTACCAGTACGCGTACGCGGCGAACCAGTTGTTGTTGCCGCCGTAGAGGATCACGCGGTCGTCGTTCGAGATGCCCTTCTCGGACAGCAGCTTCTCGAAGCCCTCCTTGTTCACGAAGTCGCGGCGGACGCCGTCCTGCAGGTCCTTGCGCCAGTCGAACTTCACCGCACCGCGGATGTGTCCGTTGTCGTACGCGGTCGTGTCCTCGTCGACCTCGACGAACACGACACCCGGGGTGTCCAGGTTCTCCTCGGCCCACTGGGTGGTGACCAGGACGTCTTCACGGCTCATGGGAGCTGACTCTCTTTCTGGGTTAGGACGCGCGAGGGCTGGGGCTGAAACGTTTGACGAGCAGGTACATCTCGCAGCCGAGACAGAAGTTGAACGCCGCGTTGAGGAAGGCCGCGAACAGCGCGAACGCCGTCGCGACGAAGCCGAGCGCGGTCAGGCCGGTGGCGAAACCGACGGTGCCGACGACGGCGAACACGAACCCGACAGCCTGCGCGAACCGCAGCGGGGCGGCGTCCTCGCGTTCGGTCGTCGGGCCGAGCCGCGGCGCGACGAGGTAGCGATAGAGCAGGGAGTACGGCGCGGGCTTCAGGCCGATGAAGGCGCCGATCGCGAACACCACCGCCTGCGCCGCGAGCAGTGGCCACCACTGGGTGATGAGCACGACCGCGAGCACGATCGTCGTCAGGATGGCGGCGAAACGCGGACCACGGGGGTCGACGGCCGGTCCGGCGGACATGGTTCCTCCTGCGAACGAGAGGGAAAAGAGGTGCGTGCCGGAAGAGGCACGCGCGGCGGCTTCGAGAGCGCGATCAGCGAGCCGGACACAGGCTGCTGCGAACGCGGCACAGGTCCACTGCGCGGCGCTGGGTCAGCAGGGTTCGGGGCAGCCGGTTCACGGGCACGAGGGTACGCAGAGCTCCCTCAGGTTGGGAACCGTGTTCACACCTTGGGACGCTTCCCGAAATCCGGGATCAGGCGTTCGCCAGATGGGGCTTCAGGGCTTCGAGAAGGTCCTGACCTCGGGGAACGCCGCCGACGCGGAAGACCTCCCGGCCATCCGCGGTCAACGCCAGGGTCGTCGGGGTTCGCAGCACCGACAGGGCCTGGGCGACTTCGGGGGTTTCGGTGACGTCCAGATCGACGTGCGTGAGGCCGTCGGTCTTCTCCGCGAGCGCGGACAGGATGGCGCGGGTGTGGCGGCACGGTGCGCAGAACGTCGTGGAGATCTGAACCAGGGTGACGCCTTCGGCCGCGAGGGCGGCCGAGACACGACCGGGCAATGCGGGCGCAGTCGACTTCGCCGCGCGGATGCGGCCGTTGCGCGCCCGCAGCAGCGCGCCGGCCACGCCGCCGAGCACCAGTACACCCAGCAGCACCCACACCCCGGTCATCCGCAAGTCACCCCTGAGGCTTCGCTCCGCTGAAGGCGACGTTCTTGCCTTCGCCCTTGATGGTCACCGAGCCGCTGTTCACGCGTACCGCCGTCGGGGTCACCGAGAACGGCATCGCGCCGGTGTCGATGGTCGCGTTGAAGTTCGGCAGCAGCGCGTCCTGTACGGCTTGGGGAACGACGGTGGTTTCCTTGTCATTCCCGAACTGGAGCCGCTTCGGCTCGAGACGGATCTTCTGCCCGTCCAGTTCGATCATCGCGAAGCAGAAGATCTCCACCTTCTGTCCGGCGATCTGGACGTTGCCCGAAACCCGGATCCCGGCGCTGGCGGTGTCCACCGGCTCGCCGTTCTCCTTGGTCGCCGTCGGCTTCGTCTCGCCCTGGCCGCTGTCGCCGTTGCGGACGTAGTCCTCGGTGACCGGCTCGATCTTCAGGTTCTCGATCTTGTCCAGCGGCGCCTGCCGCGCGATGTCCGCGGCCTTGATCGTCACCTCACCCTTGAGCGTGCCGATGACGATCGACTTCGTGTTGCCGGACGTCAGGTCCGAGAGCGGCGCGGTGACGTCGCTCATGTCCGCGTTGAAGTCCACGTCACGCAGCTTCGGCGGAACGGCGACGCCCTGGGCGTTGATCGTGATGTGACTGTAGTCACCGGAAAGCGCCTGGGTCAGGAACGGGAAACCGTGCACCGTGACCGCCGGATCGTTGGCGAGCTGCAGCTGCTGGCGGGCCTTCTGGGAGATCGTGTGCTCGGCGTACGCCGCCGCCCCGAAATCGGCCCCGACCAGCAACACCACCAGTACCGCGAGGGCGATGAGCCAGCCCCGGCCACGGCGCTTTCCTCGCTTGGCGGACCGGCCGGAAGACGGTCGGTCGTCACGCGCCACGGGCCTGCTCACCATCGTGTCGAATCTCCTTCGTAAAGCTCTTTGGCCAGGTGTGATCGATCCAGCACGGGGTAGGTCCTCGGCTGTTCACCCGCTATTCTCACCAAGCACCGGCTGTAGCCACGTTCGAGGCGACCACGACTGAAGGCGGTGCGGCGATGAGCCTGGACCTTCTGGTACTGACCGCGGAAGCAGATGCCACCACGGTATTGCCCGCCCTGGATCTGCTGCCCCACACCGTACGCGTCCGTGCTCCGGAAGTGACCGCGCTGCTCGACGCCGGCCACCGCGACGTCATCGTCCTCGACGCGCGCAGCGATCTCGCCTCCGCGAAGAGCCTCTGCCGTCTGCTCAAGGGCGCCGGTGAGGACGAAACCTCCACGCCGGTCATCGCCGTCGTCGGCGAGGGCGGGCTGGTCGCGGTCAGCGCGGAATGGCGCACCGACGACATCCTGCTTCCGACGGCAGGCCCCGCCGAGGTCGACGCCCGGCTGCGGCTCGTCACCACCCGCGACGGCGGCGCGGCGCAGGTCGACGCGGAACTCCGGGTCGGCGAGCTGGTCATCGACGAGGCGACCTACACCGCGAAGCTCCGCAAGCGCACACTCGAACTGACCTACAAGGAGTTCGAGCTCCTCAAGTACCTCGCCCAGCACGCCGGCCGGGTGTTCACCCGCGCCCAGCTGTTGCAGGAGGTCTGGGGTTACGACTTCTTCGGCGGCACGCGCACGGTCGACGTCCACGTCCGGCGCCTGCGCGCGAAGCTGGGGCCGGAGCACGAGCAGATGATCGGGACCGTGCGCAACGTCGGCTACAAGTTCGAGCGGCCGTCCAAGGGCAGCGCCGCGGCCAAGCAGGCCATCGCCCCGGACGCGAGCGTCTACGAGCCGAACGAGCTGTCCGCGCACTGAATCCCCTCTCCTGCCTGACAAGACGTCCGGGTGGGCACCGGGTTCCCCGGTAGGGTCGGTTTCATGCTCGATCTGGCTTGGACCGGTGAACCGGACACGGAAGAGATCCACGACTTCCTGCTCGCCGTGCGTGAGGCCGACGGTCGCCCGGAGGACACCGGTTTCGCCGGTGGACAGCATCTTCTGGGGCGCCTCGACGGCGAGTTGGTGGCGTACGCGCACCTGGACACCGAGGGCGATGCGCACGGCAACCAGGTCGCCGAACTGTTCGTCCACCCCGGGTACCGCCGCTCCGGGCACGGCAGGGCGCTCATCAAGGCGCTCGTGGACCACGTCGCGGGGAAACCGTTGCGGGTCTGGGCACATGGTGACCATCCCGCCGCCGTCCACCTCGCCGGGACCGAAGGTTTCGAGCGCGCTCGCGAGCTGTTGATCCTGCACGCGGACGTGGAGACCGCCGAGTGGCCGGAGCCCGTGACTCGCGAAGGAGTCACGCTGCGGACGTTCGTCCCCGGTCAAGACGAGGAAGCGATGGTCCGCGTCAACGCGCGCGCTTTCGACTGGCACCCCGAGCAGGGCGCCCTGACCGTCGACGAGGTCCGGGCGACCGAAAAGGAAGCCTGGTTCGACCCCGAGGGCTTCTTCCTCGCGGAAGAGGACGGGAAGGTCATCGGCTTCCACTGGACGAAGGTCCACGACGCCGTCCCCGGCCGGTTCGGCGGCGAGCCCGCCGGTGAGGTCTACGTCGTCGGCATCGATCCGGACGCCCAGGGCGGCGGTCTCGGGAAGGCACTCACGCTCGCCGGGCTGCGGTACCTCCGTGATCGCGGGCTCGGCCAAGTGATCTTGTACGTCGAAGGGGACAACGCGCCGGCACTCGCGGTTTATTCGAAGCTGGGCTTCACCCGATACGAGGTAGACGTCCAATACGCTCGGTAGCCGCGTTCACACGTGCGGCACTTGACCGGTCACGGAGAGCAGACGCGCAGGTCACGGCTGGGACACAGACCACTTTCGGAGTAGTCGCGCTGCTCACATCGGACGCCTTGTTCACCTGTCGTTCACCCTTAGACGGTCGCCTGTCCACTGTCGGTGCTTAGTGTCCGGGTCCGGAAGGAACGCTCCCGTTCCACCGATCCGGCGAAAGTCTCCCAGTGGAGGAAATGCAGTGAAGATCATGCGGCCCGCGGGCGCGATCGGCATCGTGGCCACCGCCGCCCTCGTGCTCGGCGCCTGTGGATCCGACCCGGCGGCGACCAAGCCCGGCAGCACCGGCGCCGCCGCCGCCCCCAGCGGCACGGCCGACGTCGACTGTGGCGGCAAGAACCCGCTTTCCGCCGAGGGCTCGTCCGCGCAGAAGACCGCGATCGACATCTTCGTGCAGGCCTACGCCGCCAAGTGCTCCGGCCAGAAGGTGAACTACAACCCCAGCGGTTCGGGCGCCGGCGTCAAGCAGTTCAACGGCAACCAGGTCGACTTCGCCGGATCCGACTCGCCGCTCAAGTCCGGCGAGGAGGCAGACAAGGCCAAGGCCCGGTGCGCCTCCGACGCATGGAACCTCCCGCTCGTCATCGGCCCGGTCGCAGTCGCCTACAAGGTTTCCGGGGTCGACAAGCTGACCCTGACCCCCGAGGTCACCGCCAAGATCTTCAACGGCGGCATCACCAAGTGGAACGACCCGGCCATCAAGGCGGTCAAGGGCAACGAGAGCGTCAACCTGCCGGACAAGCCGATCCAGGTCATCTCCCGCACCGACGAGTCGGGCACCACCGACAACTTCCAGAAGTACCTGAAGGTCGCCTCGAAGGGCGCCTGGACCCAGGGCGACGGCAAGAAGTTCAACGGTGGCGTCGGTAACGGTGCCGAGAAGTCCAACGGTGTGGCCAGCGCGGTCAAGGCCACCGACGGTGCCATCACCTACGTCGAGTCCGCGTTCGCGAAGGACGGCATCAGCACCGCCCTCATCGACAGCGGCTCCGGCGGTGTCGAGCTGACCGCCGCGAACGTCGCCAAGTCCCTCGACGCGGCGAAGTTCAAGAAGGAAGGCACCAACGACCTCGCGCTGGACCTGGACGCGATCTACTCCAGCAACGTCGCCGGCGCCTACCCGGTCATCCTCGCCACCTACGAGATCGTCTGCTCGAAGTACGCCGACGCCGAGGTCGCGAAGGCCGTCAAGGCCTTCCTGACCGTCGCCGCCACGGACGGCCAGAAGCCGCTCGCGGACAAGGGTTACGTGCCGATCCCGCAGAGCCTGCAGGACAAGGTCCTGACCGCTGTCAAGGCCATCGCCTGACCCTTCCGGTTGATCGGTAAAGACAGGCTGGACAGAAGTAGTCGATGAGCGATTCATCTTCGCCCAGAACGCCCACCGGCGACCCCGGTGGGCGTTCTGGCGTCCGCGAGACCTTCACGGAGGACCCGATTTCGGAGCAACCTGCCGCGTCACCGCCCGAGAAGTCCTCGGTGCCGCTCGCGAGCCCCAATTCCAGGACGGTGCGACCCGGTGACCGCATCTTCCAGTTCCTGACCACCGGTGCCGGCGTCTTCGTCGTCGCACTGATCGGCCTGATCGGGTTGTTCCTGCTGGTGCAGGCCATCCCGGCGCTCCAGGCCGACAACGTGAACTTCCTGACCAGCCAGGTCTGGCAGACCACCCCGGACGACATGCGCTTCGGGATCATGGGTCTGCTGCTCGTCACGGTGTACTCGTCCCTGCTGGCGCTGGTCATCGCGATGCCGATCTCACTCGGGATCGCCCTCTTCCTCACCCAGTACGCGCCGAAGCGGCTGGCGCGACCGTTCGCGTACGTGATCGACCTGCTCGCCGCGGTCCCCTCGATCATCTACGGCCTGTGGGGCCTGATGGTCTTCGCGCCGACGATCGAGCCCTTCTCCCAGTGGGTCAACGACACCTTCTCGTGGATCCCGATCTTCGCGGCGGGCAACGTCTCGCCGGACATGCGGGGCACGATCTTCACCGCGGGCATCGTGCTGGCCGTGATGATCCTGCCGATCATCACCTCGCTGTCCCGTGAGGTGTTCGAGCGGACCCCGACCCCGCACATCGAAGGCGCGCTGGCCCTGGGCGCCACCCGCTGGGAGGTCATCCGCACCACGGTGCTGCCGTTCGGCAAGGCGGGCTACATCGGTGCTTCGATGCTCGGCCTCGGCCGCGCGCTCGGCGAGACGATCGCGCTCGCGATCATCCTGACCGGCGCGGTGGGCCGCGAGTTCAGCTGGAGCCTCTTCGACGGTGGCGCCACGTTCGCCTCGAAGATCGCGGCGGACTACGCGGAACTCAACAACGAGATCTCGGCGGGCGCGTACATCGCGGCCGGCCTCGTGCTGTTCCTGCTGACGTTCGTCGTCAACTTCGCCGCGCGATCCATCATCGCCAAGAAGGGGGACTGAGCATGTCCACCACGCTCGAGAAAACCCCCGCCACCACCCCCGCCTTCCAGCAGGTCAGCTTGGCGCGGAAGGCCAAGAACGGCTTCGCCACAGCACTGATCTGGCTGTCGTTCCTGATCGCCGTCGTGCCGCTGGTGTGGCTGCTCGCCACCGTGGTCATCAACGGTGTCAAGCGGATCCCCTACAGCAACTGGTGGACCGAGGACTTCGGCTCGGTGCTGTCGGACGAGGTCGGCGGCGGCGTGGCCCACGCCGTCATCGGCTCGGTGCTGCAGGGTGTGGTCTGCGCGATCATCGCGGTCCCGATCGGCATGCTGGTCGCGATCTACCTGGTCGAATACGGCCGTGGCAAACTCGCGAAGATCACCACGTTCATGGTGGACATCCTCTCCGGTGTGCCCTCGATCGTCGCGGCGCTGTTCATCTACGCACTGTGGATCACCACGTTCGGCCTCCCGCGCAGCGGTTTCGCCGTGTCGCTCGCCCTGGTGCTGCTGATGATCCCGGTGGTCGTGCGCTCCTCGGAGGAGATGCTGCGGATCGTCCCGGACGACCTGCGCGAAGCCTCTTACGCGCTCGGCGTGCCGAAGTGGAAGACGATCATGAAGATCGTCCTGCCGACCGCGCTGTCCGGCATCATCGGCGGCATCATGATGGCGCTCGCCCGGGTCATGGGCGAGACCGCGCCGCTGCTGGTCCTCGTGGGCTACTCCGCCTACGTGAACTGGGACATCTTCGGTGGCGAGCAGGCCGCTCTGCCGCTTCTGATGAACAACGAACGGGTCAGCAACCCGTTCGACGAAGGTACCGTCGCGTTCGACCGGATCTGGGGTGCGGCGCTCACCCTGGTGCTGATCATCGCGATCGT
Source organism: Amycolatopsis sp. cmx-4-54 (assembly GCF_046548895.1). Classification (NCBI taxonomy): domain Bacteria; kingdom Bacillati; phylum Actinomycetota; class Actinomycetes; order Pseudonocardiales; family Pseudonocardiaceae; genus Amycolatopsis; species Amycolatopsis sp. cmx-4-54. The sequence goes on from NZ_JAEBEJ010000002.1 coordinate 743,538, forward strand.
GAACCTCCTCGCCATGCTCTTTGCCCGTCTTGTCGCCCCGAAGAAGAAGTGAGCTGTTTGAGATGGCCAAACGAATCGACGTCAAAGACGTGGACATCTACTACGGCAAATTCCACGCCGTGGACGGCGTCACCCTCTCGGTGCCGCCGCGGAACGTCACCGCGTTCATCGGCCCGTCGGGCTGCGGTAAGTCGACCGTCCTGCGCACGCTGAACCGCATGCACGAGGTCATCCCCGGCGCCCGCGTCGAGGGTGAGGTGCTGCTCGACGGCGAGGACATCTACGGTGCCGGGGTCGACCCGGTGCAGGTCCGCCGCACGATCGGCATGGTGTTCCAGCGGCCCAACCCGTTCCCGACGATGTCCATCCGCGACAACGTCGTGGCGGGCCTGCGCCTGGGCGGCGCCAAGGGCAAGAAGGAACTCGACGAGGTCGCCGAGCGCGCGCTGCGTGGCGCGAACCTGTGGAACGAGGTCAAGGACCGGCTGAACAAGCCGGGCGGTGGCCTCTCCGGTGGTCAGCAGCAGCGGCTCTGCATCGCGCGGGCGATCGCCGTGCGGCCCGACGTGCTGCTGATGGACGAGCCGTGCTCCGCGCTCGACCCGATCTCGACGCTCGCCATCGAGGACCTGATCGGTGAGCTCAAGAAGGAGTACACGATCGTCATCGTGACGCACAACATGCAGCAGGCGGCGCGGGTGTCGGACCAGACCGCGTTCTTCAACCTGGCGGGCGTCGGCCAGCCGGGTCGCCTGGTGGAGTTGAACGACACCGAGAAGATCTTCTCGAACCCGGACGAGAAGGCGACCGAGGACTACATCTCGGGCCGCTTCGGCTGAGTCCTGCTTTTTGCGCGTGAAGGCCCCCTTCCCTCGGCTGAGCCGCGTGAAGGGGGCCTTCGCGCGCTTTGGGGTGGGCGCGCTGGGCGGACGTTGCGAAAGCCACTTTCGCAACGTTGAAGGTTGCGAAAGTGGCTTTCGCAACGCGTTCCCGCGGTGCGGTGCACAGGTGAGGGTCTCGCGCGGATGCTGGGCATCTTGTGTGTCTGGATGGACGACTCGCGTGTCTGGATGGACGGCACGTGTGTCTGGATGGACGACACGTGTGACTGGGCGGACGGCACGTGTGTCTGGATGGACGACACGTGTGTCTTGGGGGCGATACGTGTGTCTGGGGGCGACTCGCGTGTCTGGATGGACGGCACGTGTGTCTGGGCGGACGGCACGTGTGTCTGGATGGACGACACGTGTGTCCAGGCGGACGGCTCGCGGCGTTGCCCGGCCGCGGCAGTGTCGTCCGCCCAATCACGCGAAACGACCGGCATCGGTCCAGGTGGTGGCGGGCGGCGTGAGGCAGTCCTTGAGCGTAGGACCGTGAGACGACGAAGGGCCCTTCACCGCGCGAGATGCGGTGAAGGGCCCTTCGCTACAGCCTTAGACGACAGAAATTACAGCTCGTCGGGTCCGTAGCCGGGCATCTTGCCGGTCACCACGAAGATCATCCGGCGCGCGACCGAGACGGCGTGGTCGGCGAAGCGCTCGTAGAAGCGGCCCAGCAGGGTGACGTCCACGGCCGCGGCGACGCCGTGGTCCCAGTTCCGGTCCATGATGACCGTGAACAGATGCTTGTGGATCTCGTCGACCTCGTCGTCGTCCGACTCGATCGTGCGGGCTGCCTCGACGTCCTTGGACTTGATGACCTGCTCGACCTGGCGGGCCAGGCTGACGCCGACCTCGCCCATCTTGGCGAAGTCCGCCTTCACCTCTTCGGGCAGTACGGGGTCCGGGTGACGGCGGCGCGCGGCCTTGGCCACGTGCAGCGCCAGATCGCCCATCCGCTCCAGGCTCTCCGCCGCGTGGATCGCGGCGAGGACGGTCCGCAGGTCGGTCGCGACAGGTGCCTGCAGGGCCAGCAGCGCGTACGCCTGCTCCTCGCATTCGGCGCGCGCGTCGTCGACCTTCGCGTCGTCGCTGATCACCTGCTCGGCGAGTCCGAGATCGACCTCGAGCAACGCCCGGGTCGCCCGCTCCATCGCGTCGGCGACCTGGAGCGACATGCTCGCTAGATTCTCGGCGAGCTGTTCGAGTTCGACATGGTAAGCCTCACGCATGGCCCAACCCTACGGGGAACAGGGGCCAAAAGCCGCATCCCAGAGTGAACCCGACGTGAACCCGGACTAACGAATGATCCTCAGCCTGAGCTGCTGCTCTTCTTGGCGCCGCCGGACTTGGCGGAACTCGTCGGAGTGGACGGCGTGTCGGCTGTGCCGGCGGCGGGAGGCACCGGTGCCTTCTCTTCCAGCGGGGTGTTGTTGATCAGCGCGTCGAAGACGGCTTTCGCCCTGCTCTGGACCAGCACCTCGTTGCCGCGTTTGTTCGCCTCTTCGGTGGTGGGCACGGTCAGGAACTTGACCTTGTCCGATCCCATCCCGCGCATCGACTTCGCCAGCGTCATCATCTGGTTGATGCCGAGGTTCTCGCCGAAGGTGGCCTTGGCGAACGCGTCGATGAAGCCGCTGAGCTTGCCGGTGTCCAGGATGACGTCCTTCGACATCACCGTCTTCAGCAGCGCGCCGAGGAAGGCCTGCTGCCGCTTGATCCGGCCGTAGTCCGACGTCACGTCGCCCTTGACGTGCCGCGCCCGGACGTAGTTCAGCGCCTGGTCGCCCGAGATCCGGACCTCGCCCGCCTGCGGGATGATCATGCCGAGCGTGGTGTCGTCGACCGGTTTCTCGTTGTACACGGTGACGCCCTGCACGGCGTCGACCATGGACTTGAAGCCATTGAAGTCGATCCCGACGAAGTGGTTCATCTTCATGCCGGTGATCTGCTGGATGACCTTCGTGACGCACTGCGGGCCGCCGACCGCGTAGGCCGTGTTCAGCTTCGCGATCTTCTGCGCCGGCGAGGTCTTGTCCGAGTACGACGACGTCGCCGGGTCCCAGCGCTTGCATTCGGGGCGGCTGATCTCGAGGTCGCGAGGGAAGGACACCATGACGACGCGCTGCCGGTCGGCGGGGACGTGCGCGATCATGACCGTGTCCGAACGGGCTCCCGGGGTGCCGTCGGCGTCACCCACGCCGTCTTCGGCGGACGCGCCGTCACGACTGTCGGAACCGACCATCAGGAAGTTCTCGTCACCGGTCTGGCCCGCGGCGTCCTGGATGTCGGACGAGTCTTCGTCGAGCGAAGCGACGGTGTTGAACTTCGCGTCGAACCAGGTCTGGGCACCCCACGCCGAACCGATGGAGAGGAACACGAGCGCGGCGACCACGGCGGCGGCGATCCGGCCGCCCTTGGCCGTCTGCCTGGTCTTGCGTTCCTTCTTCTCCTGCAGACGGGTCTGCGGCGCCGACTCCTCGGCGGCTTCCGCGGGCACGGGATCGGTGGTCGTGACCACCCGCTGCAGTGCCGTGCGGGTCTGCTCCAGCAGCGCGGCGGGGCGGGCGGCGAGCCGTTCGCGGCGCTCGCGTTTCTTGGCCTCTTCGGCTTCGAGTTCGTCGTGCGCGGCGGAGAACCTGGCCAGCGTGTGGTCGATCTTGCGCTTGGTGATCGTCGCGTCGTCGATCGCCTCGAGCTCGTCGGTCATGGTGAGCCGGTCCATCTCGGACCTCGGCGGGACGCCGGGCGACGGCGGCGGGACCGGTGCCTGCTGCACCGGTCGCTGCACCGGGCGGCGGGGACGACGCGGGGGCGGCGGTGCCGCGGGCTGCTGCTGTGCGCCCGGGTTCACCAACGGCGGACGGCGCTGAGCCGGCGCTTCGGGACCGGGCGCGGCCTGTGTGGCGCGGCGTGGCTGCCGCGCGCGCGGCGGGCGCGGGGTCTCGGTGGGCTGCGGGTTGCGCGGCGGTGCCTGCGGCGTGACGGGTTTGGCCGCGCGGGGCGCGGTCGCCGGAGTCTCGGCGGCAGCGGCCGGACGAGGACGGCGAGGTGCGGGTGGCTCCGTCCGAGCGGCGCGCGCACCGGGTCCCGGAGGCTCGGGCGCCGGTTCGCTCTGCCGGAGGCGACGTGGAGCGGGTGCCTCGGCGGCGGGGTCGAAGATCGGGCGCTCACCGGTGTGACGTGCGACGACGTCGGAAACGCTGATCCCGCCGTGGGTGTCCATCGAGCGGCGCCGAGCCCCGCGGCCGCGCTCGCCGGCGCTTCTGTCGGTGTGACTGTGGCGACCGGTCCCCGGGTTGTGGTGCTCGTCGGGCACTCGGTCTCCTTTCGCGACTCTTCGAAGCTCTTTCGTTATCGTACGGACACCTCGGGTTCGTGGCGACAACCATCCCGGAATTTTCTTCACTCAAGGTACCGAGAAGCGCCGAGCGGTCCATGCGATCGGGTGAGCGGTCGTGGTTAAACCTGCGTTAAAAGGTGAGAAACCGCTACGCAGAGTGCGACGCCTAACTGTGCGAGTGGCGGCGAGTGTCGGCGAGTGGCGGCGAGTGGCTAGGCGCCCGCGGACTCCGCCGCGTTCATCGCCTGCGGAATCGTCCGTGACGATTCTTCGTCCTGATAGGCCACTTTGTTTCTCCCCGCCCGTTTTGCCATATACAACAAAGCGTCGGCGCTGCGCAACTGCCGTTCCGGTTCCGCCGCGATATCCGGCTCCGCGCGGCTTTCGTGCGCGAGCCCGACGCTGATCGTCACCGAGAGGCCGGGGCGGATCCGGCGCCACGGATGGCGGGCCACCCGGATACGGGCGGTGTCGGCGATGCGCACCGCGCGGGCGGCGTCGACATCGGGGATGACGAGCGCGAACTCCTCGCCGCCGTAGCGGGCGCAGAACGCCTCCGGCGGGAGTCCTTGCTGCAGAAGGTCGGCCACCTCGCGGAGCACGCGGTCGCCGACCAGATGCCCGAAAGTGTCGTTGACGCCCTTGAACAGGTCGAGGTCGACCAACGCGATGGCGACGCCGGGCGGGCCGCGGTGGTCGACGGCCGGGCCGTGCAGCCACTGATCGAGATAGCGGCGGTTGTAGCTGGACGTCAAGGTGTCCCGCAGGCTGCCCGCCCTGGCGAGGTCCAAAGCGGACTTGAGGTGGTGGTACGCGCGACGCCAATCACCCTGCGTGGCGAGAACTCGCGCGATCGACTCATGCAGGGTGAGCAGATCGGTGGACGGCGCGCCCGATGGGAGCGCGGCCTCGTCGTCGGCTGCCACGCTCACCTCCGCCACGAATTGGTTTTCGTCGTATAGGAGGGATCTCTTGAGGTATGAATACGGGCCAAAGCGAATATCGCTCAAGAGGACGACGGTTCGGCGCCATTGTCACGCACCGGAGTGCCGTTCTGTAAGGACGAAAACGGTTCGGTGTCTTTGAGCTGCGAAAACTGATCTTTCGCCCAGTAACTCACGTCAGTCACATCGTCATTCAGCAACAGTGCGTAATCATTCCAGCTCAGCCAGCGCCAGTCGCCGACCTCGTCCGGATGCGGTTCCGGGTCGTCGTCGACCCAGGCGACGAAGACCGGGCAGAACTCGTTCTCGACCACCCCTTCGAACGGCGGCGTGGAGTAGCGGTACGCCGGAAGGACGCACTGAAGCCCGTTCAGCCGGGGCAAGCCGAGTTCGAACGCGGCCCGGCGCCGGACGGCCTCCTCGATCGGTTCACCCGGTGCGGGATGCCCGCAGACACTGTTGGTCCAGACCCGGGGCCACACCTTCTTGGTGGCGGCGCGGCTGGTGATCAGCAGGGCTTGGTCGCTGCTGCGCAGCAGATAGCAGGAGAACGCCAGGTGCAGCCGGGTGTGCTCGTGGTGGGCGGCCAGCTTGGGCGCGGTCTCGCCGGTCGGCTCGCCGTCCTCGGTGACGTAGACGATGCGTTCGGTGTCCACTTCGGTCATGTTGTTCATCGGCCCCACTGAACCAGCAGGCCCGCTGTAACCGGTACCGCGACCAGAGTTACCCCTGTTAGTGGGACGAAAGGTGCTCCACGAGCAAAGAAGTGACGGCTTCGGGTGCCTCTTCCACCACCCAGTGTGAGACGTCCTCGATCATCTCGAAGCGGTACGGGCCGGTGACCCGGTTCGCGGTGTCGAGCGCGGCCGTCGAGCCGAAGGCGGCGTCTTCGGTGCTCCAGATGTAGAGCGTCGGTACCTCGATCGGGCCGATCTTGCCGCCGGGGCGGCCGGCGCGGTACCAGTTGAGCGCGGCGGTCAGCGCGCCCGGTTCGGACAGGCGCCGGATGTACTCGTCGACCTTGCTCGGCGACACCTTCCAGTCGAACATGCGGCGCAGCGCGTCCGCGTTGTTATCGAGCATCCGCCGTTCGGTGACCCGGCTCTGCCGCCATTCGGTCATGTACGCCGACCGGAGATGCTGGTCCTCGTCGGTCTTCATGGCCTCCGCCAGCGCCGCCGGATGCGGCGTCGAAAGCACGGCGAGACTGCGGAGCCTGCCGGGATGCGCGTCGGCCGTCCACCACGCGACAGCGCCGCCCCAGTCGTGCCCGACAAGATCGAATTCCTTCCACCCCAAGCGATCCGCGATCGCGATGACGTCGCCGACGAGATCGTCGATCCCGTACTCGGACGCCTGTTCCGGCCGCACGTCCGGCGAGTAGCCGCGCTGATCCGGGGCCACCGCGCGATAGCCGAGCACGCCGAGCGTCGCGACCTGGTGCTCCCATTCCACCGCGGCCTCGGGAAACCCGTGCAGCAGCAGGACAGGGCGGCCGTCTTCGGGACCGGCCGCGATGGCGTCGAAGGAACCGGCCGCGGTGGGGATGCTCAGCTGCTCGATCACGACGCCGACTTTACGGGGACGGCTAACCGCCCGAATGCATGTCCTCGGCCTCGGGCACGCAGTCGTCGTCCGGGTCGTCGAGCCAGCCGTGCGGCAGCGTGACCTTGCCCGGCGAACCCTGCCGCCCGCGCGGCCCGGTGGCGGCGCTGGGGAACGGGGCGTCGTGGTCGAGCTTGGCGATGAGATCGTCGAGTTCGTCCATGCTGGACAGCATCGCGAAACCGCGGCGGAGCTCGGAGCCGACCGGGAAACCCATGAAGTACCAAGCCATGTGCTTGCGGATGTCACGCATGGCCTTGTCGTGGCCGTCGTGCTCGACGAGCAGTTCCGTATGGCGGCGCAGCACCTTCGCGACCTCGCCGAGGTTCGGCGGAGTCGGCTGCGGGCGCCCGGCGAAGGCGGCTTCCAGTTCGCCGAACAGCCACGGCCTGCCCAGGCAACCGCGGCCGACCACGACCCCGTCGCAGCCGGTCTCGTCGACCATGCGCAACGCGTCCTCGGCGGAGAAGATGTCGCCGTTGCCGAGCACCGGAATGCTGGTGACGGCTTCCTTGAGCGCCGCGATCTTCGTCCAGTCGGCCTGGCCGGAGTAGCGCTGCGCGGCGGTGCGCGCGTGCAGGCTGACCGCCGCCGCGCCCTCCGCCTCGGCGATCCGCCCGGCGTCGAGGTAGGTCAGGTGATCGTCGTCGATCCCCACCCGGAACTTGACCGTGAACGGCACCCCCGCCTCGGCCGCGGCCTTCGCCGACTCGCGCACGATGTCGGCGAACAGCTTGCGCTTGAACGGCAACGCCGCTCCGCCGCCCTTGCGCGTCACCTTCGCCACCGGGCAGCCGAAGTTGCTGTCGATGTGGTCGGCGAGCCCCTCACCGGTGATGATGCGGACGGCCTCGGCCATGGTCTTGGGGTCGACCCCGTAAAGCTGCATGGACCTGGGCTTTTCGTTCTCGCCGAAGGTCATCATGTGCATGGTGCCGGGGTGGCGCTCGACCACCGCGCGGGCCGTGATCATCTCGCAGACGTAGATGCCGGCGCCGTACTCCTGGCACAACCGCCGGAACGCGACGTTCGTGATGCCCGCCATGGGAGCGAGCACGACCGGCGGATCGACCTCGTAGGGGCCGATCTTCAGGCTGGGCTTGCTCAGAGTGGCTGTCACGTCCTCCATTGTCGCCTGTGGTGTCTGTCACTCGCAGGTGGGCCGGTCTCCGTCGCCGATCAGGCCGCCGCGAGGGGTGATCACGTGTGTGTCTTCGGGGACCATATGGGTGTCTCCGTGACTGTGTGGATTTTGGGACGTCAGATGTCCCAAAATCCACACGGTGACCGAGTCTTCGCCGACGAATCATCGAGGCCGCGGCACCACATTCCGCGTCAAGCGAAGCTGATTTCAGTAGCTTCGCTGGTGGGCCGGTCTTCGTGGCGGCGCATCAGGCCGGGTTCGTCAGGACGACTTCGCCAACTGGCTGACTCGCTGGAACGACATACCGAGCACTTCGCCCGCTTCGCGTTGTGAAACTCCAAGAGCGAGCAGTTCTTGAACTGCCGCACGATGTTCAGCGGCCGCTTCGGCCTGCTTGCGTTGGGCTTCTTCGCGCAGGACTTCGGCGCGGGCTTGGTGGTCCTTCACGGAACTCGGCAGGTGCACTTCGAGGTGCAAGTCGTATTCGTCGTTTCGGACGCCGTCCATGATTTCGATGAGCTCGCTGGCCATCGTCACGACGTCCTTGTAGCGAAGAGCCTGGGTCGAGCGGTCGATCTCGCGGACCCGGATCAGCCAGAACCTTCCATCGCGAGTGACTTCGGCGTGGTAGGTCTTCACTTCCTCCACCAACCTTTCCCGAGGACGCCCTCGCATTCCTGGAAGATGTCGACGGCGAAGACCTCGCCCAGTTCGGTATGGCGCGGGATGGGCACCACCACACCGTTCAAGGTGTAGATGGTGTGGTTGGCGCCTTCCCGTTCCAGGATCCACGCCGCGCGTTGCCGCCTGGCGGCGACAGCGATCTTCTTGATGACCTCTCGTCGTCTCACAGGGTATGTCTAGGCAGGGCTAGACGCAAGCGTCAAGGCCGGGGTAGACACTTCCTGAGATGGGATGAAAAGGGACGCCTCGTTGCGGCTGCGCAACGCGGCAGATCCACGGAGGCGACCAAGTTCCTGGTAAGAATGCGGGCCGCCCGAGGCACTCCGCAGGTTCGTTCGATCGCGATGATCTTGCAGGTCGCGACCACATCGTCATCACGATTGAGTAGTGCTACGGATCCCCCGGGGGTCCTCAGGCCGCATGCTGATCGCCATGACCACCGATGGGGATGTGCTCCTCAGGCTCGCCGGGGAGATCGACGACCTTGGGGCCCGCCTCGTGCGGGTCGGCACGGAGCTGCGGACCGTCCGGTCCTCGGCGGAGCCGCGGCACGAAGAGGCCACTGAGCAGGCCGAGCAGCAGACGCCGCCCCAGGCCGAGCAGGCCCGGCAGCCGCAAACCCAGCAGCCGCAAACCCAGCAGCCGCAAGCCGAGCAGCCCGCACCCCAGCATCCGCAAGCCGAGCAGCCGCAACCCCACCAGCCGCGAGCCGAGCAGCCCCAGCAGACCCCGCAACCGCAGGTCCCGCAGCAGCCGTACCCTCACCACCAGCAGCACGCCCACCACCAGCAGCAATACCAGCAGGCCCAGTACCAGCAGGCCCAGTACCAGCAGGCCCAGTACGCGCAGTGGCAACAGCAGCAGTACCGCCGGCAGTATCAGCAGCCGCAGCAGCCCTACCGCCCGTACCAGCCCGCCCCGAAGGTGTCGCTCGCCGAGAAGCTGGGCAAGGAAGGCGCCGGTAGCCGGCTCCTGGCCTGGATCGGCGGAGCGGTCACGTTGCTCGGCATCGTGCTGTTCCTCGTGCTCGCGATCCAGCGTGGCTGGTTCGGCCCGGTGCCGCGGGTGATCGGCGGCGCCGTGCTCGGCGCGGCGCTGGTCGGGATCGGCCTTCGCCTGCACCGCACGCCGGCGGGCCGCACGGGCGCGTTCGCGCTCGCCGCCACCGGTATCGGCGCGTTGTACCTCGACGCCATCGCCGCGACGACGATGTACGAGTACCTCCCGGCCTACGCCGGGCTCGCGATCGGGCTCCTGATCGCGGTCGGCGGGTTGCTGCTGGCCGTGCGGTGGAAGTCGTCGCTGCTCGCGACGGCCGTCGTGCTCGGCTGTGTGGTCTGCGCGCCGATCATCACGCAGGGTTTCACCCCCCAACTGGTCGCGTTCCTGCTCGTGGTCCAGGTCGCTTCGACGCCGGTGCAGCTGCGCCAGTCGTGGCCGTCGGTCGCGGTCGCGGCCGGGATCCCGCCGCTGGTCGCGTCGGTCTTCAGCACGGCGTTCACCGGCTTCGGCGGCAGCACGGCCAACACCGCCGCCGCGCTGGCCGCGGGAGGCGTGGGACTCGCGCTGGCCCTGATCGTCACCGCCAAGCGGCCGGGGGACGCCGCCGCGCTCGCCCTGCTCGCCGTCGCCCCCGCGCCTTCGCTGCTCGCCGCGTTGTTCCTGCCGAAGACCCCGGCCGTGGTCGTCACGGCGTCGGTCGCGCTGGTGCTGCTCGCGGTGTGGGCGGCCGGGCAGTGGCTCGACGGCTGGACGGGTGACCTCACGGGCGCCGCCGGACTGGTCGCGGCCCTCCAGACGACGATGACGCTGTTCGACGGCAGTGCCCGTTCGGCGATCCTCATCGGCGAAGGGGTGTTGCTGGCGCTGGTCGCGCTGTGGACGAAGAAGCACGTGGCGCTCTTCGGCGGTCTGGGCTTCGCCGTCATCGGCGGCATGATCGCGCTGGTCTTCGACGTCCCGCCGACGCTCTTCTTCCTGATCCGGAACCGCCCGGACGCCGACCTCGCCGCCGCCTTCCTGGTGGCACTGGCGATCCTCGCCGTCTCGATCACCCTTCCGTGGGTCGCGCACCGGCTCGGGCTGTTCAAGGCCGCGGCGGAGAACGTGGTGCCGTGGCTCTTCGCCGGGGTCTGCGGGCTCTACGGCGCGGGCGCGATGGTGCTGTGCGGCGCGATGCTGGCCGTTCCCGGCCGCTCGGGTTTCCTGGTCGGCCACGTGGTGATCACGGTGTCCTGGACGGTCGCCGCGCTGGTGCTCCTCGTCCGCGGCATCTCCGCGGTCAACCTGCGGGTGATCGGTTTCGTGCTGGTGGGCGCGGCGGTGCTGAAGCTGGTGCTGTTCGACCTCGCCGCGCTGGACGGCCTGGCCAGGGTCGCCGCCTTCCTCATCGCCGGTCTGGTGCTGCTCGGCGCCGGGTCGCGGTACGCGAAGCTCGTCGCGTCCCGCTGAGCGGACGAGGAAGAAATGTCGGTGGCTCGTGGTTGGGTCGGGGCATGAGCTACCGACCCGACCCGCGGCTCGCCGAGCGGGCGAAGGAGAACGTCGCCTGGCTGACCACGATCAGCCCGAAGGGACGCCCTTCGCCCCGCCCGGTGTGGTTCGTACTCGACGGTGACGACATCATCGTCTTCAGCCAGCCCGACACGGCGAAGACCCGGCACATCGAGGCCAACCCCGAGGTCAGCCTCCACTTCAACAGCGACGAGCACGGCGGCTCGATCCTGGTGATCGGCGGCAAGGCCGAGATCCTGACGGACGGTCTCGCGTCGGAGCAGCCGGGCTTTCTCGAAAAGTACGAGAAGCATTATCCGGCGATCGACTACGACGTCCCGAAATTCGACCGGGAGTACCGCGCCCGGATCAGGATCCGGCCTGAGCGCACCTGGGGGTTCTAGGAAACACTGCTAGAAACCGACGGTCACGCAGGCCAGCCGGGCGCCCGCGGTCCCGGCGTGGCCCGGGTGGGTGTGCGTATGCGTTTCGTGGATCACGATGGAGTTCGCGCGCCGATCGGTGAACGTCCAGTCCACTTTGGACACGGCGGCGCCGCGGCCGGTGGCGTCGGTGGTCAGGTCGAGCCAGATCTCGTTGCGGGGGTTGGCGTAGGCCGGGTCCACCGACGGCTTCACCGGGTCTTCGACGTTCTGGTAGTGCGGTCCGGCGAGATCACCGGTGGCACCGCACGGCTTCGTGTGCGCGTGGGCGCCGTATTCGCGGTTGGGCAGCAGGCCGGTCACGAGGACCGCGGTGGAGGTGCCGTGGGCCTTGGACGTCAGCCCGAAGACGTGCGCGCGGGCACCGGGCGGCACCAGTTCGGGTTTGTAGCTCGTGAGGCCGCTCTTGGCGGTGATCACGTGGACGCGGGAGCCGGGAACGGCGGTGGCCGGTCCGGCGCCGGCGGTCAGGGCCAGTGCGGCCGCGGACAGGACAAGCGAGAGTGCGGGGACGGGGCGCATGCCCCTTGCCTAGTCCGCACGAATCGGACACGCCAGGGTGGTCACTCGGTCGGGCGATCATTCTCAAACTATGGGCAGGAAATGTGAGTAGCAACCCTCCGGATCGCACCTGGCTGGTCGCGGTCGCCGCCGCTCTCTGGGGTACCGACGGGCTTTTGCGGCTCCCGCTCGCCGAGGCGCTCCCGGCGGCCACGGTCGTCTTCTGGGAGCACCTGCTGGTGGTGCTGGTGTTGAGCCCCTTGATCCCCGGCGCCATCCGGGCGCTGCGCCGGACCGGCCCGCGGGAATGGCTGGCCGTGCTCGCCATCGGCGGCGGGTCTTCCGCGCTCGCGACGGCGATGTTCACCGCGGCCTTCAAACTGGGCGACCCCGTGACGCCGTTGGTGCTGCAGAAGCTCCAGCCGGTGTTCGCCGTGCTGGCGGCGTATTTCGTACTCCGGGAGCGGGTCCGCCCCGGATACGCCTTGTTCGCGATCCCGGCGCTGCTCGGTGCCTGGCTGCTGGCCTTCAAGGATCCGCTGAACATCCAGGTCGCCGCGGCGAAGGCGGCGCTGCTGGCGATCGGCGCGGCCGCGCTGTGGGCGGCGGGCACGGTGCTCGGCCGGATGCTGTCCACCGAACTGGCGCCGAAGGAGGTCACCACCCTGCGTTTCACGGTCGGGCTTCCGGTCTCGGCGGGGATCGTGGCGTACCAGGGCGGCCAGTTCGCCGTCGGCTGGGACAACGCGCTCGGGCTCGGCCTGCTCGCGCTGGTCCCCGGCCTGCTGGCGCTGAGCCTCTACTACGTGGGCCTGCGGTCGACGCCCGCGGCCAGGGCGACGCTCGCGGAGCTGGCGTTCCCGGTCACGGCGGCCGTTATCGGCGTATTGTGCTTGAACGCCGATTTGTCGGGTACTCAGTGGCTTGGCCTCGCCGTCGTGGTGGTGTCGGTGACTTCGCTCGGCTGGCATGAAAAAGTCAGGCGTCAACCGATGGTCTTGGAGCCGCTGAATGGTCGAGCACACCGGCGAGACGAAGAACGAACGCCTGACCCGCAACGTCAATGAGCTCCTGCAGGAGCTGCGGGTCGCGCAGGCCGGCGTCCAGATCCTCTTCGGTTTCCTGCTCACGGTGGTCTTCACCGACGAGTTCCACGAGGCGAGCGGTTTCGAGAAATCCGTCCACCTGACGGCGGTCCTGCTCACGGTCTCTTCGACGGTCCTGCTGACGGCGCCCGCCGCGTGGCACCGGCTGCTGTTCCGCACCGGGAACCGGGAGCGGATCCTCACCGTCGGCAACCGTTCCGTCCTGGTCGGGCTCGGCTGCCTGGCGGCCGCCATCACCACCACCGTCGCGCTCATCGCCAAGGTCGTCTTCGGCCCGATCGCGATGACGATCCTCGGCGTGGTGACGGCGGTGCTGTTCGTCGTCATGTGGTTGGTGGTGCCGAAGAAGATCGACCGCAACGGCGACTGATCAGCGGCCGGTGCGCACCGGGGTGCCGTCGGGCAGGCCGAACGCGGCGGGCGAGACGCTCCGAGGGTCGTCCGGGCTCGCGCCGTCGAGCACCCGGCGGGCGCCGACCCACGAGAACATCTCCTTGACCGAACGCGAGTAGCCGGCGCCGTCCTCCGCGAATTTCCGGTCGAACACGCGGTATCCCCCGGAAGTCCGTTCGACGCGGTAGACCACCGGCTGACGGCGGAATCCGCCGCACGTGACGAGCCCGTCGCCCTCTTTCTCGACCTCGTCGCAGCTCGCGACCAGGCCGATCTTGACCCGGTCGCCGTCCGGCCGGGTTTCGATCACCTTCTGGGTGCACACCCAGCGGATTCCGGCGTCCCTGGAACCGGCGAGCGCGCGCAGATGCTCGTCGATCGGCGGCAGCGCCTCCCGCGCGACGGCGTCGTCCACCGAAGGCATCTCGTCCACGATCCACCAGGCCGCCGCGGCCACCACCACACCGACCCCGGCGAGCACGGGCCAGCGTTTGACGTTCCCCATGAAACGAAGCTACCGAGCGGAGCAAGTGTTCATCCGTGGTTGGCGGACCGTTGCCTCCGCGACCGTAGGTTTCGGCCGTGAACGACTCCTCCAGACGGACCTTCCTGCGCGGCGCGGGCCTGCTCGGCGCCGGTGCGGCGGTCTCCGCGTTACCCGCGCTAGGTGCTCCGGCGGCTTCGGCGACCTTCGGTCAGCACGGCCCGGACTTCGAAGACGGCCGCTTCACCCTCGCGGTGCTGCCCGACACCCAGTACCTCTTCGACGCCGACCGCGGTGATCCCGCGCCGTTGGACGCCACCCTGCGGTACGTCACCGGCGGCGACGAGAACATCGTCTTCCTGGCGCATCTCGGTGACCTCACCGAGAACGGGCAGCCCGGCGAGTTCGACCAGATCAGCCGCTCGTTCCAGCACCTGGACCGGCGCCGGTTCCCGTACAGCACGCTGGCGGGTAACCACGACATCAAGTCCTCGACCGACGACCAGCGCGGCCGCACGCCGTACCTGGACGCGTTCGGGCCGCACCGGCAGCGGGGTTCGCGGACCTTCCGCGGCGCGAGCCCGGACGGTTACAACAGCCACCACGTCTTCCGCGCGGGCGGCCGCGAGTGGCTGCTGCTCGCGCTCGACTGGCGGCCGTCGGCGGGCGGGCTGGAGTGGGCGCGGTCGGTGCTCGCGCGGAATCCGCGGCTCCCGGCCATTCTGACCATCCATGAATTGGTATGGGCCGACGAGGCGGGACAGGCCCAGTTCTCGGAGTTCGGCCGGCAGGTGTGGGACGAGCTGATCGCCGGGAACGATCAGATCTTCCTCACCCTCAACGGGCACTACTGGCCGCCGGGACGCACGGTGAAGCGGAACAAAGCGGGCCACGACGTCCATCTGCACATCACCAACTACCAGGACCGCTACTACGGCGGCAGCGCGATGATCCGGCTTTACCGGTTCGACCTCGCGCGGAACGTGATCGACGTCCGTACCGTCTCGCCGTGGCTGGCGGACCAGGCGCCGCGGCTGAACGAGCTGCAACGGCAGGAGATCGAACGCACCGGCCCGGCGGACTACTTCAGCCTGGAGATCGACTTCGAGTCGAGGTTCGCCGGGTTCGCGCCGGTCCCGGTCCCGCCGGCGCGGCCCGCCGAACGGCAGCTGATCCGCGGGACCGTGGCCTACTGGCGGTTCGAAGGCCGTGACGGCGCTGCCGTGGACGGTGTCCGTGATCTTTCGGGCCGCGGCAACGACCTGGTCCGGGTGACCCTCCCCGGCAGCGCGCCCGAGGCGCTGCGGTTCTCCGGCGAGTTCTCCGGACGGCAGCCGTCGAGATCGAGCCTCCGGTTCGACGGCGGCAAGAAACCGGCTCGCGGCGGGTATCTGCGCACGGCGGATTCCGCGCCGATGAACGCGGAGACGTTCGCGCGCGGCTACACCGTCGAGGCGTTCGTCAAACTGCCCGCGGATTTCAAGGACGGAAAGCACGCCTGGGCCGCGATCTTCGGCAGGCAGGGCTCCGGCGGCAAGGCGGGCAAGACCGGCGACGATCCGGGCGAGCCGTCGGCCACACTGTCCCTTTCGGACGGTGCCGCCTTCCAGTGGGCGGTGTTCCCGGTGAACCAGAACGGGATCTCCACCTGCTGGGGGCACGAACTGGCGCTGGAGGAATGGATCCACGTCGCGGCGGTCAACGACGGCAGGCGGACGACGCTCTACGTCGACGGCTGCCCGGTGCTGCGGAACCCGAAGACGACGGCCGCGGGGATCGCGAACCCCGGCGGCTCGTGGCTGATCGGCGCCTACGCCTACGACTCGATCGTCGAGCAGGCGTTCCACGGCTGGCTCGGCGACGTCCGGGTGGTGGGGCGCGCGCTGGACCCCCGCGAGTTCATGCTCGGCTGAGTGAGAGCGTGCGCGGTAATGGCGGATGTTCGTCCCCATTATCGCGCACGATCGTTTCCCCGGGGATACCGGTCCCTCTTGACAAGCGGTGGACAATAAAAAATCGGCGCCCAAATCAGAATGACTGATCTGAAGCGCCGAATGTGTTGTCAGTCTAACCGCTGTGAGGGGAACTTGTCAAATCAGGGGTACGACGAGGAATTGCGTTCCGAACGGCAGTACGTCGCGTCGCTCTACCGGCGGCTGGACGCCGAGCGCGCACGGGTGAAGGAGGCGTATGCCGGTGCACTGCGGGGAGAAGGCTTCGCGCTTTCCGACCGCGAGGTCTCGGCCGGCGCCAAGGCACGCGAGATGGCGAGGCTGAAGATCGCCGACGAAGGGCTTTGTTTCGGCCGGTTGGACGCCCTTTCGGGAGAACGGTCGTACGTCGGCCGGATCGGTCTTTTCGACGAAGAGAACGACTACGAACCGTTGGTGCTCGATTGGCGGGCGCCGGCGTCGCGCGCGTTCTACTGCGCGACGGGGGCGTCCCCGGAAGGAATGGCGCGCCGCCGTCAATTCCGCACTCTCGGCCGCGACGTCCTCGACTTCACCGACGAGGTCTTCGGCCGTCCGGAATCGGCGGGGGAACGCGGCGACGCCGCGCTGCTCGCCGCGGTCAACGCGCCGCGCGGCGAGGGGATGCGGGACATCGTCGCGACGATCCAGGCCGAGCAGGACGAGATCATCCGGCTGGATCACCCGGGCGTCGTCGTCGTGGAGGGCGGACCGGGAACGGGGAAGACGGCGGTGGCGCTGCATCGGGTGGCGTACCTGCTGTACACCAAACGAGAGCGCATGGAACGGCGCGGAGTGCTCGTGGTCGGGCCCAGCAGCGGTTTCCTCGACCACATCGGCCGTGTCCTGCCGTCGCTGGGCGAGACCAGCGCCGTCTTCGCGACACCTGGTGATCTCGTCGCCGGTCTGCGCGCCGAACGCGAGGATCCGCCGCCGGTGCAGCGGCTGAAGGGCTCGCTGGCGATCCTGGACGTGCTCGCGGCGGCGGTGGCGGACCGGCAGGAACTCCCCGCCGAGGCGGAGCCGATCGCACTCGACGACGTCACCGTGCCGCTGGACGCCGACGTCGCGGCGGCCGCGCGTGAGGTCGCCAGGGAAAGCGGCCTGCTGCACAACGAGGCGAAGGCCGTCTTCGAACGGGAGGTGATCGCCGCGCTCGCCACCCGCGCGGTCGACCGGCTCGGCGCGGGCTGGCTGCCGTCCGACGACGAGCACACGCGGCCGGAGATGCTGAAGAACGCCCGGCGCGACCTGGAAGCCAGCGAGGAGCTCCGCGCGGTGCTCGATCGTCTCTGGCCGTCGCTGACGCCGCAACGGCTGCTCGCCGACCTCTACGCCTCGCCGGAGCGGTTGCGGGCGGCCGGGGCCGATCCGGCACTGTTCCGCGAGGACGCGGACGCGTGGACGGTGTCCGACGTGCCGTTGCTGGACGAAGCCGTCGAGCTGCTCGGCGTCGACCGCACCGCCGAACGCCGGGCGGAGGAGCGGCGGCGGCTGGCACGGAAGGAGTACGCCGAGCGGGTGCTGGAAATCGTCGAGGTGGAAGCGGATCACGACGACTACGAGTTCGCGCTCCGGCCGACGGACGTGCTGATGGCGGAGGAACTGGCGGACCGGTTCGCCGAGCGCGACGAACGGGATCTGGCCGAACGCGCCGCCGCCGACCGGGAATGGACGTACGGCCACGTCGTGGTCGACGAAGCACAGGAACTGTCCGAAATGGACTGGCGGGTGCTGATGCGGCGTTGCCCCAGCCGGTCGTTCACCGTCGTCGGGGATCTCGCGCAACGGCGGTCGCCGTCGGGCGCGCGGTCGTGGGACTCGATGCTCTCCCGGTACGTCGCCGATCGCTGGGTGTACCGGAAGCTGACGGTCAACTACCGGACGCCTTCGGAGATCATGGCGGTGGCGGCTTCCCTGCTGGCGAGTTTCGCGCCGGACGTCGTTCCGCCGGCCTCGGTGCGTTCGTGCGGTGTCCGGCCATGGGCCCGCCGACTGTCCGAAATGGACATCGAAGACGCCATCGCCGAGTTCGCCCGTGCGGAATCGGGTCGCGAGGGGACGTCGGTCGTCATCGGGCCGCCGGGAGTGCCCGGTGCGATCGCGCCCTCCGCGACCAAAGGGCTGGAGTACGACGCCGTACTGGTGGTGGAGCCGGAGCGGATCCTCGCCGAAGGCCCGAGCGGCGAGGCGGAACTGTACGTCGCGCTGACGCGGGCGACGCAGCGGCTCGGGGTCGTGTACAGCGGGACGCTGCCGAAAGTCCTCCGCGGTCTCGATTCCGGGCGGCGGACTCCCGACGCGTTCCTGCGCTGCGTCTGACCCCTCCCGCGAGCGCCATGAACGGATCGTTCCTTGCGAAATCGGCAAGGAACGATCCGTTCATGGCGCGGGCCGGACGTTCATCGGGTCAGGTTGCCCCAGGCGTAGGTCTGTTTCGCGAGTTTCAGGTAGACCAAGGTCTCCGTGCTGACGACACCCGGGATGGGCCGGATGTCGTCGTTCAGCACACTCAAGAGGTGTTCGTCGTCCCGGCAGGCGACCTCGGCGAGCAGGTCGTAGCCTCCCGCGGTCAGCACGACGTAGTGGACGTCCGGCAATCCGGAGAGCTGGTCGGAGACCGCCCGCGGATCGCCGTGGACCCTGATCCCGACCATCGCCTGACGGCCGAGCCCGACGTTCGCCGGATCCGTGACCGCGACGATCTGCATCGTCTCGTCCCGCAGCAGCCGCTGCACCCGCTGCCGCACGGCGCCCTCCGACAACCCGACGGCCTTGGCCAAGGCCGTGAACGAGGCCCGCCCGTCGACTTGCAGTAGAGCGATCAGAGTGCGATCGGTATTGTCCAAACCTCTAGGTGTGCGCTGCTCCATCTGCGCGCGTGGTTCGTCACCCATGCCGTCCCTCCCTTTGTTTCGGCATGCGATTCTTGTCGCGCAGCGTATCGATCAATGTCCAGAATGCTACCGCCGTTAAGTTGTTTGTCGCGATTCTCTTTCCCTGCCCCTTCGGGCAAAGGATTCTGTCGCATGACAGGCCAGGTGCCGAGGATTTCGGACGGTGTCTCAGCCGATATCGCGTTTGAGCAGGTCTTCCTCGGTTTCGCGGCGGACGAGCAGCGTCGCCGTACCGCGGGAGACCCCGACCACCGGCGGCCTGCCGACGAGGTTGTAATTCGACGCGAGCGAGTGGTGGTAGGCCCCGGTGCACGGGACGGCGAGCAGATCGCCGGGGTGGACGTCGTCGGGGAGCGAGAGCCCGTCCGCGAGGACGTCGCCCGATTCGCAGTGCCGCCCGACCACCGTCATCGGGCGCCTGGCCGCTCGGCTGCGCCTGCCGATCAGGCGCGCGGTGTACGCCGCCCCGTAGAGCGCGGGCCGCGCGTTGTCGCTCATCCCGCCGTCGACGGCGACGAAAGTGCGCGAGCCGCGTTTCACCGCGCAGACCCGGTACACGGTGATTCCGGCCGGCCCCACGATCGCGCGGCCCGGTTCGATCGTCAGTTTCGGCAGGGGGAAGCCGTGCGAGGTGCATTCGTAGGCGAGCGCGACCCGCAGGCGGCGCACATAGCCGTCGATGTCGAAACCCGGGTCGCCGGGCAGATAACGCACGGCGTGCCCGCCGCCGAGATCCAGCTCGCGGAGGGTGACACCGTGGGTCTCGCGCAGCGCGACGAGCACCCCGATCATCTTGCGGGCGGCCAGTTCGTAGAAGTCCACCCGCGACACCTGCGAGCCGATGTGGCAGTGCAGCCCGGCCAGGCGGAGCCCGGGCTGCGCGAGCACCGCGGAGACGGCCCGGCCGAGGTTGTCGCGGACCCCCTCGCGCAGCGAGAAGCCGAACTTCTGCCCTTCGGTGCCGGTGGTGATCGCCGCGTGCGTGCCCGCCGCGACGTCGGGTGTCACGCGGATCAGCACCTGCTGTGCACCGGTGGCCAGCGCGCCGAGCTGCTCGATCTCGTCGAGTGAGTCCACCACGATCCGGCGGACGCCGTAGGCCAACGCCGCCTTGAGGTCTTCGGGGGTTTTCGCGTTGCCGTGCAGCAGGATCCGCTCGGCGGGAAAACCGACCGACCGCGCCACCGCGATCTCGCCCGCCGAGCAGGTGTCGAGGGAAAGCCCTTCCTCGGCGACCCAGCGCAGGACCGCGCGGGTGCACAGCGCCTTGCTCGCGTACGCCACTTCGGCGTCCGGCAGCGCCTTCCGGTACGCGCGGGCGTTCTGGCGGACTTCGTCCTCGTCGAGCAGATACGCCGGTGTCCCGAACCTCGCGGCGAGGTGGGACACCGGCGCGCCGGCGAACAGCAGTTCCCCGCCGGGCCCGAGCCGGGTGCTCCGTGGCCAGACCCCGGGTTCGAGGTGGTCGGCGGCCTCGCAGCCGAGGCTGGGCAGGAGCTCGGTGAGCGTCACGGTTACCTCCGCGTCGATCGGTCAGTGCCTCATCAGCACAACTCCGATCGACCCGGCCGGGCCGCTCCGGCAACGTCTCCCTGACGTTTCGCGAGGCCTCGCTGACGCCTTGTTTACGCGCGAGTAACCCCGGTCACGCTCCCTAGGGCGCGTTTCATAAGCCCAGGCGGTCCCTGACGGCCCGGGCGGATGCGGCCGAGTACGACCCGGTACGAGGCCAAACGAAGCCCATCGAACAGGCTTGTGAAACACGCCCTAGCGGACGGGCTCCGGGACGGTGTCCAGCGCCCGCACCATGTGCACGGCCAGCGCGAACGCCGCCTCGTTGTCGAGTTCGGTGTGTTCGTTGACGATCTTCTTCACGGTGTCGACCCGGATCTCGTACCGGGAGACGGGGATGGTCTCGGCGTTCATGGTGAGCCTCTATTCGGTTGTTTCGGGTTTCGTGGCGCAGGTGCAGCCGCGGCTGAAGCCGCCGGCCGCGGTCGCGGTGCAGAAGCGGCGGGCGATCGCGTCGTGCGCGGACATCGGATGCGGGCAGCTCGGGCACCGGTCGTCGGCGGCGGGCTCGGCGACGTCGCCGAGGGAGCGGACGGAGGAGGTCATCGGACACCCACCGGTTGAGCACGCAGGGGCGCTCCGACTTCGTGCAGATGCCGGAGCACGTAGCCGTACGACGCCGCCCAGCCGCACTGGGCGTAGTCGATGCCGTGCTTCGCGCAGAACTCCCGCACGATCACCTGCGCGTGCTTGAGGTTCGGTCGCGCCATGCTCGGGAAGAGGTGGTGCTCGATCTGGTAGTTGAGCCCGCCGAGCGCGAAATCCACGACCGGGCCGCCGCGCACGTTGCGCGAGGTGAGGACCTGCTTGCGCAGGAAGTCGAGCTTGTGCCCGGCCGACAGCGTCGGCATGCCCTTGTGGTTCGGGGCGAACGAGCAGCCCATGTACACGCCCCACAGGCACTGGTGCACGGCGATGAAGACGAAACCGACGCCGGGCGAGAGGACCACGAACACCGCGGTCAGGTACGCGGCGATGTGGGCGAGCATCAGCGCCGATTCGAGCTTCCGCCGTTTGAAGCCGCGCTGGAAGATCGCCGTCACGCTGGACACGTGCAGGTTCAGGCCTTCCAGCAACAGCAGCGGGAAGAACAGGAACGCCTGGTATTTCGCCATCCAGCGCAGGAAACCACGCCGTTCGGTGCCCTGCGCCTTGGTGAAGATGAGCGCGGCGAGGTTGACGTCCGGGTCCTCGTCCTCGTGGTTGGGGTTGGCGTGGTGGCGGGTGTGCGTGCCGATCCACCAGCCGTAGCTCAGGCCGGTCAGTCCACCGTGGACGAAACCGGTGACGTCGTTCGCCTTGCGGCCGCGAAAGATCTGCTTGTGTCCCGCGTCATGGCCGATGAAGGACAGCTGCGTGAACATCATCGCGAAGAAGGCAGCGAGGAACAGCTGCCACCAAGAATCCCCGAGGTGCGCGAAGGCGACCCATCCGCCCGCGAAAGCCAGCAGGTTCAAGGAGATCTTCATCGCGTAGTATTTTCGCCGCCGGTCGAGAAGGCCGGCGTCCTTGACCAATTTGGACAGTTCAGCGAAATCGCTGCCCTGCCTCGTCTGGGTGGAGGTCATGGGGAGATCACACCGTTCTGGTTCGTGAAAGTGGGCAATCCAGCAACGGGTTCACAAACACCGAAGGGGTCTGGGTCGGCCGAGAAGAGGCACTGGTACCACAACACGCCACGGTCGCTCCGTGGCCTGCTTCCAGTGTCCCACGGCGGAGGAGCGGAAGCAATTCACCAAAGCCGCACGATCTGGCGTACAGTCGAAGACATCGAGGGAAATTTCCCCCGGTTCCGTCCGGTCGCGAGAATCGATCGGAGACAGGAGCACCGGCCAGACATCGTTCTTCGCGCTCATGGTCCCACCGGCCTCGCCGGTGAGCAGCCGCCCGCCGCGCACAGCGCGCCCCGAGGCGCCCATCAGGGCCACGCCGCGATCGTCGATGGCCACGACCTCTGACCTGTCACCGTGTCCGCACCCGCCCCAGTGGGTGCGGACACGGTCAGAAAAGGCCCCAGCCCGCCAGCGCCGCGCAGACCTGTTCCCGTTTCCCGCCGGTCAGCGGGCGGCTCGGCGGACGGACGTCGGCACGGCACAAACCCAGCTGTGCCAAAGCTTCCTTCACCACGCTCACGTTGTTGGTGTTGCGGCCCGGAGTTCTTCGAACGGCCGGACGCGCCGTCGCGCAGTGCGCGGAACATCTCCAGCGAGAGCGACGGCGCGATCCACGTGAAGCGATCGATTCCCGTGCCACCGCGGCGAACCGCGCCGGATCCGGCACCGCGTACTTCAACCCGATGACGTTCTCCGCGGCATCGGCGAGCCTGGCCGGCCGCTCGCCGTCGATTTGCGCGTCGCGCACGTGCGGCACGACACCCAGCTCCGGGACCGCCGCGGCGGTGGCGCGGTGGTACTCGAGCCAGCCCTTCGCCGAGACGTACGGATGCACCGGCTGATGAATCATGATCAGCTCCGCGCCCGCCTCCGCGGCGTGGCGCCCGCCGCGGCCTTGACCGCCAGTTCGAGGCAGTGCCGGGTCTCGGCCTCGTCCAGCGCGTAGAACTCGCCGGTGTTCCCGTTCGGTGTCACCACGCCGGCTCCGCCGTCGATCACCCGGTCCACCAGTTTCGCGTAGGCGTCCGGATCCACGGCGCGGCATGCCCTATCTGATATATGATATGACCCTCATCGGTAGTACGACTTCGGACGCTCGTCCCGAAAATCGGGACAAGCGTCCAAGGCAACGGAGAGAGCCGGCCCGCGCGTACTTCCGGTATGCGAAGACGGTGGCTCTGGGGGACCCCGGCGAAACTGGTGCTGTTCGGTCTCGTGCTCGTGTTCCTGAACGCCTCGTGCGGCCCGCCGGCGGTGGGCGACGCGTTCACGTTCCGCCTCGGCGGCTGGGTCGTGCTTCCGGACGAAGACCTGCGTCTCGCCTATCTGGCGGTGCTGGACGAGCGGTGCCCGCACGGGGAGATCTGTGCTTCGGCGGGGCGCGCGATCGTGACGATGTCCTACGCCCGGCCGTCGGCGGGCCCGGCGGTGTCGTTCACGATGGACGTGCTCAAGGCCGAGGGGACCACCTTCGGCGGCTACCGGGTCGACTACGCGGATCTCTCGCCCAGTGCCGATTTCCTCACCCTGCGCCTCGGTCGCTAGTCCGATCAGGACGGTTCGGTGAGGAAGATCTCCAGCTGCTCGACGACGAACGCGTGATCGTCGGCCTGTGGCAGCCCCGAGACGCCGACGGTGCCGACCGGGCCAACGCCCTCGACGATCACCGGGAACACGCCGCCGTGCGCGGCGTAGAGATCAGGGTCGAGCCGGGAATCGGCTTCGAACGTCGTGCCCTTCGCGCGGAACCGCTCGCCGACGAGGAACGAGCTGTGCCCGTACCGGTCGACGACGCGGCTCTTGCGGTCGATCCACGCGTCGTTGTCGGCCGAGGTGCCCGGCAACGCCGCGTGGAACAACCGCTGCCCGCCGCGGCGCACGGAGACCGTCACCGGGAGGGCGCGGTCCCGTGCCGCCGCGAGCAGATGGGCGCCCAGCTTCAGCGCGGTCTCGTTGTCGAACCGGCGGAAGACCAGGCGTTCCTCCTGCGCGGCCAGGACGGCCAGGGTGTCATCGCTCATGGCACCCATTAAATCAACGCTGTTGTGTAATGGCTAGCGAAGGGCGTCCAGCGCGAAGGCGGCGTACATCGCGACGCCGTTGGCCATTGCGTCCTCGTCGAAGACCACGCGGTTCGAGTGGTTGGCCTCGACCGTGGCCAGGTCGGCGCCGGGCGGGCAGGCGCCGAGGAACGCGAACGCGCCCGGAATCCGCTGCAGGACGTAGGAGAAGTCCTCCGCGCCCATCACCGGGTTCTCCATGGCCTCGGAATTGGAGGCGCCGAGGACCTCGGCCGCCAGATCCAGCACCCGCGCCGCGACCTGGGGGTCGTTCACCGTCACGGGGTAGCCGGGGACGACTTCGGCGCTCACGCGGACGCCATGCGCCGCGCCGACCGCCTCGCACACCTTCGGCAGCTCCTCGCGGACGAACGCCTGCGTCCGGTCGGACAGCGTGCGGATCGTGCCCTCCAGGAACGCCGTCTCGGGGATGATGTTCGTCGTCGTCCCGGCCTCGATCCGAGTGACCGAGACCACCGCGGGCTCGAACACGCTGACCTTGCGGGTCACCATCGTCTGCAGCGCGCTCACCATCGCGGCCGCCGCCGGCACCGGGTCGATCGCCTGGTGCGGCGCCGAGCCGTGCCCGCCACGGCCGGTGACGGTGACGTGGAAGCTGTTGGCCGACGCCATGATCGGCCCCGGCCGCGTCTGCACGACACCGGACGCGGCCGAGGTGAAGATGTGCAGGCCGAACGCCTTCTCGACGCGCTCGCCCGAGGCGTCGAGCACGCCCTCGTGGATCATGTGGCGCGCGCCGTGCTCGCCCTCCTCGCCGGGCTGGAACATGAACACCACCGACCCGGCCAGCTCGTCGACGTGCTCGCTGAGCAGCCTCGCCGCCGACGCCAGCATCGCGACGTGGGTGTCGTGCCCGCAGGCGTGCATCGCGCCGTCGTCCTCGGAGGAGAAGTCGAGGCCGGTGTCCTCGTGCAACGGCAGCGCGTCCATGTCGCCGCGGAGCAGGATCGCCGGGCCCGGTTTCCCGCCGCGGAGGACGGCGGTCAGCGAAGTGGTCGATTTCCCCTCGATGATCTCGAGCGGCAGGCCTTCGAGGGCCGCTTTGATCGAGGCCTGGGTCTTCGGCAGGTGGAGCCCGATCTCCGGATTCCGGTGGATCTCCCGGCGGAGCTCTACGGTTTTCGTCTGGAGCGCGCGGGCTTCCTCCAGCAATCCGGCGAAGCGCGCGTCGGGGAGGGTGGGCAGGTCGGTCGGTCCGGTCATGTCTCGATAGTGGCGCATGCGGCGCTTCGGGCGCACCGTGCGTGCGTTCCGAATGCGGGCGGAATACGGTGTGCGCATGGCGGTGCAAGAGCCGATCACGGGGTTCGCGGTGGCCGTGGTGCGGGAGGACGGTCGGTGGCGGTGCAGCTCTCTTGATCCTGGGGCGCTCGCCGAACTCGACGCTGCGATCACCGAGCTGGGGAAACTGCGTTCGACCGGCGCCGCGTTCGGGCTGCTGGCGGTCGACGACGAGTTCTTCGTGATCGTCCGGCCGAGTCCCAGAGGCCCCTCGTTGCTGTTGTCCGACGCCGCCGCGGCGCTCGACTACGACATCGCCGCGGACGTCCTCGACGTGCTGAGAGTCGACCCTCCGGACGAGGACGACGACGCGGTCTGGCCGGAAGGCGACCTGGAGATCCTGTCCGACCTCGGACTCCCCGGGGCCGAACTGCAGGTGATCGTCGGCGAGGTCGACCTCTATCCGGACGAACAACTCCAGATGGTCGCGCAGCGGTGCGGCTTCGCCGCCGAGTTCACCAAGATCCTGGACGAGATCTGAGCCCCGCCGCCTCCGCCGCCGACATCGCCGCCGTCCGGGCGGCGATCGCGGCGGCGCGAGGTACGGGCGACGACGTGCCCATCGGCGCCGTCGTCCTGTCGCCGGACGGGACTCCGCTCGCTTCCGCGCGCAACGCCCGCGAAGAACTCGGCGACCCGACGGCGCACGCGGAGATCCTCGCGCTGCGTGCCGCGTCCGAGAGTTACGGCGACGGCTGGCGGCTCGAAGGCTGCACGCTCGCGGTGACGCTGGAGCCGTGCACGATGTGCGCCGGCGCCCTCGTGATGGCCCGGGTCGCGAAGGTCGTCTTCGGCGCCTGGGAACCCAAGACGGGGGCCGTGGGGTCGCTGTGGGACGTCGTCCGCGACCGGCGGCTCAGCCACCGCGCGGAGGTCGTCGGCGGCGTGCTGGAGGCCGAATGCGCGGCCCTGCTCGAAGAGTTCTTCCACGGGCGACGGGGTAACCGCACCGGGTGACAGATGTGTCGGATCCCGTGTTCCGGGTAACCCGGAGACAGGCGGTCGCAAACGGCGGCCGCAGTCGAAGGAGGAACATCCGCCATGAGCGTTTTCGACAAGGCGAAGGACAAGGCCGAGCAGGCCATCGGCGCCGCCAAGGAGAAGCTCGGCGAGAAGACCGACAACCAGGACCTCGCGAACTCCGGCCGGGCCGACCAGACCGAAGGCCAGGTGAAGGAGACCGGACACGACCTGCGTGACCGCGCGGAAGGCGGCGTGCAGGAACTCAAGGACAAGTTCAACAAGTAGTCCCGGACGCAGAAGAGCCGGTCTCCGTGGAGACCGGCTCTTCGCTGCGGTGGCGGTGGGATTTGAACCCACGGACGGTTATTAGCCGTCACACGATTTCGAGTCGTGCTCCTTCGGCCGCTCGGACACGCCACCGCCGAGAACAATAGCGGACTTGCCACTCCCGGCGTCGCAGGGGGGTCAAGGAAGCTGCGCGGTGATCTCGTCGATGGCCGCCGTCTGGTTCTCCACGATCTCCTGTGCCAGCGCTTTCGTCTCGGCGTGCTCGCCCGAGGACAGCACGGTCTTGGCCATCGCGACGCCGTTGCGCAGATGCTCGGCCATCAGCGGGAGCCACACCTTGTCGAACTCGGCGCCGGACAGGTTCTGCAGCGAGGCGACCTGCCCCTCGGTGATCATCCCCGGCATCGCGTGCCCGGCGTGACCCGCCGCGGGGAGGACGGCCGCGTTCCACGATCGCAGCCAGCCGGTCATCGTCTGGACCTCGGCCGACTCCGCCTTGACGATCTTGGCGGCGGTGGCCTTCACGTACTCCGAGGCCGACCGGTCCGAGGCCAGGTTCGCGACCTGGATCGACTGCTGATGGTGCGGGACCATGTGCTGGGAGAAGGTGATGTCGGCCTGGTTGGCGCCCGGTGTCGCCGGTGCGGCGCCCGTGGCCGCCGAGCAGCCCGCGAGCACCCAGACGACCAGCCCGAACAGGGCCATCGGCAGTCGCCGTCGCATCGATACCTCCGTAGTCAGGGAAAAGCGGCCCCTCCGCCCTGTGATACGGCTGTGACCTTCCGGCGGTTCAAAATCGGCTCAGCCTTGGCGGGGTTCGACATCGATCGGGCGCTCGGTTTCGCGGCGTGCACCCATCACATCGCCGCCGACGGGCCGATCGTGCTGACCGAGCGCACCGGCGTGCTGCGGTGCGGTTCGCGGGAGGCCGAGTTCTGGGTGTGCGGCACGTTCGAAGTGCGCGAAGTCGCTCCCCACACGCGTGTCGTCCATCCGGTCACGCGTGTCGTCCGTCTGATCACACGTGTCGTCCGTCCAGTCACGCGAAACGGCCCGTTCGGAAGCCGGCATCCGCGGCGCGGGCACGTTGCGAAAGCCACTTTCGCAACCTTCAACGTTGCGAAAGTGGCTTTCGCAACACCCGGCCGGCCGCGTGACTGCCCCGCACGAGGCGGAAATGACACACCGCCGGTGTACGGGCTCCGTCCTCCCCCGACGGGTCCCGTGCACCGGCGGTGCGCCCCCAGTTCCCCCTGCTCACCCTCCCCGGTGAGCGTCGAGAAGTCCTTCGCTCAGGTCCGCCTCGCGCAGTACGGCATCGAGCCGCGCTCCGCCGAAATGGGCCACCGGCCGCCCGCCGCGTTTCCGGTCGCGCAGATCGACGGCCAGCGCGATGCTCAGCAGCAGAACCAGTGCCGTACCGACGATGAGCCAGTTCATCGGACACCTCCTCCGGCGAGGTGAGCCGAGGATTTGTGTCCTCGCTCACGTCGCCAAAGGTAACTCCGGGAATGCCGGGTTGTACCCCGACTTGAGGTTCATTTAAGGCAGCGGAACACCAATGGGCTATTTGCGCGGGGTTCCCGCGACATAAATGTCACCGTCGGCCACGGAGACGTCACGGGCACTGGACGCGCCGGTCGCCAGAATGCGGGCCGGGTCCCGGAAACCGGTGATCACTTCGACGCGCTGGACCGGTTTCGGTGTGGTGATCAAGGTTTCCGGCCGCCAGACGCGTCCGTTCTCGAGCAGGAACGTTTCGATGCCCGGCTTTCCGTCGCGCGTTCCGTAAACGCGCCATGTGCCGCCATTGAGCTGTTCGATCTCGCGCAATCGGAGTCCGTTCGCGACTTCGCGCACTTCCCAGTTCCGGCCGTTCCACGCGCCCGCGAAATCGCGCGGCGAGCCCGCGGCGTCGAACTGGAACCAGGTGACGAACGGTTTGCCGTCGCGCTGCGTGCCGACCTGCAGGATGTAGTCCGGCGACTTGAGCCCGCCGGGGAGTTCGAGCGGTGTTTCGACGACCTTGAGATACCGCTCCTGTTCGGCGTCGTCGACCTGCGTGCCGAGGTCGTGGCCCGCCGCGGAGTAGAAGCGCAGGGTGCGGACGTCGAACGACAGGTAGTAGACGTTCCGGTGGTAGACGTCGTGTTTGTGCTGCGTGGGCCCGCCGCCCGCGAGCGTGTAGACGAACTGGATCCGCCCCTGCGACGGCAGGTACCGCAGCTGCCCGACGTAGACCTCGTCCATGTGGTCGGCCCGGCCCAGCGAGCCGAACGCCCACGGTTTCCCGGTCAACCGCACGGAGTTCTTCCACGTTTTCCCGTGGTCGCGGGAAACGAGGTACTTCATCGGGCGGAAGTCGGAGTTCGCCGCCGGATCCAGTTCCTTCGTGGTCTCCCGGTAGAACAGGAACAGCGTGCCGTCGACGGTCTTCACCGGCATCGGATAGCTCGCCGCGGCCCCCTCGGGGACCTCGACGTCGGTCCAGGTGCCGTCGAGGGAATGCGTGAGTGGCGCGCGGCTGATCACGGTCCGCTTGTTGTGCATGCCGCGGAAGATCAGCAGATGCCCGTCGCCCGCCAGCAGCATCGTGGGGTAGTTGTGCGGATCGGACTCGCCGTCGGCGATCTTCTTCGGCGACGTCCAGACGCCGGTCCGGTGGTCGTAGGCCTGGACGTAGGTGTCCGCCGCCTTGCCGGACCACGAGATGAAGGTCTTGCGCGCGACCGGGTCGAAGATGCCGCCCGCGTTCGGCCGCCGGTCGGTACGGGACGCGACCGCGCTCGCCGGGGTCATCACGTCGAACGCGACCTTGTCGGGTGGTTCGGCGGCCGCGGAGGGAACCGGGATCACGAGACCGGCCGCGACGATCGCGCAAAGCAGTCTGCGCATGAAGACGCCTCCTGGTGCGTAACAGGCGGCGGAGGTCGATCTTCGCACGCGGGGCTCCGGCGCGACCAGAGTCCGAACGGGCTAGCGGTGACGAATCGTTGCCTTGTCGTCTTCCTCATTTCACTTGTCCGGGGGAGTATTCCTCGACCGATCTTGTGAAGAGGGGACTCAGCGTGACCACATCCCGACGTGCCGCCCGGAGACGGGCCCTGACCGTGGCCGTCGCCTCCGGCCTGGTCGTGAGCGGCGTCTCCGCTCCGGCCGCGCTCGCCGCGCCCAGCGCCGACGCCGTGATCGCGGAGGTCTACGGCGGTGGCGGCAACTCGGGCGCCACGCTGACCAACGACTTCGTCGAACTCGCCAACCGTGGCACGGGCGCCGTGAACCTCGACGGCTTCAGCGTCCAGTACGCGCCCGCGTCGGGGAACAGCTGGCAGGTCACGCCGCTGGCCGGCAGTGTCGCGCCCGGCGCGCGGTACCTCATCGCGCAGGCGAAGGGCTCGGGCGGCACCGTCGCGCTGCCGACGCCGGACGCCAGCGGCTCGCTGGCGTTGTCCGCCACCGCGGGCACCATCGCGCTCGTCCAGGGCACCACGGCGCTGACCTGCAAGACGGCCGCCGACTGCGCGGCCGACACCCGGATCAAGGACCTGGTCGGCTTCGGCGCGGCCGCTGTCATCCGTGAGGGTTCCACGGCGCCGGCGCCGTCCAACACCGCCTCCGTCGCCAGGGGGACGACGCTCGCGGACACCGACGACAACGCCGCCGACTTCACCTCCGGCGCGCCCACGCCGACCAACGGCAAGGGTGAGACGCCGGGCGAGACCGGCCCGCCGCCGGTGAATGCCAAGATCCACGACATCCAGGGCACCACCCGGATCTCACCGTTCAAGGACCGGAAGGTCGCCGGTGTCACCGGCGTCGTGACCGCGATCCGG
The DNA here is from genome assembly GCF_046548895.1 of Amycolatopsis sp. cmx-4-54. Classification (NCBI taxonomy): domain Bacteria; kingdom Bacillati; phylum Actinomycetota; class Actinomycetes; order Pseudonocardiales; family Pseudonocardiaceae; genus Amycolatopsis; species Amycolatopsis sp. cmx-4-54. Next base: position 774,054 of record NZ_JAEBEJ010000002.1, read on the forward strand.
AGCTTCGGTTCGGCGCGCGGGTTCTGGATCACCGACACCGCGCCCGACTCGGACCCGCGTACCAGCGAAGGCCTGTTCGTCTTCACCGGCTCGACGACGCCCGCCGTGGCCGTCGGCGACGCGGTGACCGCCGCCGGTACCGTCCGCGAGTTCTACCCGGACGCGCCCGCGACCTCGCCGTACCAGTCGCTCACCGAGCTGACGAGTGCACAGTGGACGGTCCAGTCGAGCGGGAACGCTTTGCCCGCACCGACCGTCGTCTCGCCGGACACGGTCCCGGATGCCGTCGCCCCCGCCCCGGGCGGCAGCATCGAGCCGTTGCCGCTGGAGCCCGCGAAGTACTCGCTGGACTTCTGGGAGACGCACGAGAGCGAGATCGTCAGCGTCTCCGACGCGCGCGTCGTCGGCCCGACGTCGTCGTTCAACGAGCTTTACGTGACCACCAAACCGAAGCAGAACCCGAGCGTCCGCGGTGGCGCGGTGTACCTGGACTACGACCGGCTCAACACCGGCGTGCTCAAGGTCGCGTCGCTGATCCCGTTCGCCCAGCAGCCGTTCCCGAAGGTCAACACCGGCGACGTCCTCACCGGCGAGACCTCCGGCCCGGTCGAGTACAGCAACTTCGGCGGCTACACGCTGTTCGCGACGAAGCTCGGCGCCGCCAAGGACAACGGGTTGCAGCGTGAGAGCACCCGCGCGCAGCGCAGTGGTGAGCTTTCCGTGGCGACCTATAACGTCGAGAACCTGTCCGCTTTGGACGGTGCGGAGAAGTTCGGTGAGCTGGCCAAGGCCATCGTCGGCAACCTGGCGAAGCCGGACATCCTGAACCTGGAGGAGATCCAGGACAACAACGGCCCGGCGAACGACGGCACCGTCGTCGCGGACCAGACGTTGCAGAAGTTCGTCGACGCCATCGTCGCCGCCGGTGGCCCGCGTTACGAGTGGCGCCAGATCGACCCGGAGAACGGCAAGGACGGCGGCCAGCCGGGCGGCAACATCCGTGTCGGATTCCTGTTCAACCCGGCGCGTGTGTCCTTTGTGGACCGTAAGGGCGGTGACGCGACCACTCCGGTCGGTGTCGTCAAGGAACGCGGCAAGACCCATCTCACCGTCTCGCCCGGGCGGGTCGAGCCCGGGAACGAAGCGTGGGAAGCCAGCCGGAAACCGCTGGCCGGCGAGTTCGTGTTCAAGGGCCGTACCGTGTTCGTCATCGCGAACCACTTCAACTCCAAGGGCGGCGACCAGCCGACCCACGGCCGCAACCAGCCGCCGGTCCGGAGTTCCGAGGTGCAGCGGGTCAAGCAGGCGACCGTGCTCCGTGGCTTCGTCGACAAGCTGCTCGCGTCGGACAAGAACGCGAACGTCGTGGTCGCCGGTGACATCAACGACTACCCGTTCTCGCCCGCCGTGCGGACGCTGACCGCCGGTGGCGCGCTGAAGGACCTCATCGCGTCGCTGCCCGAGAACGAGCGGTACAGCTACGTTTTCGAGGGCCAGTCGCAGGTGCTGGACCACATCCTGGCGTCGAAGGCGCCGCGCGGGATCGACTACGACGTCGTGCACCTGAACGCCGAGTTCGCGAAGCAGGCGAGCGACCACGACCCGCAGGTGCTGCGGTTCCGGCCGAGCGCGGGCAACCCCGTCCAGGACGCGTTCAACGACCTGGCGGACTACCTGGAGAAGGTGCTCGGCCCCTACCTGCCGAAGCCGTAGTGACTCGCGTGAAGGCCCCCTTCCCTCGGCTCAGCCGAGGGAAGGGGGCCTTCACGCGAGTTCCGCCCTCGATCACGCGTGTCGTCCGTCCAGTCACGCGTGTCGTCCCTCCAATCACGCGTGTCGTCCGTCCAGTCACGAGTCCCCTCCATCGAGTACGCGTGCTTGGAGGCGTAACTCGCGTGCTTCGGGGCGTAACTCACGTGCTTGGAGGCGTAACTCGCGTGATTGGGGGCGTGACTCGCGTGATCAGGAGCGTTTGGCGCGCCACCCCAGGGAAAGGACCGCCTGCACGAGTTCCTGGTAGCTCGGCTTCACCTCTTCGAGGTACTTCTCCAGGTAGCCGGGCCGCGCGGTCGGCACCGGGCGTGGGGCCTCGTCGTCGGGCAGCCACGAGAGCCCTTCGACGTTGTGCTGCGCCATCTTCCACCAGCGTGTGCACCGGTCGACGGCGCGCTGCTCGCGTTCGGCGGCGTCCGCGACGGCCTGGTGCGCCTCGGCGAGCCGGGCCTCCAATTCGTCCGCGCGGCCGATCTCCCAGTCGCGGAGGTTCTCCGCGGAAGCGCGCGCGAGGCCGACGATCTCCTTGTACCGCATGGCCGCGGTGATGCCGTCATCCATCGAGAAGCCCTTCCGGACGCTGGAACGGGATGATCACCTCAGGGGCGCCGTGGGTGGTGCGGTCGAAGAACAGCGCCCGGCCCGGCCGCGGTGACCAGTGCACGACCTGGCCGGCGGCGAACGGCGACAGTTCGTTGCCCTGGACGTCCAACGCCGCCCAGGTCCCGATGTCGTCCGTGCCCGCGAAGCCGAGCGTGTCCTTCAGCCGGGCGATGCTGCGCCACCAGCCGATGGTGTGGACGCCGTGCGTCGGCCCCTGCTTCAGCAGGATCCGCAGCTGATCCAAACCGCTCTTGAGCTGCCCCGGCGCCTTCGCCTCCAGCGCGGGGATCGACGCGTCGACGCCGTACAGCAGCAGCACCTTCGCTTTGTCCAAAGAGGACAGATTCTCCGCGATATCGATTACCCGGGCGGGCAAATCGTCGACGAGAGTGGCCTGGTGTCCCTCCGCGCACAGTCGCTCGGCGAGTTCGGCCACCGCGGGGACGGACGCTTCGATGGGGCACGAGAGCACGAACTCCACCGACTCGTACCGATACTGGCGGGCCAGCGATCGAGCGGCGGAGTCCATGATGGACAGTGCTTCCGCGGTGGCCGCGCCGAGGACGGCGACGTTGCGTCCCGGCGCCTTCGGCAGTTCGACCCCGCAGGCGGCCTCGTCGACGTCGATGGACTGCCCGAGCAGCGCCCGCGGCCGGTCCGTCGGCTTCAGATCGGCGAACGCCGGGAACTGTTCCAGCACAGGGGAATGCGCGCCGTCGAACAGCCGGGGCCGCTTGAACGACTCCGAGTACCGCTCCCAGAGCCGGTGCTGCAGCTTGTTGAAGACGTCCTTGGTGCTCGCGTCCGGCACGTGGGCGAGCTGGTTCCCGTGCGCCACCCCGGAATCGTGATTGATCACCGCGTGCCATTTCGGCGCCGAGACCGCCGCGTTGTTGGTCTCGGCCAGCACGCGCCGCGCCTTCGGCATCGCGATCCGCAGCGTGCACTGCTCGAATACCGCCGGTTTGCCCCAGAAGGCCTCGATCCCGGCGACGTCCTGGCTCGCCAGTACCAGGTGGATGCCCTGAGACCGGCCTCGCCGCGCGATGTCCTCCAGCAGCTGGGTCGCGGTCGCCGTCACACCGTCGCGGCCGGCGAACAGGTACTGGAATTCGTCGATCACCGCGACGATCCGCGGCCAGTGCCCGCCGGGGTCCTGTTCGCGCAGGTCCGAGAGGTTGGTGACCTCGTGCAGTTTCGCCGCGGCGGACCGGCGGCGCAGTTCGTCGGCGAGGAACCGCAGCAGCGCCAGGCCGAACTCGCGGTCGGTGTTGACGTTGACCCCGATGAGTTTGGCGTGCGGCAGCCAGCTGGCGTCCCGCCGTCCCGGCGCGAGCCCGGCGAACGACACGCCCTCCTTGAAGTCCAGCAGGTACAGCGCGAGCTCGTCCGGCGAGTACCGCGCCGCGAGGCTGCCGAGCAGCGAGTACAGGAAGTTCGTCTTCCCCGAACCGCTCGGCCCGCCGATGAGCACGTGCGGGCTGGCGTCGCCGATGACGACCTCCACCGGCTCGCCCTCGAAGAACCCGACCGGCGCCCGCAGTTCGCGCGCCGAGCTCTCCTTGCCCAGCTCGGTCGGCAGGAGGTCGGCGAACGCGCGGGGCCCGCCCTGTTTGGCGATCAGCGCCTCGGCGATCCGCCCGGCGGCCCGGATGACCTGCCCGGACGGCATCGGCGGATCGAGGTCGACGACCAGGTCGGGGCCGGTCATGCTGCTTATCGCGTGCCGGTCGTCGTGCAGGCTCAGCGATTCGACCGACGTCGACAGCATGGTCGGCACATCGATGAGGATCAGGCAGATCCCGGCCGCGAGTGCCCCGGTGGCGACTCGTTTCAGTTCGCGGGCGCGCTCCGGTTCGAGGGTTTCGCCGTTGCCGTAGAGCACCGCGACGCGGAACGGTTCGACGCGCTGGCCGCTCGCCCGCCGGATCTCGCGCAAGGACGTGTGCCCGGCCTGCATCCCGGTCGCGTGGATGCGGCGGATGTGGCCCGCCAGTTCGTCGAGGAGGTCTTCGAGCCGTCCTGGGTCGTACAGCGTGAGCGCGCTCGTACGGCTCAGCGGGTACAGGTCGGGCAGGATCGCGGTCAGCTGTCCGACGTCCCACAGGTGGACGCGCACCGCGCCGGGTTCGAACGTGCTCAGGATCCGCATCAGCAGGTTCTGCACGATGCCGTCCACCGCGGCCCTGGTCTTGGGCGCCGACGTGATGGACAGATGCGACTCGTCGAGCAGGGGGACCGCGACGTCGAACGTGCGCGGGACGTCCTTGCCCGAAACGGTCGCCGAGCCGACGCGCCACAGTCCCGGCGCGGTGATGCCGGGATTTCCGCCGACGCGGCCGAGCCAGTTGCCCGGCGGCTGGCTCGCGGGCCCCGGCGCGTTGTGCGCGACGAGTTCGCGCAACGCGTTCGGACCCGCTTCCCAGTCCGCGTAGAACTGGCCGCGCACACTGCCGAGCAGGCCGAACACCTCGTTCGCGGCGGGATGCCGCGACCATTCGGCGTACTGGTCCGAGGTGGAGTTGTTCATCCCCACCCGGACTATGTGCTGTTCCAGTTCCAGTTTGGCCAGCTCCGCCTCGGCGGACTGGCGGGCGCCGGCGGCGGCGCCGAGGACGAGCCCGATCTGGTGCCGGACCCGCTCCAGCGCCGTAACGACGCGATTGCGCTGTTCACTCGCTTTGCTGCCCATACCGGCTCGCCGATCTCAGAGGCGGGATTGGTAACCGCTGACCAGGTCGTCAGCGGCGGAAAGGCGCGTCAGGAGGTTTTCCATTCCCTCGTCGGCCTGCGCCAGCTGCGGCGGCACCCATGGCACGGCTTGGGCCTGGGGTTCCACTATGGCGCGCCGGGACTCTTCGAGCAGGCTTCTGGCCCGCTCGGTGTGGGCGCGTCCGTCGGCGAGGCCGGTTTGGACCGCCGTCAGCAGCTGGTGCAGCTCCTCGAGGTACATGTCAGAGACGGGTCGAGTACGACTCGGCCGACGAGATACTCGCCTGGATGGTGCTCTGCATCCCGGTGATGCCCTGCAGGGCCTCGGCGAGGAGCCCGTGCGCCTGGCTCACCTCGTGCTGGTTGCTGCCCTGGGTGGCCTGGGAAAGCGAAAGCTGGGCTTCTTCGAGAGACTGCGCTGCCTGCTGAAGTGCGGCGATGCTCGCGGATGCCTTCTCGTTCGCGAGCGCGATACCAGCGCGGATCTCTTCGACTCCGGCCATTTTGGCGGACTCCTTGGGACGTCGGGGGCTGGAACGACCACTGTTAAACTTAGCGTGATCAACTGACTCTGTTAAGTGAAGGTCCTGCTAACTAATCAACAAGGCCCCGGACGTCGGAACGTCCGGGGCCTTGCTGACGGCGGAGGATACAGGATTCGAACCTGCGAGGGCGTGAACCCAACACGCTTTCCAAGCGTGCGCCTTAGGCCGCTCGGCCAATCCTCCGTGGGGAACTTTACCGGATGCCCTTTCGCCCCCTCGAAGGCGGGTCTGACCTGCGTTTGCGGCGTCGCGGGCTCAGGCGGCCTCGGGTCCGACAACGTCGGCCACGACGCAAGTGATGTTGTCCGGCCCGCCGCCTTCGTTGGCCAGGTCGATCAGCCTCGGGACGGTCTCCGCGGGCTCTTGGAAGGACCCCAGGACGTCCTTGATAACGGTTTCGACAACCGTTGCCGTTAACCCGTCCGAGCACAGCAGGACACGGTCTCCGGGCGCGGCGTCGAAGGTCCAGATGTCCGCTTCGCCGCTGCCGGTGCTCAAGAGCGCCTTCATCAACAGCGAGCCGCGAGGATGCCCCTCGACCTCCGACGGGTCGATGCGCCCGTCGTCCGCGAGGGCCTGCGCGAGCGTGTGGTCGCGGGTGAAGCGCTGAAGCGTGCCGCCGCGCAGGAGGTAGCCCTTCGAGTCGCCGATGTGGGCGGCCGTGAAGTGGGAGCCGTCGAACAGCAGCATGGTCAGCGTGGTGCCCATGCCTCGCGTCTCGGGCTCCTGCTCGGCCGTCGCGGCGAGCCGGTCGTCGATGGTGCGAAGGCCGCCGGAGAGCACCTCGACCAGGTCGACGTCCGCGAGGTCGAAACCGTGAAGGTCCTTGTCGAGCCGGGACAGCACGCCCACCGCCTCGGCGCTGGCCACCTCGCCGTGCGGCTGGCCGCCGATACCGTCGGCGACGGCCAGCATCCTGGTGCTGGCGTAGACCGAATCCTGGTTGACCTGGCGGCGCCGCCCGACGTCCGAGCCGGCGGCGTACCGAAGGGTGTACCTCATGGGACCCAGTAAAGCAGCTGTGTACTGAGTTCACAAACAAAGGGTTGGAATGGTCCGCTGTCGGTTACGATGCGGCGATGGAGGAGCAAGCCACCGTCACCGCGGCGGACATCGCGCGGATCGCCGGCGTCGGCCGCGCCGCCGTCAGCAACTGGCGCCGACGTTACGGTGATTTTCCGCCGCCCGTCGGCGGGACGGCGTCGAGCCCCTTCTTTTCCCTGGTCGCGGTCGAAAAGTGGCTGCGTGAACGGGGGAAGCCGGTCGAGATCTCGCTCGGCGACCGGATCTGGCAGCGGCTGCGGAACCTCGGCGACGACCTGGCGCTCGGCGACCGGGTCGGCCGGGTGGGGTCGTACCTGTCGCGGCGCGACGCGTGGACGTTCTCGCCGCGTTACGACGACGCCGAGCTGCTCGAACTGCTGGACCGCTTCGCCGACGAGCGAGGCGCGCGCGAGGCCTACGAGTTCCTGTGCGACCGCTACGTCGAGGCGCACTCCCGACAGCTGTCCGTCACCGCCGGACCGGTGGCCGCGTTGATGGCCCGGCTCGTCGGTCCCGCGCCCGGCGTGGTGCTCGACCCGGCGTGCGGACTCGGGACGCTGCTGCTCGCCTCCGGCGGGACCCGGCTGCTCGGCCAGGTCGACGATCCGGCGACCTCGTGCATCGCGGCGCACCGGCTGCTGCTCGCGGGCGCGGACATGGAGATGTACGGTGCGAACGCCCTGTCGATGGACTCCTACGAAGGGGTTCTGGCGGACACCGTCGTCTGCGATCCGCCGTTCAACGAACGGGAATGGGGCTACGACGAACTCGTCGGCGACCCGCGCTGGGTGTACGGCCAGCCGCCGCGCGGCGAACCGGAACTGGCCTGGGTGCAGCACTGTCTCGCGCATGTGAAACCCGGCGGGCTGGTCGCGATCCGCATGCCGCCCGCCGCCGCCGTCCGCCGCACCGGGCGGCGGATCCGCGGGAATCTGTTGCGGGCCGGGGCTTTGCGTGCCGTGGTGACGGTCGGCGGCGCGGATCTCTGGCTGCTGCGGCGGCCGGAACCAGGCGAGCGGCCGCCGTCCCGGCTGCTGCTGGCGACCGATCCGTCCACTGTGGAGGATTACCTGCGTGGCGTGGACGTACCGGGCACGGTGCGGATCATCGACCTGCTCGACGAAGAGATCGACCTTTCCCCCGCGCGGTACCAGGATCGGGACGAACACGCGGGCGAGGCCTTTCTCGAAGTCCGCAAGTATTTCGAGGGAATCCGGGCGGAGCTGCCGTCGCTGGCGGTGTCCGACGAGAAGCCCTCGTTCGTCACGATCGGCGAGCTGCTGAAGTCCGGCGTGCTCACCGTGCCGGAATCGGTGGAAGAAGGCGATGTCGTCGCGTCGCCCTCCGTACCCGCGTATGTCCACAGTGGAGAGACGATCGAGGCGGAGCCGACGATGTCGAAGTACCGCACCGATCCCGAACGGCTGGACGCCGCGTTCCTCGCCGGATGCCTGCGCGCGGCGGGGCAGATCGCCCCGACCACCTCGACCAGGATCGACCTCAAGCGCACCCGGATCCCGCGCCTGCCGATCGAGACGCAGCGCGCCCACGGGGAGGCGTTCACCCGGCTCGCCGCCTTCGAGGCCGCCTTGCGCGAGGCGGCGGAATCGGGCCTGGAGCTGGTGAGGCTAGGCTTGACCGGACTCACCGAAGGACAGCTCGAGCCGGAGAAATAGGTTGCTGATCGCGGACCGCTACGAACTCGACGAGCTGCCGCTCGGCAGGGGTGGCATGGGCGCGGTCTACGCGGGCCACGACCGGCATCTCGGTCGCCGCGTGGCGGTGAAGTTCCTCGGGCTTCCCGGCGGTCCGGACGCCGAACTCGAACAGCGGTTCATCCGCGAGGCGCGGATCCTCGCGACCCTGGAACACGCGGGCGCGCCGACGCTCTACGACTTCGGCACCTACGACGAGCGGTTGTACCAGGTCATGCAGTTCATCGAAGGCGTGACCGTCGCCGATCTCGCCGCCGAACACGGTCCGCTGCCGGTGCCGTGGGCGGCCGCGATCGCCGCGCAGGCCTGCGCCGTGCTGTCCGCCGCGCACGCGCTGTCCATCTGCCACCGCGATCTCAAACCCACCAACCTGATGCTGTGCCCCGACGGCAGCGTGAAGGTGCTCGACTTCGGGCTCGCGATGCTGCGCGAGACCGACGTCGCCCAGTTCACCCGCGCCGGGCAGATCCTGGGCACCCCCGCGTACATGGCGCCCGAGCAGATCCAGCGCGGGATCGCCGGACCGCGCAGCGACCTGTACGCGCTGGGCTGCGTCCTGCACGAAATGCTGACCGGCAGGCAGCTGTTCACCGGGCCGACGGCGTACGCGGTGTTCGAGAAACAGGTCAAGGAGAGTCCGGCCGAAGTGGACGGTGTCCCGCGTGGACTGAACGACCTGCTCGCGGACCTGCTGGAGAAGGACCCGGAACGGCGCCCCGCCGATGCGAACGAACTGTTCGGCAGGCTGGCCGGGTTCGCGCGGGAGTTGCCGCCGTTGCCCGGATATCTGGACGAAGGCGCCAACCCTGGCCGGATGTACGCGCGGGTCGTCGGCCGCGTGCCCTGAGACGCGATCGTGACCTTCCGATCAACAACCCCGGACGGGTGAGCTCCGTCTTTACCCATGTCAGACGGATTACGGGCGACGGGGGTAAGGGTCATGAAGAAGTTCCTGGTGGGGGTGACCGCACTGGCCACCGCGCTGGTGCTGACCGCGTGTTCCGGCAACTCCGGTGGCGGTGCGCCCGGTGGTGGCGGCGTCGCTCAGGGCGGGACCACGACCACGTCCGCGCCTTCTGTGTCGTCTCTGACACCGGCCAACTCGTCCGCGACGCCGACACCGACGCCGACGCCGAGCAGCAGCAGCTCCCCGCCGAAGCCGACGTCCTCGAAGCCCAAGCCGACGCCGAAACCCACGCCGAAGCCGGCGCCCAAGCCCGCCCCGAACGCCGCCGACGTTCCCTGCAAGACCGCGCTGACCTCGCCGGGCGTGAGCGCCTGCGTGGACCTTTCGGCGCTGAAGACGTGGCTGCTGCAGGACGGCAAGGTCATCTACGGCCCGGTCAAGCAGCTGCCCGGCAAGAAGGGGTACGCCACGCCGACCGGCGTCTTCCACGTTTCGGCCAAGGTCAAGAACTACCACTCGAAGCAGTTCGACGCGCCGATGCCGAACTCCGTGTTCTTCCTGCCGGGTATCGCTTTCCACACCGGCAGCCTTTCGGTGTACTCGCACGGCTGCATCCACCTGTCCGCGGCGGCTTCGCAGAAGTACTTCACGATGCTGCAGAAGGGCGGCGTCGTACAGGTCGTGGCCTGATCGCGTCGTGAGTGTTTTGGGTCGTTAGAACGACACTTGTCACTCACGACCACCGTGCGACCGCTACAACCACTTCAGCAAGAAGGCATCGATCTACTGGACGCCTGCCACGGATTCGCACGCGATCTACGGGGCGATCCGGCAGCGCTGGGCCGCGCTCGGCTGGGAGCGTTCATACCTGCGCTACCCCACGACGGATGAGTTCTCCGTCTCCGGCGGACGGCAGAACAAGTTCCAGGGCGGCTACGTCACCTGGAACCGGACCACCGGAGCGGTGACCGACCGCCGCTGGTGATCGCGCGTGAAGGCCCCCTTCCTCCATCCATGCCCCCGCCACCGCCCTCAACGGACGCGCTGGCGCGCGCATGCCTGATTCCATCAGCCGAGGGAAGGGGGCCTTCACGCGCTTCGGGGGAATCAGCGGAGGAGGTCGGCGGGGGTGGTTCCGGTCGAGGTGAGGGGCAGGCCGAGCGCGACGCGTTCGGTGAGCCAGGCGCTCGGCCGGTAGCGCTGATCGCCGGTGCTCGCGACGAGCCCGCGCAGGACACGCAGCACGAGATCCGCACCCGCCTGGTCACCCCAGGCCAACGGCCCGCGCGGGTAGCCGAGGCCGAGCCGGACGGCGGTGTCGATGTCCTGCGGCGTCGCGAGCCGCTGCCCGGCGATGAAGCAGGCGGTGTTGACGATCGACGCCAGCAGCCGCTGCGCGATCGGCGCGGGACCGTCGCGGACCACGGTCACCGGCAGACCTGTCGCGGCGAGCGCGCCCCAGGCGGTGCGGCCGGCGGCCGGGTCGAGCGCGGGGTGGACCGAGAGCGTCAGGCGTTTCCCGTAGCCGCCGAGCGGATCGACGCCGACGACCCGTTCCACCGGAAGGCCTGCCGCGCGTGCGGCGTCCACAGTGGACGAACCGATCGGGCTGACGATCAGGACCGTGTCCGGGTAGGCGGAGTGCACGACCTGGATGCCCGCCGACGAGAGCAGCATGCCGAGCCGTTCGTCGTCGACCCACACCGGCGTGGTCGGGGCCTCCGGCGCGGCAGGCTCCGGCTCGACCTGCTGCTGTCCGTCGACATAGGAATAGAAGCCTTCGCCGTTCTTGCGGCCGAACAGCCCGGCGGCGACACGCGGACGCGTCAGCCACGACGGCCGCAGCCGAGGTTCGCCATGGAAACCGCTCCAGATGCTTTCGAGCACGGCGTGCGAGACGTCGAGACCGGTGAGATCCAGGAGTTCGAACGGGCCGAGCTTCAGGCCGAGGACGTCCCGTGCGACGCGGTCCACCTCGGCCGGGCTCGCGATCCCTTCGGCGAGGATCTGCAGCGCCTCAGTACCCAGCCCGCGGCCGGCGTGGTTGACCAGGAAGCCCGGCGCGTCGCGGGCGAGGACGGGTTCGTGTCCCCAGCCGCGGACGAGCTCGGTCACGGCCGGCGGCAGCCAGGCGGCGGTCCGCGCGCCGGGCACGACCTCGACCAGCCGCATCAGCGGGACCGGATTGAAGAAGTGGAGACCGAGCAATCGGCTTGGATCGGTCAGCGCGGCCCCGATTTCGGTCACCGACAGCGAGCTGGTGTTGGTGGCGAACACGGTGTCCGGCCCGCATACGCGTTCCAGTTCGGCGAACAGCGTGCGTTTGATCTCCAGGTCCTCGCGTACCGCCTCGATGACCAGGCCGACGCCGTCGGCGGGGGCCAGCGGACCCTCGGCCGCGATCAGCCTGCCCTTCGCCGACTCGGCGGCTTCCTCACTGATCTTGCCCTTCGAAGCGAGCTTGCCGAGCATCGCGCCGACCTGCTCGATGGCCTCGCCGACCGCGTCGGGCCGGGCGTCGGCGAGTTCGACCTCGAGCCCCGCCGTCACGGCGAGCTGGACGATGCCCCGGCCCATCACCCCGGTTCCGATGACCCGGATCCTGCCGACCTGCTCCGCCCACTTCTCCACCGCGAGCCGCCTTTCCCTCGATGTCGTTCCCGGCGTGACGCTAGCCGCCACGCCGGTATCTCGCCCGGAAGGGTGATCCGCGCCCTGCTCGGCGTAAGGCCACCGACCCGGCGCGGTCTCCTCCGCGAAAACCGAGTGTTCCGCGCCCCACCCCGAAGGGAAAGCTCCCATGGCCACCGTCCCCGCCGCCGCAGCCGTCCGGACCACGCCGTTGCTCCTCGTCGCCGTTCTCTTCGGCGCCGTCGCCGCGTTCCTGGCGAGCCAGGCGTTGTGGTCGCTCACCGCACTGGCCGTCGTGGTCGCCGCCGCCGTCCTCGCGGGCGGGGTGTGGCTGACCGGCCGGAAGGCGAACACCGAACTCTAAGATCGCCGTGTGACGGCGAAACGCTTGACGCGGGAAGAAAGCCGCGAGCAGACCAGGCAGCGCCTGCTCGCGGCGGCCGCCGAGCTGTTCTCCGAACGCGGGGTCAACGGCACGTCCGTCGAGCAGATCGCCGAACGGGCCGGGTTCACCCGAGGTGCCTTCTACGGCAACTTCGACGGCAAGCACGAGCTGGTCGTCGAGCTGCTGCGCCGCCGGACCCAGCGCGAGGCCGAGGAGGTCGCGGTGCTGCGGGACGGCGTCGGAACCTTTGCCGAGATGATGGACCGGCTGCGTGCGTGGAACGTCGAGCGCGCCGAGCACCTCGCCGGCTGGCTGACGCTGCGCACCGAGCTGGCGCTTTACGCGCTGCGGAATCCCGACGCGCGCCCGCTGGTCGGCGAAGGCGAGAAGTCGACAAGGGCGCTGCTGGAGACCTCGGTCCGGACCGAACTCGCCGCGCGAGGCGTGGAACCGCCCGCCGACCCGGCCTTTCTCGCGTTGATCCTGCACGCGCTCGAGGACGGTCTCCTGTTGCAGCGCTTCCTCAGCCCCGAGGGGACCGGGGACGAGGACGTGGTGGACGCCGTCCAGCTGCTGATGCGGTCGTGGACCGCGCTCAGCCGGTCATCTTGATCCCGGTGAACTCGGCCATCTGACGGATCCCGTGCGCGAAGAAGTCGTCCGCCGGGTCCATCGAGCCGACGTACTGGCCGAACAGCTCGAAGTTGATCATCCCGAAGAGCTGGGTCCAGGCCATGATCAGCCGGGAGGCGGTCTCCGGGGCCAGGTTGATCTTGAGGATCCCGGTGAGGTCGTCGAGCTGGTGCAGCAGGGCGACGGGCATCTCGCCGACCTCGGTCTCGACCCGGAGGTTCGCGTCACGCAGGACGGCGACCAGCGCGAACGCCACCCGGCCGGCGGGGGCGACGGTGTCCTGCGGGGCTTGGTAGCCGGGGATCGGCGAACCGTAGATCAACGCGTACTCGTGCGGGTGCGCCTTCGCCCAGGCTCGGACCGCGTGCCAGATCGACTCCCATCGCTCCAGTGAGGTCTTCTTCGGGTCGTCGGCTGCCTCCGCGGCTTCGCCGACGGCGTTGTAGGCGTCGACGATCAGCGCGGTCAGCAGCTCCTCGCGGCTGGAGAAGTACCGGTAGAGCGCGGACGAGACCATGCCCAGCTCTCGTGCCACCGCGCGGAGCGAGAGCCCGAGCGCGCCGACTTCGGCGAGCTGGCGGCGGGCTTCGTCCTTGATCTCGCGGGTAAGTTCGGCGCGGGCGCGTTCCCGCGCGGTCTGAGTGGCAGCCATGCTCTCACCATAGAGCATCGCACCTAAACGAGAGCACTGCTCTTGACGTACAGCACTGCTCTCGTGTTCACTGCTCTTAACAGAGAGCACTGCTCTCGCAGACCTCGAGGAGACGAGATGACCACCGCCGCTTCCGCCGCCACGACCCGCTACCTCAAGCCCGCCAAGGCGACCAGCGCGTTCAACGAATTCGTGCTGAAGCTGACGAGGCTCGGCGTCAGCGTCCTGGGCAGCCGGGTGCTTTCGGTGCGCGGCCGCAAGAGCGGCGAACTGCGCTCGGTCCCGGTCAACCTGCTGAAGCTGGACGGCGAGCGCTATCTGGTCGCGCCGCGCGGTGTCACGCAATGGGTGCGGAACCTGCGCGTCGCCGGGGAAGGGCGGCTCACCGTCGGGCGCCGCTCCGAGACGTTCACCTACACCGAACTCGCCGACGCCGAGAAGCCCGCAATCCTGCGCGCGTACCTCAAGCGCTGGAAGTTCGAGGTCGGTGTGTTCTTCGATGGCGTCGACGCGAAGGCCTCCGACGAGAAGCTGCTGGAGATCGCGCCCGGCTACCCGATCTTCAAACTCGCCTGATGCCGCTCGCCGCTCCCCCGACCACGCGAGTTACGCCTTCAATGACGCGAGTCGCGTCTCTGATCACGGAGTCCGCCGCCTGCTCACGTGAGTCACGTCTTCGATCACGTGAGTTCGCCGCCTGATCACGCGAGTTGGCCGTCCAATCACGCGAGTTCGCCATCTGATCACGCGAGTTCGCCATCTGATCACGCGAGTTCGCCATCTGATCACGCGAGTTGGCCGTCCAATCACGCGAGTTCGCCATCTGATCACGCGAGTTCGCCATCTGATCACGCGAGTTGGCCGTCCAATCACGCGGGTCCGCCGCCTGATCACGCGAGTCGCGTCTCCAATCCCGCGTGACGCGGCCGGACACCGGCCTGTAGAACGCGCCGCCTAGTCGTCAGCGGGTGCCCGCCGCGTGCGGCGGGCGGTGGCGGCCACCAGCGCCACCCCGATCAGGAACGCGACCAGCCCGATCAGGAACCACAGTTTCTGCCCGGTCATGAAGCTGCCGGTCAGCACGCCGGCGCCCTGGAGCACCCAGACCCCGCCGACCAGCAGGAAGACCAACCCGACCGTGAGCGTGACCCAGCGTTTCATCCACAGCTCCCCGCCTCGACGTGCCCTGCCGCGATTCTGACACCGGGAGGCCCGCCGGGCGAACCGATCACCGTCCGCCGACGAGCCCGTTCCGGTACGCGTAGACGACGGCGTGCACCCTGTCCCGCAGCCCGAGCTTCGCCAGGATCCGGGAGACGTGGGTCTTCACCGTCTCCTCGCCCACGTGCAGGCGCACGGCGATCTCCGCGTTGCTGGAGGCGTCGGCGACGAGCAGGAGGACTTCGCGTTCGCGTGAAGTGAGCCGTTCCAGTTCCGCCGGTTCGGCGGCGGCGGGTTCGATGCTGGTGGCGAAGGTCGACACCAGCCGCCGGGTCACCGTCGGGTCGATCAGCGCATCGCCGCGCGCGGCCACTCGCATGGCCGAGACGAGCTCTTCGGGAGCGAGGCTTTTGAGCAGGAACCCGCTCGCACCGGCCCGAAGCGCGCGGTAGACGTACTCGTCCGAGTCGTAGGTCGTCAGCACGAGGACGCGGGTGTCGTTCCCCGGCGCGGACATGATCGCCTCGGTCGCCGCCAGACCGTCCAATTTGGGCATCCGGACGTCGAGCACGGCGACGTCCGGGCGCAGCGTGGCAGCCTGTGTGACGGCCTCGCGTCCGTCGGCCGCTTCGCCGACGCATTCGAAGTCCGCCTGGGTGTCCAGCACCGCGCGCATCCCGGACCGGAACATCGCGTGGTCGTCGGCGAGCAGAACCCGGATCACTGTGCCTCCAAAGGAAAACCGACGCGGACCCGCCAGCTCCCGCCGTCGTCGAGCGGTCCGCATTCCGCCTGTCCGCCGAACAACGCGACCCGCTGCCGGATCCCGGCGAGGCCGCGTTTCGTCGACTCGGCCGCCGCGTTCGCGGGGCCGATCTCGTTGGTGATCGTGAGGATCACCTCTGTCTGCCGGTAGGCGAGATCGATCTCGACGATCCCGCCGGAGCCGTGCCGGAGCGCGTTCGTCAGCGCCTCCTGCGCGATGCGGTACAGCGCGACGTCCACCGAACCCGGGAGTTCCCGCGGCCCGCCGTGGCTCGTCAGCCGCGCGGGCAGCCCGGCGGTGCGGAGGTTGTCGAGCAGCTCGTCGAGGTTGTCCAGCCCCGGTTGGCGCTGCGCGTCGCCGTTCTCCTTGCCGTGCAACAGATCCAGCAGACGTCGCAGATCAGCCATCGCGGCCCGGCTCGACGATTCGACCGCGGAGAGCGAACGCCGTACGGCCGGTTCGCCCTCCGGCAGACCGAGCCGCGCGGCACCGGCGTGCACGCCGATCGCACTGACGTGGTGGGAGATCACGTCGTGCAGGTCGCGGGCGATCGTCGTGCGTTCTTCGGCGACGGCGCGGCGGACCGCTTCGGCTTCGTGCTGCTGCCGTTGCTCTTCCGCTCGCTGGAGATCGGCGATGTACGCACGTCGCGCGGTCGTGTAGCGGCCGACCATCCACGGCAGCAGGCCGCTCACGCCGACATCGATGAGCAGCAGCCGCCAGTCCCGGTCGCCCCGGTCGACCGGGATGAGATTGCAGGCGACGAGCCCGGCGAGCATCACCGCCAGCGCGGCCAGCGCCGGTTTGGTCGAAAGCCAAGCGCCCGCGCGGTAACCCGCGATCAGCACGCCCGCGTTGGTGGCCTGCAGATAGTGGTCGTACGGGTACAGCAGGAGCGGCGCGGCGGTGAGCAGCGCGCCGTGCGCGGCCGAAACCCAGCCGGAATACCGGGAAGGCCCGGCGAGCGCGACGTTCGCGAGGATTCCGCCCAGCAGCAACACCCACGCCTGCCACCCGAGCGAGAGCGGCGGTCCGGCGATGAGGAACAACCCGGCGTCGGCGACCAGGCAGACGGCCGCGACCGCCCAGGCCTGCCTCGCCAGCGAACCACTGATGTCCCGCACGCGCTCAACTCTGCCCTATTTCGCTGGACAGGGGTTCCTAAGATCGAAAGCCATGGGGACCACGAAGACGCCCGTGCTCTGGACGACCGGCGCGCCGGGTGCCGGGAAATCCACCACGGCCTGGGGGTTGTACCGCCGTGTCGGGGAAGCGGGCGGCAACGTCGCGTACGTCGACATCGACCAGCTCGGGCTGATCGGCCCGCCGCCCGGCGGCGGGGACGCCGCGTATGCGATCAAGGCGGCCAACCTGCTGCGAGTGCTGGAAATCCTGCGCGCGCGGGGTGCCGCGCAACTCGTCGTGTCCGGTGTGGTGGACCCGGCGAAGCCATACATCGAGGGCCACGACGTCGACCTCACGCTCGTTCGCTTGACGTGTGCTCGCGACGAACTCGAGAGCCGGTTCCTCGGGCGTGGCTCACCCGCCGCGGCCTTGCCCGACCTCTTCGCGGTGGCGGACGCCTACGACGGCGCCGGGTTCGGCGAAGAAATGGACACGACCGGCCAGCGCCCCGACGAAACCGTGGAGGCGCTGTTTCACCGATGCGTCGTGGACGCCGGAAGTGTTCGGCCGCCGGAACCCGGTCGACCACAGCCCGGACCGGTGACCGTGGTGACCGGCCCGACGGCGGTCGGCAAGTCGACGGCCGCGTTCAGCGCGCTGCGGGACCTGTGGGAGCGCGACGCACCCGTCGCGTACGTCGATCTCGCGCAACTCGGTTTCGTGCACCCCGGTCCGGATCCGGCGCTGGAGGCGGCGCTCCTGTCGGCCGTCTGGCGCGGCTATCGCGACGCCGGGGCGAAACAGTTGATCGTCGTGGCCAGGGAATTCCGCCCGGAGCACCGGCAGGTCTTCGACGCGGTCACCGTCGTCCACCTCGACGCGGACGAACCGACGCTCACCGAGCGAGTCCGGCGCCGGGCGGATGGCGAGTCCGCGTTGCTGGCGGGCGACGAGCTACGCGGCGCGCCACCCGGCGTACGGGACCGGGTGGCCGCGCGTGCGGTCGCCGAGGCGGCCCGGATGCGGCGCTCCGGCGGCGATCGCGTGGTCATCGACACCTCCGGACAGGAACCCGCCGAAACGGCCGCCGCGTTGCTCACCGTCGTGGCTCAGTAACGCCGCTGGCCGTCCGGCGGCCCGCCGCGCTGGTTCTGCGCGGGCTTGCCGATACTCGTCGCCGTCGCGGTGTCGCCGCTGACCTTGGCGTTCACCGTCACCGTCTCGCCGGTCTTGGGATCACCGGTCTTCTTCGTCGACGCGTCGATCGTGTAGGCCTGTTTGTAGCCGTCCTTGCTGGTCAGGCTGACGGACGTCGCGCTGATCTCGGTGATCTCACCGGTCTGCATCCGCTCGGTGTGGTAGCCGCCATTGCCGTCGGACACGACGAAATCACCGTGCAGCGCGTCGCGCGGCATGCCGCCGCCAGGGCCCATGAGCACCCGGCCGCCGCCGGGGCCGCCCATCCCGCCCTGTTCGGCGCCGTTCGCGGCGGTCCCGGCCCAGATCGCGGCCCCGCCGCCGGCGGCGATCACCACCGCCACCCCGGCCGCGATCGCGGTCTTGCGGCCCGACCAGGTCTTCTTCGGTTCACCCGCCGGGACGGGCGCGCCCCAGGTGACGGGCTCGTCCGCCGGGGGTTCGGCGGGTTTGGTCGGTTCGGTCATTCTGGTCGCCTCCGTGTGGTCGGTTGCGGCCATGCTCGGCGCCGTCGCTGTGCGGAAGCTGTGCCGTCGGTGGGCACGCGCTGTGTTTCGCTCCCCGGCAGGGTGATCGTTCACAGGAAACGCACAGGCGGGACACAGAGAAGCCTCATCGGGGCCGCCCAGGATGGCAGCATGACCAGTGTGAACGTCCCTTCGTCCGGTTCGGCGAAGGCCGGCCTGCGCCGTGCCGACGGCAACCCCGTGCGGGTGCTGGTCGTCGACGACGAGGCGACCTTGTCCGAACTCGTGTCGATGGCGCTGCGCATGGAGGGCTGGAACATCCGCACCGCGGCCGACGGCACCGAAGCCGTCCGCGTCGCCAGGGAATTCCGGCCGGACGCGGTGGTGCTGGACGTCATGCTGCCGGATATGAGCGGCCTGGAAGTGTTGCGGCGCCTGCGTTCCGAGGTGCCGAACCTGCCGGTGCTGTTCCTGACCGCGAAGGACGCGGTGGAGGACCGGATCGCCGGGCTCACCGCGGGCGGCGACGACTACGTCACCAAACCGTTCAGCCTGGAGGAGGTCGCGTTGCGGCTGCGCGCGCTGCTCCGGCGGGCGGGCGGCGTCGCCGGGCCGAGCGGTTCGATGCTGGTCGTCGGGGACCTGACCCTGGACGAGGACAGCCGCGAAGTGCACCGAGGCGGTGATCTCGTGCCGCTGACCGCGACCGAGTTCGAACTGCTGCGTTATCTCATGCGCAATCCCAAACGCGTGCTGTCCAAGGCGCAGATCCTCGACCGCGTCTGGAGCTACGACTTCGGCGGCCAGGCCAATATCGTCGAGTTGTACATTTCCTATCTCCGCAAGAAGATCGACGCCGACAGGGAACCGATGATCCACACGATGCGCGGCGCCGGGTATGTCCTCAAACCCGCGGGGTAGGCGGCCTTGGTCCCTGCGACGGCGGCTGATCGCGCAGGTCGCGGGGTTGCTCGCGCTCGTCTGCCTGGTGGTGGGCGTGGTGACCGAACTGGCGCTGCGGGATTTCCTGTTCGACCAGCTCGACGCCAGGCTCGCCGAGACGAGCGAACGCGCCAGCCGTCCGCCCCCGCCGGGCCGTCCCGGTGGTGAAAGGGTTCCCGAAGGACTGCGCGCGTACGGCCAGAGCACCGGTTCGTTGTTCGTGAACATCCTCCCGGACGGCCGGGTGGTCGCGGCGGTGCTGCGGTCCAGCTACGACGCGAAGGTCGCCGACCCGTTTCCCCATGACCCGATCGGCCCCACCCAGCTTTCGGCTCTGCTGCGGTCGACACCGACCGACAGACCCACCGACGTGAACCTCGGATCGCTCGGCGAGTACCGCGTGGTGGCCAAGCAGGCGTCCAACGGGGGTGTCGCGATCACCGGACTGCCCACAAAGGACGTCACGGACACCTTGTGGAATCTGGGTTTCATCTTCGGCGGCGTCGCCGTCGGCGGCATCCTGCTGGCGGGCGCGCTCGGCGCGGTGACCGTGCGGCGCACCATGAAACCCCTCGACCGCCTGGCCGCCACCGCGACCAGGGTCGCCGAACTCCCGCTCGACCGCGGCGAGGTCGCCCTGTCCGAGCGAGTGTCCGAAGTGGACACCGATCCGCGGACCGAGGTCGGAAAGGTCGGCTTCGCCCTCAACCGTATGCTCGGCCACATCTCGAACGCGCTTTCCGCCCGGCAGGCCAGTGAAAGCCGGGTGCGCCGGTTCGTCGCGGACGCCAGCCACGAACTCCGGACGCCGCTCGCGGCCATCCGCGGCTACGCGGAACTCACCCGGCGCTCCGGCTCCGAGGTGCCGCCGGACATCGCGTTCGCGATGGGCCGGGTCGAATCGGAATCGACGAGGATGACCGGCCTCGTCGAGGATCTGCTGCTGCTCGCCAGGCTCGACTCCGGACGTCCGGTGGTGCACCAGGCGGTCGATCTCTCCCGGCTGGTCGCGGACGCCGTCGCCGACGCGCATGTCGCCGGGCCGGAGCACAAATGGCTGCTGGAGGTCCCGCCGGAGCCGATCACCGTCCTCGGCGACGCGGGCCAGCTGCACCAGGTGGTGATCAACCTGCTCGGCAACGCGCGCACGCACACCCCGGCGGGGACCGAGGTCGCCGCCTCTTTGTCCATAGTGGACTCAACAGTTACACTGTCCATTGTCGACAGTGGGCCGGGCATTCCGCCGGAGATCCTCCCGGAGGTCTTCGAACGGTTCGCCCGCGGCGACGACTCGCGGTCGCGGGCCGCCGGCAGTACCGGACTGGGCCTGGCCATCGTCGCGGCCGTCGTCGCCGCGCACGGCGGGCGGGTCGGGGTCGCCAGCCGTCCGGGGCGGACGGAATTCCGCGTCGAGCTCAGGGCGTCCAGTCACTGTTAGCGCCGCACAGGATGACGCAGGGCAGCTCGCCCTCGGTCCGCCCGGCCAGCCACGCGGCGAACGGCACCGCGGCGGCCGGTTCGACGGCGAGGCGGAACTCGTCCCACAGCCGGTCCCGCGCGGCGAGCAGTTCCGCGTCGCTGACCAGCACGGACGTCACGCGATCGCGGAGCACGGCGAACGGGAGGCTCCCGATCCTGGTCGCGCCCAGCGCGGACGCGGCCACCGAGTCGATCTCCACGTCCACCGGCTCGCCCGCCTCCAGCGCCGCGTTGAGCGCACGGCACCGCTCCGGCTCGACGGCGAACGTCGGCACCCCGGCCAGCGACGTCCCCGCGACCAGCCCGCCACCGCCGACCGCGACCAAGAACGCGTCGACGTCCGGTGCGTCCTGGACCACTTCGGCCGCGACGGTGCCCTGACCGGCGACGACGGCGGGATCGTCGTACGCGTGCAGATACCGCGTACCCGGCTCAGACGCTGCTTCGAGCGCCTTCGCGGCAGCCTCGGCGTACGTCTTTCCGTGACGGATGAGCTTCGCGCCCGCGGCCTCGATCCGGTCCGTCTTCGCCTGCGGAGCCGACTCCGGCACGTACACCGTCGCGGGCAGATTCAGCAGCGAAGCCGCCGTCGCCACGCCCAGCCCGTGGTTGCCGCCGGACGCCGTCAGCACCCGCTCCGGCAACGGCCCGCTCACCAGCGCGTTCACCGCGCCCCGGAGTTTGAACGATCCGCTCCGCTGCAGATGCTCCAGCTTGAGGATCAGCGGCCGTCCGTCGACTTCGGCGCGCAGGAGCGGCGTGTGTCGCACGAACGGGTGGACGGCCTCGGCGGCCTTGCGGACATCTGCCCAGGTCGGAGTGCTCATACCCCCCACTGTCCTCCATCTCTGGACGGGAGTGGCTACACTGGTCCCTGGATCCCGCGCGGCGGACATCTTGTGAACCTCCCCAGGGCCGGAAGGCAGCAAGGATAAGCAAGCTCTGACGGGTGCGCGGGATCCGCCTCAATTTTTTGTGGGGTGCAACCCCACGCCCGCCCGGTGGGGCTTCGCCCCCCGGACCCCCACGGTCGGTCACTGGGGTGACCGCGTGCGGGGGGTTAAAAGATTCCGAAGACATCTTTTGGTGGTACTGGGGACGGCAGGGCTTCCGCGTCGGTGATGGGGCGCGCCTTGCCTTGGAGATCGAGTAGGTCGTCGTTGGCGACGCAGCGGGCGGGATATGCCGACGAAGCGGCGCGGCGGGTTATGGCGGTCACGGGGAGTTCGACGCGGGAAGCGGCGACCACGATGTTGCCGAAGCGGCGGCCTCGCAGGACGCCTGGCTCGGCCAGGATCGCCAGGTGGGGGAAAGAAGTCGCCAGTGTCGCCAGGAAACGGCGGAGAAACGGCAGGTTCGGCCCGTCGGAGACGTTGGCGACGTAGGATCCGGCCGGGCGGAGGACCCGTGCGATCTCGTTCGTGAACTCGACGGTCGCGAGGCCACCGGCCAGGACTCCGCGTTCGAAAGCGTCCACGATGACCAGGTCGGCCGAAGCGTCGTACCTTTCGGAGACCCCTTCGCGGCCGTCGCCGACGCGGACCTTCAACCCCTTCAGGCCCAGCTGCTCCCGGACGAGCGCCACGAGTTCGCCGTCGGCGTCGAAGACCAGTTGTCGTGAGCGCGGCCGTGCCGCGGCGATGTAGCGCGGGAGCGTGCAGGCCGCCCCGCCGACGTGGAGCACGTCGAGCGGGCCGTCGCCGAGACAGTCGACGACGTCGGCGATCCGGCGGATGTAGTCGAACTCGAGATCCCGGGGGTCGTCGAGGTTGACGTGCGACTGGGCGACGCCGTCGACCGAGATCAGCCAGGCGTTGGGGCGGTCGGCGTCCCGGAGCAGTTCGGCGCTGCCGAAGCGGACCGGATACCTGCCGGGGGTCGGTGCCGGTCTCACCTGTCGGGCCCTCCCGGTATCCATCCATGCCCCCGCCGCCGCCCTCAATGGAGACGCTACGCGCCACTGTTAGATTCAACGCCGTGGCATTAGCGCTGTACCGAAAGTACCGTCCGGCTACCTTCGCCGAGGTCGTCGGGCAGGAGCATGTGACCGATCCGCTGCGCGTCGCGCTGGCCGCCGGTCGGATCAACCACGCCTACCTCTTCTCCGGCCCGCGCGGCTGCGGCAAGACGTCCAGCGCTCGCATCATGGCGCGGTCGTTGAACTGCGCGAAGGGCCCGACGCCGGATCCGTGCGGCGAGTGCAACTCTTGCCGCAACCTCGCGCCCGAAGGCCCCGGCAGCGTCGACGTCACCGAGCTCGACGCGGCCAGCCACGGTGGTGTCGACGACGCCCGCGAGCTGCGGGACAGGGCCTTCTACGCCCCGGCCGACTCGCGCTATCGCGTCTTCATCATCGACGAGGCGCACATGGTCACCACGCAGGGCTTCAACGCCCTGCTGAAGATCGTGGAAGAGCCGCCGGAGCACCTGATCTTCATCTTCGCGACCACCGAACCGGACAAGGTGCTCCCCACCATCCGGTCGCGGACGCACCACTACCCCTTCCGGCTGATCCCGCCCAGTTCCATGCGTGAGCTGCTGGAAAGCAACGTCGCCGCCGAGGGTGCGAAGGTCGAGCCCGCGGTGTATCCGCTGGTCATCCGCGCGGGCGGGGGTTCGGCGCGGGACACGCAGTCGGTGCTGGACCAGCTGCTGGCGGGGGCCGGGCCGGACGGCGTCGACTACTCGCGCGCGGTGTCGCTGCTGGGTGTCACCGACGTCGCGCTCATCGACGGCATGGTCGACGCGCTGGCCGCGGACGACGCGGCCGCGGTGTTCGGCACCGTCGAGCGGCTCGCGGAGGCCGGGCACGACCCGCGCCGGTTCGCCACCGACCTGCTCGACCGCCTGCGCGACCTGGTGATGCTGCGTTCGGTGCCGGACGCGGGTGAGCGCGGTCTGGTCGCCGCGCCGGACGACGAGCTCAAGAAGATGAAGGAGCAGGCGGGCAAACTGGAACCCGCCACGCTCTCGCGCTACGCCGATATCGTCCACAGTGGACTCTTGGAGATGCGGGGCGCGACCTCCCCGAGGCTGGTGCTGGAACTGCTCACGGCGCGGATGCTGCTGCCGTCGGTCGCCGAGGGCGCCGACGCGTTGCTGGCTCGGCTCGAACGGCTCGAACGTCGTGCCGCTTCGGCCCCGGCAGTAGCAGCAGCCGCCGCCGCTCCGGCGCCGGCCGCTCAAGGCGTTCAGGCGGCTCCGGTGGCGCAGTCCGCCCCTGTCGCTCCGGCGGGTGAGCCCGTCCGCGAGTTCCAGCGGCCTTCGCAACGAACCTCCGCGCCCGCGCCGGCTCCCCAAGCCGCCCCACAACCTGCGGTGCAGCCCACACCACAGCCCACACCACGGCCCGATCCGGTCGTCGAGCGGCCCGCCGCCCCCCAGCGGCCGACCCCGCCTCCGGCCGAGCCCGCTCCGGCCGCGGCTTCCGGTGGCGCGACGGACGTGGACGGGATCCGCGGCCGCTGGCCGCACGTACTCGCCGCGATCCGCAAGGTCCCGGGTGGCCGCAGCACCGAAGCGATGCTCACGCAGGCGAGCGTGGTGAGTGTCGAGGGCAACGCCGTCACGCTCACGCACAGCGCCGAGCCACTGGCCCGGCGGCTTTCCGAGCCGCACAACGCGGAGCGCGTCGCGACCGCGTTCAAGGAGGTCTTCGGCGGCGACTGGCAGGTGCGGTGCGTCCACGGTGCCGCGCAGCCCCGGCAGGCCGCGGCTCCCAAGGCCGCGGCGCAGCCGCCGGCGCCCGAGCGGTCCTTCACGCGCCGGTCCGCCGAAGCGCCCGCCGCCCCTCCGGCGCCTCCCGCGCCGAAGCCGGAGCCCCAGCGGCCGAAGGTGACGACCGCCGAGCCGGACATCCCGCTCCCGCCCGAGCCGGTCGAGGAGGACGAGGACCTCTACAACGAGGACGCGAGCCCCGCCCCGCCCCCTCCGCCGCTCCCGCCCGAGCAGGATCCGGAAGAGATCGCCCGGAAGCTGCTCGCCGACCACCTCAACGCGCGCCCACTCGACGAACGCAAGTAGTCCTCTGGATGCGGTAGCTGGCATCGCGAAATACCGCATTCAGAGGACGAAACGCGGGGGGTAGCGGGTTGGGTGACCCGCCACGCCGGGGGTCGGTGTCGGGGGATCATGCCTCGCCCCCCTCGAGACGGCATTTCTTCTCCGCCGGCGACTCAAACGTGCCGGAAACCCGGCTTCGACCTGCGGAGACACCGGCGCGTAAGACGTCATCGAGAGGTCCCGTGCCGGTGAGGTTTCGCTGGCAGCCTGAGGTGGGGAACGCGGCTCACCCGCAGGTGTTGCGAAAGCCACTTTCGCAACCTTCAACGTTGCGAAAGTGGCTTTCGCAACGCCCTCACGGTCCGGCGAGGTAGTCCTCGATGGCCTTCGCGATGACGGCGGCGTACTGCTGACGTCCTTCTTCGCTCGCCATCGCCGCGGCTTCGGCGGCGTTGCGCATGTTCCCGCACTCCACGAGCGCGGCGGGCCGCGTCGAGAGGTTGAGCCCGCCGAGGTCGGCGCGCGGGGCCAGCCCGTTCGACCCGAGATACGTCGACGTCGGGAAGCCGCCCGCGCGGAGACCGTCCCGCAACGCCGTCGCGAGTTTCACCGAGGGCTCGCCCTGCTGGGCGTTCAGCGGCGGTGCCGAGTAGGCGACGTGGAAACCGTGCGCCCCGGCGGAATTCGAGCCGTCCGCGTGGATCGACACGACCGCGTCCGCCTGCGCGTCGTTCCCGATCGCGGCGCGCTCGTTGACGCACGGACCGACCCCGGTGTCGCTCTGCCGCGTGAGCACGACCCGGATTCCCTTGGCCGCCAACGCCTGCGATATCCGTTGCGAGACGTCCCAGGTGAACGCGTGCTCGGAATAGCCGGAATTCGTCGAGGTTCCGGTGGTGTTGCACGGTTTCGTCTTGCCGCGCCCCGCTGGGACCTGCCGGTTGATCTCGCCCGGTTTGCCGGAGTTCCCGCCGTTGTGACCGGGATCGAGCACGACGACTTTGCCCGTCTTCGGCTGCTGCGTGCTCGAAGGCGGCTGGGTGCTCGAAGGCGGCGCGCTGGTCGTGGGACTCGGCGGCGGAAGGGTGGTGAAGACCGTCGTGGTGCCGGGTGGAGCCGGACTCGACGGCGATGACGCGGGGGTGTCCACCCCGCACGCCGTGAACAGCGTCAATCCGATCGCCACCATCAGGCCCAGCCGTCGTCGCACGGCGCCCACGGTGCCACACGCGTGACGGCTAGGCTGGTAGGCGGCACGGGATTTTCCAGGAGAGGACCGATCGGATCATGGTGCAACCCGGTGGCGGCTTCGACCTGTCGCAGATCATGCAACAGGCCCAGCAGATGCAGCAGAAGCTGGTCGAGGCCCAGGAAGAGCTGGCCAACACGGAGGTGACCGGTACTTCCGGCGGCGGTCTGGTCACCGCGACCGTGTCCGGCGACAGCCAGCTCAAGTCGCTGTCCATCGACCCCAAGGTGGTCGACCCCGACGACGTCGAGACCCTGTCCGACCTGGTGGTCGCGGCCGTGCGGGACGCTTCGGCCAACGCGCAGAAGCTGACCGAGCAGAAGCTCGGCCCGCTCGCCGGCGGCCTCGGCGGCGGCATGCCGGACCTCGGCGGCTTCCCCGGGCTCGGCGGCTAGCTTGTACGAGGGTGTCGTCCAGGATCTGATCGACGAACTCGGGCGGCTGCCCGGCGTCGGTCCCAAGAGCGCGCAGCGGATCGCCTTCCACCTGCTGGCGGCCGATCCCGCGGATATCGCGCGCTTGCAGGAAGTGCTCGGCAAGGTCAAGGAAGGCGTGCAGTTCTGCGAGGTCTGCGGCAACGTCTCGGAGCAGGAGACCTGCCGGATCTGCCGCGACACCCGCCGCGACCTCACGGTCATCTGCGTGGTCGAGGAACCGAAGGACGTGCTCGCCGTCGAGCGGACGCGTGAGTTCAAGGGCCGCTACCACGTGCTCGGCGGCGCACTGGACCCGTTGTCCGGCATCGGGCCGGAGCAGCTGCGTATGCGGGAGCTGCTCGCGCGGATCGGCGGCGCGGAGATCAGCGAGATCATCATCGCGACCGACCCGAACACCGAAGGCGAGGCGACCGCGACGTACCTCGTGCGGATGCTTCGCGACTTCCCCGGCCTGACCGTGACGCGACTGGCGTCCGGTCTGCCGATGGGCGGTGACCTGGAGTTCGCGGACGAGCTGACGCTGGGCCGGGCGCTCTCGGGACGACGGGCGCTCTAGCGGAACTACCGAACCCAGAAGGCGGGTAGTTCACGACCTTGTTCGTGAACTGCCCGGCCGAACGGAAAGGAATGACGTTGTGCGGGCTCGAATAGCGCGGCCTGCGGTCGCGTTGGCATTGATCGCGGCGACACTCGTCGCGGCGCACAGCCCGGCCGCGTCCGCCGACGACAACACGACGACATTGAGTTTTTCGGCGCACCAAGACGACGACCTGCTTTTCATGAACCCCGACATCGCGTCGGACGTTCAGGCGGGCTACAACGTCTGGGTCACCTACCTCACCGCAGGTGAGCTGCCCTGCGAAAGCCACCACCCATGCGGTATGGATTACGCGGACACGCGGATCCAAGGTGAGCGCGCTGCTTACGCCGAGGCGGCAGGCGTACCGAATGCGTGGACGTACGAGGAAATGTGGTTCGGCGGTCATCCCGTCGCCGTCAATCACCTCGACGGGACGAACGTGCACCTCGTTTTCACCTACATCCACGCGGCCGCCGGGCCGGAGGACAACTGCGGGGACCTCTACCGGATGTTGCATGACGACTCCTATTCGGCGCGGCCGATCGACCGCCGGCCGGCATACACGAAGGACACTTTCGTCGGCATGTTGAGGTCGATCATCGACTACGTCAAACCCGACTACATGCGGACGCAGAGCACCGTCGGCCATCGGGAACGCCGAGGTGACGGTATTGCGGATAACGTCGACCATGTCGCCGGCGCGATCCTCGCGGCCGACGCGGACGTCGACGGTGCCGGCAACACGTTGATCCGCAGAGACGAATACCAGGGCTACATAATCACGGATTTCCCGGACAACGTGGGCGGCTACTGGCGGGATCGCAAGCAGCAAATCTGGAATCGCTACAAGCCTTTCGACAACCAGATGGGTCCGACTACCTGGGACAACGTGATGGGTAAGCAGTACCGACCGCAAGGCCGGATCTTCTGGCCGGGTACTCCTTGGGTTCCGCCGGGCGACTTCAACAACTGCTAGTTGTACTCATGAGATCGCGGTACTCGTTCAGGAAACTCCGTTGCCCGCGTAGTCGGGGATGAGCCCCGTCGACGATCTGAATCCGACGTGCTCGGTGGAGTCCAACGGGCGAGCCGCGTCCGGCTGGTGAGCCCGTACAAGCACCCTGCGCTACTAGGGATGGGAAACGAACTTGGCTTTCGCATGCGGCGTCGTCGAGCACCTCGACAGGCTCGACGGGCGAGAGTTGTCCACCGCCGTGGCACGTGCACGGCCAGTGAACTCGTGCCGAGCCCGCTTTGCCGAAGATGGCGGTCCGCCGCATGAGCTGTCCTTCGCGAAGAGATGCGCGGCAAGCAAGGAGGTGCACCGTCACGCTGCGTCTGCGCCGTCCTTCACCGTCGAAACCCGCGCTGTGTCTCTGCCCGTGAGGTCACACGATCAAGTGATCTTTCGGCGAAGATAAGGCGCCTCGGCGGAGCCGCACTTGAATACGACCACCGCTGTGGGGAAGGAGTAGGAAACACTCGAACGGGGTAATCGGCGCGGAGTGTGATCGTCGGCCAGGCCGGCTCAGCGGCGGCTCGGCCGGGACGGTCGACTACGGTCGTCCAGCAGGCGGGTTCGTCATTTCGTATCCGGGTCACCACGCTGCGTCAAAGGCAAGATCCCGGTAAAACAGCACCTGGCGCCGTGTGTAAAAATCTGCGTCGGCCTGCCGATCGGACGGCGAAAGTTCGCCGTGTACCCGGATGCGTGCGTCAGGGCCGATGAGCGAGGAATTCCGCAATGGATTGGCTTACCGCGATACCTGCTGTGCTGCTGTGCGCGTCGCTACTGGTACTGCCAGGCCTGCCGATCACGTACCTGCTCGGCCTGCGCCGTCTGACGGCCGTCGCGCTCGCCCCGGTCGTCGTGGTGGCCGTGGTCGTGCTGACGGCGATGGTCGCGTCGAAACTCGGCATAGCCTGGTCCCCGTTGCTGGTACTCGGCGTGTTCGCCGGGTTGACGGTGGTGGTCACCTGCGTGGTCATTCCGCTCCGCAAGCGGCTGCCGAGGCCGGCGACGGGCGACGACTGGCCGGTCGTCGGCGCTTCGGTACTCGGCCTCGCCGGCGCCGCCCTCCTGGGCGCGCTCACCGTGCGCCTGTCGATCCGCGGCCCCGAAGAGCTGATCCAAACCGAGGACTCCGCCTTCCACTACAACGCGATCGCGAACATCCTCAACACCGGCGACGCGTCCACGCTCATGATCGACACCCTTGGCGTGCCGGGCAGGGCCCACGGGTTCTACCCGGCCGCCTGGCACGACCTCGCTTCGCTGTTCGTCATGATCACCGGGGGATCGGTACCGGCGGCCGCGAACATCCTGTCGATTTCGATCGCGCTGGTCATTTGGCCGCTGGGCTGTGTCCTGCTGATGCGGCAGCTCGCCGGGCCGTCGCGGTTGGCGTTGGGGCTCGCCGGCCTGATGAGCATCGCCTTCGGCGCGTTCCCGTGGGAAATGCTCGGCTGGGGGATCCTCTGGCCTAATCTGCTGGGCCTTTCTCTCGTGCCCGCCGCGTTGGCCGCCCTCCTGTCCGTGGCGAAGCTCGCCACGGAGGACGCCATCGGCCGCGGCCGGGCGTGGCTGCTCGTCCCGATGTTCGGCGTGGCCGTGACGATCGCCCACCCGAACGCAGTGATCAGCCTGGCGGCGGTCGCGGTGCCCGTGGTGTTCGCCGGTTTCGCCCGGGCGTCGATCCGGCGGTACAGGGCGGGTCGTCGTGGTACCGCCGCCCTGATGGCGGCTCCGATCGTGCTGGCCGCTCCGGCGTACTGGCTGGTGGTCGTCGAATCCGGACTGTTCGCGGGCACCATGAACGCGGATTCGCCGCCGTTCGAGTCACCTTCGCACGCGCTGGGTGAGGCACTGACGGGGGCCACGAACGGCCGGGGCGCGGGCTGGGTGCTGGCCGTGCTCGTGGTCATCGGTGCGGTCTCATGCTTCCGGCAGCGGTTCCGGCGGTGGCTGGTGGCGTCGCACGCCATCTCGGTCGGCCTCTACGTGCTGGCCGCGGGGGTGCCGGGCGCGGGACGCCGGGTGTTCACCGGTTTCTGGTACACCGACTCCCACCGGCTCGCGGCGATGATCCCGATCACCGGGGTCCCGCTCGCGGTGATCGGGATCATCGCGGTGGTGGCCGCGGTCCGGTCGTGGCTCTCGTCGGCGAGGTTCCTGGAGCACCGGGGGACCCTGGCCGCACGGGGCTCCGTCGCCGCGCTCCCCGTCGTGGTCGTCCTGGTACTGGTCACGACCGGCGGACTGAATCTCCTCGATCATCGCAACCGGGTGCTGAGCGCATATCCCAAGATCGATCCGCTGGTCAGCCAGGAGGAACACGCGCTGTTCGAGCGGATCGGCGAGCGAACCGAACCCGGCACGATCGTGGCCCAGATGCCGTACAACGGCAGCCCTGTGGTGATGGCGCTGAGCGGTCGCCAAGTGCTGTTCCCCCAGCTCAACATCGGCAGGCTCACCGCGGACCAGATCTACCTGGCCCGCAATCTCAGCAAAGCGGCGACCGATCCGCGGGTCTGCGAGATCGTCGACAAGCTCAACGTCCGCTATCTGCTGACCAACGACATCCCGCGCGGGAACCTGTGGGACGGCCTGACCTATCCGACAGGGGAAGGCTTCCGCCAGATCGACCAAGGTGGCACGTTCAAGCTGTACCGCGTCACGGCCTGCGACGCTTCGGCCGACTGAAGGCGACAGAGACCGGCCACGCGCTCGCGGCGCGTGGCCGGGAGGCTCAGCAGTAGCCGAGCTGCGCCAGTGTGTTCACGACGATCTCGGACGGATGGTATTTGTCCATCCAGTTGTCGCCGCGGCGCGAGGTGTAGGTGTCGAGGAAGTTTCGCAGTTTGTCGCCGCTCATCTCGGTGAGCTCGATGTTGGCGCCGATCCCGACGTGCCGCTCGGTGCGGTTGCGGTGCACCGCGCACGGCAGGCCGAGGTAGCCGCATTCCTCCTGGAGGCCGCCGGAGTCGGTCACGACGTACTCGGCACGCGCGACCAGCGGCAGGAACTTCAGGTACCGCAACTTCGGCCGGATGATGAAGCGGTCGTCGAAGAGGTGCTCCAGCTTGAGGGCGCGCAGCTTCTCCCGCTCCGGCGCGCCCGCCATGTACAGCACCGGCATCTTGCGGCTTTCTTCACGCAGGATCTCCAGCACCTCGCGGTACTTGTCCGGCCGGGACAGCAGCTCGAAGCGGTGCAGGGTGGCGAGGCCGAATTTCTCCGGCAGGTCCTCGACTACCAGCGGCTGGCCGATGGCCAGGCGCATGGAGTCGATCGCGGTGTTCGCCTCGGTGTCGATCACGACGCCGCGGGTGTTCCGCAGGTTGTTCACCTCGCGAGAGGTCGGGGCGAAGTGGATGTCCACGACCTTCGCCGCGATCTTGCGGTTGAGCTCCTCGGGTAGCGGCGACAGGATGCTGCCCGACCGCGCACCCGCCTCGATGTGCCCGACCCGCGACTTGAGGATCCGCTTCCCGATCAGTGCGCCATAGGGCGTGGTGAACGTGTCGCCGTGCACGAGGACCAACGGCGGACGGCCGTCCGCGGTCAGCTCGGCGCGCAGTTCTTCACGGCGGCTCCACGCGGTACGCAGTACCTGCGTGGCCCACCCGGGCACCTGCGCGGGCGACTCGAGGTTGTGGGCCTTGTCCCGCGGCACCATCCAGAGGTCGGGTTCCGGGAGGTTCAGGTCGGCCACGACGTCGGCCACCTCGTCGACGTGCTGCGCGGTGAACCAGATCTTCGGCCGCATACCGCGCTCGACGATCCCGTGGTAGACGGGCGCGATCTTGATCAGTTCCGCGGTGGTGCCGAGGATGAAGGAAATCACCGTAAGTGCCCATTCTCGAGTCGGGTGCGGTGGGCCCAAGGATACTGACCGACCCACCGCCGGAGCTGCCGGGTAGCCTCGGCACCGTGAGTGCGAATCCGCTCGTCCCCTCGCTCAGTGTCGTGATCCCTGTTTACAACGAACAGGACTGGATCGAACGCAGTGTCGGCGCGCTGCTCGCCTCGGCCGAGGCGGCGAGCTGGCCGATCGAGGTCGTCGTCGTGGACGACGGCAGCACCGACGCCACGCCCGTGAAGCTCGAAGAGCTGCGCGTACGGCACGGCATCACCGTGCTCAGTCAGGTCAATTCCGGCCGTTTCGAGGCGCGCAGCGCGGGTATCGCGAAGTCGTCCGGCGAGTGGGTCGCGTTGCTCGACAGCCGCGTCATCGTCGGCCTGGGCAGTCTCACCTTCCTGCGCGAACAGCTTTCCGGACACCCTGAGCGCGCGGTTTGGAACGGCCATATCGACGTCGCCTCCGAGAACAATCCGTACGCCGGTTTCATGGCGGGACTCGTCAAGGTTCCCTGGCGCGCGTATTTCGCGAATCCGCGGTTGACGTCCTACGGCATCGAGGAATTCGATGTCTATCCCAAGGGGACGACATTCTTCTGCGCGCGGCGCGAACTTCTCGAAGGCTCGATCACCGCATTCGTCTCCCTCTTCGACGATATCCGCTTCGCGAGTGACGACACCCGCATGCTGCGCTGGATCGCCGAACGCGAGCGGGTGTGGCTGGCCCCCGAGTTCAACGCGGTCTACAACGGGCGCGACTCGTTCAAGAAGTTCGCCCAGCAGGCCTACTTCCGCGGCACCACCTATGTGGACTCCTACATCGGCTCGCCCGGCCCGGCCCGCAACGCCCTGTTCGGCGCGCTGGCCGTCGGAGTGGCCGGTCTCGCCTTCGCGGCGAAAAAGCCGAAGACGACGTTGGCCGCCGGAGTGCTCGGCGCCGTCGCGGCGGGTGAAGTCGTGAAGAAGTGCGGCGCGACCGGCCCGGAGGCCAAAGCGGTCACCAAGCTGCTGCCGGTGTTCGCCGGTGGGTTCGGTGCCGGTGTCCTGCGTGGCCTGGTCATGGCCGTCCGGGCCAGGCTCCGGCGCCGATGAGTTCCGCGGGCGTGGAGGAAGCGGGCGCGAAGGCCGGGACCGGAGCGCGGAGTGGCCGGACCACCGCGGGCAGTCTCGGCGGCTCGCTGCTCGTGTCGATCGGTCTCGGCTACGTCCTGACCGTCGCCTGCCAGCGCCTGCTGCCCCCGCAGGAGTACGCGGTCTTCGTCACCTTCTGGGGCCTGCTGATGGGTCTTGGCAGCACACTCTCGCCACTGGAGCAGGAGCTGTCCCGCCAGTCGGCGGTCGCGGCCCTCGACGGAGGCAGGGCAGGCCGCCCCGCACTGCGAGCGGTCGCCGTCGGCGCGGTCGTCGCCGCGGTCTTCTCACTGGCCCTGCTGATCCCGCCGATCAACGACCGGTTGTTCCGCGGTGACTGGACGCTGGGGCTGATCGTGCTGGTCGGCGGTGTCGCCTTCGCCTTCCAGTTCGGCACCCGCGGGCTCCTGATCGGACAGCACCAGGTCAAGCCCTTCTCCCTCCTGGTGATCGCCGAACCGGCGGTACGGGCGCTCGTCCTCGGCGTGCTGTTCGTGGCCGTCGCCTACAACGTCGTCACGCTGGCCATCGCGGTCGCCGCCGGCTCGTTCGCCTGGCTGCTGTTCGCCCGCCCGGCCCGCCGTCTGATCGACCCGCACGCGGAGGGCGACGGTTGGGGTGTCACCTCCCGCCGGATGGGCATGCTGCTGGTCGGCGCCGCGCTGACGTCGGCGGTCATCACCGGCTACCCCGCGTTGGTCGGCCTGCTGGCCCCTGGTGACGACGGCGCCCGGGTCGGCGCGCTGTTCGCCGCGCTGGTCATCGCCCGGCTGCCGCTGACCCTGATCGGACCGGTGCAGTCCCTGGTCGTGCCGTTCGTCGTCCGGCTGTCGACCACCGACGAGGGCCGGAACCGCCTGCAACGCGTGCTCGCCCTCGGGGTCGTGGTCTCGTTGGCGCTCGCCGCGCTCGGCGCCCTGGTCGGGTTGTGGCTCGGTCCGTGGGCGGTGCGGTTCGTCAGTGGCCCTGGCTACGACGTCGACGGCTGGTCGGTCGCGGGGCTGGTCTGGTCTTCGGTGGTGCTGGTGCCGATGCAGTTGCTCACGGCCGTGCTCGTGGCAAGGACGCAGGCGCGTCTCGTGCTGATCACCTGGACCGTGGTCACCGGGACGGCTTCCCTGTTGCTGCTGTTCCTGCCCGGTGACACCGTGTTCCGCGCGGTGGTCGCGCTGGCCGTGGCGCCGACGCTCGGCCTCGCGGTCGTGGTCGCGTTCGTGCTCCGCCGTGCCCCGAAGACAACCTCGGGCGCCGCTGAACCGTCTTCATAGTGGCCCAGTAAGGTTCGACCCACCGGGCCGAATCGGACAGGGCGGTGCCGGGGCCAGTGAGATTGGGACAGCGAATTCGATGAACGTGCTCCTCGTTATGCTCGCGTTCTGGCTGCCGGGCCTGCTGTTCGGCGCCGCGATCCGGCTTCGAGGCTGGACACTCGCGGGCGCCGCGCCGCTGCTCACGTTCGGCGTCGTCGCGATCGGTGTCCCGGTGCTCGGCGCGCTCGGTATTCGCTGGACCATGCTGAACGTGGCGCTCTGGACGCTGGTGGTGTCCGCCGTCGGCTTCGGGCTGGCTTACGCCGTGGCCAGATACACGCGGCGGCGCCATCCCGACTGGGAAGAGGACGAGCGGCCGGCGCGCAATGTCCGCGACCAGCTGCTCATCGGCGGCGGGGTGCTGGCCGGTCTCGTCGTCGGCGCGGTGACATTCCTGCGCGGCAACCGGAGCCTGGACAACATCCAGCAGGATTGGGACGCGCCGTTCCACGCGAACCTGGTGCGCTGGATCGCCGAGCACGGCGACGCCCGGCCCTCGACCGTCGGCACCATCGCGAACCTGCCGAACCAGACCGACTACTTCTACCCGGACACCTACCACGCGCTGCTCGCACTGGTCTTCGGCAAGAGCGGCCTGACGATCATGCCGACGCTGAACCTGGCGGCGCTCATGGTCGTGCTGACCTTGCCGTTCGGCGTCGCGGCGATGTGCCGCGCATGGCGGATGCCGGTCCTCGCGACCGCCGCCGCGGCGGCGGTGTCCACCTGGTTCACCGCCTTCCCGTACGACTCGCTGTGGCGTGGCCCGCTGTGGCCGTACGTCGCCGGCGTGGCGCTCGTGCCCGCGATGCTCGCCTTGACCCGCCTGCTGATCAAACCGAAGGGAATCGCCGGGCCGGTCGCGATCGGTATCGGCGTCGCCGGTCTGGCCGGGCTGCACACCAGCCTGATCTTCGTCATCCTGGTCTACTTCGTCCTGATCCTCCTGGCGGTGCTGTTCCGTTTCGAGGCGATCGACTGGCGCCGCAGCGCGTCCTCGCTGGTGGCGACGATCGTGCTCGCGGCCGCGTTCGGCCTGCCGATGGTGCTGCCCGCGCTGTACAACGCGAGCGGGGTGACCGCCGCCTCCTGGGCGTCGGAGACCACCGTGTCCGGTGCCGTCGGGCAGACCATCACGTTCTCGCCGATGGCTGCGTTCCCCCAGTGGTGGATCGGTGTCCCGGCGATCATCGGGGTGTTCCTGCTCGCCCGCCGGCGTCAGATGGTGTGGCTGGTAGGGGCTTACGTCGTACTCGGCGGCTTGTTCGCGGTGACCGTTTCGCTCGAAACCCCGCTGATCCACACCCTGACCGGGCCGTTCTACAACGACCACTGGCGGCTCGGCGCGCTCGTCCCGCTGGCGGGCACCGTCGGGTTCGGTGTGTTCGTGCACGCAGTGGCCGCCAAGGCCGCCGAGAAGATCGGGCAGCGGAAGCCAAGCCTCAACCCGGTCACGCTGACCGTCATCGGTGTGATCCTGGTCGGGCTGGTGGTGACCTTGCTGAGCAAGGGCGGGTACATCGGCCGCAACTCCGCCCGCGTGGCGTTGCACTACGGTGACGGTCCTTCGGTCAGCAAGGGCGAGGTGGAGGCCTACAACTGGCTCGGCGCGCACACCGTGCCCGGCGAGCGCGTCATGAACAACAAGATCGACGGATCGGTGTGGCTCTACGCCCTCACCGGGGTCCAGCCGGTCGAATGGTCCAACTACGGCGCCGCCTTCTCCACGAAGGCCGGCTATCTGAGCGTGTTCTTGAACGACATCGGCAAAGAGCCCCGTGTCCGGCAGACACTCACCGATCTGAAGGTGCGGTACGTGCTCGTCGGCAAGGGCAAGGTTTCCCCCAAACTGCAGACCCCGGTCGGTTTCGAGCGCATCGAAACTACTCCGGGTTTCAAACGCGTCTTCCGTAACGCGGACGCCTCGGTCTACGAAATCGAAGGTCAGCAAGGTGTGGTCGATTCCGGCGCGACCACCGGGGCCGACACCGCTCACGGCCAGTAAGAGGATAGAGTGATCCAGTGTCCAGTACGTCCGTGACCACGCGTCGCGTACTCATCGTGATGCCTGCTCTCAATGAGGAGGCCAGTGTCAGTGCGGTCATTTCCCAGGTCAAGAAGTCATTGCCGGGGATGGACGTGCTGGTGGTCGACGACGGTTCCGTCGACAACACGGCGAAACTCGCCCGCGCCGCGGGTGCCGAGGTCGCGCGCCTGTCGGTCAACCTCGGCGTAGGCGGGGCGATGCGCACCGGTTTCCGGTACGCGGCGGCCCGCGGTTACGACGTTGTCGTCCAGGTGGATGCGGACGGCCAGCACGACCCCGATGAGGTCGCGGCTTTGCTGGATGGGCTGAACGACGCGGATATCGTGATCGGGTCACGGTTCGCGGGTAAGGGCTCCTACAAGGCGAGCGGCCCGCGGAAATACGCGATGGTTGCGCTGTCCCTGGTGTTTTCGAGGCTCGGCAAAACCCGGCTCACCGACGTCACATCAGGCTTCAAGGCGATGGGGCCCCGCGCGATCAGGCTGTTCGCCGCGTACTATCCCGCCGAGTATCTCGGTGACACGGTCGAATCGCTGGTGATGGCGATCCGCGCCGAATTGAAGATCAAGGAAATCCCGGTGATCATGCGGGAACGGGTGGGTGGCACACCGAGCCATTCGCCGGTGAAATCGGCCGTCTATCTCGGTCGGGCCGGGCTCGCCCTGCTGCTGGCGCTCATGCGCCGTCGACCGGCTGTCGACTCGTCGGATTCGGCGTAAAGGAGCTATCATGGCTGGCTGGCGCATCCTCAGTATCGTCATCGCCTGTTTGGTGCTGTTCGTCGTCCTCGAGATGATGCGGCGGCGGAAGCTGCGCGAGAAGTACGCGGGCGTCTGGCTCTTCCTCGCCGTCGGCGTGGTGGTGCTCGCACTCGTTCCGCAGGCCGCGGACTTCCTCGCCGACGTCACCGGAATGCAGACGCCATCGAACTTCGTGTTCCTGATGGCCGGTGTGGTGCTCGCACTGGTCGCGTTGCATCTGTCGACCGAGGTCGGGCATCTCGAAGAAGAGGTCCGGACCTCCGTCGAGGAGATCGCGCTGCTCCGCTGCGAACTCGCCGACGCTCAGCGTGACCTGGAAGAACGGGTCGCCGCGCTCGAAGCCAAGACCGCGGCTCCCGACAACGTCAACGGGCTCCCCGAAGTGAGCCCCGCACGCGCACGCTGATCGACGCCCTTCTCGCGGCCCCGCCGAGGCTGGGCGCCGTCCGCGTACTGGCCGTCGACGGCCCGTCCGGTTCCGGGAAGTCCACGCTGGCCGGGAAGATCGTGGCCGAACTGGCCGGTCGCGGCGTCCGGGTGGCGCTGGTGAGCACCGACGAATTCGCCACCTGGGACGAACCCGTTTCGTGGTGGCCGCGGCTGGAAACCGGAGTCCTGGAACCGCTGCGCGCGGGCCGGGCCGGGCGGTACCGGCGAGTGGACTGGACCGGCGTCACCCCTCGGCCGGGTGATCAGGTCGAGATCCCCGTCCCCGAAGTGCTGGTGCTGGAAGGCGTTTCCAGCGGCCGCGCGCGGATGCGGCCGTCGTTGTCCCTGCTGACCTGGCTGGACGGCGGGAGCGAGGTCGAACGCCTGGACCGCGGTGTCGAGCGTGACGGTGAGGGATCCCGTGCGGAACTGCGGCGCTGGCAACTGTTCGAACGCGGGTGGTTCGCCGTCGATGGAACCCGGGCCGCGGCCGATCGCGTGGTCACCTGTCCGTGAAGGCCTCCTTGAGGGACCCAGAGTCCCTCAAGGAGGCCTTCACGGACTTCAGGACCCCGGCACGGCACGGCACGGCACGGGACGTTTGTGTCGGAGGCCTTAACTACTCACGAGACGGGACCGGTTGTCCTGTTTTGTCTGGCACCCATTGGTCGTAGTGGTGGACACCCATTTGAGTCAGTGACCCGGCACTCTACGCGTTAGTGGTCCGGAATTGATTACACTCCGTCCGGAATTGCGGACACCTTGCGGTCGTATTGGCCGTCGTGTAGCGCGATCGTAACCTCGCGTGCTTAAGTGCGGGCCGAGTTCCCGCTAGTGTCGGCGGGCACACCGATCGTCCGTGGAGCTCGAGTTTCCGACCGACCGACCGGACGGTGCCTAAACACCGAAAATCTCCTCAAGGGGTGCCAGATGCAGCAACTGCGGGTGACCCGAGCACGCCGTGTGGCCCTGATCGGGCTTGCCGGCG
Organism: Amycolatopsis sp. cmx-4-54; assembly: GCF_046548895.1. NCBI lineage: Bacteria > Bacillati > Actinomycetota > Actinomycetes > Pseudonocardiales > Pseudonocardiaceae > Amycolatopsis > Amycolatopsis sp. cmx-4-54. The sequence goes on from NZ_JAEBEJ010000002.1 coordinate 812,586, forward strand.
CACTCGCGGTCTCCATTTCCGCCTGTGCCGAATCGAAGCGTGAAGAAGGCGCAGGGGGTGGCTCGGGAGGCACGATGGTCTTCGGTGCCGCCGGTAACCCGAAGACGTTCGACCCGCTCTTCAACGACGACGGTGAGACCTTCCGCATCATCCGCCAGATGATGGACACGCTGATCATGAACAAGCCGGGGACCGCGGACCTCGAGCCTGGTCTGGCGGAGAAGTGGGAAGGCAGCAACGAAGGCAAGACCTGGACGTTCACCCTGAAGAAGGGGGTGAAGTTCCACGACGGTACCGCGTTCAACGCGGAAGCGGTCTGTTTCAACTTCAACCGCATGTTCAACATGAAGGGCGCCGCCGCCCAGAGCCAGATGATCTACTACGGCGACGTCTTCGAAGGCTTCGCCAAGAACGAGGGCGACGCTTCCGGCGACCCGGTGTTCAAGGACTGCCAGGCCAAGGACGAGTCCACCGCCGTCCTCAACCTGAACAAGGCCAAGGGCGCCTTCCCGGCGGCCTTCACGCTGCCGTCGTTCTCGATCCAGAGCCCGGACGCGCTGAAGAAGTACAACGCCGACGCCGTCACCCAGAGCGGTGACTCGTTCTCCTACCCGGAGTACGCGCTGAAGCACCCCACCGGCACCGGCCCGTTCAAGTTCGAGAGCTGGGACCAGGCCAAGGGTGAGATCACGCTGGTCAAGGCCACCGACGCGCCGACCCAGACGGCCAAGCTCGACAAGCTGGTCTTCAAGGTCATCCCGGACGAGAACGCCCGCAAGCAGGCGCTCAAGGCAGGCGACATCCAGGGCTACGACTACCCGTCGCCCGCGGACTACGGCCTGCTGCGCAACGACGGCGAGCAGGTGCTCATCCGCCCGTCGTTCAACATCCTGTACCTGGGCATCAACCAGAAGAACAACCCGAAGCTGAAAGACCCCAACGTCCGTAAGGCGCTGGCCTACGGCCTCAACCGTGCGCAGTTCGTGAAGTCGAAGCTCCCCGAGGGTGCCGAGACCGCGACGCAGTTCGTGCCGAAGGCGATCGACGGCTACAACGAGAACGTCACCAAGTACGACTACGACCTTCAGAAGGCGAAAGACCTGCTGAAGACGGCCGGCGCCGAGGGTATGACGCTGAAGTTCTACTACCCGACCGAGGTCACCCGGCCGTACATGCCGAACCCGGCCGACATCTTCACCTCGCTGTCCGAGGACATGAAGGCCATGGGCATCAAGGTCGAGCCGATCGCCAAGCCGTGGAACGGTGGCTACAAGGACGACGTCCAGAAGGCGGGCAAGCACGACGTGCACCTGCTCGGCTGGACCGGTGACTACAACGACGCCGGTAACTTCGTCGGTACCTTCTTCGGCCGCGAGAAGCCGGAGTTCGGCTTCGAAAACGCGGAGCTGTTCTCGGCCATTTCCGCCGCGGACGCCGCGCCCGCCGGTGAGGCGCACACCAAGGCGTACCAGGAAGTGAACCAGAAGATCATGGAATACCTGCCCGCCATCCCGATCTCCTACGGCCCCCCGGCGATCGTCGTCGGCCCGAAGGTGAAGGGCCTGGTGGCCAGCCCGCTGACCGACGAGCGCTTCTACACCGTCACGGTCAACTGATCCACCACCACTGAGCCACCAGGGGGTGGGCGCTACCGCGCCCGCCCCCTGTGGCCCATTCCCGGGCTGGCAACAAAGGAACGCACGTGCTCCGTTTTCTCGTGCGTCGGCTGCTACAAGCGATACCGACGCTCTTGATCCTGTCCATTTTGATCTTCGCCTGGCTCCGGTCCTTGCCCGGTGGCCCCGCCGGCGCCCTGCTGGGTGACAAGGCGACCCCGGAGAAGATCGCCGACCTGAACAAGCTCCTCGGCCTCGACGATCCGATTTTCGTCCAGTACTTCAAGTTCCTCGGCCGGGCGATCACCGGCGACTTCGGCAACTCGCTGGTCTCCGCCCAGCCGGTCATGTCGGAGATCGGGAACTTCCTTCCCGCCACGATCGAGCTGGGTTTCTGCGCGATGCTCATCGCGGTGGGTCTTGGCATCCCGTTCGGCTATCTGTCCGCCCGCTTCCGCGGCGGGACCGTCGACAACGTCATCATCGTGCTCAGCCTGGTCGGCGTCGCGGTGCCGGTGTTCTTCCTCGGCTACATGATGCAGGACCTGCTGGCCGCCCCGCTGGGACTTCCCTCGCAGGGCCGTCAGATGGCGGGTCTCGACGCCACCACCGTCACCGGGTTCGCGGTCCTCGACGGCATCATCACCCAGGAATGGGACGCCGCCTGGGACGCGATCACCCACCTGATCCTCCCGGCGTTCGCGCTGGCCACGATCCCGCTCGCGGTCATCGTCCGGATCACCCGGGCCTCGGTGCTGGACGTGCTGAACGAGGACTTCATCCGCACGGCCAACTCGAAGGGTTTGACCCAGCCGATCGTGCGGCGCCGTCACGTGCTCCGCAACGGTCTGCTGCCGGTGGTCACGGTCATCGGTCTGCAGACCGGGGCGCTGCTTGGTGGCGCCGTGCTGACCGAGCGGGTGTTCAACTTCCGCGGCCTCGGCTTCCTGCTCGCCGAAGGCATCGAGCGGCGTGACTACCCACGTCTGCAGGCGCTGCTGCTGTTCGGCGCGCTGGTCTACGTGCTGGTGAACATGCTGGTCGATGTCTCGTACGGGCTCATCGACCCGAGGGTGCGTGTCCGATGAACACCTTGCTGAACAAGAAGAAAGAGCCGATCGACAAGCTCGCGGCTTCGTCGGCGAAGGGCCACAGCCTCGGTGGCGAGGCGCTGCGCCGGATGATGCGGAGCCCGGTGGCCATCACCGGCGCCGTGATCACCGGCCTGTTCCTGCTGGTGGCGATCTTCGCGCCGCTCCTGGCGCCGAAGGATCCCTACGAGCGGTATCTGCAGAGCCAGGTCATCCTCGGCCAGGGCATCATCCCGGGCGCTCAGCCCGGTTTCCCGCTCGGTGTCGACGACTTCGGCCGTGACTACCTTTCGCGGCTGCTGGTCGGCGCGCAGAACACGCTGCTGGTCGGTGTGCTCGCGACGATCATCGGCGTCGTGGTCGGCATGATCATCGGTGGCCTCGCGGGTGCCTTCGGCGGCTGGGTCGACACCGTGCTGATGCGGCTCGTCGACGTCATGCTGTCCGTGCCGTCGCTGCTGCTGGCGATCTCGGTCGCCGCGCTGTTCCAGAAGCCGAGCCAGTGGACGGTGATCGTCGCGGTGTCGATGGTCAGCGTGCCGATCTTCGCGCGGTTGCTGCGCGGTTCGATGCTCGCGCAGAGAAACAGCGATCATGTGCTCGCGGCGACGTCGCTCGGCGTCAAACGCGGGGCGATCGTGTTGCGGCATATGCTGCCCAACTCGCTCGGCCCGGTCATCGTGCAGGCCACGCTGACCCTGGCGACCGCGATCCTCGAGGCGGCGGCTCTGTCGTTCCTCGGTCTCGGCGACCCGGACCCGAACCGGGCGGAATGGGGCATCATGCTGAGCCGCAGCGCTCGGCAGTTCCTCGACATCCGCCCCGAGCTGGCGTACTACCCGGCGATCGCGATCATCATCGTCGCGCTCGGGTTCACGCTGCTCGGCGAGTCCCTGCGGGAAGCCCTCGATCCGAAGAACAGGCGGTGATCTTTCATGGCTCTCCTTGAAGTACGTGACCTGTCTGCGCTGCGGATCGTCGCTGGAAGCCCTCGATCCGAAGAACAGGCGGTGCTGTAACACGATGGCCCTCCTCGAAGTACGCGACCTCAAGGTCGTTTTCTCCCGGCGCGGCGAGAAGCCGTTCACCGCGGTGGACGAGGTCAGTTTCGACGTCGAACCCGGCCAGACGGTCGGTCTCGTCGGTGAGTCCGGTTGCGGTAAGTCCGTGACCTCGCTGGCGATCATGCGGCTGCTCGCCAAACGCGGCAACCACGTCAGCGGTTCGGTGTCGTTCGAAGGCACGGATCTGCTCAGCCTGTCGGACCGGGAAATGCGGGACCGCCGGGGCCGTGACCTCGGCATGGTGTTCCAGGACCCGCTGTCCTCGCTGAACCCGGTCATCCCGATCGGGCTGCAGATCACCGAGGTGCTGGAGCGGCACCGCGGGATGTCGCGCAAGGTGGCGTCGGTGGAGGCGGCGGAACTGCTGGACAAGGTCGGCATCCCCGACCCGGCACGGCGGCTGACCGAGTACCCGCACCAGCTTTCCGGCGGGATGCGGCAGCGCGCGCTGATCGCGATCGCGCTGGCGTGCCGTCCGCGGCTGCTCATCGCCGACGAGCCGACCACCGCGCTCGACGTGACGATCCAGGCGCAGATCCTCGCGCTGCTGCGGGAACTGGTGCAGGACACCGGGACCGCGCTGATCATGATCACGCACGACCTCGGTGTCGTCGCCGGGCTCTGCGACGAGGTCAACGTGCTCTACGGCGGCAAGATCGTCGAGCGGGCGGAGCGGCACTCGTTGTTCGCCGAGCCTCGGCACCCGTACACGCACGGCCTGCTCGCCTCGATCCCGCGGCTCGACGCGGGCCGCGGCGAGAAACTGGTCCCCATCAAGGGATCCGTCGCCGACAACATCCCGTGGGACGGCGGTTGCGCCTTCGCGCCCCGCTGCCCGAACGCTCTCGGCGTGTGCCGGGAGGTTTCACCGCAGCTGACCCCCGATCGCGGTGGACTGCTGCGCTGCCACAACCCGGTGATCCCGGCCGTGGCCGCACGAGGAGGGGTCCGATGACGCACGCGGTACCGGAGCAGGAAGTGCTGCTCGAGGTCAACGACCTCAAGGTGCACTTCCCGATCAAACGCGGCATCGTGATCGACCGGACGGTCGGGTACGTGTACGCCGTGGACGGTGTCGATCTGGCCATCCGCAAGGGTGAAACCTACGGTCTGGTCGGGGAATCCGGCTGCGGGAAGTCCACTTTGGGCAGGGCGATCCTCCGGCTGACCGAGCTGACGAACGGCAACGTCGTCTTCGACGGCACCGACGTCGCGGGCCTCAGCGGCGAAGACCTGCGCAAGGCCCGTCGCCGGATGCAGATGGTGTTCCAGGACCCGATGTCCTCTTTGGACCCTCGGCAGTCGGTGGAATCCATTCTGACCGAAGGGATGAAGGCGCACGGCCTCGCCAAGGACAAGGAGGCGACGGCCAAGCGGCTGCGCGAACTCCTGGCCGCCGTCGGTCTTCCGGAGTCCTCGTTGCGGAAGTATCCGCACGAGTTCTCGGGCGGCCAGCGTCAGCGCATCGGTATCGCGCGGGCGCTCGCGGTCGAGCCGGACCTGATCGTCGCCGACGAACCGGTGTCCGCGCTGGACGTCTCGGTGCAGGCGCAGGTGGTCAACCTCCTCGAGGATCTGCAGGAGAAGCTCGGGCTCACGTATCTGGTGATCGCGCACGACCTCGCGGTGGTGCGGCACATCTCCGACCGGATCGGCGTGATGTACCTCGGTTCGCTGGTCGAAGAGGCCGGCGCCGACACGCTGTACGAGAACCCGCTGCACCCGTACACGCGGGCGCTGCTTTCGGCGATCCCCGTGCCGGACCCGACGGTGGAGGACAGCCGGGAGCAGATCCTGCTCGCGGGCGACCTGCCCTCGCCGGCGCGGCCGCCGTCCGGGTGCCGGTTCCACACGCGCTGCCCGTGGAAGCAGCAGAGCCTGTGCGACACCGACCGCCCGCAGCTGCGGGAGATCGGCGCCGGGCACCGGGTCGCCTGCCACTACGCGGAGGACATCCGCGACGGGCGGATCAAACCGCACGAGGTCAAGGCGGAACTCGTCGGTGCCGGGGAGCTGAACCCCGACGTCGGCGGGCTGCCGGACGTCGGCTCTGCGGCGGAGATCCTCTAGCCCTTTGTGAAGCGCGTGAAGGCCCCCTTCCCTCGGCTGAGCCGAGGGAAGGGGGCCTTCACGCGCTCGCCCGCTTTTCGTCCTCTAAATGCGGGCAGTCGGCGCGCTCGGCCGCGTTGCGAAAGCCACTTTCGCAACGTTGAAGGTTGCGAAAGTGGCTTTCGCAACACGCGGCCGTCGCCGAGGACGCCAAGGCCTGTCCGCATTTAGAGGACTAAATGTGTGGGTGACGGCGCCAAGCTTGCCCGCATTGAGAGGACGAAATGCGTGGGTGAGGCGCCGAGCTTGGCCGCATTGAGAGGAACGAAATGCGTGGGCGGAGGGCGTCGAGCTTGTCCGCATTTAGAGGACTAAACGCGTGGGTGGGGGCGTCGAGCTTGTCCGCATTGAGGGGACGAAATGCGTGGGCGGAGGGCGCCGAGCCTGTCGGCATTGAGAGGACGAAATGCGGCCAGTCGCTGACCGGCGCGGAAGGGCGCGATCGGGCAGACTCGGTGTCATGCGGGTCACAGTGCTGGGAGCGTCGGGGCGGACGGGGATCCACGTGGTCCGGCTTTTGCGGAGCCGGGGTCATCAGGTGCGGGCGGGGCTGCGCAGCCGTCGCCGCGCGGAGGAGGTCGCCGGTCTCGGCGCCGAAACCGTCGTCGCGGACGTCACCGCCGACGCGGAAGACCTCGTCGAGGCGCTCGCCGGCTCCGAGGTGGTGATCAGCGCGATCGGCGCACCCGATCCCGATCAGGCCTCGGTCGACCTCGTCGACCGCGACGGCGTGATCACCGCGATCCGCGCCGCCGAGAAGGCCGGTGTCTCCCGGTTCGTGCAGCTTTCCGCGCAGTTCGCCGATTCGCCGGACCAGGGCGATCGCCTGGTGCGGTCGATCCTGATGGCGAAGCAGATCTCCGACAGTGTCCTGCGGCGCTCCAGCCTGAACTGGACGATCGTCCGGCCCGGCACGCTCACCGACGACCAGCCCACCGGCCACGTCAAGATCGCCGGCCATCTCGAACCGGGCCGAGTCTCCCGCGCGGACGTCGCCGCCGTCCTGGTCGCCACGCTGGAGGAGCCGCTGACCGAGAACCAGGGTTTCGACGTCATCGGCGGCGAGATCCCGATTCCCTCGGCGCTGGCCTCGTTCAGCTGAGCGCTTTCTTCCGCTCCCGCGCCGCCCGCAGGTTCGCGACGTTCCCGCAGGTGCGCACGTCGTGCCAGACGCCGCTGTTGTTGCGCGAGACGTCGTAGAACGCCGAGCGGCAGCCGTCGAGGCGGCACAGTTTCAGCCGCGGCCAGATCCCGGCCTGCTGCGCGAGCAACGTCTCCGTCCACAGCGCCGACGCGAGCCACTGCCGTCCGGTGCCGGACGGGAACAGCCGGACGACGCCGTCCCGCAGCGTCAGATCCGCTTTGACCGGTTTGCCGAAGTCGGCATCCCCGCCTTCCACCAGCGAAACGAACGTCTCTCGCAGGTCGCGAAGCGCGCGAAGGTCGCCCGGTCCCAGCGTGATCTCGGGCACCTCGGTGTCCCTGGCCCGCGACCATTCCGCCAGCGCCTCGGCGGCCCAAGGCCGCGTCAGGTCGGCGTCGCTGAGCAGGTCGAGGCCGTAGGTCTTGATCGCCTTCGTGTTGAGGAAGTCCTGAACGAGCGCCAGCCCCGAGGGGGCGGTGCGTAACCGGTAGCGGTCCGTCGCGGTCCATGACATAGGTCAAGCGTACTTGACTCTGTCAGATCGCGTCGCCATGCTGACGACAGAGGCAAACAAAGAACACTTCTGTCAAAGGAGTCACGATCATGACCTCCATCGAAGGCGCCGTCGCCCTGGTCACCGGCGGACAGCGCGGACTCGGCAAGGCGTTCGTCGCCGAACTGCTCGACCGCGGCGCCGCCAAGGTCTACGCGACCGCCAGGGCGCCGCGAGAAGAGACCGACCCGCGGATCGTCCCGCTCCCGCTCGACGTCACCGCCCCGGAATCCGTCCACGCGCTGGCGGAGAAGGCGGGCGACGCCACGATCGTCTTCAACAACGCCGGCGTCCTCGGCCTCGGTTCGCTTCTCACCGAAGACGTCGATGCGCATCGCCCGGTCTTCGAGACGAACGTCTTCGGCCCGCTGCGGATCGCGCAAGCGTTTGCGCCGCAGCTCAAGGATGGCGGAGCGCTGGTCAACGTGCACTCGATCCTGTCGTGGGCGGCGGGCTCGGGCTCCTACGGCGCGTCGAAGGCCGCCTTCTGGTCACTCACCAATTCGCTCCGCATCGAGTTCGCCGAACAGGGCACCCACGTCGTCGGCGTCCACCTCGGCTACACCGACACCGACATGACTCAGGGCCTCGACATCCCCAAGAACGACCCGCGCGACGTCGCCCGCCAGGTCGTCGACGGGCTGGAGAAGGGCGAGACCGAGGTGCTCACCGACGACCTCACCCGCCACGTCAAGGCCGCGCTGTCCGGCCCCGTCGAGCACCTGGGCACCAGCCGGATCGGCGCGTAGAAAACGGTTGGCGTACGGCCGCCGGCCCGAGGTAGTTTCGCCGCCATGTGTGCTTCCGCGTTCACCAGGAACCGCCGCGCCTAGCGGCGGATCCCCAGCGTCCAGCAAGGAACCGCCGCCCGAGCGAGTCATCGCCGGGCAGGCATCGTGCCGCCCGGCTCCCCTCGAAGCCGCGGAGATCCCTTGCGCACACAGCGTCCTGGCCGTCACGAACTCGGCCAGAACTTCCTCATCGACCGGAACACCATCGAAACCGTCGTGAAGCTCGTCGCCGCGACCGGCGGGCCGATCATCGAGTTCGGCACGGGCGACGGCGCGTTGACCCTGCCACTGGAACGGCTCGGCAGGCCCCTGACCGGTATCGAGATCGACGGCCGCCGCGCCGCCAGGCTGGCGGGCCGCGTCCGGCCGTCCACGGAGATCGTCACCGCGGACTACCTGCGGTTTCCCCTGCCGCGGGCGCCGCACGTACTGGTCGGCAATCTGCCGTTCCACCTGACCACCGCGACGCTGCGCCACGTCCTCGCCGCTCCCGGCTGGACGGACGCCGTCCTGCTCATGCAGTGGGAGGTGGCGCGCCGCCGGGCCGGGGTCGGTGGCGCGACCATGATGACCGCGCAGTGGTGGCCGTGGTTCGACTTCCGGCTGGCGGGCCGGGTGCCCGCGGCGGCGTTCCGCCCGAGGCCCGGGGTCGACGGCGGTCTGCTCACCATGACCCGCCGCGAGCGTCCGCTCGTCGAAGACGCGGATCGTGTGCGCTACCAGGAGTTCGTGCGGCGGCTGTTCACCTGTCCCGGCAAGGAAGTCGTGCCCAAACGCCTCACCGCACACCAGTGGGCTGAGGAGTTTCGGCTTCGGCGAGGAAATCCGGCTCGCGCACGCGGCGCTTCGCCGAACCGAACAGGACCCCGCCGATGACCACGGCCGCCGCGATGATCTCCAGCAGGGACGGCCGCTCGTCGAGGACGAGGAACGCCATCGACAGCCCGACCACCGGCACCAGCAGGGAGAACGGCGCGACGACACCCGCCGGGTTGCGGCGCATCAGCGACGTCCAGATCCCGGAGCCGACGATCGTGCCGAACAGCACGACGTAGGCGAGCCCGCCGAGGCCGATCAGCCCGGTCGGGGTGCCCAGCGTGGCCAGCGAATGCCCGATCTCGGCGGGACCCTCCATGACCAAGGACAGCGCGAACATCGGCAGCGGCGGCACCACGGACATCCAGAGGACGAAATTCAGCGGGTTGTCCGGTGCCGCCTGCCGGGTGCTCAGGTTGCCGAACGCCCAGCTCAGCGCGCCGAGCAGGGTCAGGATCACCGGCAGCAGGGCGGCGTTCCCCGCCTGCTGCCAGGCGATCGTCGCCATCCCGGCGACGGCGAGCAGGATGCCGGTGAGCTGCCGCCCGGACACGCGTTCGCGCAGGAAGACGGCGCCGAGCAGGACGGTGAACGGCGCCGACGCCTGCAGTACCAGCGAGGCGAGACCGGTCGGCATGCCGGTGTCCATCGCGATGAAGAGGAACACGAACTGCCCGGTGCCGAAGCCCAGCCCGTAGCCGAGCAGGTGGCGGATCTTCACCTTCGGCCACGGCACGAACAGGATCGTCGGGATCGCGATGACCGCGAAGCGCAGCCCGCCGGCGAAGACGGGCGGGAACTGGCCGAGGGTGGCGTGGATGGCGAGGAAGTTGCAACCCCAGAGGACGGCGACGAGCAGGGCGAGCAGACGATCGCGGGCGGGCATGTCTTCACTCTTACGTGGGATGACCATTTAGGACCAGCGAGAATATTTGCAGCGACCGTTCAGTTTCGCTTCACATATGCTGGCGGTATGGACATCGGCCGGTTGCGGACCCTGCGGGAATTCGCCGATCGCGGCAGCGTGACGGCGGCCGCGAAGGCGTTGCACTGCACGCCGTCCGCCGTTTCCCAGCAGCTGCGCGCCTTGCAGAGTGACGTCGGTCTCGCGCTGACCGAACCCGCCGGGCGAGGCCTGCGGCTGACCGACGCGGGCCGTACGCTGGTCGCCCGCGCGGACGACGTGCTCGCCGCCCTCGAACGCGCCGAGTCCGAATTGGACACTTATCGCAGCGCCCCGCGCGGCCGGGTCCGGGTCGCGATCTTCCAGTCGGCCGGGCTGATGCTGCTGCCAGGGTTGCTGCACCGGACGGCGGAGTTCGAGGGGCTGGACGTCATCGTGCGTGACGTCGACATGACCCCGCCGGAGGTCCCCGGGCTCGTCGCGGATTACGACATCGTGGTGGCGCACCGGGACGAGCACGCGCCGTCGCTGGGCTCGGACCGCCTGGAGACGCGGCATCTGCTGCGTGAACCGCTCGACGTCGCGCTCCCCGCCGGGCACCGGCTCGCGAAGCGGCGCCGCATCGAGCTGGCCGAGCTGGCCGACGAACGCTGGATCAGCGTCAATGCCGGGTTCCCGGTGGACGACATCCTCCAGTCGCTGATCATCCGCACCGGGGTGCGCCCGCAGGTCGTCCAGCGCATCAACGATTTCCGCATCACCGAACGGCTCGTCGCCGCCGGGCACGGGATCGCGCTGCTGCCCCGGTACACAATGGACACTCGGCGCGGCAGCGGCCTCGTCTGCCGTCCGCTCGCCGGGATCAAGGCGGCGCGGCACGTGGAAGCGGTCTACCGGCTCGGGGCGTCTTCCCGGCCGGCGGTGGCGAAGGTGCTCGAAGCGCTCGCCGACGAGGTCGCGTCGCTCACGGGCGAGCGTGACTCTTCAGGTGGGCCAACGCGATCTCGAGCGCGTCAGCGATCGGCGTGACGTCATGGCGCAGGTGGGCCATCAGCAGGCCGCCCTGGACACAGCTCATCGCGGCCTGCGCGAGCCTGGCCGGGTCGGCGTCCGCGGCGAGCTTTCCCTGATCCCGCAACGATTCCAGCCCGCGCTGGAGATGTGACTCCCATTCGCGGTAGGCCTTGTCCAGCAGTGGCGCCATCCTGGGGTCGTCGCCGAGTTCGCCGGTGAGGTTGCCCAGCGGGCAGGCGATCGGTCCCTTGGGCGTGGTCTGGATGGCCAGGATCTCCCGGGCCCACTGGTCGAAATCGGCCCAGTCGCGCAGCTCGAAGATGGTCGGCTGGTTGCCGAGGATGTTCTCGAGGAAGCGGGCGATGACCGCCTCGACGAGCTGATCCTTGTTCTTGAAGTAGTGGTACATCTGCGATTTCCCGGTGCCGCTCGCCGCGAGCACCTTGTCGACGCTCGTCCCGGCGACGCCGTTGACGTACATCAGCTCCGCCGCCGCGTCGACGATCGCGTCCCGCGTCATCCGCCCCTGCGGGGTCTTCGCCGGTTGACCACTCATGTACCGGATAGTACAGTCGGCTTCACTGTACCGATCAGTACAACCGAAGGAGCCGACATGGGGGATCTCAATACCGACCTGGCCGAGCTGCGGGAATCCGTCGCGAGCCACGTTTCGGCCGAGGTCGCCGAGGTGCTGAAGGCCGACCGGGCGGCGTTCGCCGGGGTGGTCGCCGAGGCGGCCGCGAAGCCGGGCACGGCGATGCCGGATCTCACGCTGCCGGATGCCGGAGGCGAGCGGATCCGGGTCGGGGACGGGCCCGCCGTCGTGGTGTTCTACCGCGGCGCGTGGTGTCCGTACTGCAACCTCGCCTTGCGCACGTATCAGCAGGAACTGCTGCCGGAGCTGGAGAACCTGGGCGTGAAGCTGGTCGCGGTCAGCCCTCAGTTGCCGGACGACTCGCTGTCCACAAAGGACTTGGACTTCACCGTACTGTCCGATGTGGACAACACGCTGGGCCGCGCGCTCGGCATCACGTTCCGGCTGGCTCCGGAGACGAAGCCGGCTTTCGACACGCTCATCGGCGACGTCGAGAAGATCAACGGGGCGGCGGAATGGGAGCTGCCCTATCCGACCGTCCTGGTCGTGGACGGCGAGGGTGTCATCCGGTACATCGACGTGCACCCGGACTACACCACGCGCACCGACCCGGCCGACGTCCTGGCCGCCGTGAAGACCCTGTAGGCGCCACGCCCGGGAAGCGCGTGAAGGCCCCCTTCCCTCGGCTCAGCCGAGGGAAGGGGGCCTTCACGCGCAAAGCGGGAACTACCGGTGAGCCCGGTTCACGGCCGAGACGACGGCCCGCAGCGAAGCGGTCACGATCGACGGGTCGATCCCGATACCCCAGTACACCCGGTCGGAGATCGCGCACTCGATGTACGACGCGGCTCGCGCGTCGTCGCCCGGCGAGAGCGTGTGCTCGCTGTAGTCCAGCAGCCGCAGGTCGAACCCGACGGTCGACAACGCGTCGAAGAACGCCGCGATCGGGCCGTTGCCGCGGCCGGTGACCTCGTGCTCGTCACCTTCGACCCGCACGGTGGCGGTGATGTCGTACTCGCCGTCGCCGTTGTCCCTGACGTGCTGGCGTACCAGCTCCAGCGGGGTCTTCAGCTCCAGGTACTCGGCCGAGAACGCGTTCCACATCGTGGTCGGGTCGACCTCGCCGCCCTCGGTGTCGGTGTGGCGCTGGACCACCTTCGAGAACTCGATCTGCAGGCGCCGCGGCAGGTCGAGCTGGTGCTCGGCCTTCATGATGTAGGCGACGCCGCCCTTGCCGGACTGCGAGTTCACCCGGATGACGGCCTCGTAGTTGCGGCCGATGTCCTTCGGGTCGATCGGCAGGTACGGGACCTCCCACGGGTGCTCGTCGACCGGTGTGCCCGCCTTGTCGGCGGCGGCCTTCATCGCGTCGAGGCCCTTGTTGATCGCGTCCTGGTGGCTGCCGGAGAACGCGGTGAACACCAGGTCACCTGCCCACGGGCTGCGTTCGTGCACCGTCAGCTGGTTGCAGTATTCGACGGTCCGCTTGATCTCGTCCATGTCGGAGAAGTCGATCTGCGGGTCGACGCCCTGGCTGTACAGGTTCATGCCCAGCGCGACCAGGTCGACATTGCCGGTGCGCTCGCCATTGCCGAACAGGCAGCCTTCGATCCGGTCGGCGCCCGCCTGGAAGCCCAGTTCGGCGGCGGCGATACCGGTGCCGCGGTCGTTGTGCGGGTGCAGCGACAGGATCACCGAATCGCGGCGCTCCAGGTTGCGGTGCATCCACTCGATCGAGTCGGCGTAGACGTTCGGCGACGCCATCTCGACGGTCGCGGGCAGGTTCAGGATGGCGGGCTTGGCGCGCGTCGGCTGCCAGATCTCGGTGATCGTGTTGCAGACCTCGAGCGCGTACGACAGCTCGGTGCCGGTGTAGGACTCCGGCGAATACTGGAACCGGAAGTCGGTGTCCGGCTGCTTCGCGGCGTAGTCGACGACCAGCTCGGCGGCCTGCGAAGCGATCTTCGTGATGCCGATGCGCTCCTCGCGGAACACGACGCGGCGCTGCAGGATCGAGGTCGAGTTGTAGATGTGGACGATCGCGCGCGGCGCGCCTTCGAGCGCCTTGAAGGTGCGCTCGATCAGCTCCGGACGGCACTGGGTCAGCACCTGGATGCTGACGTCGTCCGGGATGGCGCCCTCGTCGATGATCTCGCGGACGAAGTCGAAGTCCGTCTGCGACGCCGCCGGGAAGCCGACCTCGATCTCCTTGTAACCCATGCGGACCAGCAGGTCGAAGAACTTGCGCTTGCGCGCGGGCGACATCGGGTCGATCAGGGCCTGGTTGCCGTCACGCAGGTCGACGGCGCACCACAGCGGCGCGGTGTCGATGCGCTTGTCCGGCCAGGTGCGGTCGGGCAGCGAGATGTCCTCGACCAGGTCGTACCAGGGGCGATAGCGGTGCACGGGCATCGAAGTGCCGCGCTGGGTGTTCCACGAGGCCTGCTCGGAAGGGGCAGGACGGGTGGGCTTGCGGATGCTCATGAGGGGAGGGTTCTCCTGAAGAATCGGGTGCGACGACCGGCACCACGAAGCCCCGCGACGGGGAGCCGGTCCGATCAGGCCCCGTCGCGGCAGCGAAGCAGGAGAGCTCGAGCCACGACGCCACCTTAACCGCGCGATCTCCCGAAAGGAAACCCGGGCCGCGATCGAACCGTGACTCAAGTGGCGCCCATTCGGGTTACTCGCGGGTAGCAATCGGACCAGGCGGCGTGCCACACTGCCCGGCATGGGCGAGCACGCTGAAGAGAAGGAAACCGCTGATCAGCCGACCAAACGCAAGGTCGACTGGCGAGCGGGCGGCGGTCGCGCGGCCGGGATACTGGCGAGCGTGGTGCGCTGGGCCGGGTTGATCTTCGCGGCCATCCTGGTGCTGCACGTCGTCTTCGTGATCGGTGAGGCGAACGCCGGCAACGGCATCGTGTCGTTCGTCCGCGGCTGGGCCGACGGGCTCCTGCTCGGCTTCAAGGACCTCTTCATGCCCGAAGACGCCAAGCTCCGCGTGCTGATCAACTACGGCATCGCCGCGATCTTCTGGATGGTGGTCACGGGCATCGTCGCCAAGATCATCCGTCGCGTCGGCGGCGCGAACTAGCCGCATTTAGTCCTCTGAATGCGGTCCTTGCGCGTGCAACCACCGCGTTCAGAGGACTAAATGCGGTCGGGGGAAAGCCGGTCGTAGGCCTCGACGGCGGCTTTCGGGTCGTCCGCCTGGAATTTCACGACACGGACGGTCTCGGTCGCACCGAGCGGCCGGGTCACCGTGATCGGCTCACGCAGTTCGGCGATCAGGTTGGTTTCGTAGAAGTTGTCGTAGCTGAGCCAAACCCCGTCGCGGAACGTCTTCGCCTTGGCCGGATCGTGGCTTTCCTTCACCTGCCGCAGGCTCACGACGTTCCCCCGAGGGATCCGCACGTCGTAAAACGAGCTGTAGCGCACCCGCACCTCACGCGACGAGATCACGTGCGGCCGGACGACAGTACCGGCGTATACGCCGAATACCAGCAGCGCCGAGTAGACGCCGAGGGCCAGCAGCAGAAGGTCGACGACGAGGCCGAAGTCGAGCAGCCAGAACAAACCCGCTTCGACGGCGCTCACCACGGCGAGCACGATGAAGATCGACTTGCCTCCTCCGCCGTACGGCACCGCGACGGCGTCCCCGTCGATTCCGTCCTTCCGGCGCCTGAGATACAGCCAGAGCCCGGCCATCGTGCGGGATTCGTTGCGGAGAACGCGGCGAAAGGCCCCCATGGCCCCAGGTTAGCGCTCGAACTGCGTCAGGATCTTCAGCGCGTCGGCGGATCCCGGATCCTTGGGCGTGTAGATCTCCAGCCGGTGATCGGGGCTGTCGGGCTGGAGCCACACCTGGTAGTCGACGCTCACCGCGCCGACCGTGGGGTGCCGCAGATGCATGGGCCCGACGGTGCAGTCGGCGACGTCGCCGGTCGCCCACAGGGTCGCGAACTCGTCGCTGCGCATCGAAAGTTCGCCGATGAGCCCGGCCAGGCGGGCGTCGGTGGGGTAGCGGCCCGCGGTCAGCCGCAGGTAGGCGACGTGGATCGGCGCGAGTTCGGCCCGGTTCCGGTGCAGTTCGCGGGTCAGCGGGTCGAGGAAGAACATGCGCGGCAGCGAAGGCCGCCGTTCGGGATCCTTCGGCGCGTCGAAATCGAGGTGTTCGGCCATGAGCGTGTGCCCGGCGTGGTTCCACGCGAGCACGTCGCCGCGACGGCCGAAGACGAGGGCGGGCACGGCCTCGCCGAGGTTCTCCAGCAGCGCGAGGACCCGTGGGTGCGGCACTTCGGGGCCGGGGTCGGTCAGCTTCGGGAGCGAGGTCTGCCGCGCGAGGTTGTGCAGATGGCCGGTCTCGACGTCGTCGAGCCGGAGCGCGCGGGCGAGCGCGTCGAGCACTTGCCGTGAAGCGGTTTCGGCCAGTCCTTGCTCCAGCCGCGTGTAGTACCCCGCGCTCACCCCGGCGAGCTGGGCGAGTTCCTCGCGGCGCAGACCGGGCACGCGGCGCGAAGTGCCGTAGGTGCGCAGGCCGATCTCGGCGGGCGTCACCCGGTCACGACGGCTCTTGAGGTACACGCCGAGGCTTTCCATGACTCCGAGCCTAAGTTCTCCGCCCGCCGCGTGGGTGCACCTGCCGGGTGTACCCACAGCGAGGGGATGGCTGCTCTCCCGAAGCCGGTACAGCGTCGAGGTCATGACACGACAGCACACCAGGGCCTGGTTCGGCCTGCTGGTGATCCTCTGCCCGGTGTTCCTGGTCTCCATGGACGGATCGATCCTGTTCCTCGCGATGCCCAGGATCAGCCAGGCGCTCACCCCCACGGCCGATCAGGCGTTGTGGATCCTCGACGTCTACGGCTTCGCGGTCGGCTCCTTGCTGATCGCGTTCGGCAACATCGGTGACCGGTACGGACGGCTGAAGCTGCTGATGATCGGCGCCACCGTGTTCGGCATCGGTTCGGCGGGCGCGGCGTTCGCCCCGAACCCGGAACTGCTCATCGCGTTCCGTGCCCTGATGGGGCTGGCGGGAGCGACCCTCCTGCCGTCCGCGCTGGCGGTGCTGAGCGAACTCTTCCCCGACGCGCGACGCCGGGCGCGGGCCATCGGGATCTTCGCGGCCGCGTTCGCCGCCGGTTTCGCGATCGGCCCGGTCGTCGGCGGTGTCCTGCTGGAACGGTTCCCGTGGGGTTCGGTCTTCCTGGTCAACCTGCCGGTGATCGCGGTGTTCCTGGCGCTCGCGCCGGTACTGCTGCGGGAGGTGCGGGCCACCGGGAAGGGGCGCGTCGACGTGCTGAGCGTCGGGCTCTCCGCCGCCGGGCTCCTGCTCGCGATCTACGGGATCAAGCACGCGGCCGCCGACGGCCTGTCGGTCACCGCGGTCTCCGCCGCGATCGCCGGGGCCGGGCTGCTGGTGTGGTTCGCCCGGCGCCAGCGGGGTCTGGAGTATCCGCTGATCGAGTTCTCCCTGTTCCGCGACCGGGTCTTCACGATCGCGATCGTCACCGGGCTGCTGCCGCTGGCGGCGTGGTCGGCGGCCGCGTATCTGTCGGGGATCCACCTGCAGTCCGTGCTCGGCCTGCCCGTCCTGCACGCGGCGTTGCTGGCGCTGCCGGGCGCGGCCGTGCTCACGATCATGTGCGTCGTCACGCCCGCCCTGGTCGACCGGATCGGCGCCCGCGCGGCACTGATCGTCTGCCATTTCTCCATCGCCGCCGGGCTGGCGCTGCTGCTCATGACCGGTGTCACGGGCGGGGCGGGCTGGTACGTCGCGTCGACGGTGGTCGCCGGTGTCGGCTACGGCATCTCGTTCAGCGTGGTGGCGGACACGGCCGTCGCCGCGGTGCCCGCCGAGCGCGCGGGAGCGGCGGGCGCGATCGCCGAAACGAGCAACGAGATCGGCAACGCACTCGGGATCGCGCTCATGGGCTCACTCGCCGCGCTGGTGTTCCGCCTGGCCGGACCGGACCTCGCGCCCACCCTCGGCGAAACCCTAGAGATCGCGCCCACGGCCGCTCTTGACGCGAAGGAGGCCTTCGTCACGGGCCTCCACACGGCCGTCGCGGTGCTGAGCCTGCTGCACGTCGGGCTCGGGATCCTCGCCCTTCGCTGGCTCCCTCAGCCGTCGAAAGCGCTGGTGCCCCAAGCGTCGGCGTAGGCGAATTCGGCCAGCGGGACTCGCTCGCGCGGCGCCTTCTCGCGCTCGATGCGCCAGTCCTCTTCGAGCACCGAGGGGTCCGCGGGCGAGCCGACGGCGATGGCGACCTTGGGGACGACGTCGTCGGGGAGGCCGAAAAAGTCCTTCGCCGCTTCGGCGGAGAAGCCCGCCATCTGGTGCGCGATCAGCCCGAGGTCGACGGCCTGGAGCACGAGGTTCTCGCTCGCCAGCCCCAGCCCGTACTCGGCGTAGGGGACTTCGCCCTTCTCGTTCGTGGTCACCATCACGCCGATCAGCAGCAGTCCGGCGCGGTGGGCCCACGCGCGGTTGCCCGAGTTGAGCGTCGAGAGGATGCGGTCGAACGACGGCGTGCCCCGCAGGCCGACCAGGTAGCGGGCGGGCTGGGTGTTGCCGAACGACGGAGCCCAGCGGGCCGCTTCGAGCAGCGCGCGGAGCTGGTGTTCGGTGACGATCGCTGACTCGTCGTAGGCGCGCGGGCTCCAGCGGTGGGCCAGGATCGACGCGATCGGGGTACTCGTGTCGGCGGGTTTGTGCATTGGCGGACGATAACAAGGGGTGCTCTCCGTCACTAAAGTGAAAGCCCTCCGACTATTTCGTTGGTGTCAAGGAAGATTTACTTCCAGGAGTCCTCGAAGTGGTGGTCAGGACCACTTACGAGGGTGGCGAGCGCGCGTCGCCCCGGTAGGCTTTCGCCCAAATAAGGGACGCGGGGGCTCCTCGGTGCCCACCAGGAGCACGCCCGGCCCGTCGAGGAGGTTCGGGCGTGGCCCTCGTGGTCCAGAAGTACGGCGGTTCGTCGCTGGAAAGTGCCGACCGGATCAAACGCGTCGCGGAACGCATCGTCGCCACCAAGAAGGCGGGCAACGACGTGGTCGTCGTCTGCTCCGCCATGGGAGACACCACGGACGAGCTGCTCGACCTGGCTCAGCAGGTCAACCCGGCGCCGCCGGAACGCGAGATGGACATGCTGCTCACCGCGGGTGAGCGCATCTCCAACTCCCTGGTGGCGATGGCGATTTCGGCGCAGGGCGCGGAGGCCTGGTCGTTCACCGGCTCGCAGGCCGGCGTGGTGACGACGTCGGTGCACGGCAACGCGCGGATCATCGACGTCAGCCCCAGCCGGGTGACGGAGGCCCTCGACCAGGGTTACATCGCGCTGGTGGCCGGATTCCAGGGCGTGTCGCAGGACACCAAGGACATCACCACCCTCGGCCGCGGGGGTTCGGACACCACCGCCGTCGCGCTGGCCGCCGCGCTGAACGCCGACGTCTGCGAGATCTATTCCGATGTGGACGGTGTGTACACCGCCGATCCCCGGGTCGTGTCCGACGCGCGCAAGCTCGACACCATCGCCTACGAGGAGATGCTGGAGCTGGCGGCGAGCGGGTCGAAGATCCTGCACCTGCGCTCGGTCGAGTACGCGCGCCGCTACGGCGTCCCGATCCGAGTCCGTTCTTCCTACAGTGACAAGCCGGGCACCACGGTGACCGGTTCTATCGAGGAGATCCCCGTGGAACAAGCGTTGATCACCGGTGTGGCGCACGACCGCTCCGAAGCCAAGATCACGGTGACCGGAGTGCCGGACCACGCCGGCGCCGCCGCCAGGATCTTCCGGGTGATCGCCGACGACGAGATCGACATCGACATGGTGCTGCAGAACGTGTCCAGCACCGTCTCTGGCCGCACCGACATCACCTTCACCCTCTCGAAGGCCAACGGGGCCAAGGCCGTGCGGTCGCTGGAGAAGATCAAGGACGAGATCGGCTTCGAGTCGGTCCTCTACGACGACCACGTCGGCAAGGTTTCGCTCGTCGGCGCGGGGATGCGTTCGCACCCCGGTGTCACGGCGACGTTCTGCGAAGCGCTCGCGCAGTCGGGCGTCAACATCGAAATCATCAACACCTCGGAGATCCGGATCTCGGTGCTCATCCGGGACGCGCAGCTCGACGACGCGGTGCGCGCGATCCACGAGGCGTTCGAACTCGGCGGCGACGAAGAAGCCGTCGTCTACGCGGGGAGTGGTCGCTGATGTCCGAGGGTTTGCGGGTAGGCGTGGTCGGGGCGACCGGCCAGGTCGGCGGCGTCATGCGCCGTCTGCTGGCCGAACGGGGTTTCCCGGTCGCCGAAATGCGCTACTTCGCCTCGGCGCGGTCCGCCGGTTCGAAGCTTCCTTGGCGTGACGGGGAAATCGTCATCGAGGACGCGACGACCGCGGACCCGTCCGGTTTGGACATCGCGCTGTTCTCGGCCGGTGGCGCGACCTCCAAGGCGCAGGCGGAACGGTTCGCCGCGGCTGGTGCCACGGTCATCGACAACTCGTCGGCGTGGCGGATGGACCCGGACGTCCCGCTGATCGTCAGCGAGGTCAACCCGGAAGCGATCAAGGAGGCGCGCAAGGGGATCATCGCGAACCCCAACTGCACCACCATGGCCGCGATGCCGGTGCTCAAGCCGCTGCACGCCGAAGCCGGTCTGGTGCGGCTCGTCGCCAGCACCTACCAGGCCGTGTCCGGCAGCGGGCTCGCCGGCGTGGAGGAGCTGGAAGGCCAGCTCGCCGCCGCGGCGGCGAACGCGGGCGCGCTGACCCACGACGGCGCGGCGGTGGACTTCCCCGAGCCGAAGAAGTACGCGCGACCCATCGCGCACAACGTCCTCCCGCTCGCCGGGTCCATTGTGGACGACGGTGAGTTCGAGACGGACGAGGAGAAGAAGTTCCGCAACGAGAGCCGCAAGATCCTGAGCATCCCGGAGCTGCTGGTCTCGTGCACCTGTGTGCGGGTGCCGGTGTTCTCGGGGCACTCGATCTCGATCAACGCCGAGTTCTCGCAGCCGCTTTCGGTCGCCCGCGCGACCGAACTGCTGACCGGCGCCCCCGGCGTGGAGCTGTCGGACATCCCGACGCCGCTGCAAGCCGCCGGCCAGGACCCGTCCTACGTCGGGCGCCTGCGGACGGACCCGGGCGTCGACGGTGGTCGTGGCCTGGTGCTGTTCCTGTCGAACGACAACCTGCGGAAGGGCGCGGCGCTCAACGCCGTGCAGATCGCGGAACTGGTCGCCGCGAACTCCTGACCCCGGCGTGCGATGAACGGTCCTTTACTTGCGAAATTCGCAAGTAAAGGACCGTTCATCGCATCCGCGGTCAGTGCACTCGAGTGTCCACAAGGGACACTTTTGCGTGACGAAATGCCCGATTGGTCGCCGTGTGCACGGTTACGCGCGACGGTCGTGCCGCTGACGTTGCGAAAGCCACTTTCCCAACCTTCAACGTTGCGAAAGTGGCTTTCGCAACATGCCACATTTGCCTGATTCGCCAATAGGACGATCCTTGCCATTCACGACCCCTCCGCGAACCGTCCAAATCGGGCGCGCCGGGCGGCTTGACGTCCCTTGTGGCACCTGAGGTTCCTGGGACGACGGACCGGCTGCTCCGGAACGCGTCAGGGCTTCGCCGCACCCGCACAAGCCGCGTACCGCGTAGCCAGGAACTCGCCCCGAGGGTCCCCGCTGTAGGACCAAACCCCGCTGTCCGCCCGCGTCCCCAAATGCCGGAACTGCTCGACGGCCTCGTCGAAGCGCCCGTTCTCCACGAGCGCCTTCGCCAGGTACGCCCGGTCTCCCCGCGTCTCCGGGGCGTCACGTCCTTCGCCGTCGAGCCACGCCAGGATCTCGTCGAGCGCGCCGGAGACCCGCGGGTCCCGCCAGGCGGGAACGTCCTGGAACTCGGCTTCGTGCGCGGCGACCAGCAGCAGCGGAGCCAGCTTCGGCGACTTCGCGGCGGCGGTTTCGGCGAACTCCCACATCAGCTCGTTCGAGCCGAACCACTTCGCACACCAGTACTGCAATGCCCGCGAATGCGCGCCGCGATGCCGCGGGTCGCGGGCGGCGAGTTCCGCCCAGACCTTCCGGTACTGGTCGTTCTCGTACTGCCGCCCCATCGCGATCGCGAGCGCGGTCACCCACGGCGTCGGGTCTTCGGGAGCCAGCCCTGCCGCCTCGTGCACGGCGTCCTCGGCCTGCTCCAGCACCCGGAAGAACGCGGCGAACTGCTCCTGGGTGACGTGCTTCGCCTGCAGCGCGCTGCGCACCTCCCACGCCACGTGCACCAGCGACTCCGCGGTGACGAGCGCCGCGTCCGGGTCGCCGGGGCGGGCCTTCCGCCACGCGCGCAGCCACTCGTCGTCCTGCGCGGCGGCCTCCCCGAGCGCGCCGGTCACCTGACCACGGCGATCCCGGTTCTCCCGGGTCGACGCCAGCAGCGCGGCGGCGCCTTCCCATTCGCCGCGGGCGGTCGACTCCTGTACGGCGAGGATCTCCTCGTCGGTCCAGTACTCCTTGGCCGACACCTCGCCGTCGGCCGGGAGACCCCAGCGCGTGACGTCCGGGATCCTGCCCTTGAACTTGGGCTTCTCCGGCGGCAGGAGCGCGGCGAACTCCTCGGGCGTCAGGACGTTCTTGAGTTCGTCGACTTCGACGCCACGCCGCTTCGCCTCTTTCATCATGGCGAAGACGGCCTTGCGTTCACGGGATTTGAGCAGCCAAAGCATCGGAACTCCTTAAGAACGAACAAGGGTGAGAGACGGCCGGTAGCCGGCGGGCACCCCGGCGGCCGTCAGGAGCGCGCGAAGCGGCGCGGTGTCGGATTCGGCCGAGGCCGCCTTGTCGACCGACGGCGTGAGCTGTTCTCGCAGCGGCTCGTCCAAGGTGAACCGCGCGGGGCCGGACCACGAGAGCGACCATCGTCCCGCGCCGACGTCGGTGAGCGCCGCCTGGACGACGATCGCCAGCCGTCCCCGGACGGAGACGGCGGCGAACTCCCGGCGGGCACGCGGCCCGGCTCCGGCGGGCGGCGCCGAATCCGGATCGGCGAGTTCCTCGTGCCTGCCCGCGTCGAGCAGGTCCAGCGCCATGTCCAAGGTGCGTTCGCCCAGGATCTCGGCGGCCGCTTCGGCGGCGTCGTGACGACGGCCGATGGCGACCAGCGACTGCCAGTCCGTCCGCCGCTTCTTGCGCGCTTCGTCGGAGAAGACGGTGAACAGCGCCTCGTCGAGCATCTTTTCGGCGCCGGCCAGCAGTTCGGTCGCCGGACGTTCACCGCCGGGGCGCACCGGGATCCGGGCGCCTGCTTCGAGCGCCGCGACCCGGTCCCGGGTGGCCGGATGCGTGTCCCAGCGCGAGGTCTCGTCCTCCGACGGGTTCCGGCGGATCTCCTCCATCTGCTCCGCCCTGGCCGGGTCGGTGAGCAGCGCGCGGTAGCCGTCGCCGAACCGGTCCGGGAGGTATCCCGCGTCCCAGCCGATCGCGGCGTAGTTGTTCATGAAGAATCGCCAGGTGACGGCCAGCGCTTCGATCTCGCGCAGGGCCGAGGTCGCCGCGTCGGTACCGGCGAGCCGGGCCGAGACGGTGTCGGCCCGGAGTTCCTGGGCCCGGCAGACACTCATCGAGACGACGAAATACAGCTTCGCGTACTGCTTGAAGAGCCAGCCGACGAAGCGCTCGAAGTAACCTTCGCGATCGAGGCCGCTGACCACCCGCGCGATCGACTTGCGCCCGCGATAGGTCAACGCCGAGAACCGGGTGTCCTTGTTGCTGTAATGCCCCAGTTCGTGCGCGAGCACCGCGCGGAACTGGTCCTGGCGCAGGCCCATGATCAGCGGGACACCGATGATCATCCGGCGGCGCAGCACCCGCAGCCCGAGCCACGAGGTCCGCTCGGTGACCGCGGCGTTGACGTCCGGATCGAGGTAGATCTCGTCCGGCGGCCGCGTCCCCGCTTCGGCGGCCAGCTCCCGGACCAGCGCCCAGAGGGCGGGCTGCGACTCGGGCGTCACCTGGACGCCGGGCACGTCGTCGTCGGTCACCCGCTCGACCGTGAGCAGGGTCTTCAGCAGGATCCAGCCGACCGGGACCGTGACGATGCCGAGCTTCACCGCCGCGAACACGTTGTGGCTCAGCGCCAGCACTTCGAGCGCCACGATCCCGCCGACGAAAGCGAGCACGAGCAGCGGGAACCCCGCCAACAGGACGGCAGCGAGCAGCCCACGTAAAGACTTCACCGTGAAACGGACCTTCCCCAGAGTTGGTGACCCCCGACACCGAGCGCCCATTGTGCCCGAAGCGGCTCCCGCGGCCGATCACTTTTCGAATACGATCGAAGACTTCGGGATGAACATCACGCCACCGCTTTTGGTCGCGTGTGGACAGTCCACTGTGGAGAACGGTAATTGCCTTGTCCGGTTCGTCCGGCCCGTGCATCCTCAAGAGCGGCAAAACGCTTCCACGAAGGGAAAATCATGTACACGGCGGTCGAAGGCTCGCGGGTTCCGATCCGGATGTGGGCCGACCCCGCGTCGGTCGAGGACCAGGCCATGCGACAGCTGCACAACGTCGCCAACCTGCCGTGGGTGCACGGCGTCGCGGTCATGCCCGACGTCCACTACGGCAAGGGCGCGACCGTCGGCAGCGTGATCGCGATGCGCGACGCGGTGTCCCCGGCCGCCGTCGGCGTCGACATCGGCTGTGGGATGAGCGCGGTGCGGACCTCGCTCACCGCCGCCGACCTGCCCGACGACCTGCTGAAGCTCCGCCGCCGGATCGAATCGGCCGTCCCGGTCGGGTTCGGCCTGCACAAGACCCCGGTGAACCCGGCGAAGGTGCACGGTGTCGGTGGCTGGGACGCGTTCTGGAAGTCCTTCGGCGAGCTGCATCCCGGCGTCCAGGACCTGCACGACCGCGCGTCGCGGCAGATCGGGAGCCTCGGCGGCGGTAACCACTTCATCGAGGTCTGCCTCGAACAGGGCGGCGAGGACGAGGGCCGGGTGTGGCTGATGCTGCACTCCGGTTCGCGCAACATCGGCAAGGAACTCGCGGAACGGCATATGGCCGTCGCGCGGAAGCTGCCGCACAACGCGGACCTGCCGGACCCGGATCTCGCGGTGTTCGTCGCGGGCACGCCCGAGATGCGGGCGTACCGGCGCGACCTGTTCTGGGCGCAGGACTACGCGGCGCGCAACCGCGCCACCATGGTCGCGCTCGTGAAGCAGGCGCTGAAGGACGTCGTGCCGCAGACGACGTTCGACGACGCGATCAGCTGTCACCACAATTACGTCGCCGAAGAGACCTACGACGGCGTCGACCTTCTGGTGACCCGTAAGGGCGCGATCCGCGCGGGTTCGGGTGACCTCGGGATCATCCCGGGCAGCATGGGCACCGGTTCGTACATCGTGCGCGGCCTCGGGAACGCGTCATCCTTCCAGTCCGCGTCGCACGGCGCGGGCCGCCGGATGTCGCGGAACAAGGCGAAGAAGCTGTACACCGCCGAGGACCTCGCCGCGCAGACCGCCGGTGTGGAATGCCGCAAGGACTCCGGCGTGGTGGACGAGATCCCGGCCGCGTACAAGGACATCGAAACGGTGATCAGGGCGCAGACGGATCTCGTCGAGGTGGTCGCGCATCTCAAGCAGGTCGTCTGCGTGAAGGGCTGAAACGGGGGTGGTGTGCCGGGGGAACCCGACATACCACCCACGTTTCTCGCTACTGTGGTTCTCATGAAGAGGTTGGGAATCACGGCGCTCCTGGCGGCCGCCGGGCTCGCGCTGGCGGGCTGCAGCGAGGTCACGAACGCGGTCGATCAGACGAACAAGGCGGCGACGAAGGTCAGCGCCTGCGCCGAGGCGCTCAGCCTCGCCGACCTTAATCCGGACCCGGCGACGCTCAAGGAGCGCGCCGCGGACAAGGAGAAACGCCTGCGTGAGCTGGCGGGCAGCGTCGGCGAGCAGAACGTGGCGAGTGCGCTCACCGGCATGGCCGACTCGTATCTGCAGGTGCAGAAGGAGAACATCCAGGACGCGGGCAAGGCCGCGGACTGGACCAAGCGCAACCTCGAGCAGCTGGAAGCCCTCCGGAAGGTCTGCGCCTAGCCCATCTCTCGCGTTTCGTCCTCTGGATGCGTGGTCGCCGGTGTTGCGAAAGCCACTTTCGCAACCTTCAACGTTGTGAAAGTGGCTTTCGCAACACCCCCGGAGCACTTCGCGACAAGGCCCCCGCGCGAGGCGGCGGATCTCGCGTGATTGGAGGCGTGACTCGCGTGATTGGAGGCGGATCTCGTGAGTGCGGTGTCCGAGCACGCGAGATCCGTCTTCCGACACACGAGTTACGGCTCCGAGCACGCGAGTGCGGTCCTAGAGCACGCCAAGACGAACTCAGGAAGGGGCCTTCACGCGCGTCAGGGGGAAGTGAGCGCCGGCACCTGGGCGGGGGTGCGGGAACGGCGCCAGAACAGGCCGACCGAGGCGATCGCCAGCGCGCCCAGCGCCGACGCCGCGAAGCCCCAGCCCGGGCTGGAGTGGTCGATCACGAATCCGATGATCGGGCTCCCGATCGCCAGCCCGATCCGGCTGGCCGCGTCCAACAGGCCCATCGCCTCCCCGCGCACGCGGGCGGGCGCCGCCGCGCTGACCGTCTCCGTGCTCGCCGCGAGCGTCGGCGCGCACAGCACGTTGCTCGGGAACAGCACGATCGCCAGCAGCCACCACGGCTCGGTGATCAGCCCGACCGGCAGGGTCAGCACCGCGAGCAGCACCATCAGCGTGCCCTGCGAAAGCGACCGCCGGACCGCGCCGTGGATCGCCCCGCCGAGGACCGACGCGACGCACATCACCGTGATCAGCAGCCCGGACCAGGCGATGTCACCGCTCGCGCGCAGGGTCGCCAGCGCGGCGAGCTCCATGCCGACCAGGCAGAACAGCGCGCCCGCGGCGATGAACATCGCCATCACGAGCCGTCCGGTGAGCCAGCTCCGCACGGACGGCCGGTCCCCGGTGAACACCTCGGCGTCGGCTTCGGCGCGGATCGGCGGGTTCTGCCGGTAGATCAGCGCCGCCGAAAGCGCGAAGCAGACCCCGATCCCGGTGAGCGCGTAGACCGCGGGCAACTGCGTGATCGCCATGATCCCGGCCGACGGCCCGATCATGAACGACGCCTCCACCAGGATCGTGTCCAGCGAGTAGGCAGCCCGCCGTTGTTCCAGCGGCACGAGCGCGGTGAGCACCAGCCGCGCGAGCGTCCCGGCGGGCACCGACAGCACCCCCGCGGGGAGCGCGACCACGAGCAGCACCTGATACGGCAGATGAGGTGCGCTGATCCAGAACGTCGACGAGGCCAGCCCGCAGATCGCGACCACCGGCCGCAGCCCGTAGCGGTCGACGTACCGGCCGACGAGCGGTGCCCCGATCGCGCTGCCGAGGGTGGTGGCGGCGCCGACCAGCCCGGCCGCGCCGTAGCCGCGGCCCAGGTCGTTGACCACGTACAGCGTCATCGTCACGCCCATGGCCGTCATCGGGAGCCGGGCGAGGAACATCAGCAGCATCGAGCTGGGAACTCCGGGCACGGCTAACACGCGACGATACGGAGCGAGGGCCATACGTCCGATGAGAACGTAACTTGGTACGCGCGTGCAAGTTTTTTTCGCGTAGCGCGGGTCACCCGGAACCGAGTGCTTTCTTGACTGATTCCAGATTAGGCGAGAGGGTGGGAGAGGACCGACCGCTCACCACCACGAACCAGGAGGCACCGGCGTGACCCTGCCGACCACGAACAACGTGGGCATCCCCGCGCAAGCGACAACGATTCCCAGACCGTAGGCGCCAACGGCCCGATCCTGCTCCAGGACCACTACCTGATCGAGAAGAACGCCCAGTTCAACCGTGAGCGGGTGCCGGAACGCGTCGTCCACGCCAAGGGCGGCGGCGCGCACGGCTTCCTCGAGGTCACCGAGGACGTCAGTCAGTTCACGAAGGCCGCGTTGTTCCAACCGGGCGTGCGCACCGAGAGCCTGGCCCGGTTCTCCTCGGTCGCCGGGGAGAACGGTTCGCCCGACACGTGGCGCGACCCGCGCGGTTTCGCGGTGAAGTTCTACACCTCCGAGGGCAACTACGACCTCGTCGGCAACAACACCCCGGTGTTCTTCATCCGCGACCCGATCAAGTTCCCCGACTTCATCCACTCGCAGAAGCGCCGCGCCGACAACCACCTGCGCGACCACGACATCCAGTGGGACTTCTGGACACTGCGGCCCGAGTCCGCGCACCAGGTCACCTGGCTGATGGGCGACCGCGGCATCCCGTCGAACTGGCGTGAGATGGACGGCTTCGGATCGCACACCTACCTGTGGGAGAACGCCGGCGGCGAGAGGTTCTGGGTCAAGTACCACTTCAAGACCGACCAGGGCATCGGCTACCTGCCGCAAGCCGACGCGGACCGGATCGCCGGCGAAGACTCGGACTACTACATCCGCGATCTGTTCAAGAACATCAAGCAGGGCAATCACCCCAGCTGGACGCTGTATGTCCAGGTGATGCCCTACGCCGAGGCCGCGGACTACCGCTTCAACCCGTTCGACCTGACCAAGGTGTGGCCGAAGGGCGACTATCCGCTGATCAAGGGCCTAGGTTCGGCCAGTGCTCGACCGCAATCCGGCGAACTACTTCGCGGAGATCGAGCAGGCCGCGTTCGAGCCGTCCAACCTGGTGCCGGGGATCGGCCCGTCGCCGGACAAGATGCTGCAGGGCCGCCTGTTCGCGTACCCGGACGCCCACCGCTACCGGATCGGCGCGAACTACACGCAGTTGCCGGTCAACGCGCCGAAGTCCCCGGTCAACAGCTACTCGCGCGACGGCGCGATGCGCTACGACAACCCGGGCGACCCGGTGTACGCGCCGAACTCCTACGGCGGCCCGCACGCGAACGCGGAGATCGCCGCCGAGACCGCTTCGGGCTACGGCGTCGAGGACGAGGTCATCCGGTCGGCGTACCAGCTCCACGCCGAGGACAACGACTTCGGCCAGCCGGGCACGCTCGTCCGCGAGGTGATGGACGACGCGCAGCGCGAGCGGCTCGCGAGCAACATCATCGGCCACGCTTCGAACGACGTCTCGCGCCCGGTGCTCGAGCGGGTCTTCGAGTACTGGCGGAACGTCGACAAGGACCTCGGCGACAAGGTCGCGGACGCTTTCCGCGAGTAAGGACCTCTTGCGAGAGGCTGCTCCCACCACAGAAAGCCCCCGGTGCCCGCACCGGGGGCTTTCCCATGCCCCACTCGCATGTGAAACCCAGAAGTGGGCGTGGCGTGCGTGGGGGACAACCCGAGTGGAGCAGTGCGACACGCCTGTCCGACGGAGTGATCAAGCGAAACGATCACCGTTTACACCGCTGTGGGTGAACGAGCCGCACCGCCGTGTCGGCCGGTCACAGGTGGTCATAAACCGGCGGGAAAAGGATGATCTTCAGGGGGAAGCACAAGATTTCGACGTTAATCAATTGCGGGGGTCTTCCCGGGGAATGAATCCGGCACGTAAGGGTCAGAAAAGTGTTCCGGCCGGTGATCGGGTGGTGTCCGGCCGATACGGCGGGTATCGATTGACCTCGTCAGGTCTCAGAGGTCAGGAGGTAAGGGAATGAAAGGTGACATTGTCCGGACGATTGCCGCGGTCGCCGCAGGCAGTCTGTTGACGGTGGCCTCGGCCGGCGCCGCTACGGCCGGCACCGATGGTGGGAAGGGCTCGTCGAACACCCAGGCGCTCGCCGCACAGTTGCTGCAGATGCGAGACGGCCTCACCAAGGTGGCCTACGCCGGCGACGTCGCCAAGACGCGGGCGGATTTGGACAAGCTCAGCCCGGTCCTCGGTGACATCGCCGCGGGCAAGCGCTACCAGGTCCAGACCGAAACGCAGAAGCTCGGCGACCTGGCCCAGGGCCGATCCGTCGAGTCCGGCAGGCTGCTGGCCGACCCGACGGCGAAGGCGCGTCAGCTGCCACCGCTGCCGGTGCCGATCCCCTCGCTGCCGGACCTTCCCGGACCACTGAAGATCGTCAGTGACCTGGTGAAAGCCCTGCTCGCGGCCGTGACCGGCATTCTCGCGGGCCTGCTCGGCGGGCTCCCTGTCCCGCCGCTGCCGGTCCCGCCCGTCCCGCTTCCCACGCCTTAGAAGGAGACCTGGAGTCGTCAGGTTCCGCCGTGCAGGGCGGCGGGCCACGATATGGGGGCCGGAGCCCGGGTGAGGACATTTCTCCTCACCCGGGCTTTGGCTTTCACTGCGGGGCTTTTCACTTCGGGGCGAGACCCAGCCGCAGGGCGCCGGCCGCTTCGGCCGTCGCCTCACGGAACCGCCGTCCGATGCCGAGGAAGTTGATGTACCCGTGGATCAGGTCCGGCTGGCGGCTGAGCGCCACCGGGACCCCCGCCTTTCGTAATTTCTCCGCGTAGGCCTCGCCCTCGTCGCGCAGCGGATCGAAACCGGCCGTCGCGATATAAGCGGGCGGCAATCCGGAAACGTCGCCGTGCAGCGGCGACAGTTTCGGGTTGTACAGATCGGTGCCCTTCGGCACGTAATGTCCTTCGAACCAGGTCATATCCGAATCGGTGAGGAACAGGTCCTCGGCGAACAATTCCCGGGAACGGCGGCGCACGGTGAAATCGGTCGCCGGATAGAACAGCAGCTGGAACGACGGCACCCCGCCGCCGCGTTTCACCGCCTGCTGCGCGGTCACCGCGGCGAGGTTCCCGCCCGCGCTGTCACCGCCGACGGCGATACGGGCCGGGTCGGCGCCCAGATCGCGTGCCTTCGCGAAGGCGTACTCGAACGCCGCGATCGCGTCTTCGGTGGCGCCGGGGAACGTCGTCTCCGGCGCGAGCCGGTACTCCACCGAAAGAACCCGCACGCCCGCCTGCTTCGCCAGGTAGCGGACGGTGTTGTCGTGGGAGGCGCGGCTGCCGACCACCCAGCCACCGCCGTGGAAGAACACCAGCAATCCGGAGGGATCCGGCAGCCCGGCCGGGGTGTAGAGCGTGGCGGGCACGTCGCCGTCACCCGTCGGGATGAGCAGCTCCCGGGTGGCGACCGGTTCGATCGTCTGACCGCTGACCAGATGCCTGCTCGCCAGGAGCATGCTGCGCGACTCTTCGACGCTTCCGCGCACCAGCGACGCCTTCGCCAGCTTCTGCAGGCGGAGCAGGAGCTGGGCGTCCAGCGCGAGTTCCTGTCCGTCCAGGCGGAGCGGCGGCCCGGCGATGGCCCGTCTGACCGGCTTCGGGAGCCAAAAAGCGAGCTGCGAGAACGCGGCCTCGGCACGGATCTGGAGCGGTATCGCCATACTTCCTCCTGAGGGCTTCCCGTCAGGTTACTTTCGAGTAGGTATGCCGTCCAGCGGGACCGCGGCCGTTGCGGCGAACGGGTGTGACGCAAGCCTCCGTTCCAGATCCTGGTCCTCCACTTAAGTAGAGGGGTTAGCCTCGAAAGCGTGACTTCGACGAACGCGGTGCATGTCCTCGGTATCGGCGGCTCCCTCCGGGAGGGCTCGCAATCCGAGCGCGCGCTGCGCATCGCGCTCGGCGCCGCGGCCGAAGCCGGAGTCACCACCGAGCTGATCTCCGGGCCCGAGCTGGTGCTGCCCTTCTACGACATCGCGCCCGCGGAGCGGCACGAGCGGGCCACCCGGCTGGTCGAAGCGATCCGCCGCGCCGACGGGATCGTCGTCGTCTCGCCCGGCTACCACGGCGCGCTGTCCGGACTGGTCAAGAACGCCCTGGACTACGTCGAAGACCTGCGTGACGACGTCCGTCCGTATCTCGACGGCCGTGCGGTCGGCCTCGCCGCCGTCGCGTACGGCTGGCAAGCCGCGGTCACCACGCTGGAGCAGCTGCGCACGATCACGCACGCGCTGCGCGGCTGGGCCACCCCTTTGGGTGGTTCGATCAACACCGCGGAGACGAAATTCGACGAAGCCGGCGGCGCCTCGGACGAGAAGAGCGTCCGCACGCTCCGCCTGATCGGAACCCAGGTCGCCGAGTTCGCCCTGAGTCGCGCCGGTCACTAGTCGTTTGCTCCGGTCATCGTCCGGGTAGTTTCCGGACGTGATGCCTGCCATGGGGTGGCAAGGTTTCGCGGTTGCGGGACGTTGACACCGAAGAGACGCTCAACGGGGCGTGTCTTGAGACCAGGAGGTAGGCGAAGAATGGCTGAGGCTCTGTACACCGCTGTGGCCACCGCTCGCGGCGACGGCCGCAACGGTGAGGTCACGTCCTCTGACGGCGTCATCGACGAGTCGTTGGCGATCCCGAAGGAAATGGGCGGGCCGGGTGGGGACAAGACGAACCCCGAGCAGCTCTTCGCCGCCGGCTATTCCGCCTGTTTCCACTCCGCGTTGCAGCTCGTCGCGCGCCAGGCGAAGGTGACGCTGGACGGCTCCACCGTCACCGCCGAGGTCAGCGTGCTCAAGCAGGGCGAGGGCTTCGGTCTCGGCGTGGCACTCAAGGTTTCGCTGCCCGGCCTGGAGCAGGCGCAGGCCGATCAGCTCGTCGAGCAGGCGCACCAGGTGTGCCCCTACTCGAACGCGACCCGCGGCAACATCGAGGTCGCCCTGTCCGCGACGGTCTGATCCCGGCCGCGGCAGGTCCATTCCCGAACCGGCAGTTTCTGAAAGGAAGACCGAATATGGGCAAGTCTCCGATCAAGAGTCCGCTGAGCGAAGCCGACAAGGAGATCACCGGTAACGCCTTGCAGGCCACGCTGGTCGATCTGGTGGATCTGTCGCTGATCGCGAAGCAGGCCCACTGGAACGTCGTCGGAGCGAACTTCCGCAGCGCGCACCTGCAGCTCGACGAGCTGGTCGCCACCGCGCGCCAGTACGTCGACGAGGTCGCCGAGCGCGCCAACGCCATCGGCATCTCGCCGAACGGCCAGGCGAAGGCCGTCGTGGAGAGCTCCGGCCTGCCGGCCTACCCCGACAACTGGCAGTCCGTCGAGTCCACGGTCGCCGCGATCGTCGACATCCTCACCACGCTGATCGAGCGGCTGCGCAAGCGCATCGACGAAACCGACAAGAGCGACCTGGTCACCCAGGACCTGCTCATCGAGATCACCCAGGAGCTCGAAAAGGCGCACTGGATGTGGCAGGCGCAGCAGGCCTGACCCGCCCTCTCGCGCCGCTCTCGCGTGCAATGAAGGGGCCTTTCATAGCAAATTTTGCTATGAAAGGCCCCTTCATTGCACTTGGCGGAGGGTGAGTCCGAGTGCCGGTTTCACGCTGCCGGGCTACGTTCGGTCCATGGTGCTGCACAAGGGAACCGCGTCCGAGTCCGCCCGCAAGGGCGGGGCCAACCCGCTGCACGCCGGCGCGTATCCGGCGCTCGCCGCGAACATCCGCCTCCCGCACGACAGCCTCGCCGAAGACCCGCTCCCGCCCGACACCGCGCTCCAGCTGGTGCGCGACGAGCTGATGCTCGACGGGAACGCCCGGCTCAACCTCGCCACGTTCGTCACCACGTGGATGGAGTCGCAGGCCCGCGAGCTGATGGCCGAATGCGTCGACAAGAACATGATCGACAAGGACGAGTACCCGCAGACCGCGGAACTCGAGCGGCGCTGCGTGAACATCCTCGCCGAGCTGTGGCACGCGCCCGATCCCACCGCCATCATGGGCTGCTCGACGACCGGTTCGTCGGAAGCCTGCATGCTCGCCGGGATGGCGCTGAAACGCCGCTGGTCGAAACTGGGCCGCACCGGGAAGCCGAATCTGGTGATGGGCGCGAACGTCCAGGTCTGCTGGGAGAAGTTCTGCGAATACTGGGAGGTCGAGCCGCGGCTGGTGCCGATGGACGGCGACCGTTTCCATCTCACCGCCGACGAGGCGATCGCCCGCTGCGACGAGAACACGATCGGTGTCGTCGCGATCCTCGGGTCCACGTTCGACGGCAGCTACGAGCCGGTCGCCGAGATCGCGGCCGCGCTCGACGGCCTGGCGGAACGCTCGGGCTGGGACATCCCGGTGCACGTCGACGGCGCTTCGGGCGCGATGATCGCGCCGTTCCTCGATCCCGAGCTGTGCTGGGACTTCCGCCTGCCGCGGGTGGCGTCGATCAACACCTCCGGGCACAAGTACGGGCTGGTCTACCCCGGCGTCGGCTGGGTGGTGTGGCGCGACAAGGAGGCGTTGCCGGAGGAGCTCGTCTTCAACGTCAACTACCTCGGTGGCGACATGCCGACTTTCGCGTTGAACTTCTCCCGCCCCGGCGCCGAGGTGGCCGCGCAGTACTACACGTTCGTCCGGCTCGGCCGCGAAGGTTTCCGTGCCGTGCAACAGGCTTCGCGTGACGTCGCGACCCAGCTGGCGGACGGGATCGCCGGGCTGGGCCCCTTCGAACTGCTGACGCGCGGTGATCAGCTGCCCGTGTTCGCCTTCACGACGAAGGCGGACGTCGAGAGCTTCGACGTCTTCGACGTGTCACGGCGGCTTCGCGAGCGTGGCTGGCTTGTCCCGGCATACACGTTCCCCGAGAACCGGACCGATCTCGCGGTGCTGAGGATCGTGGTGCGCAACGGTTTCACGCACGATCTCGCCGATCTGCTCCTCGCCGACCTCCGGCGCCTGCTGCCCGAGCTCGATCACGGCGCGCGACAGCGGACAGCGTTCCATCACTGAGCCGGGTGCCTTGCGTCACGCCGGATTTCGCCGCGTCCTACCGGCGCGTAACGTCGTGGGGTATGGGAGTCGCCGGAGACGAACGTCGTGCGTTGAGCGAGCTTTTCGAAGAGGTCGGCCCGGACGCGCCGACCCTGTGCGCGGGTTGGAAAACGCGGGATCTCGCGGCGCATCTGCTGATCCGCGAGCGGCGGCCCGACGCGGCGCCCGGCATC
The DNA here is from genome assembly GCF_046548895.1 of Amycolatopsis sp. cmx-4-54. Lineage (NCBI taxonomy): Bacteria > Bacillati > Actinomycetota > Actinomycetes > Pseudonocardiales > Pseudonocardiaceae > Amycolatopsis > Amycolatopsis sp. cmx-4-54. The sequence goes on from NZ_JAEBEJ010000002.1 coordinate 847,155, forward strand.
CTGGTTCCGGCGTTGGCGTCGTACACCCAGCGCGTGCAGGGCTCCTATGCCGCGCGGCCGTGGTCCGAGGTCGTCGGCAAGGTCCGGTCCGGCCCCGCCTGGTACTGGCCGACGTCGATCGCCGCGCTCGATGAGCTGGCGAACAGCGCGGAGTTCCTGATCCACCACGAGGACGTCCGGCGAGGACAGCCCGGCTGGGAGCCGCGTCCGGCGGACTCCGCCCGGGACGCGGCGGCGTGGAAGTCGGCGAAGCAGGCCTCGAAGCTGAACCTGCGGAAATCACCGGTCGGCGTGATCCTGAAGACTCCCGAAGGCCGCGAAGCGCGGGTGAAGGAAGGCCCGGACACGGTGACCGTGATCGGCGCGCCGATCGAGCTGCTGCTGTTCGTCTTCGGCCGCGACGCCGTCCGTCTCACCTTCGAGGGTGACGCCTACGCGGTGGACAGGCTCCGGAAGCACGATCGAGGCCTTTAGAGTTCCGCGTCGGGAATCCGGCACGCATCTCGGCGGCCCAGCTTCCCGTCGGCTGCGTCGCCGTTCCGCCCGAGTACAACCCGGTACGAGGACGAACCGGCGCCTTGCCGAGGGAAACCTGGATCCACCGGGATACGCACCGTATTCCCGACGCGGAACACTAGAGTTCCGGCCATGCCGATGATCAGTGTTTCGATGTTCCCCGGCCGCACGGCCGAACAGAAGCAGGCCCTCGTGCGCGAGGTGACCGACGCGTTCGTCCGCACCTGCGGCGGCAAACCCGAAGGCGTCTGGGTGACGATCAACGAGATCCCCGCCGAACACTGGGCGGCCGGCGGGACTCTCCTCTCCGAGCGCTGACCCACTCACCGAGTGCCATGAAAGGTCCTTTCCTTGCAAAATTCGCAAGGAAAGGACCTTTCATGGCACGTCAGCGAAGCCCGACGGCCCGCAGCGCGAAGAACACCTCGATCGCGGTCTGCTTGATCGTCTCGGCGATCACCAGCGACCCGTGGCCCGCGTCGAACCGGTAGAACTCGAACGGGATCTCCCGCTTCGCGAGCCTGTCGAGGTAGTTCTCGACCTGCCGGATCGGGCAGCGCGGGTCGTTGTCCCCGGCGAGCATCAGCACCGGTGCCGTCACGGCCTCGACGTAGGTGATCGGCGAGCATTCCCGGTACACCGCCGGCACCGTCTCCGGCGAACCGCCGAACAGCGCCCTGTCGAACGAACGGAGCTGCTCCATCTCGTCCTCGTACGCGGCGACGTAGTCCGCGACAGGCACCCCGGCGATCCCCGCCGCCCAGCGCGCCGGCTGGGTGCCCAGCGCCAGCAGGCTCAGGTACCCGCCCCACGAAGCGCCGTTCACCACGCATTTGGCCGGATCCGAAAGTCCACTTTGGACGGCCCAGTCGTGCACGGCGGCGACGTCTTCGAGTTCGGTCAGGCCGGGGCGGCCTTCGATGGCGTCACGCCAGGCCGAGCCGTAGCCGGTCGAACCGCGGTAGTTGACCTCGACGACGGCGAATCCGGCGTCGAGCCACACGGCGCGGTACGCCGAGAAGCGGTCTTCGTCGGCCGAATGCGGCCCACCGTGCAAGGAGAAGACCGTGGGAAGCGGACCTTCCGGCGCGTCGGCCGGACGCGAGACGAGCGCGTGGATCTGCCCGCCGATCCCGTCGACGAACGCGTCGGTGACCGGTGCCGACCCCGGGGCGCGCTCGCCCGGCGGTTCGAGGAGCACCGAGTCCTCACCGTCCGCCGTCCGCGCGCGCACGGCCGTCGGCTGCGCGGCGCTGGACCACGAGTATTCGACGGTGCCGTCGGGCCGCACTCCGGCGCCGCCGATCCGGCCGGACGGAGTGTCCAAAGAGGACAATTTGCCACTGGCGAGGTCGTAGCGGTGCAGGGAACTGCGGCCTTGGTGGAAGTGGACGACCAGCAGTGCCCGCGCGTCCTGATACCAGCCGGCGACCACCTCGCCGGGCAGATCCAGCTCGATCTCCTGCTCGGTGTCCGCGGCGGTGTCCCAGATCAGGAGTTCTTCGCGACCGCGCCGCTCGTGCAGCACCAGCAACCGCTGATCCCCCGCGACCGGGGAGAACTCCAGCGCGCCGAGGCCCTTGCCCTCGCCGTCCCATTTGTCGGCGACCGTCGTGAAACCGTCGGTCGACAGGACGCGAAGCGCGGGGTGTCGTGAATCACCGTGCTCGGAGTGGGAGATCACGAGCAGCGACTCGTCGCGGGCCAGCGAGGCGATCCCGGCGTCGTCCTCGTGCTTGTAGAAGGACGTGGTTTCGCCGTCGATACGGGCGAAGAGTTCGCTGCCGTCGTCGGTCGAGACGCCGACGGCGACCACCTTGGTGCCGATCTCGAGCCCGGCGGGGTAGCCGTCGTGGACGTCCGGCACCGCGCGCTCCGCGGCGGCTCCCGGCGCGAACGGTTCGCGGACCCAGGAGCCGAATTCGTCGCCGTCGGTGTCGTTGAACCACCAGATCCAGCGGCCGTCGGGGGACGGGGTCGCGTGCATCGTGCCGTTGGGCCGATCGGTGACGCGGCGGTGCTCGCCGGTCGACCGGTCCCAGGAGTAGACCTCCCAGACGCCGCTGGCGTTGGAGACGTAGACGTTCGCGTCGGGGGCGTCGATGGCCCATTCGGGCACCGAGATGCGCGGCGCGCGGAAACGGGCCCGCCACCTGACCTCGGCTTCGGCGTCGTCGAACAGGCGGTCCGGGACCACCGCGGACGGATATTCATTGCCTGGCTGCGTGCTCACCCCTCGATCCTGCCACTGGAGAGCCGTACTGTGTGCGGGGTGCTGGAGGGAAACGCGCCGCGCGCCGCGGTGTCCGCGCGGTTCGCGCGTCAGGCGGTCGAGCGGGCCGTGTTCGCGCAACCGCTGTTCGGGCCGGGGATGGGGTGCGTCGACGTCGGCTGCGGGCCGGGTTCGATCACCCTCGGTATCGGCAACGGGCACAGAAAGTCCACAGTGGACTTTTTGGTGGCGGAGGCAGGCGCGCTGCCGTTCGCCGAGGCTTCGGCGGACGTGGTCTTCGCGCACGCCGTCTTCGAGCACCTGCGGGAACCGGGCGCCGCATTGGCGGAACTCCGGCGGATCCTCAAGCCGGGCGGCACGCTGGCACTGTCCACATCGGACTGGAGCCGGGCACGGCTGCGGCCGAAGACGGCGAACGTCGACGCCGCCCTCCGCGGTCACTATCTGCTGTGCCGTCGCGCGGGCGGTGACCCGTTCGCCGGGCGCTCGCTGCCCGCCGCGGTCACGGCCGCCGGTTTCACCGACGTGCGAACGAAAATCCGCTACCGCACGGATACGACATACCGGGCGCTGGCGACGTCCGTCGAGGCGCGTCTGGTGACGGCGCTGGAAACCGCGACGACCCCGGACCGCGACCAGCTCGCTTCGGCGGCCCGCTCGGCCTGGTCGTGGGCGCGCTCGGGCGATGGGGACTTCGCCCAATGCTGGACGGAGCTACTCGCCACCCGCTGAGCGTCTCGAATGAGGCATGGGAACATGCGGGAGCGCCCAGGGCCCGTAACGCGAAAGAGCCTTGCTCGCCAAAGCGAGCAAGGCTCTTTCGATCCAACGTCGGGGTGGCGGGATTCGAACCCACGACCTCCTCGACCCGAACGAGGCACGCTACCAAGCTGCGCCACACCCCGGGGTACTGCTTAACGGGTCGTGGAGAAGTCTAGCGGACGGTGTTCCGGGCTTTGCGGGGGGCCGCGTTCCGGCGATCGCCGCTGGTCGTACCCCGTGGGACGAGGGTCAGCAGGCTCGCTTCGGGAGGGCACGCGAAGCGCGCGGGAGCGTATGGCGACGTGCCCAGCCCGGCCGAGACGTGAAGCCACATCTGCGCGCCCCAGCGGGACGCGCCGCGGGCGCGGGTGCGGTCGAGGTCGCAGTTGGTGACGAGCGCGCCGTAGCCGGGAACGCGAAGCTGCCCGCCGTGGGTGTGCCCCGCGAGGACGAGGTCGTAGCCGTCGCCGGCGAACTCGTCGAGGACGCGGGGTTCCGGGGAGTGCGTGACGCCGATGCGGACGGCGGCCGCCGTGTCCACCGGGCCGGCGATGTCGGCGTAGCGGTCGCGGCGGAGGTGCGCGTCGTCGACGCCGGCGGTGAACACGTACTGGTCGGCGACCTCGATGGTGCGCCGGACGTGGGTGAGGTCGTGCCAGCCGTGTTCGACGAAGGCCGCGCGGAGGTCGCGCCACGGCAGGTGCTCGCCGTGGATGCGCTTCTTCTTGCCCTTCGGCATGAGGTAGCGCGCGGGGTTCTTCGGCTTCGGCGCGTAGTAGTCGTTGCTGCCGAAGATGAACACGCCGGGCCGGTCGAGCAGGGGGCCGAGTGCGCGCAGCACGGACGGGACGGCCTGCTGATGTGACAGGTTGTCACCGGTGTTCACGACGAGGTCCGGTTCGAGTTCGTCGAGCGCCGCTACCCAGCGTTGCTTGCTCACGTGACCGGGCAGCATGTGCAGGTCCGAGATGTGGAGGATCGTGAAGGGCTTCGCCCCTGCCGCGAGGACCGGGAGCTCCGCGGTGCGAAGCGTCCACCGGCGCCTTTCGATACCGACCGCGTAACCGAGGGTCGCGGCTCCCAGGGCGACGGTTCCCACGGCCAAACGCCGTACCGTCGCCCCCGAAGTACTTTCGTTACTGAGCGTGCTCACATCGTCCAGTTTACGTGCTCTTCGGTGGTGATCGTTCGCCCCCATTCCGGCGATCTCGGTAAATCGCTGGAATGGCCTCTTTTCTTCACCTTCCGTGGTCGGCGCGGGTTGTCGCGATCAACCGACATGATCCCGTCGACCACTGTTCCCCGTTAGGCCGCCAGGCGATCACTCAAAGTTAGATTCACCTGACTCATCGTGATTTACGCTGGTGAACGCGGTCAGCGTCCGCCGCCCATGTACTTCGGGTCCGGCTGCGGCAACGGCAGGGCTTCCTGGCCTTCGAGGATCTTCGTCATCGCCCCGAACCAGGTCTGCGCCGGCGTCTTCCCGCCGAACATGTTTTCGCAGCCGCGAGTGGTCACGTTACCCGGGCCGAGGTAGCAGAGACCGCCGTTTCCACCCTTCGGACGGAACACCATCGCGGCGCCCGCGAGTTGCGGAGTGGCCCCGAGGTACGTTCCCGAGCCGTTGCTCTGGGTGGTCCCGGTCTTGCCCATCACCGGCCGGTTCCACTTGGCGCCGCTCGCGGCGCCGGCCGACGTCCCGCCGGGCTGGCTGTCCCTGCTCATGCCGACCGCGAGAGTGTTGGCGAGCCCTTCGGGCACCACCTGCTCGCAAGCGGCTTCCTTGACGGGCACCGGCTTTCCGTCCCGGTCGGTGACGCCCGCCAGCGGGGTCGGCGGGCACCAGACGCCGCCGCTCATGATCGTGGCGCCGACGTTCGCCAGCTCCAGACCGCTCAGCGGGGCGGGGCCGAGGGTGAACGACGCGTTTCCGGCCCAGCCGGGCCTCGGGCCGAAGGCCTGGAGCTGGCTGGTGTTGGCGCCGGGGTTGTCGGACTTCGGGTCGACGGCGCCGCCGCCGAGGTTGCTGGTCATGGTGTCGCGCATGCCGAGTTTGCGCGCCATCTCCACGATCGGCCCCGTGCTCCCGACCTTCTCCTCGAGGGCCACGAACGCCGTGTTCGGCGAAGTCGCCAGCGCCTGCTGCATCGACATGGTCCCGCCCGCCGGGTTGTAGTCACCCGCGTTGCCGAGGCAGTACCAGCGGGAGCGCAACGGCGGCCCGGTCGGGGCGCATTTGGGGCCACCGCCGGCGAACACGTGAGAGGTGTAGAAGTCGGGCACCGGAAGGGGAGAGTTGATCCCCGCCACGCCCGCTTCCAACGCCGCGGCGGCGGTGAAGACCTTGTACGCCGACCCGGCGCCACCGGTGTTGTAGACGCCGGAAGGCAACGCGAAGGTCGTCTGTCCCTGGTCTTCGTGGAGCCCGTAGTCACGGTTCGCCGCCAGCGCCACGACTTCGTGCCGTTCCTTGCCCGGCTTCACCAGCGAGAGCGTGTTCGCGACGTTGTCCTGGGTCTTCTTGACCTGGGCTTCGGCCGACATCTTGGCTTCGTGGTTCGCCCGTTCGTCCAAAGTGGTCTTGATCTGGTAGCCGCCGGTGTAGAGGTCGTCCTTCGTCATCCCCGACTTGAGGAGATAGTCCTCGACGTACTGGCAGAAGAAACCGTTCTCCGGACCGGCGCCGGTGCAGTTCGAGGCGGGCTTCTGCGGGCCGCCTTCGACGACGCCGAGCGGCTCGGCTTTGAAGCGTTCCGCGTCCACCTTCGCGAGCTTCTGGTTGTCGACCATGCGGTCCAGCACCAGGTTGCGACGCTCGGTCGCCTTCGCCGGGTTCTTCCACGGGTCGTTGACGATCGGGTTGTTCACCAGACCGGCCAGCAGCGCCGCCTGCGGCACCGTGAGTTTCTCGGCGGGCGTGTTGAAGTACGCGTTCGCGGCCGCGCCGACGCCGTAGATCTCGCGCGAGAATTCGACGACGTTCAGGTAGCCGGTCAGGATCTGCATCTTGTTCAGCTTGGTTTCCAGCTGGATCGCGATCCGGGCTTCCTTCAGCTTCCGGGCGACCGACTGCTCCTGTGCGCGCTTCTGCCCCGGCTTGTCGTCCCGGTAGACGACGTTGATCAGGTAGTTCTTGACGTACTGCTGGGTCAGCGTCGACGCGCCTTGGGTGTCCCCGCCGGTGCTGTTGCTGACCGCGGCGCGCAGCGTGCCCTTCCAGTCCACCCCGTTGTGCTCGTAGAAGCGCTTGTCCTCGACCGAGATCAGCGCCCACTTCATGGCGTCGTTGATCTGGGTCTCGCTCGTCGGGATGCGGAACTGCTTGTACAGCGTCGCGACCTGCTTGCCGGTGTTGTCGGTGATCGTCGTCACCAACGGCGGCGGTATGTCCGCGAGGTCCGAAGATGTCTTGTCGACGGTCTCGCTCGCCTGGTTCGACAGCACCCCCGCGGCGCCCGCCACGGGGAACAACATCCCCGCGACCAGCACCCCGGCGAGCACACACAGGCCAATGAGCTTCAGCAGACCGTCCGTTTTGCGCACGCGGACCAGGGTACGCGGATCCCGTTAGCCCACCGTGACGTCACCTCGCTGTAAGTGGGATTCGGTCACGAAATCGACCCCATGAGGTGACTTTCGGTAACGGCAGGCATTCTAGGGCTTGGCGGGGGGAACCGAGGGCCCCTACAGTCCGTCAACGTCTCACGTATGAAAAAGCCGACAGACGGGTGAGTGCGAGCGGCAGTCGCATTCGACCGAACGGAGGCACCGGCACCGGGGAGGTGTCGGCTCAACCGACGTGAGCACACAGGGAGACACGCTCATGGGGGCAGGAGCGCAGGCTTTTCGTCCTCCCGTGGTGTGTCGAACACCAGGGTAGGGAGCTGGGGGTATGGAAACCAACCAGTCGAGCTGGCGAGTCAATGCGTCGTGCCGCGACACCGATCCGGACGGTTTGTTCGTCCGGGGGGCGGAACAGAACCGGGCCAAGGCGGTCTGCCTCGGTTGCCCGGTCAGGACGGAATGCCTCGCCGAAGCGCTCGATGGCCGGATCAACTTCGGCATCTGGGGAGGTATGACCGAACGGGAACGGCGGGCGCTGCTGCGGCGGCGGCCGGACGTTTCCAGCTGGGCGGACCTGCTTGAAGCGGCGAAGCGCAGTTTCACCGGGATCGACGAAGAGGAAGACGTCCGCGTCCGAGTCTCGTGATCACGGTTTCGTGAAAGGCCCCTTCCCTGAGTCCAAGGTAGGGAAGGGGTCCTTCACGGAAACTCAGGACTGGGTGGCCAGCCTGGTCCCGATGTCGCGCAGGCCTTCGAGGTCGTGGACGTCACTGGGGAGCGCGGGCACCCGCACCAGCGGGACCTCGGGATGCGCCCGCGTGAACCTGGCGAGCAGCCGCGTCTCTCGATCGGCCAGCGCGACCCGGTCCGCGTGCAGGCGAAGGACGGCTTCGGCCAGCGGAGCGCTGGCCTCGCCCTTCGCCAGTTGCTCGGCGGCCGCGATGGCTTCGGCGCCGGACAACGGCGCCAGCACCGGATGCGTCCGGTTCGCGACCAGCCCGGCCAGCGGCATGCTCTCCTCCGAGAGCCGCTCCACGAAGTAGGACGCCTCGCGCAGCGCGTCCGGCTCCGGCGCGGCCACCACCAGGAACGAAGTGCCGCCGGACCGCAGCAGCTCGGAAGTCTTGCGCGCGCGTTCGCGGAAGCCGCCGAACATGCTGTCGAAGGCCTGCATGAACGCCGAAGCGTCGGTCAGCAACTGGCCGCCGATGATCGTCGAGACGGCCTTCGCGAACATCGAGAACCCGGCGTTGACGACCTTGCGCAGGCCCCAGCCGCCCGCCTTGGCTGGACCGGTGAGCAGCCGGATCATGCGGCCGTCGAGCGCGCTGGAAAGCCGCGTCGGCGCGTCGAGGAAGTCCAGCGCGGACCGGCTCGGCGGCGTGTCGACGATGATCAGATCCCACTCGTCGGTGGCCGCGAGCTGCCCGAGCTTCTCCATCGCCATGTACTCCTGCGTTCCGGAGAACGACGTGGAAATGGTCTGGTAGAAGGGATTCTGCAGCAGTTGCTCGGCGCGTTCCGGGCCGGCGTGCACGCGCACCATGTCGTCGAAGGTGCGGCGCATGTCGAGCATCATCGCCCAGAGCTCACCCTTGGGCTCGAAGCCTTCGACCTGCACCTGCTTCGGGTGGTTGCCCAGTTCGCGCAGGCCGAGCGCCTGCGCCAGCCGCCGGGCCGGGTCGATGGTGAGCACCACCGTCTGCCGCCCGCGTTCGGCCGCGCGCAACGCCAGCGCCGCCGCGGTGGTCGTCTTGCCGACCCCGCCGGATCCGCAGCACACGATGACCCGGCTTTCCGGATCGTCGAGCAGCCGGTCGACCTCCAGGATGTCCGACATCAGCGCACCCCCTGCTCGGTCAGCGCTTCGGCGAGTTCGTAGAGCGCCGCGACGTCGACGCCGTCGGTCAGGTCCGGCAGTTCGAGGCCCGGCAAGTCGGCTTCGGCGAGTTGCTCGCGGGCACGCTGCTCGGCCGCGACCCGCACGGCGTGCTCGACGGTCTCCTCGACCAGCGCGTCGAGGGTGCTGTCGGGCAGGTTCAGCCCGGCCGACGCGAGCCCGGCGCGGACGCGCGAGGCGTCGACACGGCCGTCCGCGGCGGCGGTCACCGACCGGGCGGGCAGCCGCGGCGGGCGGACCCGGTTGACCAGTACCGCGCCGGGGCGCAGGTCGGCGCCGTCGAGTTCGGCGACGGCTTCGACGGTCTCCCGAACCGGCATCTCTTCCAGCAGCGTCACTAGGTGGACCGCGGTCTCACCGGAGTGCAGCAGGCGCACGACCCCGTCGGCCTGGCCGCGGATCGGGCCGGTCTTGGCGAGATCGGTCAGCGCCTTGGTGACGTCGAGGAACTTCACGACCCGGCCGGTGGGCGGCGAGTCGACGACGACGGCGTCGTAGGTGTGGCGGCCGTCCGATTCGGTGCGGCCGACGCATTCCTTGATCTTCCCGGTGAGCAGGACGTCGCGCAGCCCCGGCGCGAGCGTGGTCGCGAACTCGATCGCGCCCATCCGCCGCAGCGTCCGCCCCGCGAAGCCGAGGTTGTAGAACATCTCGAAGTATTCGAGGAGCGCGGCCTCGACGTCGATGTGCAGGGCGCGCAATTCGCCGCCGCCGGGAACGGCCGCGATGCGCTGCTCGGCGTACGGCAGCGGCTCGGTGTCGAAGAGCTGGGCGATGCCCTGGCGGCCTTCCACCTCGATCAGCAGCACGCGGCGCCCGCCCTTGGCGAGCGCGAGGCCGAGGGAGGCGGCGAGCGTGGTCTTGCCCGTCCCGCCCTTACCGGTGACGAAATGCAGCCTGGCTCTCACGAGTTCGTCGGTCCAGCCGGCAAGGGATGTGCTCACCGGTCCCACCCTAATTGAGCGATCAGCCCGCCAGCATCATGACGCCGAGCGCAGCGGCGACCACCGCGACGACGGCCCAGGTCAAAGCGCCGGGCAGAACCGTGAGCATCACCACACCGAGCAGCAGGAGGACGACGAAGGCCACCGCGCCGGTGATCGCGACCGTCGCCGAGCGGTCCGTGCGGTCCCGTGCCTTCGCCATCAGGACCAGCACCAGCGGCAGCCCGGCCGCGGCGAGCAGGACGGTCGCGACCACACGCCAGGTCTCCACGGGGCCAGCCTAGCTCCGCCGATCACACGTGATCAGACGGCGATCCCCCGTGATTGGAGAGCGATCACCTGTGATTGGAGAGCGATCACGCGTGATTGGGGAGCGATCATCGTGATCGCCGTCCAATCACGCGAGTTCGCCGTCTGATCACGCGTGATCGCTTCCTGATCACGCGCTTCGGTCAGCTCCCGATGGGGGTCGCGGGCACGCAGGGGACCGGCTTCGCGTGCGCCGGGTCCAGCGCGTTGAGGACGTGCCCGGCCGCGTTCTTGTCGGCGGCGACGCCGGCGTGCTCGGCCAGGTCCAGCACGCAGCCGTCCTGAAGCACGATGTTCTTCACGTTCGGCCCCTTGCCCATACCGCTCGTGTACGGGATGACGGCCTCGTCGTACCGGGTCATGATGTTCGTATAGGTCACGCCCGGCTGGAAGACGCCGTTGCCCGACCGCAGCTTCGTGAGGAATTCCGAGCCGCGCAGGAACTGGCGGCACGAGCCGCAGGCCGGATCGAGGATGCCGTTGAACCCGGGCGCGAGCCCCAGCGCGGCGGCGAGCGCGTACAGATGCGAAGCGCCGAGCAAGGTCGTGCCGTCCCAGAGCGGGGTCAGGCTGACGTACTTGTCCACTTTGGACGCACCGCCGAGGAACTTCACGTAATAGGAAGGCATCAGCGTGCCTTCGGAATGTCCGAGGAGGTCCACCTCGGACGCGCCGGTCGCGCCGAGCACCTTGTCGACGAACGCCGAAAGCTCCTTCGCGCTCTGCTCCATCGGCAGGAGGCCGCCCGGCTGGTAGACCGGCAGCGGTTTCCCGGGGATCCCGTAGGTCAGGGAGAAGACGCAGTACCCCTTGTTCTTGAGCAGCGGGGCGAACGTCTGCCAGTTCACCGTCTGGTTGGCGCCGAGACCGTGGGTGAGCACCACCGGATTCGGATGGGCAGCGCTCGGACGGCAGTCGAAGTCGTTCGAGCCGGGTGGCGGGCCGCCGGGATTCGCCGCTTGCGCGGGCAGTGCCGCGGCGAGTGTCCACGGGACGGGGAGTTCCTCGTCGGCGTTCGCCGGTGAAGCGCAGATCAGGGCAAGGGCCGCGGCCAGGAAGGCGGCGGCGAAGGACTTCGTTGTCCGCATGTCGGCGTCCTATCTACTCCCGAGTAGGTGTGAAGTGAACCACATCGACGGGAATTCGGCGAACCGTCCGCGAGAGGGTTTTCCGCATGTGTGTCGGGCGCGCTTGCCGGTTTGGCTACGCTCCCGGACATGAGCGCCACCAAGTGGGAGTACGCGACCGTCCCCCTGTTGATCCACGCCACCAAGCAGATCCTCGACCAGTGGGGTGAGGACGGCTGGGAGCTCGTCACCGTGCTCCCGAACCCGACCGGCGAGCAGCACGTCGCCTACCTCAAACGAGCGAAGAACTGAGGGATTGAAGCCATGACCTGGAGCGATCGACTCGCCGAGCTCGGTATCGAGCTGCCAGCCGTCGCCGCCCCGCTGGCGGCTTACGTGCCCGCCGTCCGCACGGGTTCGCACGTCTACACGGCCGGGCAGCTGCCCTTCGTGAAGGGTGAGCTCGAAGCGACCGGCAAGGTCGGCGCCGAGGTCAGCCCCGAAGAGGCGAAGCAGTACGCGCGGACGTCGATCCTCAACGCCCTCGCCGCGGTCCACTCGGTCGTCGGCATCGACAACGTCGTACGGGTGGTCAAGGTCGTCGGGTTCGTGGCGTCCGCGGAGGGCTTCACCGGCCAGCCAGCGGTGATCAACGGGGCGTCCGAGCTGCTCGGCGAGATCTTCGGCGAGGCGGGTATCCACGCCCGCTCGGCCGTCGGGGTCGCCGAGCTGCCGATCGGGGCGCCGGTCGAGATCGAACTGATCGTGGAGGTGAAATGATGGACCCGGATATCGAACGGTCCTCGCACGAGCTCCTGCTCCGGCTGGCCGGACGGCTGCCGGATCAGCTCTTGTGGCGGTTCCGTGACTGGCTGGGCGAAGGCGCGATGGGCACGCTCGCGCGGACCCTGCCCAGGTCTTTGCTTAAGCACAGGATCGACCTGGATCAGACGGAGTATCGCCTGCTAGTCGCCGGGCTCATCCCGCACGGAGCCGACTGGCACCAGGTGAGTTCCACCCTGGGGGTAGACGACGTCACCGAGACCAGGTACACATTCACGCAGAGTGCGCCCGAATGGGTGAACTCCGTCGACTCTGTGTCCGTATTGATCCACGCGACGTTGCGGGGACGGCCGGATGTGGGTGAAGTGCGGCAAAGCTGGCGACACCTCGGTGTAATCGGCGAGGGTGGGGCGAAACGAGTCCTCCTGGTCACGGCGCTGAACGGGTTGCCGAGGCTGACCGGCGAACTGCAGCGCGTCCTGCGCGTGCTGGGTGACGAGGAGCCCGGCGTCGAGGTTCTCCCGCCGAGCATCGACCTCACCGGTTATCACCGCACCGCGCTCGCCAACTCCGAGCTGGTCTGTGTGGGCGCGGTGGACACCGGAAGTCGGCTGGTCGCCGCTTAACGCTCGCTCCACCAGGCGAGCCGGGAGGGAGCAGAGCAATGGTGGAGGTCCACGACGGCCCGCCCATGGACGGGTTCTCGGTGCCCCTGCGTCTGCACAACCTGTTACTGGCCCTGGCGGGTCGTATCGACGACAGTGCTTTGACCGAAGCGCGTGAGCTGATCGCGCGTGCGCACATCGACGAAGCGGTGGAGCTCACCACCGGCACCCTGATCGCGGGGAAGATCCCGGTGAGCTCGGCCGAACAGCGTGAACTCGCGCTCGTCCTCGAGATGAGCAGGTCCGACGCCACCCTGGCGAACGACCTGCTGGTCGTCGAGCAGGACGAGCCGGTGCTCACCCACCGGTTCACCGGTGAGAACCAGCCCGAATTCGGCCTCGCCGAGGCGCTCGACCGCACCCTGCAGGTGCTGCCGGACGTCCGGTCGGTGCACGCGGTGTGGCGGAACACGCCGGCGGGCAGCGTGCCCGGCGCGTTGCCGCAGCGGGTGGTCCTCGTCGAGATCGGCCCGGAGGGCAACCCGCCCGCGGTCGCGTTCCGCGTGGACACCGCGCTTCGCCGCGCGGGGATCCGTTCGGTCGTCGAGGTCGCGGGCCCCGGCGTCGCGCGGTCCGCGTACCACCAGGCCGCGTCGTCGGCCGCGAGTCCTGTCTGGGTCACCGGGAGTACCCACTCCAGTGACTTTCGGTCCGAGCCGGTGACTCCGCCGCCCGCTCCCGCCCCGGCTCCCGAGCCGGTCAAGGAGCAGCCGAGCAGGCACGGGCTGCGGCCGGTGAGCAGCGGTGGCCACGAACCGGTCGAGCCGATCGCGCCGGTGGTGCCGATCGTGCAGCAGGCGACGGCGGCGACGCCGTCGTCTTCGCCGGAGCCGCGCAAATCGCGGGCGGAGACCCGTGCCGAGCGCACGGCCGACCTGACACCGGCCGAAGTGGCGCAGCTGCGCCAGGCGCTCAAGGAGGACCCCGAAAAGGGCCGCGAGATCGCCACGGGCAAGCCGAGCATGCACGAGGTCGTCGAGCTGCCCGCTCTCGACCTCGACGACCCCAGCCTGAGCGAGCGTGACCGCGCGCTCCTACGCGAGCTGCACGCCGAGCTCGCCGAACGGGAGCGCGCCGAAGCGGCGAAGATCCGGCTGAACGGTGCTTCGCGCAGCAGCGGCTGGTCTTCCTGACCGAGCCCCACGCGTTTCGTCCTCTGAATGCGGTAGTTGCCCGCGCAACGATCGCAACCAGAGGACGAAACGCGATGTTAGGTTGCTGGTGTGGCTGAAGAACTGACATTCGACATCCCGGTGGGGGCCGGGGTGGGTACCCGCGCCAACGCCGACGGCGAGCCCGTGACGCCCAAGGACGCGGCGACCGTGATCCTCCTCCGGGACGGCGCGGACGGCGTCGAGGTCTTCCTGCAGCACCGGGTGAAGGGCATGCCGTTCGCCGGCGGGATGACCGTCTTCCCCGGTGGCGGCGTGGATTCCCGCGATGTCGACACCTCCGTCAGCTGGGCGGGCCCGAAGCCGGCGTGGTGGGCGGAGCGCTTCGGCTGCGACGAATCCCTCGCTCGTGCCCTGGTGTGCGCGGCCGTGCGGGAGACGTTCGAGGAGTCGGGCGTGCTGCTCGCGAGCGTCGGGGACGCCGTCGTCACGGACACGACGCCCTACCACGACGCCCGCGCGAAGCTGGTTTCCCGTGAGCTCTCACTCGCCGCGTTCCTCGAAGCCAACGGCCTGACGCTGCGCGCGGATCTCCTGCGCCCGTGGGCGAACTGGGTCACCCCGCCGCAGGAACCGCGCCGCTACGACACCTGCTTCTTCGTCGCCGTGCTGCCCGAGGGACAGCAAGCGGACGGCGCCACCTCCGAAGCCGTCAGCTCCGGTTGGCAGCGGCCCGAGGAGGCCATCGCCGATGCCAAGGAAGGGCGCCGCATGCTCATGCCACCGACCTGGATGACGCTCGCGGAACTGGGCGAATTCGACTCGGCGGCCGCGGCTCAGGCCGTCGAGCGCGAGATCTCGAAGATCATGCCGACGCTGGTGCGCGAAGGCGACAAGGTCCGCGTCGTCCTGGACCCGGCATGAGCGCCCCCGCGTACGGTGTGCTGCGCCAGGTCACGCCGACGGCTTCCGTGCTGCTGGAGCACAACCCGTCGTCGATGACGTTGGAGGGCACCAATTCCTGGGTGCTGCGCGGTCCCGGCGCGGCCGGTTCCGTGGTCGTCGACCCCGGTCACGAAGACGTCGATCATCTGACACTGTTGGCGGAAACCGGTGCCGTCGAGCTGATCGTCCTGACCCACCACCACCCCGACCACGCCGAGGGCGCGCCCTCGTTCGCCGAGCGCGTCGGGGCTCCGGTGCGGGCCTTCGACGAGTCGCTCTGCGTCGGCGGAAAGTCCCTTGTGGACGGTGAAGTGATCGAGGCGGCCGGTCTCCGGCTGTCGGTGCTGCACACGCCCGGCCACACCGGGGACTCGATCTGCCTGGTGTCCGCAGGGCAGATCCTGACCGGTGACACCATCCTCGGCCGCGGCACCACCGTGCTGCACGACCTCGGCGACTACCTGCGCTCGCTGCGGAAACTCATCGGCCTGCCCGGCGGCACCATCGGACTTCCGGGCCACGGCCCGGAACTGCCCGACCTGGCCGCGACCGCGCGCGAATACCTGGCACACCGGGAAGAACGGCTCGACCAGGTGCGTTCGGCACTGGAGAAGCTCGGCGCGGACGCCACCCCGCGCCAGGTCGTCGAGGTCGTCTACGCCGATGTCGACAAGGCTCTGTGGGTGCCCGCGGAGTGGAGTGTGCAGGCACAGTTGGACTACCTGAGGTCGGAGGACGGCGAATGAGTGACGTCGAGGTCGAGTTCTACTGGCGCCCCGGATGCGGGTTCTGCGCCGCGCTGGAGCGGCCGCTGTCGAAGAGCGGCTTCAAGGTGAAGCGGGTCAACATATGGGAGGACCCCGACGCCGCCGCGCGGGTGCGTTCGGTGGCGAACGGGAACGAGGTCGTGCCGACGGTCTTCGTGGGCTCGAAGGCGATGGTGAACCCTTCGTTCGGTGAGATCGAGGCCGCGGTGAAGGCCGCTTCCGCCTGACGCGCGCGCTATGAAAGGTCCTTTCCTTGCAAAATTTGCAAGGAAAGGACCTTTCATAGCATTCGGTACGGGTGACGCGTCGAGTCGGGACGCCGAGTTGAGACGCCGAGCCTGGTGTTGCGAAAGCCACTTTCGCAACCTTCAACGTTGCGAAAGTGGCTTTCGCAACACGCGCCACGGCACGGGCCCCCTTGTGAATGGCGTCAGCGCGGCAGCATCGGCATCACGTAATACGTCAGCTCGACATCACCCGGCTCCACCGCCCGGATGACACAGGCCCGCATCCCGGGCTGGATCTCGAGCCGCACCCGTTCCCCGGCGAACCCCTGCAGCGCGTCCAGCAGGTAGCGCGCCTGGAACGAGGGTGACGTCCGGCCGCCCGAAACCTCGGCCTTCAAGGTCTCCTCGGCCTCCCCGGTGTCCTGCTTGGAACTGGCCAGCCGAAGATGCGAGTCGCCGACCTCCAGCGTCAGCACGCGCCGGTCGTCCGCGTAGACGCCCACCCGGCGTACGGCGGCGGCCAGGGCGTCGGCGGCGACCTCGACCGTCGTGTCCACAGTGGACGACTCGATCAGCTTCTCCGAGAGGAATCCCGCGTCGAGTACGGCGGTGGTGACGGTGACTCCGGGCCAGCTCAGCCCGAAGCGCGTCTTGTCGCCATGCAGGCCGACGACGCCGCGTGCCTGTTTCGCCGTCTCCGCGAGCAGGCCTGCCGGGACGAGCGCGTCGATCGGCTCGCCTTCGGCCCGCAGCGGCAGGGTGGCCACGGCCATCCGGTACCGGTCGGACGCCGTCAGCCGCAGCTCGCGGCTGAAGCTCTGCACGCGGACGCCGGTGAACATCGGCAGCGCGTCGTCCTTCGCCGCCGTGCCCGCGACCGTGCGCAACGCGGCCACCAGCGCGTGACCGTCCACTTCGGACACCTTCGGCGGCATGTCCGGAAGCTGCAGCTCGCGGCTCAGCAAGGGCAGCGCGTACCGGCCGCCCTCCACGCGTACAGCCAGCCGCGAACCCTCGACGACCAGGCGCACCAGGTCATCTTCCAGCATTCGCAGGGTTTCCGCGAGCGGCCCGGCCGGGACGAGCACTTCGCCATCGGTGTGGACCATGGCGTCGCTGGTCAGGCGGACCGCCCGTTCACTGTCGCTGCCGCCGACGGTCAGCCCTTCCTTCCCGGCGCGCAGGAGCAGACCGGAACGGGCCGTGAGCAGCCGGGCGGCGGCGGAAACGGCGGACGAGAGGGAGCGGGTGGCGGCAGTCAGGTCCATGCCCGCAAGCTAGCGGGCGGCACCGACAAGTTCGGCGGCTTCGGTGGCGGTTCCGGCCGGCTGCGGGCGGAAGGTGCCGCGCAGCAGCCACACCACCACGGCGAGCGCGAACCCGACACCGCCGGCGGCGAGGAACGCCGCTTCGTGCCCGGCGTGCTCGACGAGGTAGCCGCTGATCGACTGCCCGAACGCGAGCCCGAGGGTCACCGCGGTGAGCACCCAGCCGAACGCCTCGGCCGCCGTGCCCTTGGGTGCGGCGATCTCGATGGCCGCCGAGTGTGTCGTCGACTGCGGCGTGATGAGCGCGCCCGCGGCGAGCATGGCGAGCGCGAGACCCCAGAGCGAGCCGGGCAGCGCGAGCAGCGCCACCAGCGCGCCGAATCCGGCCAGCAGCACCGGCAGCCGCAGGCCCATCTGACGCGGCCAAGGGCGCAGGCTGTACGCGACACCGAACGCGACCGAGCTGACCGACCACGCCGAGAGCAGCAGCCCGCCGATGGAGGTGTTCCCCGCCTCGGTGGCGGCCGCCGGGACGGCGACCTCGACGAACCCGATCACGGCCCCGAAGCCGAGCGCGGCGATCGCTAGCGTGCGCATCCCGGGGCTGGCCAGCGCGCCGAGCACCCGCTGGTTCGACGACGGCGACGGTCCCCACACCCGCACGATCGGGCTCAGCGCGAACAGCACCGCGCCGGCGATCATGGTCAGCGAGCCGGTCACGATGCCGGTGCCCGCCCATGGCGCGGCGATCAGCAGGCCCGCGAACCCGGGACCGAGGATGAAGAAGACCTCCATGCTGATCGCCTCGTAGGAGAACGCGGCGTTCCGCGTCGGCCCGGCGGGCAGCAGCCGTGTCCACAGCGCCCGGGAGGCCGAACCGACCATCGGTTCCGTGATCCCGGTGCAGAAGGCGAGCGGGACCAGCAAGACGGTCGGCGCGTGCGCCTCGATCGCGAACACCAGCCCGGTCATCGCCAGTGCGAAGAGCACAGTGGTGGTCAGCAGCGGCCTCGTCGGCCCGAAGCGGTCGATGAGCCGTCCCTGCACGACCGCGCCGACGGAGACGCCCACCAGCGACCCGGCCGAAACCAGCCCGGCCGAGGCGAAGGAGCCCGTCTCGCGCTGGACGTAGAGCAGCGCGGAAATGCCGATCATCGCGATCGGCAGGCGGGCGAGCAGGGACGCGATCACCGCCCCGCGGGATCCGGGCGCGGTCAGCGCGGCTCGGTAGTCGGCGAGGGAGGTGCGGTGGCTCTCGGCGGAAGCGGGCACAGACTGGGACACGCGTACCAGTATGAACACTTTGGTACGCGAGTACCAGATCGGCGGCGGTAAGTTTGGTCACCGCCGGTTTCGGGTACTACGCGCCTTGGACTGCTCTCGGTTCGTCACGATCAGGTAACAGTCGGCCCATTCTGGGTCATTCGGGGCAACAAATTGACGCGTTCGGCGTCCTTGAGAGTGAAAGAGCTTGAGTTCTCGGCCGATGGCCGTGGATGGTTGTACGACAATCACACAGTCTCCAGCTCCCTCCGGCGTACGGGTCGGGGCCTTTGTTCCGGAGGGCGGGGAGCGCGGATCGTCGGGGGATGGTCCGCGCACAGCGAAGAGCCGGTGCGCCACGTCGGGGGTGGCGCCCGGCTCTTCGTTGTGTCAGGCGCCAGGATGCAATGAAGGGGCCTTTCATCGCAAAATTTGCGATGAAAGGCCCCTTCATTGCACGTGAAGCAAGGGACTAGCGGGCGCGGCGGGCCAGGCGCTCCGGGTCCAGGATCAGCACGCTCTTGCCTTCGAGCCGCAGCCAGCCTCGGTGCGCGAAGTCGGCGAGAGCCTTGTTGACGGTCTCGCGCGAAGCGCCGACGTACTGGGCGATCTCTTCCTGCGTCAGGTCGTGCGTGACCCGCAGCAGACCGGCTTCCTGGCTGCCGAAACGCTGCGCGAGCTGCAGCAGCGCGCGCGCCACGCGGCCGGGGACGTCGGTGAAGATCAGCTCGGCGACCATGTTGTTCGTTCGGCGCAGCCTGCGGGCGACCACGCGCAGTAACTGCTCGGCGATCTCCGGGCGGGTGGAGATCCACTGCCGCAGCGCCGGGCGGTCCATCGTCACCGCGCGGACCTCGGTCACGGTCGTCGCGCTGGACGTCCGCGGGCCGGGGTCGAAAATGGACAGCTCGCCGAACATGTCGGACGGGCCGAAGATGCCCAGCAGGTTCTCGCGGCCGTCGGGTGACTTGCGGCCGATCTTCACCTTGCCGGACTGGATGATGTAAAGCTTGTCGCCGGGTTCACCCTCGTTGAAGATGACATGCCCGCGAGGGAACTCCACGGATTCCAAGGTCTGTGCCAGCGCCTCGGCGGCTGCCGGCTCAACACCCTGGAAAATGCCCGCTCGGGCCAGGGTTTCGTCCACCTCGGGTGCCTCCTCATCGAGATACGACGTCGATCCTCATTCTGCCGAGGACCGTGTCGTCGATCACTTTTCGCGTCAGTCTAGGTCGTGCGCGCGAGATCGCTCGTCGGCACGCCGAACGTGCTGGCGGCCGGGAACGATCTCGCTCGAACGTGGAGCCTAACTCCGCACGCGTCGCGCGCGAAGCCTGGCCGCCTTCCCGCCCAGCCTGCGCAGCCGGAAAAGCTCGAGCGCGCGCCCGATGCCGTGCCCGTACAGGGCCCTGACCTCGTTGGGCTGAGCCTGCTCGAGGAACTCCTCGACCTCGTTCTCCTGCACCGCGACGTGCTTGAGCCTGGTCTCCACGCGTTCCATGAACAGCGCGAAGAACATGATCACCAGTGGCACCAGGATGACGAACCAGACGGTCATGCGCCCTGCCCAGGGAATTCCGAAAAGTTGTGCATTACTCCAGATCCTCGCTCATGGCGTCCTCGATCGAAGCGCCGAGGTGGTGCTCTGGCGTGTCGGCCGTCGACCGGCGGGTGCTCCCACTGGCTCGTCCGATGGCGCCCGTAGGCTATCGGGGTGCCTCCTGCCCCTGCCAATGCCCCCCGTGCGGGGGGTAAGGGTGAAAGCCGGCTCGCAGTGGTGAGACGCGCCAGGCGGATGAAGCGTTGCCTCGACGACGAGTTCCCGGACGCGCACTGTGAGCTTGACTTCACCACTCCACTCGAATTGCTGGTCGCGGTCGTGCTTTCGGCGCAGACCACCGACGTCCGCGTGAATCAGGTCACGCCCGCGCTCTTCGCCCGTTATCGCACGGCCGCCGATTACGCCGGCGCCGACCGCGCCGAACTCGAGGAGTACCTCCGGCCGACGGGGTTCTTCCGCGCCAAGGCGAACTCGGTGATGGGCCTGGGCGCCGCCCTGGTGGAGCGCTACGACGGCGAAGTGCCCGGCAAGCTGAAGGACCTCGTCACGCTGCCGGGTGTCGGCCGCAAGACGGCCAACGTCGTGCTCGGCGACGCCTTCGGGGTTCCCGGGATCACCGTCGACACCCATTTCGGCCGTCTCGTCCGCCGCTGGGGCTGGACCGAGGAGGAGGACCCGGTCAAGGTCGAGCACGCCGTCGGTGAGCTGATCCCGCGCAAGGAGTGGACGCTCCTCTCGCACCGGACGATCTTCCACGGCCGTCGCGTGTGCCACGCCCGCAAACCCGCCTGTGGTGCCTGCCCGCTGGCGAAGATGTGCCCCTCGTACGGAATCGGCCCGACGGGCTTCGAAGAGGCCGCGAAGCTGGTCAAGGGCGAAGAACGCGAGCACATCCTGGAACTGGCGGCCCGCCGGTGACCAGGGTCACCAAACTGGCTCTCGGCGCCGCCGTACTCGTGGTGGCCCTGATCGTCGCGCTGCTCACCACACGTGACGGCCAGGCACCCGCGAAGACGTCGGGAGATCTCACAGCCGCGCGGGCGAAGGCCGCTCTCGCACCCTGTCCGCCGCCTGGGCCGGGCGAAGTGGCGAAGCTGCGCGGAGTCGACGTCGAATGCCTCGGCGACGGCTCCCGGGTCGACCTCGCCAAGGTGCTCTCGGGCGGGCCCGTTCTGGTCAACCTGTGGGCGTCGTGGTGCGAGCCGTGCCGCGCCGAACTGCCGTTGCTCCAGGAGTACGCCGCGCAGCCGGGTGCCGCGCGCGTGCTCCTCGTCCAGGTCGCGAGCTCCGGGGCCGACGGGCTGGCGATGCTGGCGGGACTGGGGGTCCGGCTGCCGTCCGTGTTCGACGGTGACGGACAGTCAGGCCCGGTGCGGACGGCACTGAAGGTCCCTTCCTCCCTCCCGGCGACGTACCTGGTCACGGCGAGTGGTGACGTCCGGCTCATCGAGAACCCACGCATCTTCCTGAACACTGACCAGGTGCGCGCCGCTGTGGAAGGGACACCATGACCGGCCCCCTCGTCGATCCGGAGGCCGTGCCCGCCTGGTTGCAGCCGCTGGTCAAGATCAGCGGCGAGGTCGGCGCGGACGCGTTCAGCCGGTTCAGCGTGCCGAGGGACGCGACCTACCGGTCCGCGTCCGTCCTGATGCTCTTCGGCGAGGGCCCGCAGGGGCCCGACATCCTGCTCCAGCGCCGCGCCGACACGCTCGGCTCGCACGCGGGTCAGGTCAGCTTCCCCGGCGGGGGCGCCGAGCCGGAAGACGGCGGCCCGGTCGGCACCGCGTTGCGTGAAGCGGAGGAGGAGACCGGCGTCGAACCCGAGGGTGTGCTGCCGGTGGCGGTCTTCCCGGAACTGTTCGTGCCGGTGTCGAGTTTCGCCGTGACGCCGGTGCTCGCCTACTGGCGGACGCCGTCGCCGGTGCACGCCGTCGATCCCGGCGAGACCGCGGCGGTGGCCAGGGTGCCGATCGCCGAGCTCACCGATCCGGCCAACCGGTTCCAGATCAAACGCGAGGGCTACGACTGGAAGGGGCCCGCGTTCGACGTCGGCGGGATGTTCGTCTGGGGGTTCACGGGCGGCCTGCTGGCGATGACGTTGTCGCTCGGCGGCTGGGAACGGGACTGGGACCGAGGCGACGTCAGGGAGCTTGACGTAGCGTTGGCCGAACATCAGGCGCGGGTCGACGGGCGGCAAGTGCCGGAGAAGGAGTAGGCGCCGGTGAACTGGGTCGACGTACTGGTGATCCTCCTCGCGCTGCTGGCGGGCGTGTCCGGCGCGTTCCAGGGGGTGATCATCGCCCTCCCCTCGCTGGTCGGGGTGGTGCTCGGCGCGCTCGCCGGGATCAAGATCGCGCCGTTGATCGTCGAACTCTTCCAGCATCCGGCGGCGAAGGTCGGCTTCGCGGTGGCCACCGTGGTGTTCCTGGTCGCGCTCGGCGAGACACTCGGTGTCTGGGCGGGCCGGAAGCTGCGGCAGAAGATCAACCCGGACAAGCTTTCCGGCGTCGACAAGACGCTCGGCGCGGTGGTGCAGGCCGCCGTGGTGTTCGTGGTCGCGTGGCTGATCGCGACGCCGCTGACGGCCGTCTCGGGAGTACCAGGGCTGGCCAAATCGATCAACAGCTCGGTCGTGCTCGGCGAAGTGAACGACGTCATGCCCGAGGCGGCGCAGGGCTTCCCGAGCGAACTGCGCAAACTGCTGGACGCGTCCGGCTTCCCGTCCATTGTGGACCCGTTCCAGAAGCCGAACGTCGAGGACACCAGCCCGCCGGACACCGCGTTGCAGGCGAGCGCGATCGTCAAACAGGTGCGCCCCAGTGTCGTGAAGATCCGCGGCAACGCCACTTCGTGCTCGCGGGCGCTGGAAGGCAGCGGATTCGTCGTCGCGCCGCAGCGCGTGATGACCAACGCGCACGTCGTCGCGGGGACCGACGAGGTCGCCATCGAATCGACTTCGGGCAAGTTCCCGGCCAGGGTCGTCTACTTCGACCCCGAGGCCGACGTGGCCGTGCTCGCGGTGCCGAGGCTGCAGGCGCCGGTGCTCCCGTTCACACCGCGCGTGGCGCGGGCCGGCGACAACGCGATCGTGCTCGGCTACCCGCTCGACGGCCCGTACACCGCGACGCCCGCCAGGGTGCGCGGCCGGATCAACCTGCGCGGACCGGACATCTACGAGGCCAACACCGTGCAGCGTGACGTGTTCACCGTGCGCGGGCAGGTGCGCAGCGGCAACTCCGGCGGGCCGATGATCAACCCCGAAGGCGAGGTCATCGGGGTCGTCTTCGGTGCGGCGGTCGAGGATCCGGAGACCGGCTTCACGCTGACTTCGGAGCAGGTGCGGCCGGTGGTGGAGACGGCTCCGGCGCTGAGCGCGAACACGTCGACCGGTCCTTGCGCCAACTGAGCCCACTCACGTGCGATGAAGGACTCCTTCATCGCACGCGCGCGGGGTCAGGAGTCCGCGGAGAGGCCTTCGCGCCACGAAGCGACCGTCTCGTCCACGTCCAGCGGCCGTGCCCGCAGCACCGGACCGCCCGCCGGACGCCGGTGCTCGGCCCGGATCCGATCGTTCAGGTCCTCGACGATCTCCCGCACCCGCGCCTCACGACGTACGCGAGCAAGTGTGTCCGGCAGGTCGTCGAGCTCCTTCGCGATCGCCAGCGACGGCGGCAGCAGCGCCGAAACGTCGTGCCCTTCGGCGCGGACCTTGTTCACCACCCAGGCCAGCGCGGTGTCCGTGCCGTCCGTCTTCGGCAGCGGCTTCCCCGCGCCGGGGAGGTCTTCGAACTCGCCCTTCGCCTCCGCGGCGCGGACCTGCTTGTCCACCCAGGACTCGAACGTCACGCCCGTCGGTTTGCGCTCGGTCATGCTTCCAAGATACGGAGGAAGTCCAGCAGCGCGGCCGACGTGCGTTCCGGGGCCTCCAGCTGCGGGAAGTGCCCGATGCCGGGCCAACGCTCGAGGCGAGCGTCCGGGGCCCAGCGACGTGACGCCGCGGCGGTGTCGGGCAGGACGCACTTGTCCTCCTCGCCGTGCAGTTGCAGCACACGGGGGGCGAAACGGCCTCGCAGCGCTTCGCTGAACCGGCGTCCTTCGCCGCGGAACTGCGCGCGGAACGCCCATCGGTAGTACTCGAGGGCGCTGTGCGGCACCCCCGGCACGAGCATCGCCTGCCGGAAGGTCCCCACCGTCTCGGTGAAGTCGGAAGTATCCGTCCACTGTGGACCGGACCAGGCGCGGAAGAGTTCTTCGACGGCGAGCGCGTCGTCCTTGACCAGCCATTTTTCCGGCGCCATCGGCGTCTGGAAGCGGAACAGATGTCCCGAAGCGCGCAGCTGCCCCGGCCGCCGGACGGCCCGGCGCAACGCCAGCGGATGCGCGCCGCCCAGCACGCTGACCGACGACACCAGCCGCGGGTGCAGCGCGCCGACCGTCCACGCGAGCATGCCGCCCCAGGCATGCCCGACGAGATGGGCCTTGCGCGCGCCGAGCGACTTGATCAGCCCGCCGACGTCGCCCGCGAGGGTCCAGGCGTCGTAGCCACGCGGGGGTTTGTCGGAGTCGCCGTACCCGCGCAGGTCGACCGCGACCGCGCGGAAACCGGCATCGGCGAGCGCCGTCAGCTGGTGATGCCAGGTCCACCAGAACTCGGCGAACCCGTGCAGCAGCAGGACCACCGGCCCGTCGCCGAGTTCGGCGACGTGCAGCCGGATGCCGTTGGCCGAGACGTCACGATGGGTCCACGGACCGTCGATCCGGACGATCGACGGATCCGGTGTCGCCTGCACCGACTCGAAAACTTCTCAGTCGCGGTCCGCGGGCGCGGCGTCTTCGGCGCTGTGACGCGGCTTGAACGCGGCGGCGGTGTCCTTGAAGCTGTTGATCGTGCGCTCCGGCGCCTTGATCTTCTTCACCTTGCGGTAGCCGAGGAAGCCCGCGACCGCCGTCGCGACGAGCATCAGCCCGAACACGATCGCGAACGCCGCCCAGCGCATCAGCCACTCCGACAGCAGTTCGCCGAGGAAGAAAAAGAAGAAGAACGAGCTGTACAGCCCGATGACCAGCGCGACCAGGAAGAAGATGGCGCCTTTGAGGCCCTTCTTCGCCTCCGCGACGACCTCGGATTTGGCCAGCTCGACCTCGGCGCGGATCAGCGTCGAGACGTGCTGTGTGGCATCGCCGACGAGCTTCCCGAGGGACTGCTCGCTCGCTACCACGTCGTCATCGCTCGACAGGGGGAGGTAGGGCACGGCCCCCACGCCGTCGGGGCCGGTACGTTCGTGCTTGGGGCTGCTCACACCGGCCATCGTGCCACGTGCCCCGATCACGGGCGCGACGGACCGGCGAGTGTCGCTTCTCAATCTTCGCGCGCGTGCACCCGGCTGCGGTGCAGCAGCATCGCTGCGGCGGCCAGCGAGGCGACCGCCGAGGCGATCAAGACCGCCATCTTGGCTTGGTCCACGGCCTCGCCGTCGAGCGCGAGGTCGGCGATCAGCAGGCTCACGGTGAACCCGACACCGCCGAGCATCGACAACGCGCCGATGTCCCGCCAGCCCATGCCCCTGGGTTTCTCCGCGAGCTTGAACTTCACCGCGAGCAGGCTGGCGCCGAAGATCCCGACCAGCTTCCCGCCGACCAGGCCGACCAGCACGGCCAGCGGCAACGCCGTGGTGAACACCGCTCCGAGCGACTCGGCGTCCACTTTGATCCCCGCCGCGAACAGCGCGAACAGCGGCACCGCGACCGCGGCCGACCACGGCTGCAGCCGGTGTTCGAGCCGGATCGCGGGCGCGTGCTCCTCGCCCTCGTCGGCGCGGACGCGGGTGAGCAGGCCGAGCGCGACGCCGGCGATCGTGGCGTGGATGCCCGCCGAGTGCACCGCCACCCAGGTGATCAAGGCCAGCGGCACGTAGATCCAGGCGCTGCGGACCCGGCGGTGCTGCAGGTAGGCGTACAGCGCGAGGGCGACGACGGCAACGCCCGCGGCGACGAGGTCGAACTTCGCGGTGAACAGGATCGCGATGAGGAGGATCGCGCCCAGGTCGTCGACCACCGCGAGCGACAGCAGGAAGACCCTGGCGCTGCTCGGCAGGTTCGACGCGGTCAGGGCGAGGACACCCAGCGCGAAGGCGATGTCCGTGGCGACCGGGATGGCCCACGCGCGTTCGATGCCCGGCGCTCCCCAGCCGACGGCCAGCGCGACCAGCGCTGGGACGACCATGCCGCCGACCGCGGCGACCACCGGCAAAATCGCCTGCTTGAACCGCGAAAGTTCACCGACCACAAGTTCGCGTTTGAGTTCGAGCCCGGCGACGAAAAAGAACAACGCGAGCAGGCCGTCCTTCGCCCAGTCGCCGATCGTCAGATTCAGGTGGAGGAATTCGGGGCCGAGCCGGAAATCGCGGATCGCGCGGTAAATGTCGTCGATGGGCGAATTGGCCCAGATGAGGGCGATCGCGGTGGCACCGAGCAGGATCATCCCGCCGGTCGTCTCCGTGCGCAGGTAGCGGGCGAAATCTGCGACGGCTTTCGCGGGGCGGGTAGGGCCGGACAAGGCATCCTCCGGGGTTTCGGCAACGACGAACACTGTTGCCGACCAGACTTCCCGGCGCACCTTGACGTGATTTTAACGCCTCAAGCTGCGGAAATCTCGTCTTCATGACGGTGACCACAAGATCATGCGGACGTCGGTGTCCCGTCCACTCGGTGGGCTTCTAGCATGTCAATCGGAAACCGACAACGATGTCTGCACTAAGGACGGCATGGTGAGTACCTCTACCGAGGTCCAGCGAGACACGAGGTTTTTCGGGCACCCACGAGGGCTCGCGAACCTCTTCGGCGTCGAGATGTGGGAGCGTTTCTCGTTCTACGGGATGCTCGGCATCCTTCCGATCTACCTCTACTACGAAGTCAGCCAGGGCGGCCTGGCGCTGCCGAAGGCCTCCGCGCTCGGCATCGTCGGCGCGTACGGCGGCATGGTCTACCTGTCGGCGGTGATCGGCGCCTGGGTCGCGGACCGGGTGCTCGGCTCGGAACGCACGCTGTTCTACAGCGCGATCCTGATCATGATCGGCCACATCAGCCTCGCCGTGCTGCCCGGTCTGGCGGGTATCGGTGTCGGCCTCGTCTGCGTGGCCGTCGGCAGCGGCGGGCTGAAGTCCAACGCCACCGCCATCGTCGGGACGCTGTACGCGCCGGGCGACGAGCGCCGTGACGGCGGTTTCACGATCTTCTACATGGGCGTGAACGTCGGTGGCTTCGTCGGACCGCTGCTGACCGGGCTCGCGCAGAGCGAGATCGGTTTCCACGTCGGCTTCGGGCTCGCCGCGGTCGGGATGGCGCTCGGCCTGATCCAGTACACGATCGGCCGCAAGAACCTCGGCGAGAAGGCGAGCGAGGTCCCCAACCCGCTGCCCGCGTCGCGGCGCCCGCTGGTCTTCGGCGGTACCGCGGTGGGTGTCGCCGCGATCGTGCTGCTCGTGGTCTTCGGCGTGATCAACCCGGCGAACCTGGTCGACGTCGTCGTCTGGGCCGTCGCGGTCATCTCGGTGATCTACTTCGTGGTGATCATCAGCAGCAAGAAGATCACCGCCGACGAACGCAGCCGGGTGTACTCGTTCATCCCGATGTTCATCGCGAGTGCCGCGTTCTTCTCGCTGTACCAGCAGCAGTTCACCGTGGTCGCGGCCTACACCGACGAACGACTGAACCGGACGATCTTCGGCTGGGAGATGCCGGTCGCGTGGGTGAACTCGATCAACCCGGTGTTCATCATCCTGTTCGCGCCGGTGATCGCGGCGATCTGGACGAAACTCGGCTCGCGGCAGCCGTCCTCGCCGATCAAGTTCGTGCTCGGCACGGTCACCATGGGCGTGGCGTTCCTGCTGTTCCTCCCGATGGTCGGCAGCGGCAAGAACGCGAGCCCGCTGCTCGCGCTGGCAGGCATCCTGTTCGTGTTCACCATGGCGGAGCTGATGCTTTCGCCGGTCGGTCTCTCGCTGTCGACGAAACTCGCGCCGGAGGCGTTCCGGACGCAGATGGTGGCGCTGAACTTCCTGTCCATCTCGCTCGGTACGGCGATGTCCGGGAAGCTCGCCGAGTTCTACACGGTGGACGACGAAGCGCCGTACTTCAGCATCGTCGGCGGGGCGGCCATCGTGGTCGGTGTGGCGCTCCTGGTGGCGACGCCGATGATCCGCAAGCTGATGAAGGGCGTTCACTGACGCCGCTTCATGCCGCACTGACGAGCGATCCTCGAACGTGCTGAAAGGGCCCTTCGCCGCATAGGAAGCGGTGAAGGGCCCTTTCGCTGCTTCAGGTGGGCCGGGCCGCGTGATTGGACGGACGACACGCGTGATTGGACGGACGACACGCGTGATTGGACGGACGACACGCGAAACGCGGCCTAACCGACGGTGATCCCGAAAAGCACACCGACGTAGTAGGTCACCAGCATCGTCAGCGCGCCGACACCGACGTTGCGCGCGATCGCGCGGCCGACGCGGGCGTCGCCGAGTTTCGCGCTGATGAACCCGGTCAACACCAGCCCGACCAAGACCGCCGACGCGCACGCCCAGACCCGCGCCGAGGTCGGCGTCCACGCGATCGCCAGCAGCGGCAGGAGCGCGCCGACGGTGAACGCCACGAGCGACGCCCACGCCGCCTGCCACGGGCTGGTCAGATTGTCCGGATCGATGCCGAGTTCGGCCTCGGCGTGCGCCTGCAGCGCGTCCTTTTCGGTCAGTTCGCGGGCGACCTCGGCGGCGAGTTCCGGCGAAAGACCCTTCTCCTCGTAGATTTCCGCGAGTTCCCGTTCTTCGGCCTCGGGCATCTCTTTCAGCTCGCGCTTTTCCAGCCGCAACTGCGCGCGTTCGGTGTCGCGCTGCGTGCTCACGGAGACGTATTCGCCACCCGCCATGGAAAGCGCGCCCGCGACCAGTCCCGCGATTCCCGCGGTGGCGATCGCGGTGGAATCGGTGGTCGCGCCCGCGACACCGACCACGATGCCCGCCACCGAGACGATCCCGTCGTTCGCGCCGAGAACCCCGGCGCGCAGCCGGTTCAGCCTGCCGCCGAGGTCCGCGTGGGGTTCGTGAGGATGTGAAGTCGATACGGTATCGGTCACCGTTTCAGTGAAACACAAAGAACGGTATCCGGCGAGTGAAGGCCGGTTTGGTGAATAGAGGCAATCCTTATTGACTATTGCCTTGCCTGACTCATCGGCTACGTTGTGCCCGTGGCGGAGATGGTGATCCTGATCGGGCTCCAGGCGTCCGGGAAGTCGACGTTCTTCCGGCGCGAGTTCGCGGGGACGCACGTCCACGTCAGCAAGGACACCTTCCCCAACGCCCGGCGGCCGCAGGCTCGGCAGCTGCGGATGCTGGCCGAGGCGCTCGAGGACGGCCGTTCGGTGGTCGTGGACAACACCAACCCCTCGCCGGAGGAATGGGCACCGCTGGTCGAAGTCGCCAGACGGTACGGCGCGCGGGTCCTCGGGTACTGGTTCCCGCCTGATCTCGAAGGCTCCCGAGAGCGCAACGCGCGCCGGACGGGGAAAACCCAAGTGCCCGACGTCGGTCTGTATGCGACGCTCAAACGCCTCAGGCGCCCGAGCGCCGAAGACGGTTTCGACGAGCTGTACACCGTCGGTTTCGACGGCGAAGGCGGTTTCGTCGTCGAGCGGGGGTGAACCATGGACGTCGGTGATTTCGAGGCGCGGCAACGGGAACGCGAGTGGTTCCACGGGCTGACCGTGCCGCCGGGAGCCTGGACGGTGCTCCGCGTCGACGGCCGGGGCTTCTCCAAGTTCACCGAAGCGCGCTTCGAGAAACCGTTCGATCCCCGGTTCGCCGACTGCATGGCCGAGACCGCGAGCGCGTTACTGGCGGAGTTCGCTTCGCCTTACGTATACACGGAAAGCGACGAGATCTCGGTCCTGCTCGCCCCTTCCGCCGATCTCTTCGGCCGGGGCGTAGAGAAGCTCGTGTCGATCTCCGCCGGGATCGCCTCGGCCGCGTTCACCCACGCGGCCGGGGTGCCCGCGCACTTCGACGGCCGCGTTTGGCTGGGCACGACGGCGGACGACGTCGTCGACTATTTCTCCTGGCGCCAGGCGGACGCGGCCCGATGCGCGCTCAACGGCTGGTGCTACTGGATCCTCCGCAAGACGGGGAAATCGGCGAGTGAGGCCGGAGCCGTTCTCGACGGTGCCGGCGTCTCCGAGAAGAACGAGCTGCTCTTCGCGCACGGCGTCAATTTCGCCGAAGTCCCCGCGTGGCAACGGCGGCGTCGGGCTGTACTGGGAGTCCTACGAGCGCACCGGATTCGATCCGGTGCGCGAGGTCGAAGTCTCCGCGACCCGCCGCCGCGTCCGCGTGGAGCGCGAGCTGCCGATGAAGGACGAGTACCGGGCCTTCCTCGGCGAGCTGCTTCAGCCGATCGGTTCGGGCAGCCGTCGCACGGTGTAGGCGAGTTCGATCGTCTCGCCGGTCGCCGGGTCGCCCAGTTCCACGCGCCAGGAGCCGGCGAACTGGTCGACGCCGTGCACCATCGGGATGGTCCCGGAGATCAGCACGGTGCCCGGGGCGTAGAGGTCCCGCTCGCGCAGGACGTCCAGCCAGTACGACGGCGGCAGCAGTTCCGCGAGCTTTCCTTGCTGGATCAGGTTTTCTCCGGCCCAGGCGGACAGCGTGAGGTCGTCGAGCCGGTCTTCGACGTCCACGAGCCGCCACGCCTTGGCGGCGAGGACGTCGGGGCCGGCGTTCTTGCTCCACGCGACGCCGTGCGCTTCGAGCGCGCGGTCGGTGTGGTCGCAGGCGGCGGTCAGGAGGACGTCTTCGGGCGCGGGGCCGGTGATGACGATGGCCCATTCGGCCTCGCCGGAGGTCCGCTCGTGCTGCACCGGGACCTCGTCGGTCTGGCTCGCCAGGTACGGCGCGACCGGGTAGAGCGCCGGGATCACCGACGGCGCGGGGACGCCGAGTTCGGCCAGTTCGGCCACGTGAGCGGCGACGTCCTCCTGGCTGCGACCGGCGTATCCGGCGTTCAGCAGCGTGTGGACCTCGGTCCGCCGCTCCTGGCCGTCGGGAAGGGTGAAACGCAGCTCAGGCATCGGTCCTCCGAGATTGGGGGTTGCGCATACAGCTTGTATACAAGGAGTATATCCGCAATTCAACCCCTCCCGGCGGGGTTGCGGATCTCCTACGGACGGATGTGGACATGACCTCACCAGCCGGTGACCGGCGTTCGTTGCACAAGGCCTTCGCGGCCAGCCTCTCGGGAACAGCGCTCGAGTGGTACGACTTCGCGGCCTACTCGGTGGCGGCCGCGACGATCTTCGGGAATCTCTTCTTCCCCTCGGAAGACCAGCTCGCGAGCACGATGGCGGCGTTCTCGACCTACGCCGTCGGCTACCTCGCCCGGCCGCTCGGCGGGTTCCTCTTCGGCCGCCTCGGCGACGTGCTCGGCCGCAAGCGCATCCTGGTCATGACGCTCGTGCTCACCGGGGTGGCGACGTTCCTCATCGGTGTCCTGCCCACCTACGAGAACATCGGCGGTTTCGCGGCGGTGCTGCTCGTCGCGCTGCGGTTCGCGCAGGGTGTCGGCATCGGTGGCGAATGGGGTGGCGCGGTCCTGCTGTCGAGCGAATTCGGCGATCCGAACAAACGCGGTTTCTGGGCGTCCGCCGCGCAGATCGGCCCGCCCGCGGGCAACCTGCTCGCCAACGGTGTCCTCGCCGTGCTGGCCGGGCTGCTCACCGAGGACCAGTTCAACAGCTGGGGCTGGCGGATCGCCTTCCTGCTTTCCGGCGCGCTGGTCGGGTTCGGCCTGTGGATCCGGCTCAAACTGGAGGAGACGCCGGTCTTCAAGCAGCTCCAGGAGCGGGGCGAACGCTCGTCGGCGCCGATCTCCGAGGTCTTCCGCACCGAACGCCGCGCGCTGGTCGCGGCCGTGCTGATCCGGGTCTGCCCGGACGTGCTCTACGCGCTGTTCACCGTCTTCGTCCTCACGTACGTCACCACGCACACCGATCTCTCGCGCGGCGCCGGGCTGGCCGCGGTGATGATCGGTTCGGCGTTCCAGCTGGTGCTGATGCCGCTGTTCGGCGCGCTCTCGGACCGCGTCTCGCGACGCAAGATGTACCTGATCGCGACCATCGCCGCCGGGATCTGGCCGTTCGTGTTCTTCCCGATGGTCAGCGGCGGCTCGTTCCTCATGCTGGCGACCGGGATCGTGCTCGCGCTCGTCATCCACGCGGCGCTCTACGGACCGCAGGCCGCGCTCGTCACCGAGCAGTTCTCGCCGCGTCTGCGCTACACCGGCAGCTCGCTGGCCTACACCCTCGCCGGCGTGATCGGCGGGGCGCCCGCGCCGCTGCTGTTCACGGCGTTGCTGGCCGGGTTCGACACGTGGCTCGCGATCGGGGTCTACTTGCTGGCGACCGCCGTCGTGACCATCATCGGTGTCGTGCTCGCCCGTGACCCGGACCGCGAGGAGGCAGCCGCCATGGAGACAGTGCGATGACCTGGACGACCATGTCCACAGTGGAGGGTCTGCCGCTGATCGGCGGACAGGGCCGGTTCCGGACGCTCGCCAGGGCGGAAGGCGGGCTGGCGTACGAGATCTCCTACCCGGCCGGCGTCGCTTCTCCCGTGCACAGCCACGATCACGACAGCATCGTGTACCTGGTTTCGGGTTCGCTGCGCGGCACGCTCGACGGCCGGGAAGTGACCCTCGAAGCCGGCGGCACGATCGTCCATCCGCGCGGTGTCCCGCACAGCGTCGAGGCCATCGTGGACAGCCAGTGGGTCGAGTTCAAGACGCCGCTTCCTTCGCGGCCGCCGATCGCGGAATGAAAAAAACCGGGGCGGGCACTGATATCCAGCGTCCGCCCCGGTCGGGAGGAAAGTCTTACGCGTCCAGCTCGGCCAGCGCCAGCTTCGCCTTCTCCAGCTCGGCTTCGAGCTGAGCGACCTTCGCGGCCTGCAGCTCGCGGGCGGCGTTGATGACCTCGTCGATCGGGCCCGACAGGTCGGCGTGCAGTTCCTTGGCGGCGCGGGACACGGCCGCGGCCGGGATCTCCAGGCCCTTCGTGACCCACTTGCTGCCGTTCTTGAGCTCGGCCTGCCACTCGCCGTCGGCGGTGCCGGTGACCGTGAGGGTCAGCTCGACGGTGCGGGTCTTCTTCGCCGTCGTGGCGACCTTCGGGCGGCCACGCTTGGGCTTGGGGGATTCCACCGTGTTCTCTTCGGTGGGGGTCTCCGGGTTTTCCGGAGTCTCGGTCTTCGCCTCGGCCGGGGCTTCGGCCGTCTCCGCCTGCGGCGTCGAGTCGACGGGCGCTTCGGTAGCCGCTTCTTCGGACACGGCGTCAGTGCGTGTCAAGGCATCCACGGTCATCGTCGGTGTCGTCTCCTTGCCCGGGTATGGGGTGGTACCCGGCACATCCTAGAACAGGCGTTCGAGTGACGCGAACCGGGGTGTGATAGGCGTGTCGCGCGCCATGAAAGGTCCTTTCCTGGCAAATTTTGCAAGGAAAGGACCTTTCATAGCGCTTGAGGTGGGGTTACTCCTCGGACTTGCCGGACTTCAGGCCCGAAGAGATCAGATCCATCACCGACGAGTCGGCCAGCGTGGTCACGTCGCCGACCTGGCGGTTCTCGGCGACGTCGCGCAGCAGGCGGCGCATGATCTTGCCGGACCGCGTCTTCGGCAGCTCCTGCACGACCAGGATCTGCCGCGGCTTCGCGATCGGCCCGATCTCCTTGGCGACGTGGTTGCGCAGCTCCTGCACGGCCTTGTCTCCACCGTCCACCGCGTTACCGCGCAGGATGACGAAAGCGACGATGCCCTGCCCGGTCGTCGGGTCGGTCGCGCCGACGACGGCCGCCTCGGCGACTGTCGGGTGCGAGACCAGCGCGGACTCAACCTCGGTGGTCGAGATGCGGTGCCCGGACACGTTCATCACGTCGTCGACCCGGCCCAGCAGCCAGACGTCGCCGTCGGCGTCGTACTTCGCGCCGTCACCGGCGAAGTAGTAGCCCTGGTCGGCGAAGCGCGACCAGTAGGTGTCGCGGAAGCGCTGCTCGTCGCCCCAGATACCGCGCAGCATGCCCGGCCACGGCTTGTCGAGCACCAGGTAACCGCCGCCGCCCTTGCCGACCTCGACGCCCTGGTCGTCGACGACCTTCGCCGAGATACCCGGCAGCGCCTTCTGCGCCGAGCCCGGCTTCGTGGCGGTGACGCCCGGCAACGGCGAGATCATGATCCCGCCGGTCTCGGTCTGCCACCAGGTGTCGACGATCGGCGCCGAGTTCGCGCCGATGTTCTCGCGGTACCAGATCCACGCCTCGGGGTTGATCGGCTCGCCGACACTGCCGAGCACGCGCAGCGACGAGAGGTCGTACTTCTGCGGGATCTCGTTGCCCCACTTCATGAACGTGCGGATCAGCGTGGGCGCGGTGTAGTAGATGGAGACCTTGTGCTGCTGGACGATCTCCCAGTGGCGGCCCTCGTGCGGGGTGTTCGGCGTTCCTTCGTAGACGACCTGCGTCGTCCGGTTCGCCAGCGGCCCGTACACGATGTACGTGTGCCCGGTGATCCAGCCGATGTCGGCGGTGCACCAGTAGACGTCTTCGCCTGCCTTGTGGTCGAAGACGTTGTGGTGGGTGTACGCGGCTTGGGTCAGGTATCCGCCGGAGGTGTGCAGGATGCCCTTCGGCTTCCCGGTGGTGCCGGAGGTGTAGAGGATGAAGAGCGGGTGCTCGGAGTCGAACGCCTGCGGCGCGTGCTCCGCGGACTGGCCGTCGACCAGTTCGTGCCACCAGAGGTCGCGGCCTTCGGTGATCGGCACCTCTTCGCCGGTGCGGCGCACGACGATGACCTTCTCGACCGATTCGGCGCCTTCGAGCGCTTCGTCGACATTGGCCTTCATCGGGGCGGCCTTGCCGCGGCGGTACTGGCCGTCGGTGGTGATGACGATCCGCGCCGCCTGGTCGTCCACGCGGGAACGCAGGGCTGTCGGGGAAAAACCACCGAAGACGACACTGTGCAGGACGCCGATCCGGGCGCACGCGAGCATCGCGACGATCGCTTCGGGCACCATCGGCATCTGGATGGCGACGCGGTCGCCAGCCTTGAGGCCGAGGGACTCGAACGCGTTCGCGGCCTTGGAAACGTCGTCCTTCAACTGCGCGTAGGTGATGTCACGGCTGTCGCCGGGCTCGCCGACCCAGTGGAGGGCGACCTGGTCGCCGTGCCCGGAATCGACGTGGCGGTCGACGCAGTTGTACGCGACATTGAGCTTCCCGCCCACGAACCACTTCGCCACCGGCGCATTGGTCCAGTCCAGTACCTGCGACCACTTCGTTTCCCAGTGGAGGCGCTCGGCCTGCTTGGCCCAGAACGCTTCCCGGTCCGCGTCGGCCTCGGCGTAGAAGTCGGCGGTGGCATTCGCTTGCGCGCTGAAAGTCTCACTCGGGGGGAAGGTCCTGCTCTCCGTGAGTAAATTGTCCAGCGCCGGCGACTGCTCGGTCATGGTGCGATGCCTCCTGTGATTCGCGTGTCTTCACGCCCGTTGGCACGCTATCGACGTTACGACGCGAAGTAAAAGGTTGCATCGTGGTTGCGCGCGGCATTCATCCGCTTGAGGACAAAGCGGTACGGACCGCAGGCCATTCTGGTCCGGTGAGGGAGTAGACGACGGTGTCGCGGATGGTTCCGTCCGGCCGGACGCGATGCGCGCGCAGCACCCCTTCCCGCTGCGCGCCGAGACGTTCGATCGCCTTCTGCGACTTGAGGTTGCGGAGGTCGGTCTCCCACGAGACGCGGTTCGCGCCGAGGTCGTCGAAAGCGTGGCGCAGCAACAGGAGTTTCGACTCGCGGTTGAGTCCGGTCCGCTGCCATTCGGAACCGATCCAGGTGTAGCCGACGGAAACGATCTTGTGGCGGGCGCTCATCGCGTAGAACGACGTCGTGCCCGCGACCTCGCCGGTGCGCGCGTCGATCTGGGCCCAGGCGCGGCGGTCGGCGTCGGCGAGGATGTCTTCGACCATCACTTCGGCCGCGGCGAGGTCTCGCGGCTGACGGAGGCTGAGCCACGTCCAGATCGCCGGGTCGGAGCCCGCGGCGAACAGGCCCTTCGCGTGATCGCGGGTGAGCGGTTCGAGGCGGACGCGTTCGCCGGTCAGGGTGGCATGGACACTCCAGCTGTTCCAGTCGTTCACGGCCTCGACGCTACGGACGGCAATGGCCTTATTGGATAGCCAGTTTCGAAGCATTCGAGAAGGCCACTGGGGCGTTGCCTATGCTCGCGGGAACGATCGAGAAGGCGAGGCAGCATGGCCGAGGAGCGGGAAGAGCTCACCTGGGAGTTGTTCGGGACGGCCAGCAGGGAGCTGGCGCAGGCCGTCGCCGACGACGGCTTCGAGCCGGACCTCATCCTGTCGATCGCGCGCGGCGGGTTGTTCGTCGCCGGCGCGCTCGGCTACGCGCTGGACGTCAAGAACCTGCACGTGATGAACGTCGAGTTCTACACCGGCGTCGACCAGCGGCTCGACCTGCCGGTCATGCTGCCGCCGGTGCCGAACGTCGTCGACCTGACGAAGAAGAAGGTGCTCGTCGCCGACGACGTCGCGGACACCGGCGCGACCTTGAAGCTGGTCCGCGACTTCTGCGCCGACCACGTCGCCGAGGTGCGCTGCGCGGTCGTCTACGAGAAGCCGCGCGCGTGCGTCAAGTGCGAGTACGTCTGGAAGCACACGGACCGCTGGATCAACTTCCCGTGGTCGGTGCAGGCGCCCGTGGTGCGGCGCGCGGGGCAGGTGCTGGACGCGTGACGGATCCGCTGAAGCCGCTGCTGGACCTCGAAGGGGTCGCCGCGGCCGCGAAATCGGCGCAGGACGCGGTGTTCGCCGTCCACCGGCTGCCCGCCAACCTGCGCGGCGGCGCGGCGACGGCCGCCGAAGCCTCCGTCCGGTCGGCGCGGGCGTCGGCCGGGATCGAAGGCGCCGCGCCCGAACTGCCCGAGTCGGGTGAAGTGAGCGATCCGGTGCTGGCGGGCGCGCTGCGGGTCGCGGAAGCGCTGGAGGGCCTGCTGCCGACGTGGCGGCGTGCGCCGTTGCAGGCGTTGGCGCGTCTGCATGTTCTCGCCGCGTCGGATCTGGTGACGGATTTCGACGCGCTGGGGCGGCCGCGGTCGTCCGGTGACGTCGGCCCGCGGCTGGAGATGCTGGCGCAACTGGTCGCCGGCGTGACGTCGGTGCCGGGGCCGGTGCTGACCGCCGTCGTGCACGGGGAACTGTTGGCGCTCAAGCCTTTCGGCTCCGCGGACGGTGTCGTCGCACGGGCGGCGGCGCGGCTTTCAGCGGTGGCGACCGGGCTGGACCCAAAGGCGCTGACAGTGCCCGAGGTCGCGTACTTCCGGCGCGTGCCGAAGTACCTCGAAGCCGCTTCGGCGTTCGCCGGGGGAACTCCCGACGGCGTCCGGGCGTGGCTGCTCTTTTCGTGTGAAGCCTTCGAGGCCGGCGCCCGCGAGGCGAAGTCGATCTCCGACGCCGCCGGCTGACCTCCCGCGTTTCGTCCTCTCGATGCGGTAGTTCGCGATGCCAACTACCGCATTCAGAGGACGAAATGCGGGAGTGGGGTGGGCTCACATGAGGTCGTGGGTAGGTGTGGGGCGTAGCCACATGGTCTAAGGGCCGAGAGCGACCTAACGTCGTTCGGCATGAGTGGTGCGTATCACAGCGATCTGGCCGGTAAGTCCGCGCTGGTCACGGGCGCGGCGAGCGGGATCGGCCTGGCCTGCGCCGAAGCGCTCGCCGAGGCGGGGGCCAAGGTCCACCTCGCCGACATCGACGACGCCGTCGAGCAGGCGGCGGCCGACGTCAACGGCATCGCGCACGTCGTCGACCTCACCGACGCCCAAGCCGTCGAGACCCTGCCGGCCGAGGTCGACATCCTCGTCAACAACGCCGGTTTCCAGCACATCGCGCCGATCCACGAGTTCCCGCCGGAGACGTTCACCCGCATCCAGGCGCTCATGGTCACCGCGCCGTTCCTGCTGATCCGCCGCGCGCTGCCGCATATGTACGAACGCGGCTGGGGGCGCGTGGTCAACATGTCCAGCGTCCACGGCCTGCGCGCGAGCCCGTTCAAATCCGCGTACGTCACCGCGAAACACGCGCTCGAAGGCCTCTCCAAGGTCACCGCGCTCGAAGGCGCGGAGCACGGCGTGACCAGCAACTGCGTCAACCCCGGCTACGTCCGGACACCGCTGGTCACCGGCCAGCTCCAGGCGCAGGCCGAGGAGCACGGGCTCGAACGCGACGCCGTCATCGAACAGGTCCTCCTGCGCCGTTCCGCGATCAAGCGGCTCATCGAACCCGCCGACGTCGCCGCTTGCGTGCTCTGGCTGTCCGGCGAGCACGCCGCCCATGTCACCGGTACCTCGATCCCCCTCGACGGCGGCTGGACCGCCGCGTGAACCCCTGTGTCTCCCGAGGAACCCGCGACCGCGATCGACGTCGGCAGGGCGCTGCCCGGTCGTCCACTCACGACGGCGATACGGCGCCCTGCCACCGCGATAGCGGGGCCTCCGGCCCGCCTTCCGGACCCACCTCCTGCTCCGCCAACAGGTTCTCACGAAAGGACGTCCTCGGTGACCACGCAGAACCGCGGCTCGATCGCGAAGGTCGTCAGCGCCAGCCTGATCGGAACGACGATCGAGTGGTACGACTTCTTCCTCTACACCTCCGCCGCGGCGCTGGTGTTCGGCAAATTGTTCTTCCCCACCAACGATCCGCTCACCGGCACGCTGCTCGCGTTCCTGACCTACGCCGTCGGTTTCCTCGCGCGGCCGATCGGCGGGCTGGTGTTCGGCCACTTCGGTGACCGCGTCGGCCGCAAGAAGCTGCTGGTGCTGAGCCTGTTGCTGATGGGCGGTTCGACCTGCGCGATGGGCATCCTCCCGACGTACGCGACCGTCGGTGTACTGGCGCCGATCCTGCTGACGCTCCTGCGGCTCGTGCAGGGTTTCGCGCTCGGCGGCGAATGGGGTGGCGCGGTACTGATCGTCTCCGAACACGGCGACGACAAGCGACGCGGATTCTGGGCGTCCTGGCCGCAATGCGGAGCTCCCGGCGGCAATTTGCTCGCGACGGCGGTCTTGGCGATCCTCGCCGCGACGCAGTCCGATGAGGCGTTCCTCAGCTGGGGCTGGCGGATCCCGTTCCTGCTTTCCGGTGTCCTCGTGGTGATCGGGCTGTGGATCCGGCTCGCGGTCAGCGAATCACCGGTGTTCCTTGCCGCGCAGAAGAACAACGCGACCACGCACGCCCCGGTCGTCGAGGTGTTCCGCAAGAGCTGGCGCGCGGTGCTGATCACGATCGGTTCGCGTATGGCGGAGAACGTCTCGTACTACGTGATCACCGCGTTCATCCTCGTCTACGTCACCACCGGGCTGAACCTGCCGAAATCGGCCGGCCTCAACGCGGTGCTCATCGGTTCGGCCGTGCACTTCCTGACCATTCCCTTGTGGGGCATGCTTTCCGACCGGATCGGCCGACGGCCGGTGTACCTGTTCGGCGCGATCGGCATGGCGGCGTGGAGTTTCGCGTTCTTCGCGATGCTCGACACGAAGAACTCCGGTGTCATCATTCTCGCGGCGACGGTCGGGCTGGTGCTCCACGGCGCGATGTACGGCCCGCAGGCCGCATTCTTCTCCGAGCAGTTCCCGACGCGGGTGCGCTACACCGGCCTTTCGGTCGGCGGGCAGCTGTCGTCGATCGCGGCCGGGGCGGTGGCGCCGCTCATCGCGGTCGCGTTGTTCAGGGAGTTCGGCAGCACGATCCCGGTCTCGCTCTACGTGGTCGCGATGTGCGTGCTGACCGTGATCGCCCTGCTCGCCGCCCGCGAGACCAAGGGGGAGTCCCTGCACTCCGAAGTTCTCACGGAGCGCGGTCACGTGTCAGCATGACCCTTGTGGACAGTTCCGCACAGTTGCGCCGGCTGCTCGAACTGCTCGCCTCCGGGGCGGGCAGCGAGCAGCTGGCGCACGTCCCCGTCGACCCGAAGGCCACCGAACTGGCGCTCCGGATCCGGGACACCGTCGCCGAGCACAGGCGGCGAGAGGCGGAGCTGGCCGCGCTGTTCGACACGGCCAGCGATCTCGCCCGGCTGGACGATCCGGACGCCGTCCTGCGGTCGATCGTGCGGCGGGCGCGGGCGTTGCTCGGCGTGGACGTCTCGTATCTCAGCCTCAACGACGAAACCGAGGGCAAGACCTACGTCCGCGTGACCGACGGCTCGGTTTCCGCGCTGTTCCAGGACATCGTGCTGGGCATGGGCGAGGGGCTCGGCGGGCTGGTCGCGCAGACCGCGCGACCGTACGCGACCGCGGACTACTTCAACGACAAGCGTTTCCGGCACACTTCGTCGATCGACACCGGTGTGCTCGACGAGGGGCTGACCGCGATCCTCGGGGTGCCGCTGGCGATCGGCAGCAAGGTCATCGGGGTGCTGTTCGCCTCCGACCGGACCAGCCGTGACTTCTCGCCCGACGAGGTCGCGCTGCTGTCGTCGCTGGCCGACCACGCGGCGATCGCGCTGGACAACGCGCATCTGCTCGACGAGACGCGCCGCGCGGTCGCCGAACTGAACGCCGCCAACGCGACGATCAGCGCGCACAACGACGCGATGCGCCGCGCCGAGGACGCCCACGACCGGCTGATGGATCTCGTGCTGCGCGGCGGCGATCTGGCCGAGGTCGCCGCCGCGGTCGCGGACGTGCTCGGCGGCTCGATCGCCGTCTATGACGCCGACGGTGTCGTCCTCGCCCGGACCGACGGCGAGCTGAGCCTTTCGCGTGCGGCGGTTTCGGCGTCCAGGACGAGCGGACGCGCGGTGTCCACTGAGGACGGTTGGCTCTGCGCTGTCCAGGCGGGGCAGGAATTCCTCGGCAGTCTGGTACTCGGCGGTGGGCCGTCGCTTGGCGAGGCCGACCGGCGGCTGTTCGAGCGGGCGGGGGTGGTCACCGCCGTCCTGCTGATGCAGCGGCGATCCGTCGCGCGCGCCGAGGACGAAGTGCGCGGGGAGTTGCTGTCGGACCTGCTCACCGCGCCGGGCCGCAACCCCGCCGCACTGCTGGCTCGCGGTCGCCGCTTGGGGGTCGATTTGTCGACACCGCACGCGGTGCTGGTCGCGCATGCCGACGACGTCTCCCGGCGAAGGCTGGCCACGGCGGCCGCCCGGCACGCGGCCCTCGTCGGTGTCCATGCCGACGAGGTGGTCCTTCTGGTCGGCGGTGCGGACCCAGGAGCGCTGGCCCGGTCCGTCGCCACCGAACTCGCGTCCACAATGGACTGCCCGGTGACGGTGGGTGCGGCGGGCCCGGCGGCGTCACCGAGGGAACTGGCCGTGGCGCACGCCGAAGCCGCGCGCTGCGTCGCGTCGCTGCTGGCGCTGGGGCGCGCGGGGGAAGGCGCGAGCATGGCCGACCTGGGTTTCGTCGGGCTGCTGCTCGGCGAGCACGCCGATCTGGGCGCGTACGTGACCGCCACGATCGGCCCGGTGCTCGACTACGACGAACGCCGCGGCACGGACCTGATCGGCACCCTGCGCGCGTATTTCGCCTGCGGCGGCAACTTGACCCGCGCGAAGGATCTCCTCCACGTGCACGTCAACACGGTCGTGCAGCGGCTGGATCGCATCGCGTCACTGCTGGGAGAGCACTGGCAGGCGCCCGAGCGCGCGCTGGAACTCCAGCTCGCGCTCAGGCTGCACCGCCTCACCAATGACCGAAACGGATGACGTCGTCGAAATCGCGGCGAGCGATCTTGGTCGAAGAGGAACCGGGCGACGGTCCGGATTCCGCGCCGTGGCCGAGCGCCACGACGCCGATCGGGTCGTGATCCTCCGGCACACCGAACTCGCTGTGCAGCCGCTCCACGCTTTCCGGTGCCAGCCCGAAGAACACCGCGCCGAGACCCTCGTCGACGGCGGTCTGGAGGATCAGCAACGTCGCCATCCCGGTGTCGACGTCCCAGTACGGCACGCGCCACCACGAGTCGTCACGGTCGGCGACACCCTTGTCGGGCTTGGCATAGCGGTCGAGGTAGGCGTTCTTGACCGAGAGCGGGACGATCGCGACCGGTGCCGTGGTCACGGTTTCGGGCGCCCAGCTCGCCCCGAACTCCCAGAATTTCGTGAGTTCTTCGCCGGCGAGGACGAGAAACCCTTGTCCTTGTGAGAAACCGGCCGAAGGGCCTTTGAGCGCGTTGCGCAGAATGCGCCGCAGGCTCGCCTCGGCGACGGGTTCGTCGGTGAACTTCCGGACCATGCGACGGCGTCGTACGACGTCCTGGAATTCCATCCGATCAGCTTAGGCTGCAACTGGTCGCCAGGTCACCGCTCGCGCGCGGGATCGTCGCCGAAGCGGGCGGGCGGACGCCGTCGAGCCAGCCTTCGAGCGCGGTGAACGCCGTGCGGAAACAGGGGCCGATCGGGCGCAGCTTGTCCGGGAAGGCGTCGTAAAGCCCGTCGACGTGGTTGCCGTCGACGATCCGGTAGTAGCGCTGGAGCCCGGCGCGGCCCTGTTCGGCGATCATCCGCTGGTAGACGTCGGAATCGCGGGTGATCGGCAGCAGCGTGTCGAGGGTGCCGTGCAGGGTGATCAGCGGTTTGCCGATGCGGCCGGTCAGCGAGATCCGTTCGACCGCGCGGTGCACCGGCCGTGGGCGAGTGGCGTAGTCGTAGTCGGTTCCGGCGAACGACGGATCGAATTCGGCCTGGTAGATGCGCTGGGTCAGGCCCCAGTAGACGTCGTTGTGGTACGGCCAGAGGAATTCCGAGCCCGGCGCGAAACCGGCGTCGAGAATTCGTTGGCGGGCTTGCGCGAACCGGCGGCGTACGCGGGGTAAGCCTTGATCGCGGGCGGCAGGAAGGTGAACAGGTTCGGGCCGTCTTCGTGCCAAAGCGTGCCCTCCCAGTCGATGCCGCCGTCGTAGAGCCACGGCCGGTTCTCCAGCTGCCAGCGGACGAGGTAGCCGCCGTTCGACATTCCGGCCGCGAGGGTGCGGCTCGGCGGACGCCCGTAGCGGTGCGCGATGGTGGACTTCGCGGCGATCGTCAGCTGGGTGACCCGTGAGTTCCACTCGGCGAGCGCGTCGCCGGGGCGGCGTCCGTCCGTGTGGAAGTCCGCGCCGGTGTTGCCCTTGTCGGTGGCGGCGAACGCGTAGCCGGCGGCGAGGACCTGGTCGCCGATCGCGCGATCGTTCGCGTACTGGCGTCGCACACCGGGCGACCCCGAGACCACCAGGCCGCCGTTCCAGCGATCGGGCAGCCGCAGCACGAACTGCGCGTCGTGGTTCCAGCCGTGCGTCGTGTTGGACGTCGACGAATCCGGGAAGTAGCCGTCGATCTGGATACCGGGAACACCGCTCGGCGCGGGGAAGCCTGCCGACGTGAGCCCGGCCCAGTCGGACTGGACGGTGTGCCCGGTGACCAGCGTGCCGGTGGTCGTCAGATCGTCCAAACAGGACAGTCGTTCGTTCGCGGCCCCGGGAACGCGCACGTTCCCGCAACCACTCGCCGCCTGGGCGGGGGTGGCCAGGGCCAGCATCATCGCGAGGACCAGAATGAGCCGCATCGGCCGACGGTAAGCGGGCTCCTCGGAGGCCGGTACCCGGCGCGACCACACAAAACCGGCCGCCGCTGTGGTGGTTTGCCACGTGGAACGCCGCAGACGGCGGATTTAGCCTGAAATGATGCGAAAACTCCTCATCGTCGCGGTGGTTTCGGCATTGACCCTTCTCTTTTCGGCTCCGGCGCAGGCGGCGACGATCCGCCCGGTGACCGGGTTCGGGAGCAATCCCGGTGCGTTGCAGATGTTCGAATACGTTCCCGACGGGCTGCCGGCCGGGCGTCCGGCGGTGGTCGTGCTGCACGGCTGCACCCAGGACGCGGCCGGATACGCGCGCGGCTCCGGCTGGGTCGGGCTCGCGGACCGGCTGCGGTTCAAACTCGTTCTGCCGCAACAGGTCTCGGCGAACAACTTCAGCAAGTGCTTCAACTGGTTCCAGGCGGGTGACATCAAGCGCGGCTCCGGCGAGGCCGAATCGATCGCGCAGATGGCGCGGTTCTCGGCCGGGAGCCGGACGTACGTCACCGGCCTTTCGGCGGGTGGTGCGATGACTTCGGTGCTGCTGGCGGCGTATCCGGAACTGTTCGCGGGCGGCGGTGTCGTCGCGGGACTGCCTTATGGCTGCGCGGCTTCGATGATCGACGCCTACTCCTGCATGAATCCCGGCA
The DNA here is from genome assembly GCF_046548895.1 of Amycolatopsis sp. cmx-4-54. NCBI lineage: Bacteria > Bacillati > Actinomycetota > Actinomycetes > Pseudonocardiales > Pseudonocardiaceae > Amycolatopsis > Amycolatopsis sp. cmx-4-54. Next base: position 891,344 of record NZ_JAEBEJ010000002.1, read on the forward strand.
AGGACCTGACTCCGAAGCAGTGGGGCGACAAGGTGCGGGCCGCGGGGGCTGGGCCGCGTTCGCCGGTCAGCGTCTGGCACGGGACCGCGGACTACACGGTCGCTCCGATGAACATGCGCGAACTTTCCGAGCAGTGGACCGACGTCGGTGCCGCCGTCGACACGCACGCCATCACCGGGATGGGGCACGGTCAGCCGATCGCACCGAGGTCCGGTTGCGGTCAAGCGGGCCCGTACCTGCTCGACGTCGGCGTGTGCGCCGCCGGCGAACTCGCGGCCAAGTGGCGGCTAGGCGAGGACGGCGTCCAGTAGCCCGGGGAAGCGCGTGTGGAGGTCTTCGGTGCGTAGCTCGACCCAACGGGTCCGGCCCTCGACGAACGTCGTCGTGAGGCCGGCCTCGCGCAAGACCTTCCAGTGATGGGAAAGCGTCGGCGCGCTGATCTCGACGTCGTACTCGGTGATGGCGCAGCTTCGCGGCGAAGGATTGCTTCGCAGGGCGCGGATCAGCTCCAGGCGCACGGGGTCCGCGAGCGCCTGAAGGACCGGCACGATCTCGATCTCGTCGATCGACGGCTGCGGCAGCGTGCTGCTCACTTCACTCCAAACTATTTGACAGTCATCGAATAGTCCCGTCACTATACCTCTCATGACGATTCGACGATCATCAAATGATCGGCTCGCTCTGGGGGTTCTGCTGGTACTCGCCGTCGGGACGTTCACCGTCGGTACCGACGGATTCGTCCTGAACGGGCTGCTGCCTGCCATCGCCGCCGACCTGCGCGTTTCCGAAGCCGTCGCGGGCCAGCTGACCACGGTCTTCGCGGTGACCTACGCGGTTTCCTCGCCGATCATCGCGGCCTTCACAGGACGGCTCGACCGGCGCTGGGTGCTCGGCGCGGGGATGGTGCTGTTCACGATCGGCATGGCCGGTCAGGCGCTCGGCGAGTCCTTCGCCGTGGTCGCCGTCGCCCGCGTGCTGGCCGCCCTCGGCGCCGCCGCGTTCCAGTCCAACGCCTACGTCCTCGCCGGTGCGCTGGCGTCGGACGAGCGCCGCGGCCGCGCACTGGCCACGGTCTCCGCCGGGATGAGCGTGTCGATGGTGCTCGGTGTGCCGATCGGCGTGCTGGCCGGGAACTGGTTCGGCTGGCGCGCGGTGATGTGGGGGATCGGCGCGGTGGCGGTGATCGTGATGCTGCTCGTGCCGCTTCTGCCGGGAGTCCGGATGCCGACGGTGTCGTTGCGCGACAGGCTCGCCGTCGTCGCACGTCCGCCGATCGCGCGCGTGCTCGGCGTGAGCGTTCTCGGCACCGCTGCGGGCTTCGCGGCCTTCGTGTACTTGCCGGTGCTGGTCGCTCCGGTCGCGGCGGGCGCGATGATCTCGTGGCTGCTCGTCGGCTTCGGGATCGGGCAGATCGTGGGCAACGCCTTCGCGGGCCGGGCCACCGACTCGCTCGGCTCCGCGCGCGTCCGCTCGATCTCGCTCATCGGTACGGTCCTGACGCTGGCGCTGCTGGACGTCGCCGTGCTGAGCCTGCCCGGCGCGCTGATCTTCACGCTGGCATCGGGCGTGTTCGGCGGGATGCTGATGGTGCCGCAGCAGCACCGGCTGTTCTCGCTGGCGCCCGACGCGCCGACGGTCGCCTTGGGGCTCAACGGTTCCGCGATCTACGCCGGCGGTGCGCTCGGGGCCGCGCTGGGTGGCGTCGTTCTGTCGTCTGCGGGCGTCTGGTGGGTCGGGCCCGTTGCCGCCTTCGTCGGTCTGCTGGGCTTCGCGCTTTCGGTGCCTTCGCGGGCGCGGGTGCCCGAGCCCGCCTGACCAAAGGGGAGCAAGGGACCTTTGCTCTCGTTTGTCTCAATGTCGAGAGAAACGGTAGCAAAGGTCCCTTGCTCTCTTTCCGCAGGTCAGGGGGCTATTTGACCGACCAGCGCTCCTCGATCCGCGCGAAGCGCCACACGAGGAGCGCGAGAGCCCACGTCAGCACGAAGAGCGCTACGACCGCGTAGCCCACGTAGTCCAAGCTCCGCTCCAGCGACGCTTCGTCGAACTCGCCCCGCCGCATCCGCCGGAACACCTTCACGATGCCGACCAGCACCACCAGGTTCATAATCCCGATGAGGTACAGGAACACCGCGGAAACCGACGTCCCGATCAGCCCGGTCGCCTCGTGCAGCGCCGACGAATCGTCCTCGACGGCGCCGGCCAGCGCTCGCACCCCGAGCGACAACAGCAGGCACAGGACGAACACGATCGTCGAATGGCCGAGGGAGAACCAGAAACCGACCGAAAGCGGCCGTTGCCCGTCGGCCATCAGCTTGCGGGTGGTGTTGTCGATCGCGGCGATGTGGTCCGCGTCGAACGCGTGCCGCATCCCGAGCACGAACGCCGTGACGCCGAGGCCGACCCCGAACACGCCCGTGGCGCCGAGCTCGTACTGGCGCGGCGCCACGAAAAGCGTCAGGACCCCCCAGCCGATGACGTTGAGCAGCAGGATGAACCCGGCCATCCCGGCGACGGACACCCGTTCGCGTCGCGAGAGCGCGAGGCGTCGGGATGAACGGGTCTGTCCGCCGGTGTTCAGCTCGCGTGCACCCGGAGGGAGTCGAGAGCCTTGCGTACGTGGCCATCGTTCGCCGCCAGCGCCTTCGCCGCACTCGCGACGTCCTCACCGGACAGCAGATGGACCAGCGCGACCTTGAGGTCGCCGTCGGCCTCGGTGAGCGCGTCGGAGCAGTCCGCCATGCTCATTCCGGTGGCCTCACGCAGGATCCTGATGGTCCGTCCGCGCAGCTTCGCGTTGCTCGCCCGCATGCTGACCATCAGATTCGAGTACGTACGGCCGAGCTTGATCATCGTCGCGGTCGAAAACGCGGTGAGGATGATCTTCTGCGCCGTGCCCGCCTTCATCCGCGTCGACCCGGCGATCGCCTCGGGGCCGGTGTCCACCGCGATGAGGACATCGACACCCGGCGGCGTCACCGCTGCCGGATTGCCCGACACCAAGGCGGTGCGGCCACCGCGACGGCTGGCCGCGGCCAGCGCGCCGAGGACGTAGGGCGTCCGGCCGGAAGCGGTCAGCCCGAGCACGAAGTCGCCGGGCGCGACGGACTCGGCCACCTCGGCGGCTCCGGCCTTCGCGTTGTCCTCGGCGTCTTCGACGGCTTGGCGCAGCGCGCGTGCGCCGCCCGCGTGATGCGCGATGAACCAATCGGAGGGCACGTTGAACGTCGGCACGAGCTCCGCCGCGTCCAACGTCGCCAGCCTGCCGGAGGTGCCGGCCCCGAAGTAGTGCACGCGGTGTCCCGACCGCAGCGCTTCCACGGCGAAGTCGACCGCCCGCGCCACCTGCGGCAGCACCGCGGCGACGGCTTCGGGGACCCGGCGGTCCTCGGCGTTGATGGCGCCGAGGATGCCCATGGTCGACATCAGGTCGATGTCGGTCGTCCGTGGATTGCGCTGTTCGGTTGGCGAATCGACGTGCACCACCTGGCGTGGGACGGTCATCATGCGCCTCACTTTTTCGCTCATTTGCCGGTTTCCCGCGGCCGCCGCCTGCCGTCGGGCCGGACGCCCAGACGGTGCGAACCCACCGCGTCCCTGGTCGCGTCGAGCGCGTTGACCGACGCGTCCATGTGCCGCTGCGCGACACCGATGAACAGGCAGTCGATGACGGTCAGCTGCGCGATGCGACTGGCGGTCGCGCCGGAGCGGAACGTCGTCTCCCGCGCGGCCGTGGTCAGCACGTGGTCGGAGACCTCGGTGATCGGCGAACGCGGGAAGTTCGTCACGGCGACGGTGATCGCGCCGTGCTCGCGGGCCACACGCAGTGCCTCGACGGTGTCCGTGGTCGCGCCCGTGTGCGAGATGCCGATCGCGACGTCTCCAGGGCTCAGCACGGCGGCCGAGGTGAGCATGATGTGCGTGTCCGACCAGGCGAAGCTGACCCGTCCGATGCGGTGCAGCTTCTGCTGCAGGTCCGCGGCGACGAACGCGCTCGCGCCCACTCCGTAGACGTCCACGCGGCCCGCGCCCGCCAGAACGTCGATCACCCGCTGTAGCGACGGGATGTCGAGCTGGTCGGCGGTCTCCTCCACGGCACGAGCGTCCGCGAAGCTGACCTTGCCGATGACCGCGGCCAGGTCGTCCTCCGGACCGATCTCGCCGCCGAGGTTGCGGGACGACCGCGCCTCGGACCGGGCGGTGTCGGCCGCCAAGGCGATCCTGAGCTGCGGATATCCGCCGACACCGACCGCCTTGCAGAACCGCGTGACGGTGGTTTCGCTGGTGTTCGCCGCGAGCGCGACCTCGGTGATGCTGCGCCGTGCGACCGTCGCGGGGTCGTCGAGGACGACCTTCGCGACGCGCTGCTCGGCCCGGGCGAGCCCGGGCAGGAGGGAGCGAATCCGGACAAGCGGGCTCGCGTCAGCGTCCCGTGTCGGCTGCGCCGGCACGGCCTCGGACGGTGCGGCCGCGATTACGGATTCGGTATCGCCCACCGTGGGAAAGTTACTAACCGTTGGCATCTGCGACAAGGCTACCCACACCCTTCGGGAAGATCGCAACCTATCCGTGTCTGCGGATTCGATTTGCGATTAATCGTTGACCAGAAAGTCGCTAACCAGGTCGAGGCCGTTAACGAGGTCGAGCTAACGACTTGGCAACTTAGTGTCGCGATGCAAGGGGCCGTGTCCCGGTCAGCGGGGCGGTCGGTCAGCGCATCGGAGCCGTCCGGTTACCTAGTGCTCAATTTCCAGCCGGTAGCGACGAAAGGAGGGCGATTATGCTCACTGTCCAGCAGTATGCGGCCGCGTTCAGTGACTTTCACACCGTCCAAGGAAATTCCCCGTCCGGTGTAACGGGCATCGGTCGTGTAACGCCAGCGGAGGGTGATTTGTGAGCTTTGCGACACCTCGGCCGTCGCCCGCCACCAAGCCCGATGACCATGCCCGCCGAGACCGGGTTGGTCGCCGGCGGGAGCGCCTGGTCCGTTTGCACGCAGAGTAATCGATTTCCAGGTCGCTCCGCCGTCGGTACTTGTTTCCAAAAACAGTGAGTCCGAGGGACCCTCGGTGTCCACGAAGGTGTCGAACGAGATCTTCAGCGGCCCGCCGCGCGCCTGTAGCGGCGGAGTCGTGAGCGTGGCCGTGGAGACGTCCCCGGCGCCGCTGAACCACGCGTCGTGGCCGCGCGCCGGGCGGACGGCCATTGCCTTCGCCAGGGAGCTCGCCCAGGTCTCCCTGGCGATGTTGATCGAGCCCCAGTTCCGTGTCGGGTGCACGCGGTTGGTGAGCAGGACCGCGAACGACCGCGACAGCGGGTCGATCACCAGCGAGGTCCCGGTGAACCCGGTGTGCCCGGCTGTCGAAGGTGCCGACAGCGCGCCCATGTACCAAGGCTGGTCGAGTTCGAAGCCGAGGCCGTGCGCGTTGTCGGGGAACTTGTGGTTGTAGTTCGTCAGCATCGCCCGCACGGTCTCCTCGCGCAGGATCCGCTGGCCGCGGTACGCGCCGCCGTTGAGGATCGTCTGCGCCAGCACCGCCATGTCGGCGGCCGTGGAGAACACGCCCGCGTGCCCGGCGACACCGCCGAGCGACCAAGCGTTCTCGTCGTGGACCTCACCGCGTACGAGCCCCCGGGGCGGCTTCGCGGCGTACTCGGTCGCCGCGACCCTGGCGAGTTTCGACGCGGGCGGGTTGTACCCGGTATCGGCCAGGCCCAGCGGGGCGGCGATGCGATCCTGGACCACCTTGTCCAGCGGTGCCCCGGCCACCTTCTCGACCAGGAAGCCGAGCGTCAGCAGGTTGATGTCGGAGTAGAGGTAGGTGCTGCCCGGCGGGTTCTTCAGCGGGCTGTCGAGGACGGCCTTCCGGCGCGACGGGATGTCCGGGTAGCCCTCCCACAGCGACGGGAGCGGTGTCGCGGCGAAGCCCGAGACATGGGTGAGCAGCTGCTGGACGGTGACGGCCTCCTTGCCGTTCACCCCGAACTCCGGCAGGTACCGCGCCACCGGCGCCGAGATGTCCAGCTTGCCCGTCTCGGCCAGCTGCATCACCGCGATGGAGGTGAACAGCTTCGAGATCGAGGCCATGTCGAAGATCGTGTCCGCGCGCATCGGGACCTGTTGCTCGGGTGGCAGCTCGGTGCCCTTCGCGTCGGCGTAGCGGACCGCGCCGCCGACGGCCTGCCGCTCGACGACCACACCGTCGTGCGCGAGCAGGCCGACCGCTCCGGAGAAATGCGGATGCCCGGTGGCGTCCGGCTTCGTCCAGCTCTCGATGAACCGCTCGGCCGCTTTGATCGGCTCCGGGTCGAGACCGACGTCGGAGGGCGCGCCGTCACGCAGGACGGTGGACGCGGGCGCGAAGCCTTCACGCGGCTTGTCGAACCGGCCCGCCGCGCGGTCGCGCTGCTGCTCGCTCCCTGGAATCGCCTGTGCTCCCGCCGTCGACAGCGTGGTCGCCGCGACCAGTACGGAGACGGCCGCGATCAGGATCTTCCTAACACGCAAGGTCGTTCCCCTCAGCGATAGATGAGATGGCGACGGCGTTTCCGGTCGAACTCGGCCAGTTCGGCCTGCCAGGACCCGACGATCTCGTCCACTCCGGCGCCTTTGTCGATCATCGTGCGCAACCTGTCGGAGCCGGAGAGCTTGTCGAGGAAGTTGTCGGGCCGCCACTTGAACTTGTCCGGATGCAGCTGCTTCGCGGTGACGAACATGGTGACCGCGGTGCGGATGGCGTCGAACGCCCGCGGGTCGGTGATGGTCACCTGCACGCCGCCGCACGGCTCGTTGACGAACTTGCCGAACGTCGGCACGAAGTACGCCTCACGGAACTTCACGCCGGGAAGCCGTAGTTCGCCGAGCTTCTCGCGCCAGCGCCAGTCGAGGCCCGGCGCGCCGATGATCTCGAACGGCCTGGTGGTGCCCCGGCCTTCGGAGAACACGGTGCCCTCGAACATCCCGGTGCCGGGATAGACGAGCGCGGTGTCCGGCGTCGGCATGTTCGGGCTGGGTGGGACCCACGTCAGCCCGGTGCGCGCGAAAAGCTGCTCACGTCGCCAGTCACGCACTTCGACGATTTCGAGCCTGCCCGGCGTGACACCCTCGGCGGGCAGGAACTCGGCGGCGAAGAACCGCGCGAGCTCGCCGACGGTCATGCCGTGCTGCTGCACGATCGGCTTCCGGCCGACACCCGAGGCGTACGCCGGGTTCAGCATCGGCCCGGCGGACTTGCCTCCCAACGGGTTCGGCCGGTCCAGTACGACGACCGCCGCGCCGACCTTCGCGGCCGCGACCATCGCCGTGTAAAGCGACCAGATGTAGGTGTAGAACCGCGCGCCGACGTCGGCGATGTCGAAGACGACGGTGTCGACGCCCGCCTTCGTGAACATCCCGGCGAGCTTCGTCGCGTCGGCGCCGTACGCGTCGTAGACGGGCACGCCGGTGCGTGGATCGGTGTAGTCGCCTTCGGACCCGCCCGCTTGCGCGCTGCCGCGGAAACCGTGCTCCGGCCCGAACGCGGCGAGCGGCCGGACCCCGGCGGCGACCATCGAGTCGACGATGTGGTCGCCGCTCGCCAGTACTCCTGTCGGATTCGACAGCACGCCGAGCTTGCGACCGGCCAACGGCGCCCAGCCCTTGGCGGCGAGCACGTCCGCTCCGGTGCGGGTGAGCGGGGGACCTTTGCTCTCGCTTTCCGCCTGGGCGCCCGCGACCGAGGACCCCGCCGTCAGCGCGGGGACCGCGAGCGCGCCGGTGGCGAGGAAGTGGCGGCGGTTGAGGTTCACCAGGTCAGCCCGTGGCCGAAGGGGTATTTCACCGTGCCGACGTCCTTGCCCGCGGGAACGTCCACCGGCAGCTTGCCCTGCGGCTTCACCTTCCCGAGGATCACCTTCGCCAGCGCTTCGAGCGAAGGCGAGATGTAGCCGTACGTGGCGAGCCACGTCTTGATCGGGTTCTCGTAACCGGCGTCGTAGGGGATCTGTGCGGCGACCGCGACGACCGGCTTGCCGGTGTCGGCCAGTGCCTGCAACAGCTTGCCCTGCAACGGATACGTACCGACGTTGTTGGTCAGCACGACGACGAGGTCGACGTTCTTCGCCGCCGCGACGGCCTGGGAGATCTGCGCGTCGGTCGGCGTCTGCCCGGTCTGCAACGCGGTCGCCTGCGTGCCGTGCGCGGTGAGCTTCGCGGCGAGCGACGTCGTCGTGCTCACGCCCCAGCCGGTCACGAGCGTCTTCGCCGGCTGCTGCTTGAGCGGGAGGACGCCGCCGTCGTTGCGGATCGCGGTGACCGACCGGTCGGCGATGCCCTGCGCGGTCGCGAGGTTGGCCGGGGTGCCGACCTTCGTCATCACCTTGGCCGGGTCGACGAACGGCGAGGTCAGGATGCCCCGGTTCAGCTTGAGCTTGAGCACGCGCAGGACACTCTCGTCGATGCGCCGCTCGGTCAGCTCGCCCTTGCGGACGGCGTCGAGCACCGAGTTGATCGCGAGTTCGAGGTTCACCGGCATGAGCAGCTGGTCGATACCCGCCTTCAGCGCCAGCACCGGGATCTCCGCGTCGGTGTGCAGCTCGCGCACGGCGTCCATCGACAGCGAGTCGGTGACGACGACGCCGCGGTAACCGAGCTCCTCACGCAGCTTGCCGGTGAGGATCGGCTTCGACAGCGTGGCCGGCTCTCCCGACGGGTCGAGACTGGGGAACTGGATGTGCGCGCTCATGATCGAGTCGATGCCCGCCTTGATGGCGGCCTTGAACGGCGGCACGTCGGTCTCGCGCCAGCTGGCCTCGCTGCGGTCGATCCTGGGCAGCTCGTGATGGCTGTCCGTGGCCGCGTCGCCGTGGCCGGGGAAGTGCTTCGCGGCGGCCGACACCGTCTCGGAGCGCCGTCCGGAGTTCTGGAAGCCCTTGACCTGGGCCTCGACGTACTGGCTCGCCAGCTCCGGGCGGCCGGAGAAGGACCGGACGCCGATCACCGGGTTGGCCGGGTTGGAGTTGACGTCGGCGTCGGGGGCGAAGTCCTGGTTGATGCCGACGGCGCGCAGTTCGTGCCCGAGGATGCGGGCGGCCTCCTGTGCGGCCTTGGTGTCACGGCCGGCCGAGATCGCCATCGCGTTCGGCAGCTCGGTGGCGGGGGCGCCCATCCGGGTGACCGTGCCGCCTTCCTGGTCGGTCGCGATCTGCAACGGGATGCGGGCGCCGCTGCGGAGCGCGGCCCGCTGGAGCCCGTTCGAGAGCTTGGCGACCTGCACCGGGTCGTCGAAGTTGTCGCGGCTGTCGTTGTTGAAGTAGATGACGCCGCCAAGGTGGTACTTCTCGATCACCTGCGCGGGGGTGTCGACGCCGAAGTCGGCCTTGTTCTTGGCGTTGACCTCGTCGGCGGACTTCCCGTTCACCCACGTGACGAACAGCTGCCCGACCTTCTGCTCCAGGGTCAGCCCGCGCAGCGTCCGCTGCGCCTCCACGTCCGCCGTCACCGGCTGCGCGGTGGCGGGAACGCCCGCGATGGCCAGCGTGAGCAGACCCGCGAGGGGCACGGCGAGCGCATGGATCCTCCGATGACGGGCGTGCGCGGTTCGGGTCGTCACCTCAAGCCTCCCAGATTCGTGCCTGACTCTCAGATGGAAAGAAGTCCACCTGGAAGCACTGATATCCGGAAGCTACCCACGAGCACTTTGCTTGTCCATCGGCTACCCCCGCGATCGGTCCGTTCATACACAAAGGGACGCGAAGGGGCCTGTCACGCTTGAAAACGAGGGCAAAACACTGGCGGCGCCCGTCGGCAAGAAGCCGGCGGGCGCCGCCAGTCGGTGCGGACCACTCGGGCGACCAAGCGTGCAACTCTGGTCGTACCTTCATGGACTCGGCGTCCGGCGTCCCGGTACGCAGTCCCTAGACGACGAGCCTCCCGCGGCGCGCTGCGCGTGGGTACCCGGTGTCCGCACACGGAGATTCGCCGGGGTGGAACAGGCTTCTCTTCTACCTGTTCCCTGGCCGACCGAACGTCCGCACTTACTTTCTACGCCGTGAGCCGGGTCACTTCAAGTGCGCAGACGGGTGCACCGGTACAGAGGCTCGATCTAGTGACACGGGCACCCTCCGCGACGGACAATTCGCGGCCCTGACTGCGAAAACCGGCCCGGTACCGCCGTGTGGGTGTGCGCTCAGCGGGTGCGTTTGCGCCGGTTGTAGCCGTACCAGGTGGCCCCCGCGGCGAAGGCACCGAGCGCGACCAGTCCGGCGGAGCGCGCCGGGATCCGGGTCCGTAGCGACATCGGGTGCTCGAAGGCGAGGATCTCCCAGCCCTGCTCCGTCGCGTGCTTGCGCAGGACGCGGTCGGGGTTGACCGCGTGCGGCCGCCCGACGACCTCGAGGAGCGGGATGTCGGTGCTCGAGTCGGTGTACGCGTGGCACTGGGTGAGGTCGTAGCCGTAAGTCGTCGCGAGCTGCTTCGCGGCGACGGCCTTGTTCTCGCCGTAGCAATAGAAATCGACTTCGCCCGAGTAGCGACCGTCCACGATCTGCATCCGCGTGGCCACGCTGCGCGTCGCGCCGAGCATTTCGGCGACCGGCGCGACGACCTCCTCGCCGGTCGCCGAAAGCACCACGACGTCGTGCCCGTCCGCGCGATGCGCGGAGATCAGTTCCGCCGCCTCCGCGTAGACGAGCGGGTCGACGACGTCGTGCAGCGTCTCACGGACGATCGCCGACACCTGCGCGACATCCCATCCGGCGCACAGCGCGGAAACCTCGGCCCGCATTCGCTCGGTCTTCGCCGCGTCCGCGCCCGCGAGAGAGAAGACGAGTTGGGCGTACGCGCTGCGAAGCGCCGCTCGGCGGTTGATGAGGCCTTCGCGCAAAAGCGGCTTGCTGAAGGCCAGCGCGCTCGATGACGCGATGATCGTCTTGTCGAGATCGAAGAACGCCGCGACCTGGCTGGGCGTCGTGCTGGGTCGGTCCACTCGCCAAGGATAGGAGAGCCGCACGGCCGCGCGCCCGTTGGTCGACCACGATCGGGATACGGCGGTGGAAAATTCACGACCGCGTACTCGATCCGGCGCGTCGTGCCGTTATCGAATTGTGGGTACGGAGGGCGCGCGCATCGGGCCGGTATCGGAGTTACAGTGAGATTGTCCGGCGTTGCACCGGGCCCAGGTTCAGTCCGACCCCCCGGGGCTGAACCCCAGGCGGCCCTCGTCCCTCCCCCCTGACGAGGGCCGCCTCCTTTTCCTTGTGGTGTCAGTGGTTCAGACCTCGTTGGCCGTGAAAAGCGTTTCTGGACAAGGCTGGGACTTCTCGGAGTTCGTTGACTTTCTTTTTCCTCGGCCGTTTTCGTGCACGCACCCGTGCCGAAAAAGTGTCGTGGATTCATGCGGTGAAGGACCGACAAGAATCGCGGGAAACCGGTTTCTCGCGGCTGAGTTGTCCACAACACCCCGGTTGTCCACAGGCGGGACGGAATGGCGTTGTGCGCGGCGGGGACCGGCGCGACCGTGGAGTCATCACCCGAGTCCGACCGAATCACTGGGGGAGTCATGACCGCGGAACGTCCGCTCGTCGTCGCCGGCGACGACATCCTGCTCGACGAGATCCTGCGCGTGGCCGCGGCCGCGGGCTGCGAGGTCGAACGCGCGCCCGATCTGGACGCCGCCCGCGGAAGGTGGGCCCGCGCACCGCTCGTGGTGCTCGACGAGGAAGCCGCGAGCGTGCCGAATCGCCTGCTGCGGCGGAACAAGGTCCTGCTGGTCTGCAAGGGCGCGCCGACGCCGGTGACGTGGGAGCGTGCCTTCACCACCGGTTCGGAGAAGGTCCTTTCCCTTCCGGACGAGGAAGGCGACCTCATCGGCGAGTTCGCCGACGTCGTCGACGGGCCGGCGCGTGACGATGGTGTCGTCATCGGGATCATCGGCGGGCGTGGCGGTGCCGGGGCGTCGGTGCTGGCGGCCGCCGTCGCATATCGCGCGGAGAAGTCCGGCACCGGCGGGCTGCTGGTCGACTGCGACCCGCTCGGCGGCGGGGTCGACGTCCTCCTCGCCGCCGAACGCGATCGCGGGCCTCGCTGGCCGGAGCTCGATCTCGGCGGCAGGGTGTCCATGGCCGCGCTGAGCGAAGCCCTGCCACGAAAGAAGTACTCGACCGGCTCACTGTCCTTTGTGTCCTACGGCAGGGAAGGCCGAGGCCCCGGGCCCGAGGCGATCGAGGGCGTGCTGAACGCCGGACGGCGGGCGGGGCGGACGGTCGTCTGCGATCTGCCGAGGTACTTCGGCGCCGAGACGGCCGCCGTGATCGGGCTGGCCGATCTCGTCGTGGTCGTCGTCCCCGCGGAACTCCGTGCCTGCGCCGCGGCGAAACAGGTCCTCGCCAGGCTCGAACCCCACGCGAGGAGGATCGGCGTCGCGGTCCGCGGTCCGTCGCCCGCCGGGCTGATCCCGCAGGAGATCGCCGACGCCGTCGGTGTCCCGCTCATCACGTCGATGGGCCGCGAGCGGTCCCTTTCGATGGCCCTGGACCGCGGGGAATTCGTCCCGAGGCATCGCGGGCACCTGGCCACGGCCGCCACCGAAGTCCTCGCGGCGGCGCGCGGAAACCTGGCCGGTGCCTCGCGATGACCGAAGATCTGGTCGAGCGGGTCCGGCGGCGGCTGGCCGGATCGACCGACCCGGCGAATCCGGTGAGCGTCGCGCGGGCGGTCCGCGCCGAAGCGGGCGGCGCACTCGGACAGGACGCCGTTCTCGGAGCGGTCCGGCTGGCCCGTGACGAGTTCGTCGGCGCCGGTCCGCTCGCGCCGCTGCTCGAAAAGCCCGGCGTCACCGACATTCTCGTCACCGCTCCCGACGAGGTCTGGGCGGACACCGGTGCAGGTCTTGAGGAGACGGAGATCCGTTTCACCGACGAGGAAGCGGTCCGCAGGCTGGCCCAGCGGCTCGCCCTCGCGGGCGGGCGGCGGCTGGACGACGCGCAACCGTTCGCCGACTGCTGGCTGCCGGGAGTGGGGCCGCAAGGCCGGGTCCGGATGCACGCGGTACTCCCGCCGCTGGCGCCCGCCGGAACCGCTCTCTCGCTCCGTGTTCTCCGGCCCGCCACCCATGATCTCGCCGAGCTCCGGTTGCGCGGGGTGTTCGGAACCAGTGGCGCGGATCTGCTCGACTCGGTCATCCGGCGACGGCTCGCGTTCCTGGTCTCCGGTGGGACGGGGTCGGGCAAGACGACCTTGCTCGCCGCGTTGCTCGGCGCCGTGCCCCCGGCCGAACGCATCGTCTGCGTCGAGGACGCCGGAGAATTGCGACCGGATCATCCGCAGTTCGTCAGCCTGCTCACCCGCCCGGCCAACGTCGAGGGCGCGGGCGAGATCGGACTCGGCGAACTGGTGCGCCAGGCGTTGCGGATGCGCCCGGACCGCCTGGTCGTCGGGGAAGTGCGTGGCGGAGAGGTGATCGCGTTGCTCAACGCGATGAACACCGGGCACGACGGTGGCGGCTGCACCCTGCACGCCAATTCCTCGGAGGAGGTCCCGGCACGCATGGAGGCGCTGGCCGCGCTCGGCGGGCTGAAACGCGACGCGCTGCACAGCCAGCTGACGGCGGCGGTGCGGGTGGTCCTGCACATGGTCCGGCTGCCGAGCGGGATCCGGCGGCTGGACGAGGTCGGTGTCCTTCGGTCCTTTCGAGGTGAGGCCAAAGTCGTCCCGGTCTGGAGCAAGGGCAACTGGATCGGCGACGAGACTCCCTTCGAGGAGATGGCGGCATGAATCCCTGGTTCCTCCTCTCCTTCGGCGCGGGGCTGGCCTGCTGGCCGAAGCAGATGGTGCGCGCGCCGATCTCCTGGCGTTTGCCCCGGGAGGTTCGGACGGGCTGGTGGCCTCTGCCGTCGCTGATCGCCCTGCCGTTCCTCGGGATCGGCTGGGCGGTGGCGGCACTCGTGTTCACCGTGACCGTCCGCCAGGAGGTCCGGTCGCGGGCACGGGAGAAGGCGGCGCTGGCCGAAGCCGAACTCACCGCGTCCGTGCTGCGGACGATGATCGGTGAACTCCGCGCGGGCGCCCATCCGGTGACGGCGGCCGAAGCCACCGCGGAGGCGATCCCCGCGGCGTCCGAGCGGCTGCGCGGACTCGTCGCGGCCGCCCGGTTCGGTGGTGAGACAGCCGCCGATCCGGACGCGCCACCGGCACTGGTGAACGCGTGGACGCTCGCGAACCGGTTCGGACTGCCGATGGCCGACGTGCTCGACGCCGCGCGACGGGACACGGAGGCGGGAATCGGCTTCCGTCGACGGCTCAAAGCCAAAATGGCCGGTCCCCGGGCGAGTGCCGCCGTGCTCGCGGCCCTCCCGCTGCTGTGCCTGCCACTCGGCGAGGCGATGGGCGCAGGCCCCGTCCACGTCCTCACCGGGACGGGCGCCGGGCAGCTGCTGCTCGTCGTGGGCAGCGGGCTGCTCTGGGCGGGGACGGCCTGGTGCCGGGCCCTCACCGGGCGGGTGTCGTCATGCTGACCGGCGCGGCGTTGATCCTGCTGGGCGGTGCCGTCTTCTGCTGGCCACGCGTCGCGGCCGGAGGCGCAGCGCGCCCAGGTCGGCTTTTCACGTGGCTTCGGGACCGGTCTCCCCGGGACAACGGCGTCTTCGAACTCGTCCGGTCCGCGGCCACCCTCGACCTGCTGGCCGCCTGCCTGGCAGGCGGGCTCCCGGTGCCCGTCGCGCTCGAGGCCGTCGTTCCGGCCGCCTCACCGAAGACCGCGGCGGCTCTGCGTTCGGTGGCGTCGCATCTCGCCGTGGGCATCGGGCCGGCGGAAGCCTGGGCGCCGGTCCGCGACCGGCCTGGCCTGACCGAACTGGCCGTCGCCGCCGTCCGGACGGCGCGGGCGGGCACCGCGCTCGCCACGCATGCGAAGGACCTCGCGCGAAGGCTGCGCGAGTCCCTCACCGCCGAAGCCGAGGAACGCGCGGAACGGGCGGGAGTGCTCTTGGCTGCGCCGATCGGCCTGTGCTTTCTCCCCGCGTTCCTCTGCCTCGGTGTCCTGCCCGTTGTGCTCGGCCTCGCCGGGCGGCTCGACGGCGTCCTTTGATCCGCCGGAGAGCGGCGCTGAATAGCGCGGATCAAAGACGTGAAGCGGCCTGCCGACGTCGGTCGCGGGTTCACCGACAAGCAATCACTGAAAGGCGATCCCCTTGAACAAGCTCCCCACCTTCCGCGAAGACGACGGCATGGCGACGATCGAATACGCCATCGTCACCCTGGCCGCCGCGGCGCTGGCCACCGTCCTCTACTTGGTCATCGACAGCGAAGCCGTCCGCTCCGGGCTCACCGCGCTCATCGAGCGGGCCTTGTCGGTGAAGTTCTGATGCGCGGCGAGGATCGCGGCTCCGTCACGGTGGAGGCCGCGCTCGGCATCGGCGCGCTGACCTTCGTCTCGGCCCTGTTGCTCGCCGGGATCGGCGCCGCCTCCGATCAGCTCCGCTGCACCGACGCGGCCCGCGAGGCCGCCAGGTTGCTCGCCCGCGGCCAGCCCGCCCGTGCCGAACAGGCGGTACGGGAGATCGCGCCGTCCGGCGCCCGGCTGGAGGTCGTCCGCGAAGGCGACACGATCACGGCCGGCGTCGAGGCCGAACCGGTCGCCGGGCTCCTGCCCGGTCTCCGGCTGCGCTCCAGCGCCTTCGCCATCGCCGAGCCAGGGAGCGAGCCGTGAGCACGGACGATCGCGGCGTCGCGACCGTGTGGACCGCGTCGATCGTCGCCGTCCTGGTCGGCGCGGCGGCGTTCGTCTTCTGGGTCGGCGCCGCCGTGTCGATCCGGCACCGCGCCGAGGCCGCCGCGGACCTGGCGGCGCTCGCGGCGGCCTCACACGCGTCGGACGGTCCCGCCGCGGCCTGCGAACGGGCGCGGCAGGTCGCCGTCCGGATGTCGGTCACGTTGCTGACCTGCCGGTGGGAGCGGGGTGACGCCCTGGTCGAAGTGCGCTCGGAGCCGTCGGAGCGGCCAGCGGTCACCGGACGGGCGGAGGCACGGGCCAGGGCGGGCCCGGTCGACCGGCCACCGTGACGGGCGTCGCACGGTGAACGGTCGCCGGGCGGTGACCGGCCGGTAGTACGGACGAGTAACCGCTGGGCGCGAGCAGCGGTCGTTGACGCGCGGCGAGCGGTCGAACCCATGATCAGCTCGCCGCCGAACGGTCGCCCGCCGCCCGCCGTGAGCGCCGTCACACGGGCGGGAAGCCCTGGTCGGCTGCGACGAACGGCCCCGTACCGGTCGTGCGGGCCCGTTAATCGGACGTCCGGCGTTCGGTCCGTCCGGTCGCACTACCGCGCGTTCATCGCTAAGTAACCGCCGGTTGTCGCGTGAGGTCTTCTCCCGAAGTGCAACTTGCCGTTTATTGAGATGTGCGCCACTTCGAAAAGTTCGCCGAGGCCGGTGCGACCGAGACAGACACAGGACAGAGTTGACCTGAGGCAGGGACAGTAATGTTGGACGCGAATTGGCCGGACAGCTGGCGGGGCGCCTTCCGCATCGAAATGCGTGCGGAGGCGATCGGTCTCGCCTGGCGTGGCTGGCCGGTGCTCCCGGGTGCCGAGCCCGCGGCGCTCACCGCCGAAGGTGACGACCTCACCTGGCGGCGTCCGGTCCCGGCACAGGACAACTGGCGTGAGCTGACCGAGACCCACCCGCACGAGGTCGCCACCTGGTTCGGCGACGACACCCACAGCCTGCTCGTCGCCACCGGCACCGTGCTCGACGCCATCGAGGTCGACGACGAGCTCGGCAAGGCCGCCGCCCGCCTGCTGCGCGCCAGCGGGCACCCCGCCCCGATCGTCGCGATGCCGAACGGCCGCTGGCTGTTCCTCACCACCGTCGCCGCGAGCATCCCGCGGGAACTGGCCGACCAGGCCTCGATCCAGTGGCACGGTGCGAACGGCTACATCCCGCTGCCCCCGTCGCCGTTCCAGCACGGTGTCGTGCACTGGCGGGTCAAGCCCGAGGTCTGGGGCTGGCAGCTGCCCGAGGCCGCCGAGGTGCACGACGTGCTCGTCCGTGCGCTCGCCGGTGACCAGGCCGTCGCCCCGGTGGCGAGCCTCAGCACCGCCGCCTGATCAACCCACAATTTCAAGCCACCCCGTGGCCGGACACGGACCCGTGCTGACGCAAAGCCCCGAGCACGGTGTCCAGAACGGTCACCGCCCCCGCCTTGTCCAGCGGATCGTTGCCGTTCCCGCACTTCGGCGACTGGACGCAGGACGGGCAGCCGGCCGGGCACTCGCAGGAAACGATCGCCTCCCGCGTCGCGGCCAGCCAAGGGACAATCGCGGCAAACCCGCGGTCGGCGAATCCCGCACCCCCGGGATGGCCATCGTGCACGAACACCGTCGCCTCCCCGGTGTCTTCGTGCCACGCGGTCGACACCCCGCCAATGTCCCAGCGGTCGCAAGTAGCGAACAGCGGTAGCAGGCCGATCGCCGCGTGCTCGGCGGCATGCAGGGCACCGGGGACGCGCGCCGGATCCAACTCGGCGCCCGTCCCCGGTGCTCCGCCAAGTTCCCCGGCCCCCACCGTGGAGCCTCCGGTCCCCACCGGCTCCAACGCTTCGGTCCCCGTCCGATGGCCCCCGGTCCCCGCCACGCCATCGGACACGCCGAGCAGCTCGGCGGAGATCGTGTACCAGACGGCACGGGTGTGCAGGCTCTGCTCGGGCAGATCCAGCGGAGTCTGGTCCAGCACCTCACCGGACGGACGTCTCCGCAAGTAGCCGACCACTTGCGAGCTCACCGAAACCTCGCCCAGGTTCACCGTGACCCCGCCGTGCACTCGCTTCTCTTCGGTGCGCAGCACGCTGATGTCGACGATCTCGCGCGGTGACGTGGTCCAGTCCGGATCCTCCGCGTGCACCAGGGCGAGCCCGGTCTCCAGATCCAGCTCGTCGACCACATAGGACGAGCCCTGGTGCAGGTACACCGCGCCGGGATGGACCGCGTAACAGGCGGAACCCGGGTCGACGGTGCCGAGCATCCGGCCGGAATCGGCTTCCACCACGGCGATCTGCTCACCGCCGGAGCCCCGGATGCCGACCTCGGCGTGCGGCCGGTCGCGCGACGTCCAGTACCAGCCGCTCGTGCGGCGGCGGATGATCTTCTCCTTGACCAGATCGGCGAGCACGGCGCGTGCCGCGTCGCCGCCGAAGGCCGCGACCTCCGGCTCGGTCAGCGGGAGTTCGGCGATGGCGCAGGCCAGTTGCGGCCCGAGCACATACGGATTCGACGGGTCGAGGACGGCGGCCTCCACGGGCCGGTCCAGGATCGCGGCCGGATGGTGCACGAGATAGGTGTCCAGCGGATCGTCGCGGGCCACGAACACGACCAGTGCCGCGTCGCCCGCGCGCCCGGCGCGGCCGGCCTGCTGCCAGAACGAAGCGAGCGTCCCCGGATAGCCTGCCAGTACCACCGCGTCCAGCCCGGCGATGTCGACGCCGAGTTCGAGCGCGTTCGTCGTCGCGACGCCGAGCAGCCGCCCGGACAGCAACGCCGCTTCGAGGGCGCGCCGTTCCTCCGGCAGATACCCGGATCGGTACGCGGCGACGGATTCCGCCAGTGCACCGTCCACTTCGGACAGAATCCGCCTGGCGCCGAGCGCGGTCAGCTCCGCGCCCCGCCGCGACCGGACGAAGGCCAGCGAGCGAGCGCCTTCGATGACCAGTTCGGCGAGGATCCGGGAAGCTTCGGCCCCCGCCGAGCGCCGCACCGGCGCCCCGTTCTCGCCTGAGAGTTCCGACAGCAGCGGAGGTTCCCACAACGCGACCGTGCGCTCGCCGCGCGGCGAGCCGTCCTCGGTGACGGGGACACAGTCCTGCCCGGAGAGCTTCGACGCGAACGCCGCCGGGTCCGCCGTCGTCGCGGACGCGAGGACGAAGACCGGCGAAGCGCCGTAGTACGCCGCGACCCTTCGCAGCCTGCGCAGCAGCAGCGCCACATGGGAACCGAAGACACCGCGATAGCTGTGGCATTCGTCGACGACGACGAACGAGAGCCGCCGGAAGAACCGGGACCAGCGCGAGTGCGACGAGAGGATCCCGCGGTGCAGCATGTCCGGGTTCGTGAACACCCAGTTCGCGTGCGCGCGGACCCAGTCCCGCTCCTCCAGCGGGGTGTCGCCGTCGAACGACGCGGCCCGCGCCTTCTTGATGTCCAAAGAGGACGCCGCGCGCAACTGGTCGGCGCCGAGCGCCTTGGTCGGCGACAGGTACAGCGCCGTGGCCCGCTCGTCCTCGACGAGTGCCGAGAGCACCGGCAACTGGTACGCGAGCGACTTGCCCGACGCGGTACCGGTCGAGATCACGACGTGCTCGCCCGCACGGGCCAGGGACGCGGCTTCCGCCTGATGCCGCCAGGGCGCCTCGACGCCGTTCGCCTTCAGCGCCTCGACGACCGGACTCGCCACCCACTCCGGCCAGTCCACGGAATCCGCCGGACGAGCCGGCAACTCGGCCACATGGGTGACCGGGTACAGCGAAGCCGGGATCCCCGCCGTCGCTCGGTCGAGAAGCCGCCGGCCCTTGCCGGATCGCACCGTGCCGTCCACCTTCGGAAGCTTCGCACAGCGCACCGACAAAAACGGCCCGCCGCCGGAGGCGAACGGGCACTGGAAGCGGCCACTGATGATCGATACAGTGACCAGCCTCACAAGATCACGGAACGTACGGTGGCGGGGACGCCTTGCCGTCCGCCATCCCATTACCAATACACTCCCGCAATCCACACCGTCTGTGGCGAGCGTCATGTGAGACGTGCCTTGCAGTGCGACTAGCGTGACGTTCGGCTCAGCTCCCCATGCCAGCGCACGAGCCGCCGGTTCCTTCGGCGGATCGTCGTTGGCCAACGGCGACGTCTCCAGGAGGACGAATGTCCCGGCAGTTCCTCGCGGAGGGCGAACTCACGCTCTCCGGAGGTGGTTACACCATCGTCGGTGTGATCGCCGTGGTCGCCCTTGCCGCACTGGTCATCGGCTACGTTCTGATGAAGGAGGTCTTGGCCGCGGGCCAGGGCACCTCCAAGATGCAGGACATCGCGAAGGCAGTGCAGGAAGGCGCGGCTGCCTATCTCAAACGGCAGCGCAACAGTCTCGCGATCTTCGGTGCGATCGTTTTCGTGCTGCTCTTCGCTTTGCCCGCCGATGACTGGAACGAGAAGATCGGCCGGTCCCTCTTCTTCCTGGTCGGCGCCGGGTTCTCCTTCGCGATCGGCTATCTCGGCATGTGGCTGGCGACGCAGGCGAACCTGCGTGTCGCGGCCGCTTCGCGCGAGGAAGGCGGTCGCGAGAAGGCGATGCGCCTGGCCTTCCGCACCGGTGGCGTCGTCGGCATGATCACCGTCGGTCTCGGTCTCTTCGGCGCCGCGGTGGTCGTCCTCGTCTACACCGGACAGGCCCCGAAGGTGTTGGAGGGCTTCGGTTTCGGTGCCGCGCTGATCGCGATGTTCATGCGTGTCGGCGGCGGTATCTTCACGAAGGCCGCCGACGTCGGCGCGGACCTGGTCGGCAAGGTCGAGCAGGGCATCCCCGAGGACGACCCGCGCAACGCGGCCACCATCGCCGACAACGTCGGTGACAACGTGGGCGACTGCGCCGGGATGGCGGCGGACCTCTTCGAGTCGTACGCGGTCATGCTCGTCGCGGCGCTGATCCTGGGTAGCACCGCCTTCGGCGTGCACGGCCTGATCTTCCCGCTCATCGTTCCCGCCATCGGCGTGATCACCGCGGTCATCGGTGTCTACATCACCAAGGCCAAGGCGGGCGAAGGCGGTCTGGTCACGATCAACCGCTCGTTCTACATCTCCGCCGGGATCTCCGCGGTGCTCTCGACGATCGCCGCGTTCGTCTACCTGCCCGGTTCGTTCTCCGAGCTGACCAGCGGTGCCACCAGCGAGCCCGGCAGCCCGGCGCTGATCGCGACCGTCTCGGTGATCATCGGCATCGTGCTCGCGGCGATCATCCTCAAGCTCACCGGCTACTACACCGGCACCGAGCACAAGCCGGTCAAGGAGGTCGGCAAGTCCTCCGAAACCGGTGCGGCGACGGTGATCCTGGCCGGTATCTCGGTCGGGTTCGAGTCCGCCGTGTACACCGCGCTCGTCATCAGCGCGGCCGTCTTCGGCGCGTACCTGCTCGGTGGCGGCGTCGCGCTGTTCGCCGTGGCGCTGGCCGGTACCGGTCTGCTCACCACCGTCGGTGTCATCGTCGCGATGGACACCTTCGGCCCGATTTCGGACAACGCGCAGGGCATCGCCGAGATGTCGGGTGACGTCGACGAAGACGCGGCGCAGATCCTCACCGAGCTCGACGCGGTCGGCAACACCACCAAGGCCATCACCAAGGGCATCGCGATCGCCACGGCGGTCCTCGCGGCGACGGCGCTGTTCGGGTCCTATCAGGACGCGATCAGCAAGGCGCTGAAGTCGATCCCGGAGGCGGCGCAGGCCAGCGCGTCCGCGCTGAACTTCTTCGTCAACGAAGTGGTCAGCCCGAACACCCTGGTCGGGGTCATCATCGGTGCGGCGGTCGTGTTCCTGTTCTCCGGTCTCGCGGTCAACGCGGTGTCCCGTGCCGCCGGCGCGGTCGTCTACGAAGTGCGGCGCCAGTTCCGCGACATCCCGGGCATCATGGAGGGCACCACGCGGCCGGAGTACGGACGGGTCGTCGACATCGTCACGCGCGACTCGCTGCGTGAGCTGACCACGCCCGGTCTGCTCGCGGTCTTCGCCCCGATCGCGGTCGGCTTCGGCCTCGGCACCGGCGCCCTCGCCGGTTACCTCGCCGGTGCGATCGCCTCCGGCACCCTGATGGCGATCTTCCTCGCCAACTCCGGTGGTGCCTGGGACAACGCGAAGAAGCTCGTGGAGGACGGAAGCCACGGCGGCAAGGGTTCGGACGCGCACGAGGCCACCATCATCGGTGACACCGTGGGTGACCCGTTCAAGGACACCGCCGGTCCCGCGATCAACCCGCTGATCAAGGTGATGAACCTGGTTTCGGTGCTGATCGCCCCGGCGGTCGTGCAGTTCTCGATCGGCGCGGACGCCAACGTCGGCATCCGCATCGCGATCTCGCTGGCCGCCGTCGCGATCATCGTCGCGGCGATCGTGGTCTCCAAGCGTCGCGAGTCGGTGCTTTCCGAGAACCCCGCGCAAGCGAAGGCGTAACGCCGGAAGTTCTCCTCCGCCGGGCCCGTCACGATTTTCGTGGCGGGCCCGGCGGCTGTCCGGCGCAGGCTAATCTCTGCGCGTCACGCCGATCCGATCCCGGGGGAGTCCCTTTCATGAGGCGTTCGATCATCGTGTTCGCCGCCGCTCTACTGCTGGCGGGCTGCGGTGGCGCGGAGCGGGCGGCCGCCCCTTCGCCTTCTTCGCCCGCGCCGGTGGCCGGGAGTTCCTGGATGGACGGTTTCTGCGGTTCGCTGATCGACTTCGCCAAGATCGGCGATTTCACGATGCCCGACTTCGAGCAGGACGACGTCGCAAGCGCGCGAAGGGTGATGGACGAGGCCTTCGGGGTGTTCGCGCCCGGTTTCGACAACGCGGTCACCGGTCTGCGGAAACTCGGCCAGGCGCCGAGCCCGGAAGCCGACATGGCGCGCAAGAGCATCGTCGACGCGTTGACGCCGATCCGGGACGAGGTCCTCGCCGCGAAGGCCGCGCTCGACGCGGCGCCGAAGGACGACAAGAAGGCGGTGGCGGCGGCCGCGGTTTCCTTCCGGCAGATCGGATCCGACATCAACGACATGCCCGACCCGTTCCAGCAGCTGGAAACGAACGTTTCGTTGAAAACACTGGCCGCGCAGGCCCCGAACTGCGAGAAGTTGCCTTCCTGACCGTTCTTTCCGCCGCGTTGATTTGCATTGCCCCCCAGTATCGGTACCGTCGGGGGCCAGCCGGGAAGTCGTCAGGTCGGGAGGTGTTTTCGTGCGGCCGCGGTTCACCGTTCTCGCCGCGCTAGCAACAGGTATCGGACTCGGCCTCGCCGGGTGCGGGCAGCAGCCCGCGGTGACTTCCCAAGCCAGACAAGAAGGTCTCGCGACGGTCAGCGCGTCGGAGGCCGACCCCGCCTCCGCTTGGACGGAGGGGTACTGCGGCGCGGCGGGCGGCCTCGTCCGGACGCTGGCGACGCTGCCCAGCGTCGATCCGAGCACGCCACAGCAGGCTTCCCGTACTTCCAGCGAACTGATGGCCTCGGTGGTCCAAGGACTGGATCGCACCTCCGCCGCTTTCGAGAAACTCGGTCCGTCGCCGGTCGCGGGCGGTGACACCTCGCGTACGGCGCTCGTCGCCCAGCTCGACGGCATCCGCGCCCGCGCCGACGACGTCCGCCACCGCCTCGACTCCACAAGCGACCCCGAAGCGACGAAAACGGCGCTTCGCGACGCGAGGACGTCCCTCGACGAACTAGACCGCCTCGACCTTCTCAGGGGCCTTAAAGGCGTCCCTCAGCTCGCCGCGGCGAGCAGCCGGATCCCGATTTGCCAGGAATTGGTCGAACAACCTCGCTGAGTCACCGCCTCATCACTGGCCATGAGTCGAACCTGTGTTCTATTCTGTCCGGGTGGACGGGACGATCTCGCTCTTCTCGGCGGAGGCGAGCGGGCCGGGGCTCGCCGACCTCGCCGGCGTGCTGTGCGGGCCCGGGCGGATGACGGGTTTCGGGCGGACGGCCGCGCGGTTGTCCGCCGTGGTCGACGAGTCGTGGCGGGCGGGTGCCCTCGCCAGGGAATGCCGTCGTCGTGGCGCGGAGGCGCAGGTCTCGGCCGCCGAATGCGGGCGGCCGCTCGTGAGAACGCCGTTCAGGGTCGACCTGCTGCCACTGGAGCAGCGTTGGAACCGTGGTGAAGAGAAGGTCCTGCCGGAGGGCTTCCGGCTCGACGGGGCCATGTTGAGGATGTGGGCGCTGGCGGCGGGCAGTCCCCAGGGCAACGGCTACCTGCTCGCGCTCGATCCGGAGGCGCCGGAGACGCACGAGCGGCTGATCACGGCGCTGGCCCGGCTGGGCGTACCGGCGAAGGCGCAGAAGGGTGAAGAGGCGCTGCTCCGGGTCACCGGGCGAAGGCGGCTCGCGCACGTGCTGGAGCTGATCGGAGACGCGCCGGCGGGTGCCGAGCCCGCTTGGCCGAGCCTCGTGCCCGTCGTGCGTGCCGTCTGACGCCTGTGGTCAGGGCGGTTAGGGCCTTCACACCTTCGGGCTGCGGTTGACCCCAACCTGGTCCGTGAAGGCCTCCTTGAGGGACCCAGAGTCCCTCAAGGAGGCCTTCACGGAATCGATGATCGTCACACGAGCCGCACCTGCGGCAGGAGCCCCAGCGGTAGGGCCGTCAGGGTTTCGGTGCCCGGCAGTTCGGGTTCGAAAGGTCCAGTTCACTGTGCGAGAGACAGGAGGTCAGCTGATAGGTCTGCTCCCCGTAGTTGATCCCCTTCCGCACGGTCACGTTCCCGGCGGCGTCGACCTCGCACGGGTTGTTCATCGTGCACCGCTGGCCGCTTTCGTTGCCGGTGTTGTTGACGCCGACGACCTTGCCCGTCGACCTCTCGATGATCGGCGACCCCGAGGTCCCGCCGATCGTCTTGCACGCCGGGGTGTACCTGATCGAGTCCTTCCAGACCCAGTCCGCCTCGTGCAGTTCGTGGACGAAGCCGTCGATGTCGCAGGAGTAGATCTTCTTCCAGTAGCCCGACACCACGTCCATCCCGATACCCGCCGACGGACGGGTCGGCGAGAGCGTCAGCGGGGCGATACCGTAGGCGGACTTGATCTTGGCGTAGCTGGTGTCGAGCTGGTAGAGCGAGACATCGGTGTCGGTCATCGTCGCGTAGAGCAGCTTCTTCGCCTTGAGCGTGCCGAGCGAAGAGCGGCCGTCCTTGGACAGCAGGCTGAAGGTCCGCGACGACGGCTTGTCGACGATTACTTCTCCGGGGTCCGGGAAACCTTCTTGCAGGCAATGTCCGTTGGAAAGGACGAGGGCGGGGTCGTCGAGGCTCGCCTCGGGCGGTTTGACCACCGACCCGGAGCAGTTCGACAACGCCACGGTTCCGGCGAAAGTGGTCGTGGCCGCCTGTGCCGGCGCGGTTCCCACCAGGGCGGACGCGGTCAGCATGGCGAACAGTGTGCCGAGGAGTCGTCGGGTCACGTGGAGTCCTTTCGGGTCGGCGTGGACATCAAGTGAAGCGTTGGCGGGCGCCGAGCCACCACCGTCGAACGGAGGGTGTTCGGCCCGTCACGCGGGCCCCCCGGCGGACGTGTCCGACATCACGTGCTAGGTGTTGAAAGGAAACATCGACGAGGTCAGCGGCGATGCGCTGGACACACGATCGGCGGCGTGTTGCACCACCTAGCCGTGGTCCGGACGGTGCGAGCGTGCACACTGACGGGTCGAGAGGCGGCGCGAAGGCGCCGAAGATGAGCGGAGAGCAGGACAGCGTGGCAGGAGCACGGACGAAGAAGACCGCGGCGTCGGACGACGGCGCGGGCCGTCGTCGGCTGGTGATCGTCGAGTCGCCGACCAAGGCCCGCAAGATCGCCCCGTACCTCGGCGGTAACTACGTCGTGGAGTCCTCCGTCGGACACATCCGCGACCTCCCTCGCGGCGCGGCCGACGTCCCCGCCCAGTACAAGGGCGAGTCGTGGGCGCGGCTGGGTGTCGACGTCGACAACGACTTCAAGGCGCTCTACGTCGTCACGCCGGACAAGAAGTCCAAGGTCACCGAGCTGAAGAGCCTCCTGAAGGACGTCGACGAGCTCTACCTCGCCACGGACCCCGACCGCGAGGGCGAAGCCATCGCGTGGCATCTGCTGGAGACCCTCAAGCCGAAGGTCCCGGTGCGCCGGATGGTCTTCCACGAGGTCACCGAGCAGGCGATCCGCGCCGCGGCCGACAGCACCCGCGAGCTCGACGGGGATCTGGTCGACGCGCAGGAGACCCGCCGCATCCTGGACCGGCTCTACGGCTACGAGGTCTCGCCCGTGCTGTGGAAGAAGGTCATGCCGAAGCTTTCGGCCGGCCGCGTCCAGTCCGTCGCGACCAGGATCGTGGTCGAGCGGGAACGCGAGCGCATGCGCTTCACCTCGGCGTCGTACTGGGACATCTCCGCCACGATGGACGCCGGAGCCGAGGCTTCCCCGCGCAACTTCCCGGCCAGGATGATCGCCGTCGACGGCGCGCGCCTGGCCACCGGCCGTGACTTCGGCTCGGACGGGCAGCTGAAGGCTTCGAACAACGAGATCCGCGTGCTGGCCGAGGCCGACGCGGTCCGGTTGGCCGAGGCGCTGAAGAACCGCGACTTCAAGGTCGCGAGCGTCGAGGAGAAGCCGTACACGCGCAAGCCGTACGCGCCCTTCATGACCTCGACCCTGCAGCAGGAGGCGGGCCGCAAGCTGCGGTTCACCTCCGAGCGCACCATGCGGATCGCGCAGAAGCTGTACGAGAACGGGTACATCACTTATATGCGTACCGACTCCACGACGCTGTCGGAGTCGGCGATCTCGGCGGCGCGCAGCCAGGCGACGCAGCTGTACGGCAAGGAGTACGTCTCGCCGTCGCCGCGCCAGTACACCCGCAAGGTCAAGAACGCGCAGGAAGCCCACGAGGCGATCCGTCCCTCCGGCGAGGTCTTCCGCACGCCGGGCCAGGTCGCGAAGGATCTGGACACCGACGAGTACCGCCTTTACGAGATGATCTGGCAGCGCACGATCGCGTCGCAGATGGCGGACGCGAAGGGCACCACGATGTCGGTGCGCATCGTCGGCACCGCCACCAGCGGCGAGGAGGTCACGTTCGCCTCGTCGGGCCGCACGATCACCTTCGCCGGGTTCCTCAAGGCGTACGTCGAGGCCGTCGACACCGAGAGCGGTGGCGAAGCGGACGACAAGCAGAGCCGTCTCCCGCAGCTGGTCAAGGACCAGGCGCTGACCGCGACCGAGCTGAGCCCGGACGGGCACACCACGTCGCCGCCGGCGCGCTACTCGGAGCCGAGCCTGGTCAGCAAGCTCGAAGAGCTGGGCATCGGCCGCCCGTCGACGTACGCGTCGATCATCAAGACCATCCAGGACCGCGGCTACGTGTGGAAGAAGGGTTCCGCGCTGGTGCCGTCCTGGGTCGCGTTCGCCGTGATCGGCCTGATGGAGCGGCACTTCGAGCGGCTGGTCGACTACGACTTCACCGCCGGCATGGAGGACGAGCTCGACCGCATCGCCGCCGGTGACGAGCACCGCACGCAGTGGCTGTCGAAGTTCTATTTCGGCGGCGACATGGGCGTCGACGGTTCCGTCGGCCGTCTCGGCGGGCTGAAGAAGCTGGTGGGCTCGGGCGTCGAGGACATCGACGCCCGCGAGATCAACTCGATCCCCCTGTTCACCGACGCCGATGGGCACACCGTCGTCGTGCGTGTCGGCCGCTACGGCCCGTACCTCGAGCGCGAGGTCGACGGGACGTCGCAGCGGGCGAACCTGCCCGAGGACCTGCCGCCGGACGAGCTGACCAAGGACATCGCGGAGAAGCTGTTCGCGACGCCGCAGGAAGGCCGCGTACTCGGCAAGGACCCGGTCAGCGGACACGAGATCGTGGCGAAGGAAGGCCGCTTCGGCCCGTACGTCACCGAGCTCCTGCCCGAGCCGGAGCCGCTGCCCGAAGGCGCGACGGCCGCGCAGAAGAAGGCCGCCAAGGCGAAGCAGCCGAAGCCGCGGACGGGCTCGCTGTTCAAGTCGATGTCGATCGAGACGATGACCCTCGAAGACGCGCTGAAGCTGCTTTCGCTGCCGCGCGTGGTCGGCAAGGATCCGGAATCCGGCGACGAGATCACCGCGCAGAACGGGCGCTACGGGCCGTACCTGAAGAAGGGCACGGACTCGCGTTCGCTCATGACCGAGGACCAGCTGTTCTCGATCACGCTCGAAGAGGCGCTGAAGATCTACTCGGAGCCGAAGCAGCGTGGCCGGTCCGCGACCGCGAAGCCGCCGCTGAAGGAACTGGGCGACGACCCGGTGTCCGGTAAGCCGATGGTGGTCAAGGACGGCCGCTTCGGTCCATACGTGACCGATGGCGAGTACAACGCGACGCTGCGGAAGTCGGACAGCATCGAGGAGCTGACCGCCGAGCGCGGTGCCGAGCTGCTGGCCGAGAAGCGCGCGAAGGGCCCGGCGCCCAAGCGCAAGGCTCCGGCGCGGAAGACGGCGGCGTCGAAGACGACGGCCACCAAGTCGACGGCCACCAAGAAGACCGCCGCGACCAAGTCGACCGCGACCAAGACCGCGGCGGCGAAGAAGCCTTCGACCCGCTCGACGGCCACGAAGACGAAGTAGCCCCCTGAGCGCGCTATGAAAGGTCCTTTCCTTGCAAATTTCGCAAGGAAAGGACCTTTCATGGCACTTGGGGAAGGGCAGGTCAGGAGCGAAGGCCCGCCCAGAAGCCGCACCGGTGATCGGCCGCATGAGCGACCGGACGGATAGCGTCCGGCGCGAGCGACAACACGACATCCCGATCCCAGCGGGGTGACCCTGGCGAGTTCGGATCACCCGTGCGCATGAAGTTCGTCCAGTACGCGATCATCTGCCCCGAAAGCCGTTTCTGCGCCTCGTCCAGCGACTTTTCGACCCCGCTGAGCTCGAACAGATAGACCAGATCGAGGGCGTGCGCCGCGCCGTGCGGCACGGTGGGCACGTCGTTGCCGTTGACGTTGGGCGCGTTCTTGTCGTCGAACTCGTAGGCGTGCACGGACGTCCGCCGGGACAGCAGCCGGTTCCCCTCGGCCGTCGGGCAGGCCAGGGCGGGCGAAAGATGATCCCGCGCCGGGTATTCGGCCGCGACCTCGTCCGCGTGCTCGCCGAACGTCTTGCGCAGGAACTCCTGATAGCGCTCCTCGGTGATCGGCTTCAGCTTCTCGACACCGGCGATGAACGCGCGCATCTCGTCGTGCGTACCACCCGAAAGCAGCGGCACACGGTGAAAAGCGCCTCGCCGCACGGCTTTCGCGGGATCGGTCGGCAGCAACGGCGTGTGATAGGTCAGGTGATTGGCGAAGGACTGGTGGTCCTTCAGCAACTCCGCGGCCGGGAGACGACGCAGGCACCCGAGCGCGTCCGGCCCTTCGCAGCCGTGGCTCGCGGCCATCGCCGCGCCGTCGGCTTCGGTTTTCGCAAGCGGCGAGTACGGGGTCTGCGCGGGCTGATTCGGGATGAGGCCGCCGGGAGGCCAGTTCAGCAGGCAGGAGCCGGACATGATCGCGGCCTTGTGGAACAGGCCGGTCGCGGCGGGCGAGGTGAGCAGCGCGCAGGTGCTCATCCCGCCCGCGGACTGCCCGGCCAGTGTCACGTTCCGCGGGTCGCCGCCGAACGCGGAGATGTTGCGCTGGGTCCAGCGCAGCGCGGAAAGCTGGTCCATGAGCCCGAAATCGCCGGACCCCGCGAGGCCGGGAAGACCGAAGTAGCCGAAGACGCCGAGCCGGTAGTTCGTCGCCACCACGACGACGTCGCCCTGAGCCGCCAGCCGCTGCGCGCCGTAGAGACTGCCCGCGTCCATCGTGTAACCGCCGCCGTGCAGCCAGACGAGCACCGGCAGGCGGCGGCTCCCCGCGTCGCGCGGCACGGTGACGTTCAGGAAGAGACAGTCTTCGGCACTGCCCGGCAGGTACTGGGTGCAGGCGGGACCGGGTTTCGTCGCGTCGGCGACGTCCTTCCATGGTTCCGGCGGGCGCGGCGGTTTCCAGCGGTCCTCGCCGACGGGCGGCGCGGCGAACCTGATCCCGCTGAAGGTCCTGGTCGGTCCGGCTTCCCTGCCCCGGACCGGACCTGCGTCGGTGGGCACGACGAGCGGGTCCGCGGGGGCGACGATGGTGAGAAGGCCGGTGACGATGGCCAGCACAAGATGCATGAGAAGTCCTTTCAGCATGAACCGACGATGACCGCGAAGATCGCGAGCGCGCCGACACCGAAGCCGCGAAGCACGTAGTACCCGGCGACGGGCACGACGACCTCGAGCAGCACCACACCCCACTGACGGAGCACGGGATCACTGCCTCCGGGTCGCGAGATCGAAGAGGGTCACCAGTTCGGCCGCGTAGGCGGTCAGGTCCGGCACCGGCGTTCCGGCGAGCAGGAACACCGGACCTTCCACCGAACGCCGGATCGTCGTCGCCATCACGTGGACGTCGAACTCGCGGAACTCGCCCGACTCCTGGCCCCAGCGCAGGATGCGCTCGACCGGTTCCAGCGCGGCCCGCTCGTTCGCGGGGTCGTAGTCGAGGGCGCCGCCGAGGAAGATGTTCAGCAAGGCGCGCATCCGGGTCGGCCGTGCGGCGGCGAATTCGAGGTTCGCCTCCAGATACGTCCGCAGCGCCTCGCTCGCTGAGGCGGGCTCGCTCATCCGCTCGGCCATGAACGCGCCGATCTCGCGGAAGACGTCTTCGAGGACCGTGCGGACGAGTTCTTCCTTGTTCGCGAAGTGGTACGAGATGAGCCCGGTGCTCGACAGTTTCGCCTGTTTCGCGATGCGGGCGAAGGACGCGCGGGGGTAGCCGAGCTCGGCGATCGTCTCGATGGCCGCGGCCACGATCTGTGCGCGTCTCGCACTCTCGGTGAACGTCTTCGGTTTTGCCTGTATGAGCAAAAAATAGCTCAGTCGAGCAAATCCGTCGACCGAAAACCGCTCGCCGACCGTTCGTCGAACGACCTCACCCGTTCGAACAAAAGTTCTAAAAATTGTCGGTACCAGGGTGTTCAATGGTCAGGTGAGCACTTCAACGACCGGTTCTTCCGCGACCGCCGTCTTCGACGTCATCGACGAGGTCATCGCCCCGCTGGCCGCCGAGGTTCCGGAGCGTCCCTCGGTGATGGAGTTCTACGATCCGGAGCT
Source organism: Amycolatopsis sp. cmx-4-54 (assembly GCF_046548895.1). NCBI lineage: Bacteria > Bacillati > Actinomycetota > Actinomycetes > Pseudonocardiales > Pseudonocardiaceae > Amycolatopsis > Amycolatopsis sp. cmx-4-54. The sequence continues at coordinate 922,204 of NZ_JAEBEJ010000002.1, forward strand.
CTCCGTGCCGCCGGTCCTTGCCGACGAGGAGCCGACGCCGGGGCTCACCCTGGCCGAGGAGGTGGAGCAGTACACCCGGTTTGTGAGCGGGATGGCGACCATCGGGCTGGCCCCCGGCGGTGAGGTCACGCCCGAGGCCGTCGGGCTGTATCGCGCGCTGCGCGGCGGATTCATCCGCGGCGTGGTGACCGGGGTGTTCCCGTCGCGCGCGGAGCCGTGGGAGGTCCGGTTCTTCGGCGACGAGGACTACACCACGGTGCTGAACAAGCTCGGCAGGCGAGCGCGGCTGCGGTCCGGTTTCCTCAGCGCGCTGCCGGGCTGGGTGTTCGACGGGCTGCCCGACCATCCGCCCGGCACCGGCGAGACCGTGCGCATCCAGACGGACGCGGGCGGGCTGATCCCGGTGCGGGCGCGAGAAGCCGTCGAGGTGATCCGTGAGGGCGCTTCGCGGCCGCGGCTCGGCACGGTCCTCGTCGATCTCGCGGTGCGGAACGCCATCCTCGCCGAGTACCCGCACGGCGCGTTCGGCCTGGTGGACAACGACCTCGGCCGATACCAGTTCAGCGCGGCGATGGACGGCGACGGCCGCTGGACGCTCACCTGGGGCCCGGCCAGCCGGTCGACGGCCGAGCAATGGATCGTGAAGGCGGTGCAGAACCATGCGTGAACCGGCGACCGTGAAGGAACTGATGAGGCGCGCCGCCGAGCCGGTGCTGCGCGCCGTGCCCGAGCGGCGGAGCGTGTACCTGGGCTACGACCCGGAGATCACCGACGACGAGATCCGCCGCCTGTGCCCGTCGTACGACGAGCCGGCGGATCTCGTCACCCAGGCCGAGCGGTACGCGGCCAAGGCGGCGATGCTCGAAGAGGCCGGGCTGATGGAGAACGGCGAAATCCATCCCGCGGCGGTCCAGATGCACGGCGTGATGCTGCGGGGTTCGGTGCGAGGCGTCCTCACCGGCGTCTTCGCGTCCGGGCCCCGTTCGGTGCGCGTCGACTGCTACGGCGACGGGCATCAGGCGGTCGTCTGGCGGATGAGGACGGGACGGCGGACCACGTTCAGCCTGAGCGATTTCGGCGAGCTGGGCGCCCGCGTCTTCGGCGGGCTCCCGCACGTTCCCGCCGGTGAGACGGAGCCGATGCGCATCAGGATCGACGGGCACGGCGTGCCGCTGCCCGGTCAGGACGAAGAGGTCGGCCTGGTCGCGGACACGCTGAGCCGTCCGCGGACCGGCACGGCGATCCTCGATCTGGTCGCCTTCGGCGGGCTGAACGCCGAGTACCCGGACTACGGCTTCGTGATCGTCGACAACGACCTGGGGAGGTTCGTTTTGTACGCCGCCCCTTCCGAAGGGTGGCTGATGTTCGGTGGAATGGACCGCCGGGCACTGGCGGGCTGGCTGCACGAGGCGGTGGACTTGAGCCGTACCTAGTGTTCCTGGCGCCTTGAGCGAAAACGAGGGGGAGGCATGGACCTGGACCGGCGCGCGGCCGACGCGTGGTTCCGGCGGCGAGGGCTGCCGATGGTCATCCACCGGCGGAGGCGCGGAGCGGGCATGTTGCGCCGGTCCACGCCAGGGCTGGTGTTCCTGTGCCTTCTCGACCTGCTGCTGGCCGGGCTGCTGAAGCTGCTCGACGTACCCGAGGACGTGCTCGCGGCCAGGATGCGCGAGAGCGGTGTCGGCTACGTCCTCGGCGTGCTGGCGCTGACGTTCGCCGTGGTCGTGGTGCCGGTGATCGCCGGACGCTTGATGGCGAAGCTGCTTCGCGTGCTGAGCCGCACCAGGGTCCGGCTGGCCGTCATGGCGGCGACGATCGGCTTCTGGTTGTTCGTGCTGCCGCTCGGCGAGCGGCTCACCGGGCTGGTGGCGTGGGACAACCCGTTGTGGATCGCCGTGCTCGCCAACGTCGCCGCGCTGGGCGTGCTGATGCTGCTGGTCCGGATCGGTGTCGGCTCGATCCTGACCTGGGCGGCGCGGAGCGCGGTCGCCCAGGTCAGAGCCATCGGCACGCTGGCGTCGCGGGCGTTGCCGCTGCTCCTGCTGGTGGTGATGTTCAGCTTCTTCACCGCCGAGCTGTGGCAGGCCGTGGAACGGCTGACCCCCGGCCGGTTGTGGCTGGTGGTCGGGTTCCTCGTCCTGATCGGCGCGGTGTTCCTGGCGTCGATGCTGTCCGACGAGGTCAAGGAGCTGAAGTCCTGGACCGTGGAACCGGGGGCGGCGGTCCTGCGCGGCACGCCGTTCGACGACGACACGCCTCCACCGGAACGGCGCGCGCTGACGAAGATCGAGCGCCTGAACATCGCCTTGGTGCTGTTCTTCGCCCAAGCGGTGCAGATCGTGGCGTTCGGGGTGCTGGTGTTCGCCTTCTTCGTCGTGTTCGGGGTGCTGATCCTCAGCCCGGAGGTCGTGACCGAGTTCGCCGGCCGCGAATCGGCGCCCGGGACACTGCTGGGTGTCCCCCTTCCGGTGAGTTCCGCGCTCGTCAACGTCTCCGTTTTCCTCGCCGTCTTCTCCGGTTTGTATTTCGCCGCATCGACCGCGACAGATGCCCGGTACCGGCGTTCTTTCTTCGAACCATTGCTGGAGGATGTGAAGATCAGCCTCGCGGCGCGTGACATTTATCTGGCCCATTGGGCGGATGTGCGTTCGCCGGAGGTGGTTACCCTGGAAGCAGAGGACATTCCGTAGTGAGGTGGTCACCATGAGCGGGAAGGGCGAGACTCCCTTCTTCGATGCCCCCGACTTCGTGAAAGGCGACGGCACTCAGGCAGATCCTCCAGGCGACAGGTTCGCCGACCCACTGTCCGGGCTGGTCACGACCGCCCCGGCGACCCCGCCGGCGGGAGCCGACGACGTCCACGTGCAGGTGCCGGGACCGGTACAGCACGACCCCGAAGTCGTGAGCAGGATGGTCAACGCGGCCATGCTCGCGGACGAGCTGCCCGCCGAGAGCCCGGGGCCCGAGCAGACCGCCGCACAGTCGCCGGCCAAGATCGTCAGCACGGTCGGTGAGCAAGGCGCTGCGCCGATCGGGATCCTGCCCCAGCAGCGCACCTGGCCGTCGAGGCCTTCCCAGCTGATCCGGCCGCCCCGGCGCGTGAGGCAGGAAGAGCCGGTCGATGCCGACGAAGAGGTCGAAGTCGAAGTGCGGCGGGCAAAACGCTCCATGCAGATGCCGCGGCTCGGTAAACCGTCGTCGAACACGGCGGGCGTCATGATCGCGATCGCCCTCATGATCGCCTTCGTGGTCCTCGCCATCCAGTTGCTGGCCAGCCTGTTCAACAGCATCGCGGGGATCTTCGGGTAACCCGTCCGGCGGATAGCGCCGGACGGGGCCGTCCGTCCATACCTCACCCATCGGGATACCCTGGCCTGACGGTCGGGGTACCCGGTGTTGACCCGGGTCGCACCTCGGCGCCGCGTGACTAGTGGGGTGGGCGTATCAGCGAGGGCGTGCAGTCGGTGCCCGAAGCGGGCACGGGTGATTCGGCGGGGCGTGACGCTTCCACCATGCACCGCGTGCGGCGGGTGCTGGCGATCAAGCCGTTCCGCCGGATCTGGGGTGTCTCGTACCTGTGCAGCGTCGCGGACTGGCTGAACCTCCTGACGCTGACCGGTCTGGTCACCAAGCTGACCGACAACTACGCCGCGCAGAACTTCGCCTTCGTCGGGGTCGTGCTGACCTCGCTGCTGCCGGGGCTGCTGTTCGCCCCGATCGGCGGGCTGCTCGCCGACCGGTTCGACCGGCGCAAGGTGATGGTGCTCTGCGACCTCGGCCGGTGCGGGTTCCTGCTGTCGATCGCGTTCGTCGGCACGCCTTGGTGGGTGTTCGTCGGGAACTTCCTGGTCGGCTGCTGTTCGATGATGTGGATCCCGTCGAAGGACGCGGCGGTGCCGAATCTGCTGCGCCGTCCGGACCAGGTCGAGACGGCCAACCAGCTCGGCATGGTGATGACCTACGGCCTCGCGGTGATCACCGCGGCCGGGGCGAATGCCGTGCTCACCGGTAGCAACACGACGTTCCACTTCTTCCAGGGCGATGCCCAGCTCGGCATCGCCAAGGTCGCCGTCGTCATCACCGGCCTGCTGTACCTGGCCAGCGCGATCGTGATCGCGACCCGGATCCCCGAGCTCTCGCTGCGCAACGTCCATTCGGTCGAGAAACCCAAGGTCAAGGCGGCCGACGAAGAGAAGTTCGGCTTCCGGCAGATGATCGCCGACGGCGCCCGTTTCGTGCGGACGACGCCGTTGGTCCGCGGACTGATGATCGGCGCTTTCGGCGCTTTCGCCGCCGGTGGCGCGGTGATCGGTTCGGCCAAGCCGTACTCGTCCAGCCTGCTCGCCGGCGACGCGGCGTTCAACCTCCTCGTGCTCGCCGTCTTCCTCGGGCTCGCCACCGGGATGGCGGTGGCTCCGAAACTCGCACGGCGGCTCGCGCACGACCGGCTGTTCGGGATCTCGATCGTCGCCGCGGGCCTGTGCCTCGTCGTCGTGGCGTTGTCGCCGCATCTCGCGGTTTCGCTGGTCGCGGTCGCCGCGGTCGGGGTCTGGGCCGGGACGGCGTTCCTGACCGGTGTCACGATCATCGGTTCGCGGATCGAGGACTCCATCCGCGGCCGGATCAACGCGATCTACCAGTCCTTGATGAAGATCGTGCTGTTCGGCTCGACGGTGCTGGTGCCGGTGCTGATCAGCCTGGTGCAGCCGACCGCGGTCTCCGTGTGGGGGAGCACGATCACGATCGACGGGACGCGGCCGGTGATGATCGGCGGCGGTGTTCTCGCGCTGCTCGCCGGCATCTTCGCGTATCGGCAGATGGACGACCGGCGGGCCGAGCCGATCCTCGCCGACCTCCGCAACGCCTTGCGCCGCAGCCCGCGTCGCGTGAACGGGCTGCTGATAGCGCTGGAAGGCACGCGGGCGATCAACACCGAGATGCAGGCTGCGCGGCTGGCCGAATGGTTGCGCGAGGGTACGCGTCCTGTCGTGCTGGCGGCCGACCCGGCGCTGGACGATCAGCGGCTCGCGAAGCTCGTCTCCGGCGCTTCGCTGTCCGGTGCGCGGGCGCAGGCGCTGGCCGCCGCCGCGGTGCGGGCGGACATCGTCGAACGGGACATCCAGCCCGCGCTCGACGCCGGGTCCGTCGTGGTGATGGAACGGTTCGTGGACTCGCCGCTGGCGCATCTGTCCGCGGTCGCCGGGCTGGACAGCCAGGAACTCGAAGGGCTCGCCGACTGGGCGACCGGCAGGCTGCGGCCCGACATCACCGTCCTGCTCGACGCCGATCCCGGCACGGTGATGCGGAAGTCCGCGTCGCTGGACGCGCAGTGGCGGGTGCAGCATCTGCTCACGGAAATGGCCGCCGCCGATCCGGACCGGTATGTCGTGGTCGACGCGGAAGGCACCGAGGACGAGGTGAGCGACCGGGTGCGGACGGCGATCCGCGCGGTACTCGTCGGCAGGCTCGCCGGGCTCGCCCCGGCGGAGGAAAAGGTCGAGGTGAGATGACGGAAGCCCCTGCGCTGATCGGTGTCTGGAAGCAGCTCGTCGGCCAGGAGCCCGCCGCGCGCACGCTTTCCACGGCGTCGGCCGCGGCCGCGCGGATCGTCGAAAACCAGCCTGTCGCGCCCGGCGCGATGACGCATGCCTGGCTGGTCACCGGCCCGCCGGGTTCGGGGCGCTCGACGGCCGCGCGGGTCTTCGCGGCGGCGTTGCAGTGCAGTACCGGCAACGGATGCGGCGAATGCCCCGGCTGCCGCACCGTGCTGGCCGGGACGCACGCGGACGTCAAACTCGTCGTGCCGGAAGGCCTTTCGATCTCCGTCGCGGAAATGCGTTCGCTGGTGCAGGCCGCCGCCCGCCGCCCGACCTCCGGGAAGTGGCAGGTGGTGATCATCGAGGACTCCGACAGGTTGACCGAAGGCGCGTCGAACGCGTTGCTGAAGGCCGTCGAGGAGCCGCCGGACCGCACGGTGTTCCTGTTGTGCGCGCCGTCGGATCACCCGGACGACGTGTCGGTGACGATCCGCTCGCGGTGCCGTCTGGTCACGCTGCGGACGCCGCCGTCGGAGGCGATCGCGCAGGTGCTCATGGAGCGGGACGGCATCGATCCCGAGCGGGCGCGGTGGGCCGCGGCCGTCTCGAGTGGACACGTCGGCCGCGCGCGGCGGCTCGCCACCGACGAGGCCGCCCGGCAGCGGCGGGCGACCGTGCTGCGGATCCCGCTCGGTCTGCGCCGTCCGTCCGATGTGTTCACTTGCGCCGATCAGCTGATCAGCGCCGCGGAGGCCGACGCGGGCGAGGAGAGCAAGGTCCGCGACGAGGCCGAGCGTTCCGAACTCCGCACCGCGATGGGCGGCGACGGCATCGGAAAGGGCGTTTCCGGGGCGAAACGAGCCGCCGAAGCCGCCGTGAAGCAGCTCGAAAAGCGCCAGAAGTCCCGCGCGACCCGAACCCAGCGGGACACTCTCGACCTCGCGCTGGTGGACCTGGCCGCGTTCTACCGGGACGTGCTCGTGACCGCGAGCGGCGCCGGCGCGACGCTGAACCACCCCGACCACGCCTCGGAAATCGCACAGGCCGCCTCCGCCTGGGCGCCGGACTCGATCCTGCGGCGGCTCGAAGCCGTCCTGGAATGCCGCGAGGCCATCGACCTGAACGTGAAGCCGAGGATCGCCGTCGAAGCCATGGTCACCACCCTGCGCCAAGGCTGATCCGCTTCGCTGTGCCACCCCAGCCCCCGCCCGTCCCGGGGGGCGACCCCGAGTCCAGTCTACCGGGGGTGGCGGGGGGAAAGGGCTGGTCGCGGGAGTTGTCCACAGGTAGAGGTGGTTGTGGACAAGTGCTGTGGGTAAGTGAAGGCACTTCGGGTTCGAGAGCGTGTTCTCGCGGGCTGGGGCAGACGGCGAGACGATCAAGGTGCGAACGGTCCTCTCACGCTGAAACTGTGCGCGAAAGGACCGTCCTCACCCCGTCTTAGTCCTCCGAGTCCAGAGAGCGCGGCCGCGGCGAAGGCTTGAAGCCCGGCGACTTCTTGGTGACCGGAACCACCGCGAGCCGTCGCCGTCCCGGCATGGCCGCCACGAGCACGACACCGATCAGCAGCATCGCCGTACCCGTCCAGAACATCGGCACCGTGTCGTAGGCCGCGTTGGTGTAGGCCAGATTCTTGACCGGCCCCTTCGGCGCCGCACCACCGTTGTTACCGGCGGGGGGTGCCTGAGCCGTGCCGCATTCGACACCGCCTGCCGGCGCGTGCGCCCGGGCGATCTGCTCACCGAGCGAGACCTGGGCCAGCGACGAGGGCAGCTTCTTCGCGGCGTCCGGCGGCAGAGCCTTCTGGAGCGCCGTCGTCGGCAGGATCTGGAGGTCCAGCAGCCGCGCCGAGGCACCCAGCTGGAAGCCCTTGAACGGCGACGTCGTGTCGCTCGACTTCTGGTTCAACCCGGCGATCGACAGCTTCAGCACCCCGAGGTCGAGCGTGAGCCCGTTCCCGGCCTCGCCGCCGGGAAGGTGCTTGGTGGCACCGTCCATCATCTCGGCGAGCCCGCCGACGACCGGCACGTTCTTCAGCTGCTCGAAGCCGGGGGTCTGCTTGAGCGACGGCAGCGGGATCCCGATCGGGATGTCCTTGGTCGGGTTGTTCGCGTCGAGGGTGAACAGCACCTTGTCGCCGCGGACGATCTGCAGCACCGGCGCGGTGTACTCGACCTTCGACGTCTTCTTGTCACCGGTCGAGGTGACCCGCAGCGTCGGCTGGCTGGCGACCTTGATCGTCAGGCCGAGCGGCGTGCCCTTCAGCAGCTCGATGTTGGCCGCCTGCAGCGTCGACGTCGATTCGACCGCCTTGTTCTTCGAGCCGGGGATGTCGACCAGCCGCACGACCGAACGCGACGACAGCGTGTTCGGCAGGCTCAGCACGGCACCCTTGCCGTCGGCGTTGGTGCTGGTGCCCGAAAGCAGCCCGCCCAGGTTCGCCAGCGGACCCAGGGCCGAGAGACCCGCCTTGAGCTGGTCCGAAGCCTGGGTCAGCTGGTCGGCGCCCGGGATGTTCGGGATGGTCGGCAGCAGCGCGAGGTTCGCGATCGACGTGCTCGAGTCGGCGATCGTGCCGACACACGGTCCGAGCGTCGGGCTCCAGCGCGCGTGCGCCTCGCCGTTGAGCAGGCCCAGGTTGAACAGCGGGTTCTTCGGCGCGTTGAGGCCGCCGCTGATCGGCTTCGGGTTGTCCGGCAGGGCCGTCTGCACGAGGCTGCCCGGCGTCTGCGGCGCGTTGCCCGCGGCCGACAGGCCGAACGGCGACGACTGCGCGATCGCCTTTTCGTAGCTCAGGTAGGCCTCGGAATTGGCCTGTGCGCTGGACAGACCCATCCCGGCCTCGAGCGCGGACTGCTTCGGCAGCAGCTTGTCCGCCCCGGGCAGGATCGCGCTCGTCGGCACCGCGTTCGGCAGCAGCCGCAGCACGCCCAGCGCCGCTCCCGCGTCACCGACCGCCTTCCCGAGCGGCTGGGGGCCGATCGGCGCCGACATCGGCGGCTGTCCCGGATTGGCCGGATCGGGGATCGGCGTGGTCGGGATGTCCTGGGCGATCGCCGGGACCGCGGTCAGCAGAAGCAGGGCCGCGGCGGCCGGAAGCGCCAGCGCACGGGGCAGTCGTTGCCGCATGAACAGGTCCTCCAGTGGGGATGGGCCGATCTTGGGGGACTGAGACCGGCGTCATAGGACCCTAACGACGGTGGCCCCGGAAGGTGACGTTCAAGCCTCCGCTACACTTGGCTCCGTCATCGGGTGCGAGCCCGATGTCCGCCGCCTTAGCTCAGTCGGCCAGAGCGATTCACTCGTAATGAATAGGTCAGGGGTTCGATTCCCCTAGGCGGCTCCGCAGGTCAGGGCCTCATTCGGAACATTCCGGATGAGGCCCTGACGCATTTCGGGACCGGTGCCGGACCCGCGCCGAAGTTCACCCGTTGGTGTCACCCTCGAGGAACATCCGCGACAGCGAAGTACCCACGCCGGTGAGGTGGCCGACGAGCGTGTCCGCGTCCGCGTCGAGCAGGCCGGAGCGCCACGCGAGCATGATCTCGACGAAACCGCCGATGCCCAGCAGGACGTTGACGCGGAACTCCAGCCCGTCCACGTCCGGCTTCAGATGCGGTCGGGCGAGTTCGATCAGCAGGCCAGTGGTCTCCTGGACGGTCTGCCGCCGCAGTTGCTCCAGTACCGCGCTGCCCGCGTGGTCGCCGAACAGGATCTGCGCGCGGGCCGGTTCTTCCTGCACGTGGTGGACGACGACGTCGACGGCGGCGCGGAGTTGCTCCAGGGCCGGCTGCTCGATGTGGGCGGCGACGGCGTCGAGGACCATCCGCAGGGTCTCGTCGCGGACCCGTTCCCAGGCGGTGGCGAGCAACGCGTCGCGGTTCGCGAAGCTTTCGTAGAAGTACCGGTCGGTGAGGTTCGCCCGCGCGCAGACGCCGCGCATGGTGACCGCCGCCCAGCCCTGTTCCTGCCAGATGTCGAGTGCGGCACCGAGGAGGGCGAGCCGTCGTTCGGCGCGGCGTTCGTCGGCGGTCTTGCCGCTGTAGCGGCGGGACGCGGTCACCTCTCCATCTTGACAGCAGATGCCCTCGGATTCATTCTGAGGGCATGCGACCGCAGAATGGCCTGCGACCCGGTTTGGCCGCCGCGCTGACGTCCGCCTTCGTGCGGCCGATCGCCAACGCGATCCCGGCCAACCGGGCGGGCATCGCGTTCTCCCGCGCCTTCATCGCGAGCAGCTTGTGGCTGGCTTCGCCGCCGTTGAAGGGAAGCCGCGTCGAGCCGGGCGTCCGCGGCGAGTGGGTCCGCGCGCCCGAGGTGACCGAGGGCAACGCCGTTGTCCTGTACATCCACGGCAGCGGATACGCGCTCTGCTCGCCGCGCACCCATCGCGGGCTGACCACGCGGGTCTCCGGCGGCACCGGGCTGCCGGTTTTCGCCTGCGAGTACCGCCTCGCGCCCGGCCATCGGTTCCCGAGCGCCGCCGACGACGTCCGCGCGGCCTACGACCGGCTTCTCGACCAGGGATATCGGCGGATCCTCGTCGCGGGTGACTCCGCCGGCGGGCATCTCGCGGTCGACCTCGCCGCACAGCTGCTCCGGGAACGAAAAGACCCGCCTGCCGCGCTGGCCCTCTTCTCACCGCTGTTCGACGTGACGTTCTCGTTGGCGGCCCAACGGGAACGCATGAGCCCGGACCCGATGATCTCCGCCACCGCGGCCGCGCGGCTGGTCGGTTTGTACACAGTGGACGCGGACCTCGCCTCGACGCGGCTCCGGTTCGCCTTCGACGACATCAAGGGGTTCCCGCCGACGATCATCCAGGCGGGCGGGCTGGAAATGCTCGCCGCGGACGCCATCGAACTCGCCAGGGCCCTGCGCCGCGCGGGTGCGGACTGCGAACTCGAAGTGGTCCCCGGTCAGATGCACGTCTTCCAGGCCTTGACTCGCTTCATTCCCGAAGCGGCACCGGCGATGGAGCGGGCTTGCCGCTTCCTCACCGGAAACCTTCCGGCGATCGTGAGGGCGGCATGACCAAGCGGACCCACGGAGCGCACGCCGTCGTCACCGGCGCCGGCAGCGGGATCGGGAGGGCGATCGCGGCCGAACTCGTCCGCCGCGGCAGCCGCGTCGTCTGCGCCGATATCGATCTCGAAGCCGCCGAAGAAACCGCCGCGAAGCTCGAGAACGCGGTCGCCGTCGCCTGTGATGTGTCCACAGTGGACGAGGTCGCCGAACTCGGGAAGCAGGCGCGGTCCTGGCTCGGCCGCGAGCCCGACCTCGTCGTCAACAACGCCGGGATCGGCGCCGGCGGCAAGCTCGTCGGGGAGAGCCCGCTGTCCGATTGGCAACGCACCCTCGGCGTGAACCTCTGGGGCGTGATCCATGGCTGTCACACCTTCGTCCCCGCCATGCGGGCGGCGAAGGCGGGTGGCGTCATCAACGTCGCTTCGGCGGCCGGCTTCACCGCGGCGCCGAGGATGGCCGCGTACAACGTGAGCAAGGCCGGTGTCGTCAGTCTTTCCGAAACGCTGGCCGCCGAACTGTCCGGCACCGGCGTCGCGGTCACGGTGCTGTGCCCGACCTTCGTGCGCACCAACATCTTCGGCGGCGACCTCATCGAGGACGGGGCACGCGGGCTGGCCCAGCGGGTTTCCGACGTGGTCGGGTTCTCGCCGGAGCGCGTCGCGCGGATGACGCTCGACGCCCACGATCGCGGACGCCTGTACGTGGTGCCGCAACCCGACGCTCAGCTTCTCTGGCACGCCAAGCGTTTCGTGCCCGTCCCGTACACGCGGATCGCCGGCCTGCTCGGCCGGTTCCTGCCCGCCGAAAAGGAGAAGTGATGGCCTACGACTTCGACGCGATGCTCCAGACCATCAAGGACAAGCAGTGGTCGCTGGCCGACATCGACTGGGACGCGCCGGGCGCCGAGACGATGACCGACGAACTCCGCGCCAAGATGCGGCCGTTCATGGCCGATCTCGTGTGGATCGAGCATGTCGGGGCCCGCGGTTTCGCCTCGCTGGCCAAGAAGGCGCCGACCCCGGTGATCCAGGAGATCTACCGCTACTTCCACGCGGAGGAACAGAAGCACGCCAACGCGGAACTGGCGTTGATGAAACGCTGGGGCATGCTCGACGAGCACGGTTCGATGCCCGAGCCGAACATCAACGTCAAACTCGCCATCAAGGTCCTCGACGACTACGGCGACACGCTCCCGCTGACGGCGCTGGCCACGCTCATCCCGCTACTGGAATGCGCGCTGGACGGCGCACTGGTGAAGTTCCTGCTGGACGAGGTCTCCGATCCGGTGTGCCATCAGGTGTTCCGGCATATCAACTCCGACGAGGCCCGGCACATCACGGCCGACTTCGAGGTGCTGGAGCTGATCGGCGCCGGCTCCACGACCAAGCTGTTCACCGAATCCGTCGGCTCGCTCAAACCCCAGATCGTCCTCGGCCTGATCGTGGTATTCGTCCCGCTGATCAACAAGATGCGGGACAACATCGTCGCGATGGGCCTGCCGGAGAAGAAGCTGTACAACGCGGTGAAGCGGTTCTCCACCATCGGCGGCCGCGGCGAGTTCACCAAACGCATCCCGGCGTACCACGTGCTCAAGGCGCAGGCGGCGATGATCGTCGACCGCTCGCACGTCTACCACCGGCTGCTCGCCGACCCGATGGTCAAGGTGACCCGCCTGATCCCCGCGCGGCTGCTGGGAAAGCCGCAGTCGTGGACTGAGGAGATCACTCACGAACCGGTCGCGTCATGAGCCTCGGCGAATTCCGGGGCGAGGTGCTGCGCGGCACCGAGTGGTTCGGGCACGACTTCTCCGGGCAGCGGGTGGCCGTGGTCGCACCCGGCCGTGAGGCGGCGCAGATCGTGCCCGAAGTCGCGGCCACCGCGCGTGCGGTGAGGGTGTTCCAGGAGGAACCGGACTGGGTCGTGCCGGCGCCGGTCCCCGGGCCGGACCTCCTCGGCATCGCCGTCGCCCGGGTTTTCCTGCGCTGGCAAGTGAAAGATCCTTGGATCCGCAGACTTTTGACGCCGGACCGGCGCTTCGGCTCGCGGCGGACGGCGCCGGGACTCGGCTACTACGGGGCGCTGCGGCGGCCCGGCTGCAAGCTCATCACCTGGCCGATCTACGCCTTCGCGCCCGGCGGCATCCGCACCGCCGAAGGTATCGAGCACCAGGCCGACGTCGTCGTGCTCGGCGCCAGTTCGCGCTTCGCCAAGGAAGGACTTCCCGCATGACGCCGCACCACGAGATCGCGATCATCGGCGGAGGGTTCTCCGGTATCGGTGCGGCGATCCTGCTCCACCGAGCCGGTTTCGAAGACTTCCTGATGCTGGAAGAGGGAGACGGCGTCGGCGGCGCCTGGCACTGGAACACCTATCCCGGTGTCGCCGTCGACATCCCGTCCTTCAGCTACCAGTTCTCGTTCGAGCAGATCTCCGGCTGGTCGCGGGTCTACGCGCCGGGCCGCGAGCTGAAGGCGTACGCCGACTACTGCGTCGACAAGTACGACATCCGCCGCCGCACGCGCCTCGGCAGCAAGGTCGTCTCCGCGACCTTCGACGACGAAACGCACTTGTGGCGCCTCGAAACCGCCGAAGGCTGGTCGATGACGGCACGGTTCGTCGTCGGCGCCACCGGCGTGCTCACCCAGCCGAAACCGCCGGACATCGCCGGGCTCGACACCTTCCGGGGCACGGTCATGCACACCGCGCGCTGGGACCACTCCGTCGACCTGCGCGGGAAACGCGTCGCCGTCGTCGGCACCGGAGCCTCGGCCGTGCAGGTGATCCCGTCCATCGCGCCGGAGGCGGGCCATCTGACGGTGTTCCAGCGCACGCCGATCTGGTGCCTGCCCAAACCCGACGCCGTCCTGCCGCGGACGGCGCGGGTCGCGTTGCGGCGGCTGCCGGGCGCGAAACTGGTGTCCCGCCTGGCCAGCCAGGCGCTCGTCGAGGTGACCTTCCCGCTGGCCGCGCATTTCCACAATCTCCTGCCGACGGCGGGCGCGGGGGAGCGGATCGGGCGCGCGCATCTGCGCCGCGCGGTGAAGGACCCCGTGACCCGCGAAAAGCTCACCCCGCGCTATGCGCTGGGCTGCAAGCGGCCGAGCTTCTCCAACGAGTACCTCCAGACGTTCGACCGGGACGACGTCACGCTGGAGACCACCGCCATCGACGCGATCACCGGATCCGGGGTGCGCACCACCGACGGCACCGAGCATCCGGTCGACGTCCTGGTGCTGGCGACCGGGTTCAAGGTGTTCGAGAAGGGCAACATGCCCGCCTTCACCGTGCGCGGATCCGGCGGCGCCGATCTGGAGAAGTTCTGGGAGGAGAACCGGTTCCAGGCCTACCAGGGCGTCAGCGTCCCCGGTTTCCCGAACTTCTTCACCATTCTCGGGCCGTACGGCTACAACGGTTCCTCGTACTTCAACCTGATCGAGACGCAGACCGCGCACATCATCCGTTGCCTGCGCAACGCCAGGAAGACCGGCGCGACCCGCGTCGAGGTCACGAACGAGGCCAACGACCGGTACTTCCGGAGCATGCTGGAGCGGCGCAAGCACCAGGTCTTCTTCCAGGACAGCTGTTCCCTGGCCAACAGCTACTACTTCGACGCGAACGGGGACGTGCCGTTCCGGGCCTCGCCCACGCTGGAAACGATGGTGACGAGCCGGTTCTTCGACCTCGACGACTACGCCTTCGCGGACGGCCGGTGAACACTGGCTGAAGTCCGCCGTCCCCCGCCGGGATGAGCCATAGGTTCGATACCCCGAACCTGGAGGCTGGTCTTGGAAGGCTTTCCCTGGGACGTCCTGCTCGCGGTGGTCGGGATCGCCGTCCCGGCCGTCGCGTTCCTGTGGGAGTTCGTGCTGGTCGGCCGCAAACGGCTCGGCTACCGCGTGCAGATGGACACCCCGACGGCGTCCGGACGCGGGTTCGCGCCGTCGGCGGACGCGCTCGCGCAACTCCAGCACGAGAACGGCGAGCGGCTCGTCGACCCGTCGTTCGTGCTGCTGCGCATCGAGAACAGCGGCACCACCGACATCGACACCGACGACTACGCGGTCAACGCGGACGACCCCGTCGGCGTCCGCGTGAAGTTCCCCGGCCGCACCGTGGCCGGGATGGTGGTGACCGAGCTCAGCTCGCCGCATCTGCACGAATGTTTCGGCGACGACTCCGGGTTCGGCGCGCGCGACGAGAATCCCGAACGGCCGGCGGGGGTGATCGACCTGCCGAGGGTGCCGCTGAACCGCGGCGCGCACTACAAGATCCTCGCCGTGCTCGACCGAGTCCCCAACGGCTCGCCCGACGCCTTCGACGATCCTCAGGTCATCGGCGAGATCAAGGGCGGCAGTCTCCGCGAGACCAAGAGCCGCACCGGGCCGACGGGTTCGGTGATGGCGCTGGTCCTCTTCCTCGTCGTGGTCAGCATCTTCCAGCTGACCCGGTCACTGTTCTTCGACGAGAAGCCGCCGCCGCTGGACTGCGCGTCCGGGAAGCTCACGATCACCGGATCGACGGCCTTCGCGCCGGTGCTGAAGGAAGCGACGGCTTCGTACACGAAGACGTGCCCGGGCGCGTCGTTCGTCTTCGACAGCCGCGGGAGCGCGGAAGGCCTCAGCAGCCTGAACCAGGCGGCGAACGACGGCACGCTGGCGTTCTCCGACGGCGCGAAGGGCGAGGGGTTCCCGCAACTGCTGCCGCGCCCGGTCGCGTTCTCGCTGTTCACGCTCGTGATCAACGCCGACGCGGGCGTCCAGGACCTTTCGCTCGCGCAGATCCGCGACGTCTACGACGGCAAGATCGCGAACTGGCGGGAGATCGGCGGCAAGGACCAGCCGGTCCGGCTCGTCGACCGGCATTCGGACTCCGGCACGCGGCGGACGTTCGAGGCCCAGATCCTGACGGGCAAGCGGGAACCCGGCGACAACTCCGACGACTGCCTCAAACCGGCGCCTGGCGCCCAGCCGGGAGTGGTGCGGTGCGCGAAGCCGTCCACCAGCGACGTCCTCGACGCGGTTTCGCGGGTGCCGGGCGCCCTCGGCTACAGCGAACTGGGCGCGGCCACGAAACGCGAGGACGTGCTGCCGGTTCGGATCGACGGCCACCAGGCGACCCTGGAGGGCGCGATCCACGCGGCGTACCCGTTTTGGGAGACCGAGTACGCGTACACGTTCGGCGAGCCGAAGGCCGACTCGCTTGTCGCGAGCTTCCTGCGGTACCTGACGAATCAGGTCGGCAAGGACATCGTCCGGTCGCACGGGCACCGGCCGTGCGCGGAACTGGCGAACCCGGTGCTGTGCCGTCCAGGCGCGTGAAGGCCCCCTTCACGCGCTTGCCGGACGCTCGCCCCGGAGCGCGTCCAGACCACCTGGGCAGGCCGCAGAGGTTGCGAAAGCCACTTTCGCAACCTTCAACGTTGCGAAAGTGGCTTTCGCAACCCCACCTGGGCACTCCTCGGCCGAAGTGCGTGAAGGCCCCCTTACCTCGGCTCAGCAGAGGGAAGGGGACCTTCACGCGCGGACGAGTCAGGCGGGCGGCTTCAGGGTGACGACCGTGGCGCTGGTCTCGCCACGCGGCGTCCGGTACTTGATCTCGTCGCCCTCCTTGGCGCCGACGAGCGCCAAGCCGAGTGGGCTGTCCGACGTGACCGTGGAGGCGTCGGCGTCCTCGCCCGGGATCGTGACGATGTGGAGCTCGTCCTCGTCGCCGTCGGCGAACCTGAGGGTGACGGTGGTGCCGTCGGGCAGCAGACCCTTGCTGTTCCGGCCGCCGTGCTCGAGCTTCGCCGCGACGTCGGCGATGCGCCGGTCGAGGTACGCGGCGGCCTCCGCGCGGTCCAGCACCTCCGCCTGATCGGCGGCGTCGCCGGTTCGTTCCTGCTCACCGACGAGCGGCGCCATCGCGTCGCGCTGCGCACGCAGATCGGCGAGTTCCTTCTCCAGCTGCCGTCGTGCGGCCGGGCTGAACCCGTTGTCCCCTGAGGTCACCATGCCGCGCATTGTCCGCTACGGATCGGCGGCTAGCCACCTAGATTTTTCACCCGCTGTGATCGGACAGGACGGTTGCCCTAAGCTTCAGGGCTTCCGTCCTGACTACTTGGTGTAAGGAACTTCGTGACCGCCGTTCCCGGCCGCAGCGCGCGGCTCTCCCCCAATCAGCTGCAGAAACAGGAGCAGATCGTCGAAGCGGCGCGTGTCGTGCTCGCGAGGGACGGGCTCGCGGGTTGCACCGTGCGCGCGATCGCGGAGGCCGGACCGCTCACGAAGAGTGCGATTCATTACTACTTCGCGGACATCGACGTCCTGATCGACCGCGCGATGGCGGCGCACATCACAACGTTCACCGCCGATTTGCGCAAAATTTCGGCGAAGCACGATCACCCGGACGAGCGGCTCTTCGCCGCGCTGGAGGCCTTCCTCGGCGAGTTCTCCGGCCGCCCGAACGCGGCCTTCCTCTGGTTCGAGTACTGGATCGCCGCGGGCCGCGCGCAGCATCCTCAGGCCATCGACGTGATGCTGACGTCGATCACCGAACTGCTCGCGGAACTGCTCGCCCCGCTCGACGTCGAAGATCCGCGCGCACGGGCGCGGGCGCTGCTGTCCTACCTGCTCGGCGCGATCGTCCAGCAGCGCGTCCGGCGGCGGCCGTTCGCCGCACTGCGTGGCGACATCGAAGCGCTCTGTTTCGCGAACTACGGCTAGAAATACGCATTAGATCCGTACCGTTACGGATTGTTCGGTCTTTCCGCTCCGGCCATGGTGAGGTTCCCCTTCCCTGCCTGAGAGCTAGGAGACGACGATGCGCATAAGACGGTGCATGGCCGTGGCGATCGCGGCCGTCGCGGCGTTCACCATCCCGGTCGCCGCGAGTCCGGCGACCGCGGACCCGCAGGCCGAGGACGCGCAGGTGCAGATCTACGAGGTCTTCGGCACCGGGACCTCGCAGCAGCGCACCCAGATCTCCCGGCTCGGGGTCGACGTCCTCGGCTCGGCCGGCGGCACCACCACGGTCATCGGCGAGGCACGCGACGCGGCGAAGATCCGTTCGCTCGGCTTCCGCGTCGAGCAGCGCGGCGTCGTCGACAGGTCGGAGAAGGTCGGCACCAACGCGATCAACGACTTCCCGCCGTCGGACTCCGGCTACCACAACTACGCCGAGGTGACGACGGAGCTGCGCAACGCCCAGTCGAGCTTCGGCTCGATCGCGCGGCTGAGCAGCGTCGGCAACTCGTTCCAGGGCCGTGCGCTGAACATGCTCAAGATCAGCGACAACGTCGCCACGGACGAGAACGAGCCCGAAGTCCTCTTCACCTGCAACCAGCACGCCCGCGAGCACCTCACCACCGAGATGTGCCTGCGGATCGTCAACCGGTTCACCCGGGGCTACGCCACCGATCCGGCGATCAAACGGTTCGTCGACAGCGTCGAGATCTACGTGATCCCGAACGTCAACCCGGACGGCTCGGAGTACGACATCTCCGGCGGCAGCTACAAGTACTGGCGCAAGAACCGCCAGGGCAACGGCACCGACCCGAACCGCAACTGGGCCTACAACTGGGGCTGCTGCGGCGGTTCGTCGGGCTCGACCACCAGCGAGACCTACCGCGGCCCCTCGGCGTTCTCCGCGCCCGAGACCCGCGCGGTCTCCAACTTCGTCAACTCGCGCAAGATCGGCGGCGTCCAGCAGATCAAGGCGAGCATCGACTTCCACACCTATTCGGAGCTCGTGCTGTGGCCGTTCGGCTTCACCTACAACGACACCGCCCCCGGCATGACCGCCGCGGAAGCGCAGCGGTTCCAGACGCTGGGCCGTCAGCTGGCGGCGACGAACGGCTACACGCCACAGCAGTCGAGCGACCTGTACATCACGGACGGGACGATCGACGACTGGATGTGGGGCACCCACAAGATCCTGAGCTTCACCTTCGAGATGTACCCGCGGGGATCGAACCCCGGCTTCTACCCGCCCGACGAGGTGATCGTCCGCGAAACCACCCGTAACGACAAGGCCGTGGACCTCCTCCTGAACACCGCCATCGGCTGACGTTCCAGCGTTTCCGTGAAGGCCTCCTTTCCTGCGCTCAAGGTAGGGAAGGGGGCCTTCACGGATTTTCGGCATAGGGTGCGGGCATGCCGATGTTCGAATTCGAGGGACACCGTCCCCAGGTGGATCCCGAAGCGTGGATCGCCCCCACCGCCACCCTGATCGGCGACGTCGTCGTCGAGAAGGGCGCCTCCGTCTGGTACGGCGCCGTACTGCGCGCCGACTTCGGGAAGATCGTCATCCGCGAGGGCGCCAACGTCCAGGACAACTCGGTCATCCACGTCAACGGCGGCGTGACCGAGGTCGGCAAGAACGCCACCGTCGGGCACCAGTGCCTCGTGCACGACTGCACGGTCGGCGAGCAGGCCCTGATCGGGAACGGCTCGACCGTGCTCGACAAGGCGCAGATCGGCGCGAAGGCACTGGTCGCGGCTGGCGCCACGGTGACGCCCGGGATGGTCATCCCGCCGGAGACGGTCGCCATGGGCAGCCCGGCGAAGAAGCACGTCCCGCTCGACGGCAACGCCCGCGGCTGGGTCGAGCACAACGCGGCGATCTACCAGGAACTGGCGCGCCGTCACGCGGAAAGCGTCAAGCCGATCGATTGACTCTCCAGTAACTGGAGACCATAGCTTCGGCGCATGGCACCGAAGTCGAAGAAGAAGACGCACCAGGCGACGCTCGAGTTGACCGCCGGCAACGCGCCGGTGGTCGACCTCGGGAAGACGCTCGGGCAGACCGGCGTGAACCTCGTCGAGGTCAAGAAGGCCTACGACGCGGCGACCGCCGCGCAACGCGGCGACATCGTCCCGGTGGTCGTGTCCGTGTTCGAGGACCGCTCCTTCGAACTCCGGCTGAAGACCCCGCCCGCCTCGTTCCTCATCAAAAAAGCGTTGGGCGGCAAGGGATCCGGCCGTCCAGGGCATGAGGTCGCCGGAAAACTGACGCAGGAGCAGCTGCGCGGGATCGCCGAGCGGAAACTGCCGGACCTCAACACCGGCGACATCGAGGCGGCCATGCGCACGATCGCGGGCACGGCCCGCTCGATGGGCGTAGCGATCGAAGAACCGTGACGCGCAAGCACCTGATCGTCCCGCCTTTCCGCGACCTCGACCCGGCGCTCGAGGTCGCGGAAAGGCTGCTGGCGCAAGGAAACCCGTGGCTCGCCGGGGTCGTCTCGGCGCTGCCCGACGAGCGCGCCGCCGCCGATCGGCTCAACCGGATCCTCGCCGGGAACGGTGCCGCGCCCCGGCTGGTCGAGACCGGGAACGGCTGGCGCCTGGTGCAGGTGACGTCCTGGCCGGGCCGCGGGCGCCTCCGGGCTGGCGGAACTCGTCGTGTTCGGCGGCTGGCGGCGGATCAAACGCTGCGCCGTCTGCGCGCAGGCGTTCTGTGATCGCACGGCCGGATGCAGCCGCCGATGGTGCGCCGGGCATCGTCCGCACACCGAGCCGCGCCCGAGCGGAGTGCTCTAGTCTGGTCCGCACCAGCGACTGGCGCCATTTGAGGTGGAGCACCACCGGGAAGCGACGACAAGGCCGGTACCGCGCGCCTGGGTCCGGCCGTCTCTGGCAGGAGTACGTCCGATGACACACCAGCCCGAACTTTCCGCGCTCGCCGCCGCCGACCCGCAGATCGCGGGGCTCGTGGAGGACGAGGCGAAACGCCAGCACGACAAGATCCGCCTGATCGCGTCCGAGAACTACGTCTCTCAGGCCGTACTGGAGGCGACGGGCACCGTCCTCACCAACAAGTACTCCGAGGGCTACGCCGGCAAGCGGTACTACGAGGGCCAGCAGCTCATCGACCAGGTCGAGAAGCTCGCCATCGAGCGTGCGAAGGCCGTGTTCGGCGTCGACCACGCGAACGTCCAGCCGTACTCCGGCTCCCCGGCGAACCTGGCGGTGTACCTCGCGTTCGCGCAGCCGGGTGACACCGTGCTCGGCATGGCGCTGCCGGACGGCGGCCATCTCACGCACGGCTGGAGCGTGTCCGCGACCGGCAAATGGTTCACCCCGGTCCGCTACGGCGTCCGCAAGGAGACCGGCCGCGTCGACCTCGACCAGGTCCGCGAACTCGCGCTGAAGCACCGGCCGAAGCTGATCTTCGCGGGCGGCACCGCGATCCCGCGCACCATCGACTTCCCGGCGTTCGCGGAAATCGCCCGCGAGGTCGACGCCGTCCTGGTCGCCGACATCGCCCACATCGCCGGGCTCGTCGCCGGCGGCGCGCATCCGTCGCCGGTGGGGCACGCGCAGGTCATCACCACGACCACGCACAAGACCCTGCGCGGTCCCCGCGGCGCGATGATCCTTTCCGACGCCGACCACGCGAAGGCCGTCGACAAGGCGGTGTTCCCCGGACTGCAGGGCGGCCCGCACAACCACACCACCGCCGCGATCGCCGTCGCGCTGGGCGAGGCGCAAAAGCCGGAATTCTCGGAATACGCGCACACGATCGTCGCCAACGCGCGGGCGCTGGCGGAGGCGCTGGTGGAGCGCGGCTACGACCTCGTGTCCGGCGGCACCGACAATCACCTGCTGCTGATCGACCTGACGAACAAGAACGTGCCGGGCAAACCGGCCGCGCAGGCGCTGGACCGGGCAGGTATCGAACTGAACTACAACACCGTGCCGTTCGACCCGCGCAAGCCGTTCGACCCGTCCGGTATCCGGCTCGGTACCTCCGCGATCACCACTCGCGGGCTCGAGCCGGAGCACCAGACGCAGGTCGCGGAGTGGATCGACCGCACGATCACCGCGGCGGCGGGCGAGGAACAGTCCGCTTTGGACACCATCGCCGCCGAGATCCGCGAGTTCCTGGCGCCGTTCCCGATCCCGGGCTACTCGGCGTAGGTCGTTCCTCGCAACGTCGTGAAGACGCAGTCAGTCGACTAAACGCGAAAGGGCCCTTCACCGCAGGCGATGCGGTGAAGGGCCCTTTCGGCACTCCGAAACTAGTGAGCCGCCGGACCGTCGATGGCCTCCTTGGCCAGCCGGTCGGTCTCGCGGTCGAACGAACGCTTGATCTCGGCCTCGGCCTCGGACCGCCCGACCCAGCTCGAACCCTCGACGCTCTTGCCCGGCTCCAGGTCCTTGTACACCTCGAAGAAGTGCTGGATCTCGAGCTTGTGGAACTCGTTCAGGTGGTGGATGTCGCGCAGGTGCTCCAGCCGCGGGTCGTTCGTCGGGACGGCGAGGACCTTGTCGTCCGGGCCCTTCTCGTCGGTCATCCGGAACATGCCGATCGCGCGGCAGCGGATCAGGCAGCCGGGGAAGGTCGGCTCCTGGACGAGCACCAGCACGTCGAGCGGGTCGCCGTCCTGGCCGAGGGTGTCGTCGATGAACCCGTAGTCGGCGGGGTACTGCGTGGCGGTGAACAGCGTCCGGTCGAGTTTGATCCGACCGGTCTTGTGGTCCACCTCGTACTTGTTGCGCTCCCCCTTGGGGATTTCGATAGTGACGTCGAATTCCACGCCGACCTCGCTGCTCTCATCTTTGGTCCGCGCGGGCGTCGCGGACGGCTCACCGAGTTCATGGTCTTGTCTTCACTAGTGTGGACCACGGGGTCCCGGGTGGTCGCATCGATGTGGCCGTATGTGAGCTTGGCCCCTTCCCCGGACGGTGGACGAAGGAGCGTTGAGTGCCGGAAAACGATGCGCCGAGGTGGCCGTCGGACGACAAGGACACCTCATCCGCCGAGCCCAAGGGCGCGAAGGGAGAGGGCGAGACCACGATCTGGCTGCCCATGACGGGGATGGCGAACGGCAAGACCGAAGAGCTGTCAGTGCCGAAGGTCACACCCGAAAGTGGCTCGTGGTTCGACCCGGTCGTCGAGGTGGAGGAGGAACCGGACATTCCGGAGATCCCGACGCCGAAGTGGTCCGCCTTCGAACCGGTGACGCCGGTCGAGCCGGAGCAGCGCGAAGAGCCGAAGACCCTCTTCGTCAATCCCGTCCAGCCACAGCACCATGGCGAACCGGACTGGGACCAGTTCGACCGCGGCGCTGAGCCTTCGAGACCCGAGCCGAAGCAGGAGCCTCCGAGGCAGGAGCCCCCGCGCCGTCCCGAGCAGAGCCGGGTCGAGCCGCCGACTCCCGCGCCGGTCCCGTCCGCGACGATGCACGCGCGTCCGGTCCGCATCGAGCCCGCCGAAGAGCGTTTCGACTCCGAATCGACCGTCGGCATCCAGCGGCCCGAGCCGCCGTCCAAGGAACCCCCGGCCGTCGAAAGCGAGGCCGCGCCCGCGCCGAAACCGAAGCGCAAGCGCAAGGCCCTGCTGATCACGACCCTGGTCGTCGTCCTGCTGCTCGCCGGGATGGGCGGCGCCGCCGCGATGCCGAAGGTGTCGAACCGCCTCGGCCTGCCCTGGGCGCCGAACGCGCCGAAGGGCGAGATCCCCAAACCCGCGGGTATCACCCGGATCCTGCACGGGCCGGACATCAACGGCGCCGGGCCGACGAAGGAAGGGCTCGCGGCCGCGCTGGCGGGCCCCGCCGGTTCGCCGGACCTCGGCACGCTCACCGGCACCGTCGTGGACGCGGCGTCCGGCGAAGTCCTGTGGGACAAGAACTCCGGCACCCCGCTGACCCCGGCGTCGACCACGAAGATCCTCGTCGTCGCGGCCGCTCTGCTGTCGATGGACCACGGGACGCAGTTCTCGACGAAGATCGTCCAGGGCGCGGATCCGGGCACCGTCATCCTCGTCGCGGGCGGCGACCCATCGCTGACCTCGCTGCCGCTGGGCACGGACTCGCCGCTGTATCCGGGCGCGGCCCACGTCGACGACCTCGTCGCCCAGGTCAAGAAGGCCGCGGTCGGCAAGATCTCCAAGGTCCAGCTGGACATCAGCCTGTTCAAGGGGCCGACGTCCGCGAAGGGCTGGGACCCGGAGGACACCGCCGCCGGGAACACCTACATGGCGCCGGTCCTCCCCGTGATGGCCGACGGCGGCCGTTCCGACCCGAAGAACGACCACGCGGCCCGTGTCGCGAACCCGGCGGCCGCGCTGACCCAGAAGATCGCGGGCAAGCTCGAAGCCCAAGCCGGTGGTACGACGACGGCGCCGAAGGACGCGAAGGTGCTCGGCGAGGTCAAGTCCCAGCCGCTCGCGGAGTTCGCCAACTCGCTGATGCAGCTTTCGGACAACCTGATGGCCGACGTCCTCGCCCGCCAGCTCGCGCTCGCGAAGGGCGCCGAGGCGTCGTTCACCGGCGGCGCGACCACGACGATGGACGTGCTCAAGCAGGCGGGGTTCGACCTCACCGGCGTCCAGATCAACGACGGCAGCGGACTGTCCGACCAGAACAGGATCCCGGCCAAGGTGCTCAGCGAGATCCTCGCGGTCGCGGCGGCGCCGGACGGCAAGGACCCGAGGACGGCCAAACTGCGGCCGCTGCTGGCCGGTCTCCCCGTCGCGGGCGGCAGCGGGACGCTGGAGAAGCGCTACGGCGATCCGGCGTCGGCCGCGGGCCGCGGCTGGGTGCGAGGCAAGACCGGGACGCTGTCCGGGGTGAACACCCTGGCGGGGGTGGTGCTGGACACCGACGGCCGGATGCTGGTGTTCGCGCTGATGTCGTCCGGATCGGACCAGAACAAGGGCAGGGCCGCGCTCGACGTCGTCGCGGCGACCCTGCACAAGTGCGGCTGCAGGTGATTCGGTGAGCGACCGGAACCGGAGCGTGAGGAAGTCGGGACGGAATCCGGTCTTCCAGCGGGTAGCGTCATAAGAGTGACTGAGGAAACGCCGACCAAGACACGTTCGATGGTCGACTGGTCCCTGGCCGCCTCGACGGGTGCCCTCCTGGTGCGCGGTGGTCCGGTGGTCGACCGCGAAGAGGCCGAAGAAGCCGTCGCCGATCTCCGTGACCTGACCGGTGAGGCCGAGGGACACGTCCGCGAGCTGACCGGGCTCGGCCTCGATCTGCCGTTGCTGCCCGCCGAAGTCGTCGACCGGCCCGGCTGGGTCCGTTCGGCCGCGGCCGGCCTCGACGCGCTCACCGGCCGTGCGCTGCCGGAGGCGCAGGGCGGCCCGCTGGCGCCCGTGCTGGCCGGGGGCGCCGGCGTCCAGACCGGCCTGGTGCTCGCCTTCCTGGCTTCCCGCGTGCTCGGCCAGTACGACCCGTTCGGCGGGCCGGACCGCGCCGGGCAGCTGGTGCTCGTCGCGCCGAACGTGGTCGCCGCCCAGCGCGCGATGGACGTTCCGGGCCACGACTTCCGGCTGTGGGTCTGCCTGCACGAATGCACCCACCGGTTGCAGTTCACCGCGGTCACCTGGCTGCGCGACTACTTCGCCGACGAGGTCGAGCGCCTGATCGGCGGGCTCGCCGGGCGGGACGCGGACGGCCTGAGCGATCTGGTCGGCCGCCTGCCGGACACCATCAAGCAGATCGGCAAGGGCAAGGTAGGCGGCGCCGGTCTCGCCGAACTCCTGCAGTCGCCGAGCGAACGAGCGGTGTTCGACCGGCTCCTCGCCCTCTCCACGCTGCTGGAGGGGCACGCCGACTTCGTGATGGACGCCGTCGGGCCGCAGGTCGTGCCGAGTGTCGAGCTGATCCGTTCGCGGTTCACCGCCCGGCGCAAGGGCGGCGGCCTGATCGACCGCGTGCTGCGCAGCCTCCTCGGCGTGGACGCGAAGCTGCGCCAGTACGAACAGGGCGCGAAGTTCACCAAGCACGTCGTCGACGCCGTCGGCATGGACGGCTTCAACGCGGTGTGGACCTCGCCGAACACGCTGCCGACCAGGGCCGAGATCGGCGATCCGGCGGCCTGGGTGCGGCGACTGCACGGGTGAGCGGACCGGATCCGGCGATCGCGGCCGTGCGGACGGCCGTGCGGGAGTTCCTGGCGTCGGCAGGGGTCGTCGACGAGATCTGCGTCGCGGTCTCCGGCGGCGCAGACTCCCTTGCGCTGACCGAAGCGGCCGCGTTCACCGGCGGCCGCGCCGGGCTGAAGGTGCGGGCGCTCGTCGTCGACCACGGCCTCCAGGACGGTTCCGCCGAAACCGCCGCCCGGGCCGCGAACACGGCGCGGGAACTGGGCGCCGGCACGGCCGAAGTCCTGAAGGTGCGGGTCGAGGGCGCGGGCGGACCGGAAGCGGCGGCCCGCCGGGCCCGCTACGGCGCCTTGCGCTCGGCGCTGCCGGACGGACGCGGCCTCGTTCTGCTGGGCCACACCCTCGACGACCAGGCCGAAACGGTCCTGCTCGGCCTCGGCCGGGGCTCCGGGCCGCGTTCGCTGGCCGGGATGCGGCCGCACGACCCGCCGTGGGGACGGCCGCTGCTCGGCGTCACCCGTGCCACCACCCGCCGGGCCTGCCAGGCGCTCGGCGTCGACCCGTGGCAGGACCCGCACAACGCGGATCCGCGGTTCACCCGTGTCCGGTTACGGACCGAAGTACTGCCCCTTCTGGAGGATGTTCTGTCCGGCGGTGTCGCGGCGTCGCTCGCCCGCACGGCGGCGCAACTGCGCGAGGACACCGAGGCGTTGGACACACTCGCGGACGAGATCCACCTGCGCGCCTTCACCGGCGAAGGGCTCGACGTGGCGGTGCTCGCCACCGAACCGCCCGCGCTGCGGCGACGCGTCCTCCGCAGGTGGCTGCTGGACTCCGGCGTCCGTGAACTCACCGACGCCCACCTTCGTTCGGTCGACGCTCTGGTGGGGAATTGGCGGGGTCAGGGCGGGGTCTGGCTACCCGGCGACTTGGTGGCCACGCGGGCGCATGGCAGGCTCACGGTGTCGATCGGGTGAACCCGCGTCCGCGATCGACGTCGGCAGGACGCTGCCTGGTCATCCACCTCCCGGAGGTGGATCGGGCGTCCTGCCACCGCGATAGCGGGGCCTCCGGCCGTGGCGGGTTCACGCGTATGGTGACCATTCATCGATACGACCCGGCTCCGCGAACAGGCTCAGCCGAAGCACCCCAGTCCACCACCTAGAGGGGATCGTCCCGTGTACGAAGGCGAGATCGCCTCCGTGCTCGTCACCGAGCAGCAGATCAACGACAAGATCGCCGAGCTGGCGGCAAAGGTCGCGGCGGACTACCCGGCCGACGGCCCCGGCGCCGGGCGGGGAGACCTCCTGCTCGTCGGCGTGCTCAAGGGCGCGGTGATGTTCATGACCGACTTCGCCAGGGCCCTCCCCCTTCCCTCCCAGCTCGAGTTCATGGCGGTCTCCTCCTACGGCTCGGCGACGTCGTCGTCCGGCGTGGTGCGGATCCTCAAGGACCTCGACCGCGACATCGCCGGCCGCGACGTGCTCATCGTCGAGGACATCGTCGACTCCGGGCTGACCCTGTCCTGGCTGCTGAAGAACCTCGCGAGCCGGAACCCCGCGTCGCTCGAGGTCGTCTCGCTCCTGCGCAAGCCGGAGGCGGTCAAGGTCGATGTACCGGTCAAGTACATCGGGTTCGACATTCCCAACGAATTCGTGGTCGGGTACGGCCTCGACTACGCGGAGCGTTACCGGGACCTGCCCTACATCGGCACCCTGGACCCGCACGTTTACACGTCCTGAGAGCCGCTTGCCCGCGTGAGCGGAAATACGGAACCCTGAGCGCGGAGAACGCGTCATAGGCAGCGTTCGAGTGCGTTAACCTATGCGAAGACCTTTGCCACACAGCCGTCGTGGCCTGGCCCGGGGGAAACGGAGAGAGCTCAGATGGGGAACAGCTTGGCGGACGCGAACGCGTTCAAGAACGCCGCGGCCCAGGGTCAGGTCGGGATCGACCCTGACGCGGCCCAGACCGTCCTGAACAAGATCCGCACCGGCAAGGACGCCATCGAGGCCCTCCTCCAGCGGGCCGGCGACCTCGGGCAGGCGCCGAAGCTGGGCAACAACCCGGTCGGCAACGCGATCGCCGCGAAGGTGGCGAACCGTGCCGACGGCGGAGGCGACTCGTACGCGGCCGCGCTCCAGAACCTTTACCAGCAGTACGAGGCCGCCGAGTCCGGCATCGTGACGGCGATGGCCCGCTACCACGAGATCGACCAGGACGCGGCCCAGCCGTTCCGTAACGTCTGAGGGGGAGTCAGAAAGCCATGCCACCGAAGCACAGCGCCGACTCTTACGGCGAGAGCAGCAGCAGCACCACGCCGGTCCAGCTCGGCGACAACTCGCACGCCGAGAGCATCGTCTCCTCGGCGCGCGGCCGGTCCGACGGGTTCGACATCGGCGCCGACCGCGCCATCACCAACCCGCCGAACTGGGAGAGCGCGCCCAGCAGCCAGGACCTGTGGAACCAGGCCAACATCGGCAACGACCCCAGCACGGCGACCGGCATCAGCCAGTCGTGGGGCTCGCACGGCAGCAAGCTGAGCCAGGCGTCGAACGACCTC
This sequence comes from Amycolatopsis sp. cmx-4-54, assembly GCF_046548895.1. Taxonomy (NCBI): domain Bacteria; kingdom Bacillati; phylum Actinomycetota; class Actinomycetes; order Pseudonocardiales; family Pseudonocardiaceae; genus Amycolatopsis; species Amycolatopsis sp. cmx-4-54. The sequence continues at coordinate 950,152 of NZ_JAEBEJ010000002.1, forward strand.
TACAACGCGATCTCCGAACTGGGCGCCGCCTGGATCGGACAGGGCGCCGCGGCCGCGCAGGGTTCGCTGGTCGCCATCGCGAACTCGGGTTCGCAGGCCTCCGAGGCCGCGCAGACGATGTCGGACAGGCTGCAGAAGCAGGCCGACGCCGCCACCAAGGTCAAGCTCATGCCGAAGCCGACCGACTACAGCCCCGAGAAGGCCATGGGCCAGGCGCTGGCGGCGGGCCCGATCGGCATGATCACCGACCAGAAGCCCCTCGCCGACCAGGACAAGGAAGTGCGGGCGGAGCAGGCCAGGTTCCTCGAGGCCTACACCAAGGAGATGAGCGAGGTCGACAGCTCGACCCCGAGCTTCGGCCCCGAATCCCTCGGCATGAAGCCGACCGCGACGCACAACAGCGCGTCGTTCAGCGGCGTGGGCAACATCGCCGGCGGAGGCCTCAACTCGGGCGCCGTCTCCGGAACCCCCGTCTTCGCCGGCACGCACGGTTACGGTGGCGCGCAGGGCGGCGCCGGTGCGCCCGTCCACGCCGGTCCGGACTCGGGCGTCTTCTCGCAGGCCGGCTACAGCCCCGCCGCCGGTGTCGCGCCGGGTGCGGGCGTCGCGTCCGGCGCCGGTGCCCCGATCGCCCCGCACGCCCCGGCGAGCGGCGGCAACGGGCTCGGCCAGGCCCTCACCGCGGCCGCGCTCGGCGGCGGCCTCGGCTACGCGGGCGCCAAGGCGCTCGGCCAGGGCAACAAGTCCGGCGCCAAGGACACCGACAGCACCGACGCCGCGGCGACCGAGAAGGGCGGGCCCGCGCAGAGCGCCGCGTCCCAGGCCGTGCCGCAGCAAGGCATCGTGTCCTCCAGCGGCACCATCGGTGGCGCCGCGCCGCCGATGCACGGTATGGGCGGCGGCATGGGCATGGGTGCGCACGGCGCGCAGGCCGAGCAGGAAGAGGAGCACACGCACGCGTCGTTCCTCATCGAGCCGGACCCGGACGACGCCTTCGGCGCCAACGAGGCGACCCCGCCGCCGGTCATCGGCGCGTGGACCGAAGACGACGAACGCTAGAGCGGTTTCTCACCGGGCGCGCGGCCGATCCGGCCGCGCGCCCGCTGACTTGTTCGGGGGCCGGCGGAGGAAGGTGGATGCCGAAAGGCGACCACGCCTGAACCCGCCCCGGCCGAAGGCCCCGCTATCGCGGTGGCAGGACGCCTCGTCCGCGGTCGTGAGGTAGTTGATCAAGCAGCGTCCTGCCGACGCCGATCGCGGACGCGGGTTCACCAACAGACACTAGGGGCGGATGATGGCGAACGGTGACCTGCTCACCCCGGTCGAGCTGGACTTCCTGTGGGAAGGCGCGAACGCCGGTGAGCTGCCGTACCCGCTGCGGCTCCGCTCGCACGGGGCGACCATGGACGAGCGCGGCGCACTGCGGACGCAGACGCTCCAGTCGCTGAACCAGCGTCGTCTCGCCGACGAACGAGGACGCCCCGAGCCGCATATCGAGGACTACTTCGGTGTCCTCGCGAGGCCGGACCTGAGCCTGGACTGCGTCCAGCTCAACAATCCCAACACCGAACCGCTGCTCGCGGTCGCGTCGCTGCTCGGCGGCCAAGGCCTGCTGACGGTGCAGGACCCGCGCGGTTTCCACTTCCACCCCATCGCCCCGGACGGCCTCGCGAGCGCGATCGTCTCCCTGCTGCCGCCGGGTTCGCGCGGTACGGAGAAGTCGATCACCCTCCCGCTGGACGGGCTCGTCGGCGCTTCGGGCGCGGACTTCCTCCAGCGTCGCCAGCCGCAGGTCGACGGCTCGGCGACGTCCGACGAGGATCGCAAGGCCCTCTCGAGGCTCCAGGCGCAGCCGCGGCTTCGCGGTGGCCAGTTCGGTGCCAACGCCCGCAGCAAACACGGCACGCGGAGCCGGTCTTCGGTGCTGAGCTGGTTCGACACGCAGTCCGGCCGGTACTTCACCCAGGCCACCCGTGGTTCCGACGGACGGGACTGGATCACCGTCGCGCCCGCGGACCCGGCGACGCTGCGGCAGCGGCTCACGGAGATGCTGGGGAAGATCGCTGCCGAAGCCTCGCCCGCGCACTGACCCTCCCTCTCACCCGCGCGCCAGGAAAGGCTCTTTCCTTGCAAAATTTGCAAGGAAAGGACCTTTCATTGCCTTCGCGCCGCACACTTGACCGCAGCCGGACGCCGACTGTCGTACCCCTTCGCTATCGTGAACCTCTGGGCGTCCCGAGGCCCATGAAGCCGAGGTGCCGGGAGGGCACGGAGCAAAATGCACCAGGAACACTTCACACCGATGGCGTTCGACTTCCTCTGGGAGTCCGCCGAGCTCGGCGACCTGCCATACCCGCTGCGCGTCCGGTCGCACGGCGCGACCGAGCTCGAACGCCGGGCGCTGCGCCAGCGCGTCGACAACGAACTCCAGGCCCGCGGCATCCGCGACGGCCGGGGAAGGCTGGAGCGGAGGATCGAGGACTGGCTGTACCTCCTCGCCCGCGGCTCGCTGACCATCGACGCGCTGCACATCCCCGAATTCCAGGCCCCGACCATCGCCGTGCTCGGCGCCACCGACGGCCGCGACGCGGTGATCGCGATCCAGGACCAGTCCGGGATCTGGCTGCGCGAAGCCCCCTCCGACGGGCTCCCGACAGCGGTCGTCGACCTGCTGCCCCCCGGGCAGCGCGGCTCGGAGGCGTCCGTCACGCTGCCGATCGACGACGCCCGCCGCACCGAGCCGATCCGCGCCGCCGTCAACCCGACGAAGCAGGCGGAGGAGCCCGAAGCGGCGAAGAGCCGCCGCAAGGACAGGCCGCGCGTCTCGCTCAGTGACCGCATCACCGCGGACCCGCGCGAGGCGTTCGGCAAGCTCACCGGCCAGCCGAGGCTGCGCGGCGGTCAGCTCGCAGCGAACAGCCGGTCCCACGTGGGCGCCAAGCAGCGGTCCCGCGTCCTCGGCTGGTTCGACACCGCCAGCGGACGCTATCTCAGCACGTCACAGGCCGGTCCGGACGGACGCGAGTGGGTCACCGTCTCACCCGCCGACGTCAAGACACTCCGGATGCGGCTGGGCGAAATGGCCGCCGGTGTGGCGGTGGACACACGCTAGAGCCCCGCTCCGGGAACCCTCGCGCGACGTCCGCCGTTTACGTCCGAGAGGCTCACCACCCTCATCCGTCCAGGCGGGCGGTATCCTGAGGGGCGGGTGTCGGAGCACCATGGGTCGTCAAGATCGTGATGGCGGGTATCACATGAGCCGCCCAACCAGGAAGGGTCGAGGCCACCAGGGCCGAGTCGTATGAACCGGAAGAGCGTGCTCAAGAACCCAGTGCTCTGGATTCTCGCGGCGGTACTGGCGTTTCTCGCATACAACACGATCTTCGACAGTGATCGTGGCTACACCCAGGTGCCGATCTCGATCGCGAACCAGCAGATCACCACGAACAACGTCAAGGAAGCCTCGCAAGAGGACAAGGAGCAGCAGATCAAGCTGCTGCTGAACAAGAAGATCGAGGTCGACGGTCAGCAGGTCGACCAGATCATCGCGCAGTACCCGGCGAACGTCGCGGGCACCATCTACGGCCAGCTCATCGGCCTCAAGAGCGGTGACAACCCGGTCAAGTTCACCACCAAGGTCACCCAGCAGAACGTCCTCACCCAGATCCTGATCTTCGCCATCCCGCTGGCCCTGGTGCTGGGCCTGCTGATGTGGATGATGAACAACGCCCAGGGCGGCGGGAACCGAGTCCTCAACTTCGGTAAGTCGAAGGCCAAGCAGCTCAACAAGGACATGCCCAAGACGACCTTCGGGGACGTCGCGGGCGCCGACGAGGCCGTCGAAGAGCTGTACGAGATCAAGGACTTCCTGCAGAACCCGGCGCGCTACCAGGCGCTCGGCGCGAAGATCCCCAAGGGCGTCCTGCTCTACGGGCCGCCCGGTACCGGTAAGACGCTGCTCGCGCGAGCCGTCGCCGGCGAGGCGGGCGTGCCGTTCTACACGATCTCCGGTTCGGACTTCGTCGAGATGTTCGTCGGTGTCGGCGCCTCGCGAGTCCGCGACCTGTTCGAGCAGGCCAAGCAGAACGCGCCCTGCATCATCTTCGTCGACGAGATCGACGCGGTCGGCCGCCAGCGCGGTGCCGGCCTCGGCGGCGGCCACGACGAACGCGAGCAGACGCTGAACCAGCTCCTCGTCGAGATGGACGGCTTCGACGCGCGCGGCGGCATCATCCTGATCGCCGCGACCAACCGCCCCGACATCCTCGACCCGGCGCTCCTGCGTCCCGGCCGGTTCGACCGCCAGATCCCGGTCGCCGCACCGGATATGCGCGGCCGCAAGGCGATCCTCGAGGTGCACGCCAAGGGCAAGCCGATCGCGCAGGGCACCGACCTCGGCAGCCTCGCCAAGCGGACCGTCGGCATGTCCGGCGCGGACCTGGCGAATGTGCTCAACGAGGCCGCGCTGCTCACCGCCCGCCAGAACGGGCACGTGATCACCGACGCCGCGCTGGAGGAGTCGGTCGACCGAGTCGTCGGCGGCCCCGCCCGCAAGAGCCGGATCATCTCCGAGAAGGAGAAGAAGATCACGGCCTACCACGAGGGCGGGCACGCGCTCGCCGCGTGGGCGATGCCGGATATCGAACCGGTCTACAAGCTGACGATCCTGCCGCGCGGGCGCACCGGCGGTCACGCCCTGCTCGTCCCGGAGGACGACAAGGAGTTGATGACCCGCTCGGAGATGATCGGGCGCCTGGTCTTCGCGATGGGCGGCCGGACGGCGGAGGAGCTCGTCTTCCACGAGCCCACCACCGGTGCCTCCTCCGACATCGAGCAGGCGACCAAGATCGCCCGAGCGATGGTCACCGAATACGGCATGAGCGCCCGGCTCGGCGCGGTCAAGTACGGCCAGGAGCAGGGCGACCCGTTCCTCGGCCGCTCGGCGGGCCGCCAGGCGGACTACTCGCTGGAAGTCGCGCACGAGATCGACGAGGAGGTGCGCAAGCTCATCGAGACCGCGCACACCGAGGCGTGGCACGTGCTGAGCACCTACCGCGACGTGCTGGACGAGCTGGTCATCGAGCTCCTCGAAAAGGAGACGCTGACCCGCAAGGACCTCGAGCGGATCTTCGCGACCGTCGAGAAGCGCCCGCACATCACCATCTTCAACGAGTTCGGCGACCGCAAGCCGTCCGACAAGCCGCCGATCAAGACCCCCGGCGAGCTGGCGATGGAGCGCGGCGAGCCCTGGCCGCCGCCGGAGGAGAAGAAGGAGCAGCCGGTGCTGCAGCCGGCGCCGACCCCGGTCGGCACCGCGCAAGGCGGCGGCGACCTTCCCGGTGGCCCGCCGTACGCGCAGCCCGCTCCGCCGCCGGACCCGAACGCGAACCCGTACGCCCCGCCGCCGCCGGGCGCCTACCCCAACGGTGGTCGCTCCAACGGTGGGCCGAACGGCACCGGTCACTGGCCCCAGGCATATGGTGGGCAGCAGCCGGGCGGTCCGGCAGGCGGTTACCAGGGTGGACCCGTTGGCGGTCCGCCGAACTACGGGGCTCCCCCCGGATGGACCCCGGCCACGCAGCCGGGCGGCCAGCCGAACCAGCCCTGGCGTCCCGCCGAAGACCGCCCGCGCGACGGCTGGTTCGCTGACCAGCCCGGCGGTCAGCAGGACGAAGGACAGCAACGGCGTGACGACGGACAGGACGACACCAAGCGGTAACGGCGTAAGCCCGGGCTTCGACCAGGACCGGGCCGAGAAAGCCGTACGCGAACTCCTGCTCGCCTGTGGTGAGGACCCGGACCGGGACGGTCTTTTGGAGACCCCGGCCCGGGTCGCTCGCGCTTACCGGGAAATGTTCGCCGGGCTCTACACCGAACCGGACCACGTCCTGGACCGCACGTTCGACGAGGCACACGAAGAACTCGTCCTCGTGACGGACATCCCGATGTTCAGTACCTGTGAACACCACCTCGTGCCCTTCCACGGTGTCGCCCACGTCGGCTACATCCCGAACGGCCACGGCAAGGTCACCGGCCTGTCCAAACTGGCCCGCCTCGTGGACCTCTACGCCAAGCGCCCCCAGGTCCAGGAGCGGCTCACCTCCCAGGTCGCCGACGCGCTCATGCGCAAACTCGAGCCCCGCGGCGCGATCGTCGTGGTCGAGGCCGAGCATCTCTGCATGGCCATGCGCGGCATCCGCAAACCCGGCGCCAGGACGACGACGTCCGCCGTGCGCGGGCTGCTGAAGTCCTCAGCGTCCTCGCGGGCGGAGGCGCTGGATCTGATCAAGGGCCGTCGATGACCGCCCTGCCCCGGCCCGGCCGGTGCGCGGTGATGGGGATCCTGAACGTCACCCCGGATTCCTTTTCGGACGGTGGCCGCTATCTGGGCGTCGAGCAGGCGCTGGAGCACGCGCACGAGATGTGGGCGCGCGGGGCGGATCTGATCGACGTCGGCGGGGAGTCGACACGGCCGGGAGCGTCCCGGGTGGACGCCGAGACCGAGATCTCCCGGATCATGCCGGTGATCCGCTCGCTTGCCGCCGACGGCGTCGCGATGTCCGTGGACACCACTCGCGCCGAGGTCGCCCTCGCCGCGGTCGAGGCGGGCGCGTCCGTCATCAACGACGTCTCCGGTGGGCTGGCCGATCCGAACATGGCGAAGATCGCCGCCGAGACCGGTGTCCCGTACGTCCTGATGCACTGGCGCGGGCACAGCAAGGACATGAACGCGCTGGCGTCCTATGAGGACGTCGTCGCGGACGTGCGCGCCGAACTGCTGTCCCGAGTGGACGAAGCGCTCGCCGCGGGTGTCGACGCTGGTGCCATCGTGCTCGATCCGGGGCTCGGGTTCGCGAAGAACGCGGAGCACGACTGGGCGTTGTTGAACGGCCTGGATTCCTTTCTGTCACTGGGTTTCCCGGTTCTCGTCGGTGCCTCGCGCAAACGGTTCCTCGGGCGCCTTTTGTCCGGAAGGGACGGAAAGCCCGCTCCGCCGGACGGCCGCGAGAACGCGACCGCGGCCGTGTCCGCGCTCGCCGCGGCGGCCGGTGCCTGGGGAGTGCGGGTGCACGAGGTCGGCGCGAGTATCGACGCCGTGACCGTCGCGGCGGCTTGGCGGAAGGGGAGTCCCGTTGTCTGACCGGATCACGTTGACCGGATTGAGGGTCTTCGGCAGGCACGGGGTCTTCGACCACGAAAAGCGGGACGGGCAGGAGTTCGTCGTCGACATCGTGGTGTGGCTGGACCTCGGCCCGGCCGCCGCGTCCGACGACCTGACCAAGACCCTGCACTACGGCGAACTGGCGGAACTCGCCGCCGGGATCGTGGCGGGCGAGCCGTACGACCTCATCGAGAGCGTCGCCGGGAAGATCGCCGACGAGGTGCTGCGCGACGAGCGGCTGACCGCCGTCGAGGTGACGGTGCACAAACCGTCCGCGCCGATCCCGCTGAACTTCGACGATGTCGCGGTCACGGTGTTTTCTGCGCGCACCGCCGAAAACGCGCCGACGGGGCGCGAGCCGGAGCCTTCCCGGCGGCTGCCGTGACCGGGCCCCGGCACCGCGTTTCCGGGCGGCCTGGCGGCCGCGAAAGAGGGCGCGCGCGGTGAAGTCTCCGATCGCGCGCTGCGCGCACTCACAGAGACGGCGGGAGCGATGAGCCGCGCGCTGCTCTCGCTCGGTTCCAATCTGGGGGACCGGCTCGCGTTCCTTCGGTCCGCCGTCGACGCCGTCCGGCCCGCGGTCGTCGCGGTGTCTTCGGTCTTCGAGACCAAGGCGTGGGGTGTCGAGGACCAGCCGGATTTCCTCAACGCCGTCGTCCTGGTGGACGATCCGGCGCGCGATCACTGGGACTGGCTGCGCACCGGGCAGGCCGCCGAGCAGGCGGCGGCGCGCGTGCGCGAACTCCGGTGGGGTCCGCGCACGCTGGATGTCGACATAGTGACCGTGGACGGGGTGCGCTCCGACGACCCCCAGCTGCTGCTTCCGCATCCCGGCACGCCGGAGCGCGCGAGCGTGCTGATCCCCTGGCTGGAGATCGAGCCCGGCGCGGTGCTCCCCGGCCACGGTCCGGTCGCCGACCTCCTCGCCGCCCGCCCCGCTTCGGACCGCGACTCCGTCCGCCTCACGCATTTCGTCCTCTGAATGCGGTAGTTGGCGATACGAACCACCGCATTCAGAGGACGAAATGCGCATCTGGCGTTCGGCTTTCGGCCGGAGGCGGGGACTGTGTGGATTTCTGGACATCTGACGTCCCGAAATCCACACAGTCCCGGGCAAGCCCCGATGGTTCGTGATGCGAACCATCGCATTGGGCGCCGAATTGCGGGTGGGGGCCTCGGCGAGGGGTTGCGAAAGCCACTTTCACAACGTTGAAGGTTGCGAAAGTGGCTTTCGCAACGCATTCCGTCGTCTCGCGTCTGGGCCTCGCCTCGTGCCTCGGCTTCGCGCTCGCAACGTGCCTCGGCTTCGCCTGCGCCCCGCTCGGCTTCGCCTTCGCAACGCACCCCCGCCTCGTGCCTCGGCTTCGCCTTCGCAACGCACCCCCGCCTCGTGCCTCGGCTTCGCCTTCGCAACGCACCCCCGCCTCGTGCCTCGGCTTCGCCTTCGCAACGCACCCCCGCCTCGTGCCTCGGCTTCGCGCTAGCGACCCACCCCACCTCCCGCAATTAGCCGACTAAACGCGGCAGGCGGTAGCAAAGGTCCCTTGCTACCCCAGCGCGGAGCGCAGGGCGGCGATGATCCACTCGGCCTGCGCCATCTGCGAGGGGAACGACGGCCAGCCGTTGATCTTCCCCAGCAGCATCCAGTACCGCTCGGCGCGCGGGTCGGAGCTGATCGCCATCCCGTCGGTCAGCCGCTTGCGCCAGGCCGGGTCGGCGGGGTCCCGGCCGTTCCGCGAAGACTGCGTGAAGATCGTCTCCGCCAGCTCGCGGCCCTCGGCCGAGTCCGGCGCGAGGCCGGCTTCGAGCGCTTCGGTCGCTCGAGCGCTCCACGCCGTCCACAGCTCCTGCTGCTTCGCGCCGAAGTCCGCTCCGTCTTGCTTCCGCAGCTGCGAGTGCCACTCGCTCATCCGGCGGATGGACGCACGGAATTCCTCGTCCTGTACGAGTTCGGCGAACTCGATCCAGGCCTCCAGCTGCTCGGGTGTCGGGTCGTCGGGCAGTTCCGGTTTCGCCGAACGCATCCGTTCGTAGAACTCGGGGTCCAGTTCGAGCCCTTCGACCATGTCCGCCCAGAACTCGTCGAGCAAACGCTTGCGGTCATCGTCTGACATCGACGCGAGTTTGTTCATCAGTTCGACCTCCTCCAGTGGTGAGTCCCGTTTGGCCACCGCCCGCAGGACCGCCCGGCGCAGTTTCAGCCGCCGGATCTGCTCGTCCAGGGCGGCGACGTGCTGGACCGCGAGGTCCCCGATGGTCGCTTCCCTGGTCAGCGCCCGTTCCACGTCGGCGAGGCCGAGCCCGAGCTCCCGCAGTGTCCGGACCAGCTCGAGGCGCGCCATCGCGGTGGCGTCGTAGAGCCGGTAGCCGGAGCCGGTGCGGTCGGTCGGGGGCAGGAGCCCCTCGTCGGAGTAGAAGCGGATGGTCTTCACCGGCAGGCCGGTCCGTTTGGCCAGCTCCCCGATGGTGAAAACCGTTGCGGTGCCCATAGGCTTCATCGTCGACTCTCCAGTTGGTGGAGAGTCAAGCCTGCCAGGTAGCGTTGGACCATGCACTTCACCCGGCCACGTGAGCTGGCGGTGGCCGGCCTCCTGGGTCTCGTCCTGGCTTATCTGCTCTTCCAGGTCGCCTACGGATCCATCCCCGAGCTTCCGCTCTTCGCCGGAATCACGCTGCTCGTCCTCGCGCTCTGCGAGACCGTGCTCGCCTTCATCATCCGTGCGCGGATCAAGAGCAATCGCGTGCTCGCCGCGATCTCCGTCGCCCGATCGGTGGCCCTCGCCAAGGCCTCTTCGCTCGCCGGATCCGCCATGACGGGCGTCTGGCTCGCGGCTTTCGCGTATCTTTTTCCGCGACGTGACGAACTCCTCGCGGCGAGCGGCGACCTCCGCTCGGCGACGGTCGGGATCGTCAGCTCGGCGGCGCTGGTAGCTGCGGCTTTATGGCTCGAACACTGCTGCCGGACCCCCGAGGGCGGTGATCGGGACAGCGATCCCGAGCCGACCGGTTAACGCTCGGGAGCCACCGCTCGAAGTACCGACTAGGTCTCGTTCGGATTACTAGAAGGTACGGTGTTGGGCATGACCGGGGTGGGTGACGACTCGCGCGGCCGCCTTGCGGGTAGGCCGTGGCTTGTCGTCGGCTTGGTTCTCGCCGTCGGCGCGACCCTCGCATTGGTGCTTTCCGACGACCTCCGCTACTTGCGTCTGGGAATCGTCGCGGCGCTGTGGGCCGCCTTGATCGGTGCTTTCCTGGCGGTCCGCTACCGCAAGCACGTGTCACAGAGCGAGGACGCCGTCGCCGAGGCGCAGGCCGTCTACGAGCTGGAGCTGGAACGCGAGATCGCCGCCCGCCGCGAGTTCGAGCTCGAGATCGAGGCGGAGACCCGTCAGGCCGCCGAGAGCCGCTCTCAGGAAGAGCTCGAAGCGCTCAGAGCCGAGGTGAGCGCTCTGCGTGAAAGCCTCCAGTCGCTCTTCGGCGGCGAGGTGCTCCTCGAACGTGTCGCGCTCACCGCGCAGGCCACCCGGATGCGGTCCCTCGACAACAAGCAGCTGATGAGCGCGGGGTCCGAGAACGGCAACGGCAAACCCCAGCTCATGGCGGCCAAAAGCACCACGATCGACGTCGAAGACCGTGGGCGCGAACGCCCGACCGAGATGATCGACCGCGTCCTCGAGCCCGCTTCCGCGCGGGCTTCGGCGCCGCCCGCCGCCCGCCGCAAACCGGCGAACGGCCAGGTCAACGGCGCCAACGGCTACGGCCACAACAACCAGGTCCAGCGGCCGAAGCCGGTCGACGAGTCGACTCGCCGCAGTATGCGCAAGGCGGACGCCCGCGCCTCGAAGGCGGCCGAAGCGCTCGCCGCCGAAGCCGCCCGTCGCGAGCGGCTCGAGATGTCGAACCCCGGGATGTCGCCCGCCGAGGTCTCCCGGCCGATGCCGAGGGTCGACCCCCAGCGCAAGACCCCGCCACCGGTGACGCCTGCCGAGGTGTCCCGCCCGTCCATGCCGGGCCTGTCGCGCTCCGAGGTCTCGCAGCCCTCGATGCCCACCGTCGCCCGGCAGCCCCAGCGCAACGAACCGCCCCGCCGCCCGCAGCAGGCTTCGCTGCAGCAGCGGCTGGACGCCGGCACCGTGCAGCGTCCGCCCGCGCCGCGGCCCGAGGAGCAGACCCGCAAGCAGACGCCGCCGGTGAAGCCTCCCGCGCAGGCGAAGCCGGTCAAGAAGGTCGAGCCGGATCGTCCCCGGCCGAACCGCGAGCTCGGCCTGACCCGGCCCGGGATGAAGCCGGTCGAGCGGTCCCGGCAGGCCGGTGGCACGCCGCCGCCCGCGAACAAGCCCGCCGCGCCGGAGCAGATGGAGGCCACCGGCGAGTGGAAGCCGTCGTGGACGCAGGAGCGCCCGGTCTCCGACCTGAGCGCGGCGTTCCCCAGGAAGGACGACTTCCAGGACCGGTTGCGCCCCACACCGCCGAATCCCCAGCAGTCCTCGGTCTCCCTGCCCCGGCCGGAACCGCGTCCGGAACCCCGCCCCGAGCCGAGGCCGGAGCCGCGCCGTGAGCCGGAGCCGCCGACGCCGCCGTCGATCCCGGCCGCGTCCGAGCCGCCTCGCCGGGCCGAGCCCGTGCGGAAGCCGGAGCCCGAACCCGTGCGCCGTCCGGCGGCCGAGGCGCCGTCGCGGCACAGTTCGCCGCCCGTCGAGGAGCCGCCCGCGGTCAACCCGACGTTGCCCGAAGAGATCCGCATGGCGCAGAACGGCGGCGGTGGACGCCGTCGCCGCGCGGCGGAAGACTCCTCGGTTTCGCTCACCCCGGCCCCGAACGTTCCCGAGCCCACCGGTGGCGGCCGTCGCCGCCGTCCGGACGGGGAGCCCCCGGCCTGGCAGAGCACCGAGTCCACCGGCGGCCGTCACGGCGGCAGGCGGGCGAAGCCGGACGACGAGGAGCCGTCCCGCAATGGCTCGTCCGGGGCTTCGCACAGCCGCCCGGAGACGTCCGCCGCGGGTTCCCACGCGTCCGGCCGGTCGGTGATGGATCTGCTCGCCGCCAACGGCGCGAACGAATCCACTCCGCGGCGCAGACGGCGTGCCGAAGACTGACCGCGTACCGACGGTAGGGTGACCCGCTGTGAGCGAGCCTTCCTCCCCGGCGCCCGATCTCGACCGGCCACGCCGGTCCCGGTCGATCACCGTGTTGCTGCCGGTGCTCGGGCTGATCGCCGTCGCGCTGTGCGGGTTGTTCGTCTTCGGCACGGTGACCGAAAAGGTCGGCCCGCTCGCGGTGGGGATCGGCGTGCTCGCGGCGCTGGTCCCGGTCGGCGTGGTGGTCACCGCGTTCCTGTGGGTCGACCGCTGGGAACCGGAACCGCCGAAGCTCCTGCTGCTGTCCTTCGTCTGGGGCGCGTGCGTCGCGACGATCATCGCGCTGCTGCTCAACAGCGGTGCCGAGGCCGTCGGCGACCTGCTGCTCGGCACCGGCGTCGGCAGCAAGATCAGCGGCCTGGTGTCCGCGCCGCTGGTCGAGGAGGCCGCGAAGGCCGCTTTCATCCTTTTGCTGTGGTGGCGCCGCCCGATCGAGTTCGACGGCGTCGTGGACGGCATCGTCTACGCCGGGTTCACCGCGGCCGGTTTCGCCTTCACCGAGAACATCTACTACTTCGGCCGCGCCTTCGCCGAGCACGGTTTCGGTGACGGCACGAGCGCCGGTGTGCTCGCGGCGTTCTTCCTTCGCGGCGTGCTCTCGCCGTTCACACACCCCTTGTTCGCCGTGATGACCGGGATCGGGCTCGGCATCGCCGCGAGCAGCAAGGTGCGCTCGCTGCGGATCCTGGCGCCGATCGGCGGCTACGTCATCGCGGTGCTGCTGCACGCGCTGTGGAACGGCGCCGCGCTGCTCGGCGGCGCCACGACCTTCCTGAACGTCTACTTCCTGATCATGGTGCCGCTGTTCATCGGGGTCTTCTCGGTGGTGGTCATGCAGCGGCGCCGCGAGCAGCGGATCGTCGCGGCCGCGCTGCCCATGATGGTCGACGCACGCTGGATCGCCCCGTCCGAGGTCACGCTGCTGGCCAGCCTCTCGGGACGGCGGTCGTGGCGGAAACAGGCGCGGAAGCAGTCGGGACGGGAGGCGGCGAAGGCCGTCGGCCGTTATCAGGCCAGCGTGACCGAGCTCGCGTTCCTGCGGCGCGGCCGGAAGCTCACCGACGATGCGAAACAACGGCAGCGTGAGCTGCTCCAGGTACTCAAGACGTCGCGGGCCGAGGCCGTGCGGCTGGCCGACGGCGCGCCGCGCGGGTGACCTCTGTCAGGTGAAGCTGGTCACGGGGGCCGGTTCAGACGCGTGCCGGAGGGTTACTCTCGCGCCGTCGTCTGGTACCCGCGACCGCAGAGCGGGACTGGAACGAGTTGAGGAGTTTTCGACCATGAGCGTCCACTGGCGCACGCCATGATGAGGCCCGCTCGCCTGGCCGTCGGCGTCGTTTCCGCGGGGCGTGTCGGCAGTGTCGTCGGCGCCGCGCTCACCAGGGCCGGGCATACGGTCGTCGCCGCTTCGGGCCTTTCCAGCGCCTCGGTGCGCCGGGCGGAGCAACTGCTCCCCGACGTGCCCCTCCTGCCACCCGACGAGGTCGCCCGACGGGCCGACCTGGTCCTGCTGGCCCTTCCGGACGACGCGCTCGCCGGGATGGTGCGCGGTTTCGTCGCCACCGGATCCCTCCGGCCGGGGCAGATCGTCGTGCACACCTCCGGCTCGCACGGGATCGACGTCCTCGCGCCCGCCGCCGAGGCCGGGGCGCTGCCGCTGGCCCTGCACCCCGTGATGACCTTCACCGGCCGCGCCGAAGACCTCGAAAGGCTGGCCACCTGCAGCATCGGCGTCACGGCCACGGAGGGTGACGAAGCGGCGTGGAACGTCGGCGAGGCGCTGACCGTGGAGATGGGCGCGGAGCCCGTCCGGGTCCCTGACGAAGCGCGAGCGCTCTATCACGCGGCGTTGGCGCACGGCGCGAACCACCTGATGACCCTGGTCGCCGATTGCGCGGAATTGTTGCGGGAGGCGGGAATCGTCCAGCCCGAACGCCTGGTGGCTCCGTTGTTGTCGGCGGCGTTGGATAATGTTCTACGACACGGGGACCGGGCGCTGACCGGGCCGGTGGCCCGTGGTGATCTCGGCACCGTGCGTAAGCATCTCGCGGTGCTGGCCGAACGTGGCCCCGACATCGCCCCGAGCTACCGCGCGCTGGCCAAGCGCACGCTGGCGCGCGGCGACGCCGCCGGGCTCCTGGACGCTTCGGCCGCCGCCGAGCTCACCGAACTCCTCAGTGATCCCGCCGATCCCGCAGATCCCGCCGAAGGGCAGCAAAACCAGTGACCACACCGAAATTCGCCCGAGGCACGCTGCACACCTTCCAGCCGCCCGAGCAGGTCAGCCAGGTGACGCGTGCCCTGCACGGCGTCGGCCGCAAGGTCGCGCTCGTGCCCACGATGGGCGCCCTGCACGCGGGCCACCGCGAGCTGATCCGCCGCGCGAAGCGGCTGCCGAACACGGTCGTCGCGACGTCGATCTTCGTGAATCCCCTGCAGTTCGGGGAGGGCGAGGACTTCGAGGCGTACCCGCGTCCGCTGGACAAGGATCTCGAGGTGCTGAAGGAGGACGGCGTCGAGCTGGGCTTCCTGCCCAAGGCGTCGGATCTGTATCCCGAGGGGGCCACCGTCAAGGTGCATCCCGGCGCGCTCGGCGACGAGCTGGAAGGCGCGGTGCGGCCGGGGCATTTCGCCGGCGTGCTGACCGTGGTGGCGAAACTGTTCAACATCGTGCGGCCGGACTACGCCTTCTTCGGGGAGAAGGACTACCAGCAGCTGGTGCTGATCAAGAAGATGGTGCGTGACCTGAACTTCGACACCCGCGTCATCGGGGTGCCGACGGTCCGGGAACGCGACGGGCTGGCGTTGTCCTCGCGGAACGTCTACCTGACTCCGGAACAGCGCGAGGACGCGATCGTGTTGTCGGCGGCACTCACCGCGGGTGCCTTCGTCGGACGCGACGGCGCGGAAGCCGTGCTGGCGACCGCCAGGCAGACCCTCGCCGCGCGTGCGGGGGTCGAGGTCGATTATCTGGAGTTGAGGGGAACCGACCTCGGGCCCGCGCCCGTGGACGGTGAAGCGCGGTTGCTGATCGCGGCCAGGGTGGGGAGTACCCGGCTGATCGACAACGTCGGAGTGGTGCTCGGTGCCGCCGCGGACCATCCGGAACACGCGCTGGACGCAGGGGAATAGGGAGAGTCCACGATGTACCGCACGATGCTGAAATCGAAGATCCACCGGGCGACGGTCACCCAGGCCGACCTCCACTACGTCGGCTCGGTGACCGTCGACGAGGACCTGATGGACGCGGCGGATCTGCTGCCGGGCGAACAGGTGTCCATTGTGGACGTCACCAACGGCGCGCGGCTCGAAACGTACGTGATCGCGGGCGAACGCGGCACCGGGGTGCTCGGCATCAACGGCGCCGCGGCACATCTGGTGCACCCGGGTGATCTGGTGATCCTGATTTCGTACGCGCAGATGGAGAACGCCGAGGCGGCCGCGTTCCGGCCGCGGGTCGTCTTCGTCGACGCGGACAACCGGATCGTCGAGAAGGGCGCCGACCCCGGGCACGCGCCGGAGGGCTCCGGTCTGCTGAGCGGCACCGTGACGCTGGCCGACGACGACACGATGACCTTCCCGGTCGCCGAAACCGCCGACGCCCGCCGTCTCGACGCGCTGCTGCACGCCGAAAGCTGAGCCCTTGCTGCTCACGGTCGACGTCGGCAACACCAACATCGTGCTCGGGCTGTACTCCGGGCACGCTCGTGCTGATGGCTCCTCGGCGGGAAAGAGCACCTCGGAGCTGATCAGCGACTGGCGCATGCGCACCGACGCGCGCATGACCGCCGACGAGCTCGCGCTGACCATGCGCGGGCTCCTCGGCTCGCACGCGGACGCGATCTCCGGGATCAGCGCGCTGTCCACGGTTCCCGCCGTGCTGCGGGAGCTGCGCGTCATGCTTTCGCGGTACTACGCCAAAGTGCCGAAGATCGTCGTCGAGCCGGGGGTGCGCACCGGCGTGCCGCTCCTGGTGGACAACCCCAAGGAGGTGGGCGCGGACAGGCTGGTGAACACCCTCGCCGCGCACCATCTGCACCCGGACACCGCTTGTGTGGTGGTGGATTTCGGGACTTCGACCAATGTGGACGCCATCTCCGCCAAGGGCGAGTTCCTCGGCGGCGCGTTCGCGCCCGGCATCGAGATCTCGGTCGACGCGCTGGCCGCACGGGCCGCGGCGCTGCGCAAGGTGGAGCTGGTGCCCCCGCGGTCGGTGATCGGGAAGAACACCGTGGAATGCCTGCAATCCGGCATCCTCTACGGTTTCGCCGGCCAGGTCGACGGCCTGGTGAAGCGGATCAAGCGCGAGCTCGCGCCCGGCGGGGCGGATCCGGTCGCGGTGATCGCGACGGGCGGCCTCGCGCCCTTGGTGCTCGACGAGTCCGAGACGATCACCGAGCACGTCCCGGAGCTGACGCTGCTGGGCCTCCGGCTGGTCTACGACCGCAACCGCCGCGTTTAGTCCTCTGAATGCGGTACTTGCGTGGGCAAGTACCGCATTCAGAGGACTAAACGCGGCGGGAGGCGACCATCAGGACCCGCCGCGTCATCAGGTCCTGGTTCCGCAGGGTCTGCTCCAGGCTCGCCCGCAGCTGCGCCGGATCCTGCCCCGATTCAGCGGCCAGTTCCGCCACCCGCGCGAGCGAGAGCTCCACGGTCCGCCGCTGCTTCGCACGCCAGTCCGGTGTCTCCTCATAGGAGAGGACGTCGAATCCCGCCGCTTCCAGCAGCGGCCGGTGGTCGGCCACCTGGGGCGGCCGGTTCACCGGTTGCCCGTCGAAGTCCCAGGTCGTGACGAGCAGCCGCCCGCCGGGCACGAGGATCCGCGCGAACTCCGCGCAGGCACGCCGCTTGTCGGGCGCGAACAACAGCGCGTCGACGCTCATCACCGCCTCGAACGACGCGTCGTCCAGTCCGGTTTCCTGGAAATCGCCGACCAGGAACTCGGTCGCTTCGACGTCCATCAGCTCCGCGCGACGCCGCGCCGAGGCCAGCGCCGTCTCCGCGATGTCGACGCCGGTGAGCGTCGCGTAGGTGCGCGCGGCGACCCACAGCCCGGGACCGCCGCGCCCGCAGCCGATGTCGGCCAGCCGCCCGCCCGGTTCGAGCCGTGCTTCGGCCGCGATGCGGCGCAGGTCCGTCCGGGTCACGAAGCTGTAGGTGTCCAGCTCGGCGGGGTACTCGTCGCCGTACACCTCGGCCCAGATCCGCGCGGACACCGCCGACGCGGGAGCGCCGAACGTCGCCGTGAACGTCGCCTTCCAGTCGGTCATCGCTTACGCGCCCGGAAGACGGTGGTGGTGATCGGCAGGTCGAATTCCCCCGAGGCGGTTTCCGGGTTCCGCTCGAGGAATTCCCGCGCCGTGCGAAGTTTGGCTTCCCGTTCTTCCGCCGAGGCCACCAGCATGTGCGAATGGGTGGCGAGCGTCGCCACCAGGGTCTCCGCGGTCCTGGGGTGTTTGTGGCCGAACGTCTTCTTCTCGAACGGTTCGAAGGCTTCGTGTTCCGGCAGCGATTCGTAGTCACTCAGCCAGCGCCTGCTCATCGATGTCTTGATCAGCGTGTTCAACTCCGCCAGCCACCCGGTCGACTCGTCGTCGTGGTTCCACAGCGCGGCGACGACACCGCCCGGTTTCAGCACCCTGGCCATCTCCGGGTAGGCCCGGTCGAGGTCGAACCAGTGGACGGCCTGGCCGACGACCACGGCGTCCACGGAACCGTCGGGCAGCGGGATCTCCTCGGCCGTCCCGATGAGCGGGGTCACGGAGGGGAGCGCCTTCTTCAGTTGCGCGAGCATCTGGTCGTCCGGCTCCACCGCGGTGACCTCGACGCCCAGCGCGAGCAGCCCTTCGCTGACCTTCCCGGTCCCGGCCGCGAGGTCCAGTACCCGTTCCGGCGTGTGCCGGGCGCCGGCCAGCCCCCAGGCCAGTGCCTTTTCCGGATAGTCCGGCCGATGCGCGGCATAGGCGGCGGCCTTCGCGCCGAACGAGGCGGCGCGGCGTGCGTGCAGTTCGGGTTC
This sequence comes from Amycolatopsis sp. cmx-4-54, assembly GCF_046548895.1. Taxonomy (NCBI): domain Bacteria; kingdom Bacillati; phylum Actinomycetota; class Actinomycetes; order Pseudonocardiales; family Pseudonocardiaceae; genus Amycolatopsis; species Amycolatopsis sp. cmx-4-54. The sequence goes on from NZ_JAEBEJ010000002.1 coordinate 968,471, forward strand.
GATGCCAGGAGTGGATGAGTTCACGCGATCCAGGTTAATGGAGAGAAAACCGGCCGGTCCGGACCCGGAAAAGGTAATCCGGTTGGCGTAGGGAACCGGCGGGTTCGTACGCTGTGCGCCATGACTGAAATCCCCGCATCCGAGGGCGTGAGCCCCGACGAAGACCTGCCGGAACAGATGCGGGTGCGCCGGGACAAGCGCGACCGGATAATCGCGGAGGGTATCGATCCGTATCCGGTGGAGGTGCCCCGGACGCACTCGCTGGCCGAAGTCCGCGCGAAGCATTCCGGTCTCCCTGTCGACACCGCCACCGGCGAGATCGTCGGCATCACCGGCCGGGTCATGTACATGCGCAATACCGGCAAACTGTGTTTCGCGAGTCTCCGTGAAGGCGACGGCACCGAGTTGCAGGCGATGCTCAGCCTCGCGAAGGTGGGCGAGGACGCGCTCGCGGCGTGGAAGTCCGATGTCGATCTCGGTGATCACGTATTCGTCTCCGGCGAGGTCATCACCTCCAAGCGCGGTGAGCTTTCCGTGATGGCCGACTCGTGGCGGATCACGTCGAAAGCATTGCGCCCGTTGCCCGTGGCGCACAAAGACCTGGCCGAGGAAACGCGGATCCGGCAGCGTTATGTCGATCTGATCGTGCGTCCCAAGGCGCGGGACGTGGTCCGCACCCGGGCCGGTGTGCTGCGTTCCCTGCGTGACTCGTTTCACGGCCGGGGATTCCTCGAGGTGGAGACCCCGATGCTGCAAACGCTGCACGGCGGCGCGGCGGCCAGGCCATTCGTCACGCATTCGAATGCCTTCGACCTCGACCTCTACTTGAGGATCGCGCCGGAGCTGTACCTCAAGCGTTGTGTGGTCGGCGGTATCGAGAAGGTCTTCGAGATCAACCGGAACTTCCGGAACGAGGGCAGCGACTCGTCGCACTCGCCCGAGTTCGCGATGCTCGAGTACTACGAAGCGTATGCGACCTATGACTCCAACGCGGTGATGACGCGTCAGCTCGTCCAGGAGGCGGCGCAGAACGTTCTCGGTACTCAGGTGGTCACTCTCGCCGACGGTTCGGAGTACGACCTGTCCGGCGAGTGGACCACACTCGGAATGTACGAGTCGTTGTCCGAGGCGTTGTCGGAAGAGGTCACTCCCGAGACATCGGCGGACAAGCTGCGTTCCTATGCCGAAGCACGAGAGCTGGAGCTCGACCCGAAGTTAGGCCACGGCAAACTCGTCGAAGAACTTTGGGAACATCTCGTCGGCGATCATCTCCACGAACCTACTTTTGTCCGTGATTTTCCGGTCGAGACATCCCCGCTGACCAGGCAACATCGCAGCAAGCCGGGGGTCGCCGAGAAGTGGGATCTGTACGTGCGCGGATTCGAACTGGCCACCGGATACTCCGAGCTGGTCGATCCCGTCGTGGAGCGTCAGCGGCTGGTGGAACAGGCTCGGCTGGGTGCGCAGGGCGATAGTGAGGCCATGAACCTGGATGAGGATTTCCTCCGAGCGCTGGAGTACGGAATGCCGCCGAGCGGTGGTGTCGGAATGGGGATCGACCGGTTGCTGATGGCGCTGACCGGCCTTGGTATCAGGGAGACCATCCTGTTCCCGCTCGTCCGACCCGAATAACCCGTCCGCGTGACAGAGATACCTCGATCGTTCTCGTAAACAAGATTTGCGTTATGTCTCGGCAGCGGGTATTAATGTCGCTAGACAAAGTCTTCTGTCCGGGGCATGCCCCGTACCAGATCATTCGTGTAAGCCCCCAGCAGGAGGAAACAGATGGCACAGAAGGTGCTCGTCTCGCTCGTCGACGACCTCGACGGCACTGAGGCGGAAGAGACCGTCGAGTTCGGTTTGGACGGTGTGAGCTACCAGATCGACCTTTCCGCGGAAAACGCGGAAGAGCTTCGTGACGCGCTGGCCCAGTATGTGGAGCACGCCCGTCGCGCGGGTGGCCGTAAGCGCACCGCCATTCGTCCGGTCGCCGGTGTGAAGGCCGCCGCCCGTCCCGCGACCGTGGACCGCGAGCAGAACCAGGCCATTCGCGCCTGGGCCCGCAAGAACGGCTTCCAGGTTTCCGACCGCGGACGTATCCCGTCCGAGGTCGTGGAGGCCTACCACAAGAAGAACTGAGGTCTTTCAGACCTGACGGCCGCCGGGAATCCGTTCCCGGCGGCTTTCTTGTTCTTGTACACGGTTCAAGCGGGCGTACTCGGTGGGCGCCCATCCGGTCACGGAGCGGAAATCCCGGATGAAGTGCGCTTGGTCGCTATAGCCCAGCGTGGTCGCCAGTTCCGCGTAGTCCGGCCGTTCCTCGGCGGCGATCCGTGCCGCCGCTTCGTTCAAGCGGTATACCTGAATCGCCCATTTGGGGGCGGCGCCGACATGTTCGGCGAACAGGCGTTGCAGGCTCCGGTGAGACAGGCCCGTCCGGCTTGACAGCTCGCCGACTCTGGTAATGGCCGGATGGGCCGCGATTGTTTCGACCGCGTCGACGGCCGTCCTGGCCGCGGCGGTGAGCACGGGCTCTTTCGTGAGGAGCAGTTCCTCGCACCGGCGGACCATTTCGAAGTCGTTCGTCGCATTCCGTACCGATTCCGTCACTCCTCCGGCGCCGGGGAAGAGATCGGTGAGCGGAACGGAACCGCCGGAGATCATCGAGACCGGACCGCTGAGGAATGCCCGGAAAGCTCCCGGCCGGAATCGCACGCCGATACCGTGGTCCGTGCCGGCGACGGTGTAGTGGAAGGGTCGTTTCCCCGGGCCGAACGCGCCCGCCGCGTCGCGGAAGAATGTGACGTTCACCGCGAGATTGGGCAGAACGACCTGTTCGTGCGGCGGTCGGCCGCTCAGGTCCCAGCGCAGCACCCAGTGGTGGTCGACGAACGGGCGCAGTTCCGGCGTTGGGCGATGCCGGACGAGGCTGAACTTCGCCTCCCGCGCGTTGACGATCCCCGCCGGGATCCGGTGCCCGCTCACCGGCTCAACCTATCCCTGTCGCGTTTCTTCAAGACAGCGCGCCGGGTCCCGTGAACTCATGCCCTCATGTCCGAACACGCTGCCCTGATCGCCCCCGCCGCCGCGGAATTCACCGGAATCCTGCGCGGGATCGGCGAGTCCGGCCTCTCCGCCCGGACCCCGTGCGCCGAATACGACGTCCGCGCGTTGCTGAACCACCTTCTCTACTGGGGTCCCTGGCTCGAAGCAGCCGGGCGCAAGACGGCGCCGCCCGAGGTGTCCACCGGCGAGGCCGAGGCGGACCTCGTCGGCGGCGACTGGCTCGGCGGCATCGAAAAGCAGACCGCGCGCCTCGTGGACGTCTTCGGCGCGCCGGAGGCGTGGCAGGGGCAGACCACCTTCGGGGGAAACCCGATGCCCGCGTCCATGGCGGGGTACATGGTGCTGGACGAGTTCGTCTTCCACGGCTGGGACCTCGCGAGGGCGGCCGGCGCGGAGTTCACCGTCCTCCCCGAAGTCGCCGACGCCGTGTACGCCATCGCGCTGGAGATCGGCGATCAGGCGCGCGCGATGAAGGTGTACGGCGAAGAAGTGGCCGTCGCGGAGGACGCGACGACGTTCGAGCGCGCCCTTGGCGCGACGGGACGTGACCCCGGCTGGAAGCCTTAACGAATTCTCGGGCAACCGCCGCATTCCGATTCCGCGGGAAGCAGATAGTTGAAGCAGCAGCTTTCGCGGTTTCTCGTCCACTCACGGCGTCCGTCGGCTCCCATGGCCAGTGTCAGCTTCGACGGCGACGTCAGCGGCGGGAACCGGGCTTCGAGGACCAAGGCGGCGTCCGCGACGCCGGCGCCCTCGGACTCCGGGGTCCCGCCGAGGCGCCCCGCCGACCACAGCGCGTTGTCGAGCGCGTCCGTGGCGGCCGCCCACAACTGCCGTCGCCCGAGCCTTGTCAGTGGCCCGTAGACGTCGATGAACCGGCTCGCGTGGGCGACGAACCTGCCCCGCAGCACCGTCGCCAGCGCCCGCTCGTCCGGGACCACGACGGCCCGCGGATGCGCCGAGCCCGGATCGGTCGGCAGGCAGTGGAAACCGCGGAGGTCCGGGTCGAGGACGGCGACGGAGTCGGGATGGGGCCGGTCGGCCCCGATCCGGAACGCCAGCGCGGACGGCGCCAGCGACGGCACGCGGCGTCCGTGGTGGAGCAGCATCGCGCCGGCGAGGGCCGGGACGTGCAGGTACCAGGACAGGATCCAGCTCGCCGGGGTCCGCTCGGGGATCACAGGGGCTTCCCGATACGTCTCGGCCAGCCAGCGGGCCAGCCGCTCCCGCCACCGCACGAGCCGCGCCGGATCGCCGAGCAGGTCGCCGCAGCGGACCCAGCCCGGCTCTCCGTCCGGCACGTCTCCGCGGAGCCCGGCGCCCTCCGGCAGCCTGGAGAGCGATACCCGGAGCCCGTCCGGCGGGGACGCGAGAGCGTAGTGTTGTGACACACCGGCCTCCCGTCATTAGGTACGGCTAACCTTACATACGGTCCGTGACTACTCCGGACGGGTGTCCAACCACTGGGCAGACCCTTGTTCGCGCTCAGCGGACAACCCCCGTCCGACGGAATCCGGGCGCGCCTTCGCACGTTGGGCTTGACGTAAAGGTGCAGGGCAACCGGAAGATGAAAGAGCGCACGGCCGGAGAACGGCCGGGGCGCGAACGGGCCGCAATCGGCCGTAGTGGTACGCCAGCGCGACCGCATGGCTACTAGAGTGGTCTCACGGTGCTGAATCCATCGCGGTGAAAGCACGATGGAAACGGGCCGCCGTCGCAGCAGTCGAGGGAGTGCACATGTTTGAGAGGTTCACCGACCGCGCGAGGCGGGTGGTCGTCCTGGCCCAAGAAGAGGCCAGGATGCTCAACCACAACTACATCGGCACCGAGCACATCCTCCTGGGTCTGATCCACGAGGGTGAAGGTGTCGCCGCCAAGGCGCTGGAATCGCTGGGCATCGCGCTGGAGGGCGTCCGCCAGCAGGTCGAGGAGATCATCGGCCAGGGGCAGCAGGCCCCGAGCGGGCACATCCCCTTCACCCCGCGGGCCAAGAAGGTGCTTGAGCTGTCCCTGCGCGAAGCGCTGCAGCTCGGCCACAACTACATCGGCACCGAGCACATCCTGCTCGGGCTCATCCGCGAGGGTGAAGGCGTCGCCGCACAGGTGCTCGTCAAGCTCGGCGCGGACCTCAACCGGGTGCGCCAGCAGGTCCTGCAGCTGCTGTCGGGCTACCAGGGTGGCAAGGAGTCGACCGAGACCGGCTCCGGACGCGGTGAAGGCACCCCGTCGTCGTCGCTGGTGCTCGACCAGTTCGGCCGCAACCTGACCGTGCAGGCCCGCGAAGGCAAGCTCGACCCGGTCATCGGCCGGGGCAAAGAGATCGAGCGGGTCATGCAGGTGCTGTCGCGGCGCACCAAGAACAATCCGGTCCTGATCGGTGAGCCCGGCGTCGGCAAGACCGCCGTCGTCGAGGGGCTCGCGCAGAACATCGTCAAGGGCGAGGTGCCCGAGACGTTGAAGGACAAGCAGCTCTACACCCTCGACCTCGGCTCCCTGGTCGCCGGTTCCCGGTACCGCGGTGACTTCGAAGAGCGCCTCAAGAAGGTGCTCAAGGAGATCAAGACCCGCGGCGACATCATCCTGTTCATCGACGAGCTGCACACGCTCGTCGGCGCGGGTGCCGCCGAGGGCGCGATCGACGCCGCGTCGATCCTGAAGCCGATGCTGGCCCGTGGTGAGCTGCAGACGATCGGCGCGACCACGCTCGAGGAGTACCGCAAGTACATCGAGAAGGACGCCGCGCTGGAGCGCCGCTTCCAGCCGATCCAGGTCGGCGAGCCGTCGCTCGAGCACACGATCGAGATCCTGAAGGGTCTCCGTGACCGGTACGAGGCGCACCACCGCGTCTCGATCACCGACGGCGCGCTGGTGCAGGCGGCCACCCTCGCGGACCGCTACATCAACGACCGCTTCCTCCCGGACAAGGCGATCGACCTGATCGACGAGGCCGGTGCCCGGATGCGCATCCGCCGCATGACCGCGCCGCCGGACCTGCGCGAGTTCGACGAGAAGATCGCCGACGTGCGCAGGGACAAGGAGTCCGCGATAGACGCGCAGGACTTCGAGCGCGCCGCCCGCCTCCGCGACGAGGAGAAGACCCTCCTCGGCCAGAAGGGCGAGCGGGAAAAGCAGTGGAAGGACGGCGACCTCGACGTCGTCGCCGAGGTCGACGAGGAGCAGATCGCCGAGGTCCTCGCCAACTGGACCGGTATCCCGGTGTTCAAGCTCACCGAGGAGGAGACCACGCGTCTGCTCCGCATGGAGGACGAGCTGCACAAGCGGATCATCGGCCAGGAGGACGCGGTCAAGGCCGTCTCCCAGGCGATCCGCCGCACCCGCGCCGGCCTGAAGGACCCGAAGCGCCCCTCCGGCTCGTTCATCTTCGCCGGCCCGTCCGGTGTCGGTAAGACCGAGCTGTCCAAGGCGCTCGCGGCGTTCCTGTTCGGCGAGGACGACGCGCTCATCCAGATCGACATGGGCGAGTTCCACGACCGCTACACCGCTTCGCGGCTCTTCGGTGCCCCTCCGGGCTACGTCGGCTACGAAGAGGGCGGTCAGCTGACCGAGAAGGTGCGGCGCAAGCCGTTCTCGGTGGTGCTGTTCGACGAGATCGAGAAGGCCCACCAGGAGATCTACAACACGCTCCTGCAGGTCCTCGAAGACGGCCGCCTCACCGACGGCCAGGGTCGTACGGTCGACTTCAAGAACACCGTGCTCATCTTCACCTCGAACCTGGGTACCTCGGACATCTCCAAGTCCGTCTCGCTCGGGTTCTCGCAGGGAGGCGACACCGCCAACCGGTACGAGAAGATGAAGCAAAAGGTCAACGAGGAAATGAAGAAGCATTTCCGGCCTGAGTTCCTGAACCGGATCGACGACATCATCGTCTTCCACCAGCTGACCAAGGACCAGATCATCCAGATGGTCGATCTGATGGCGGCCAGGGTCGAGAAGCAGCTCAAGGCCAAGGACATGGAGCTCGAGCTCACGCCCAAGGCCAAGTCGCTGCTCGCCAAGCGCGGCTTCGACCCGGTGCTGGGCGCGCGGCCGCTGCGCCGCACGATCCAGCGCGAGATCGAGGACCAGCTGTCGGAGAAGATCCTGTTCGGCGAGATCCAGGCCGGCCAGATCATCCTGGTCGACGTCGAAGGCTGGAACGACGAAGAGGGCGAGAAGGACGACAAGGCGCACTTCGTCTTCCGCGGCGAAGCCCGGCCCTCCTCGGTCCCGGACGCCCCGCCGGTGAGCATCGGCGCCGGCTCGACCGAAGAGAACGGCGAAGCCGAGGGCGAGTAAGTCCTTTCAGTTCCGGAAGTGCCCGTCGCGGGTTGGCCGCGGCGGGCACTTTCGCGTTCGGGTGCCGTGTCGTCCGTCTGATCACGCGTGTCGTCCCTCTGATCACGCGAGTCGGCCTCCCGATCACGTGAGTTCCGCGCTCAATCACGCGAGTTCGCCTTTCCCGCGCAGAGGGCCTGTGTGCGTGGATGGACGACTCTCGTGATCAGACGGACGACACGCGTGATTGGGCGGACGACACGCGTGATTGGGCGGCGCACTCGCGTGATCAGAGGCGGAACTCGCGTGATCGGGGGGCGTGAGACGATGCCCTCGGGTCCGGGAGGGGGTCAGGTGGACGTTCTGGCGATCGATTTCGGTACCTCCAGCACGGTGGGGGTGCTTTCGATCCACGGCAGGGGGACGCAGGTCGTCGAGATCGACGGGTCGGTGACGATGTCGTCCGCGATCTACGTCGACAAGGACGGCACGGTCTTCGTCGGTCGTGACGCCGAACGCCGGGCCCGGCTGGATCCGAGCCGGTTCGAGGCGAATCCGAAGCGGCGCATCGACGAGGGCGCGCTCCAGCTCGGTGACGTCTCGCTCCCCATCGCCGACGCCTTCGCCGCGGTCCTGCGCCGGGTCGGCGAAGAGGCCGAGCTGCTCCTCCAGCGTCCGCCCGCCCAGGTGCGCATCTCGCATCCTGCGGGCTGGGGCCCGGATCGCAAGCAGATCCTCCGCGACGCCGCGCTCAAGGCCGGTTTCGGGACGACGATGCTCATTCCCGAGCCGGTCGCCGCCGCCGCGCATTACGCCTCCCTCGGCAACGGTCACCGGCCGCCCGGTCCGATCGCGGTGTACGACCTCGGGGCGGGCACCTTCGACTGCGCGGTGGTCGGTGTCAGCGCACAGGGGTTCGCCGTGCTGGCCGAGGACGGGCTGCCCGATCTCGGCAGTCTCGACATCGACCAGGCGCTGCTGGTGCACATCGGCCGCGAGGTTTCGCATTCCGAACCCGCGCGCTGGCAACGGATCCTGCGCCCGCAGTCGGTCAGCGACCGCCGGACGCGCCGGTCGTTGCTGCAGGACGTCCGTGACGCCAAGGAAAGCCTGTCCCGCCATCAGCAGACCGAGATCCCGATGCCGGAGCCGTTCGGCGACGTGCGGGTGACGCGGACGGAGCTCGAGGCGCTCGTCCGGCCGAGTTTCCTGCGCAGCGCCGAGCTTCTGGCCACCACGATCCGCCGCGCCGGGCTGTCCCCGGACCGGCTCGGTGGCGTCTACCTCGTCGGCGGGCCGAGCCGGATGCCGTTGCTGGCGAGTCTGCTGGCGAATCAGCTCAGGATCGCGCCGACGACGCAGGATCAGCCGGAGACGGCGGTCGCGTTCGGGCTGCTCCACGTGCCGGCCGGTGGCGAGGACTCCCAGTTGACCGTGCCCGCCTTCGCGCCGGTCGCGCCGCCGGTGCGGCAGCAGGCGGCGCCACAACAACCGCCGCGGCGCCCGCAGCCCCCGCGCTGGACGCCGCCGCCACCACCGCCGGGCCGGAACTGGCAGAAGCCCACGACCTACGGCGTCATCGTGCTCGCTCTCGCGGCGATCGTGACGACGATCGTCCTGCTCAGCGGCGGCGGAGACGAGCCGGTCGCCGGACCGGCGCTGGCGAAACCGGGCGGCTGCGATCAGCCGGGTGCGAAGGACGCGCAGGGATTCACGGACTGTCTCCGCCGGATCGCCGCCGTCATCCCGCAGCGGGACGAGTGCCGGGACGCGCCGGACGCCGCCGCCACGGTGGGTGCGGCGTCGGCGGTCACCTGCGTCTTCAAGGACGACAAGGGATCGAACGCGATCAACTACTACCAGGGCGTCGCGATGACCGGCCTGGAGGACGGCGTCCGGCAGCGCATGACCAAGGGCAAGCCCGCGGAGGGCACCTGGGCGGCAGACGGGCTCCGGGGGCGCTACTTGGCGGGCGTGGGCGCGCGAAGTGGCATCGTGCTTTTCGGGACCGAAGACGCGCCGTTGAGCGCGATGCTCGTCTCGACCCGCAACGACGGCTCCGCGCGGACGACGGCGGAGATGGTCGAGTTCTTCACAACGCAGCTCAAGCCTTGATCAGTGCAGGGTGCCCGCCGGGATCGAAAGATCCTCGGTCACCGAAAGCGCGGTCTCCACGATGATCTCCAGCGCCTCGGCGGCGCGGTGCACGGCCAGGCTCGGCGCGGTCGTCCGCGCCGCCTGCTCGGGCGTGTACGGCACGTGCACGAAACCGCCGCGTACCCCGGGGAAGTCGTTGTCCAGCAAGTGCATCAGGCCGTAGAAGACCTGGTTGCACACGTACGTCCCGGCGGTGTGCGAGACCGACGCCGGAAGCCCGGCGGCCTTGATCCCGGTGACACACGCCTTCACCGGCAGCGTGGTGAAGTACGCGTTGGGCCCGCCGGGGATCACCGGGACGTCGACGGGCTGCGAGCCCGCGTTGTCCGGGATGCGGGCGTCGATCAGGTTGATCGCGACCCGCTCCGGGGTGACGTCGGGACGCCCGCCCGCCTGTCCGACGCAGATCACCAGTTCCGGGCGGTATTCGTCGATCGCGTCGCGCAAGGTGACCAGCGAACGCGAGAAAACGCACGGAAGCTCGACGGCGACGGTGTCGTGCCGACGGCCGGTGAGCAGGGAAACCGCCTGCCAGGACGGGTTCACCCGCTCACCGCCGAACGGTTCGAAACCGGTGAGGAGCACTGACGTCATGCCCTCACCCTAACGTGTGACGCCCCTCAGGCGGCCGGCTTGAGATCCCCCGGGTAGAGGTACTCGGGCGCCGGCTTGGTGTTGCCGTAGAACCAAGCGTCGAAGAAGCCCTGGAGGTTCTTGTGCGCGACGCGTTCGGCGAACTTCTGGAACTCCGGCAGGCTCGCGTTGTCGTCGCGGTGGATGGCGGGCCACGTCTTCAGGATGCGGTCGAACGGCGCGGCGCCGATGTAGTTCTTCAGCGCGTGCAGGGCCACCGGGCCCTTCGAGTAGACGTACGTGAACTCGTTGCCGGGCCCCATGTCGTACAGCTTCCCGGCCCAGAAGCGGTCCGTCGCCTTCTGCACGGCGGTCAGGTAACGCGCCTTGAGGTCCTGGCCCGACTTCGCCTCCGACCACAGCCATTCCGCGTACGAGGCGAAGCATTCGTTGAGGCAGACGTCCTTCCACTTGTCGACGGCGACCGAGTCGCCCCACCACTGGTGGGCGTTCTCGTGCACGATTGTCGGTACGTTGCCCGCCGCGCCCGAGTAGATCGGCCTGCTCAGCGTCTCCAGCGAGAACCCGATCGGCTCGGCGAGGAAGATACCGCCCGCCGCGTCCACCGGGTAGCGCCCGAACTTCGACGCCAGGAAGTCGATGATCTCCGGCAGCCGCGCCTCGGCCTGCTTGGTCGACGCGGGGGTGCCGGGGGCGTAGGCGTTGACGACCGGGGTGCCGTCGGACAGCTTCGTCCGCTCGAACTCCCATTTGTCGATCGCGACCGTCGTCATGTACGGCACGGCCGGGGTCTCTTCGGCCCAGACGTACGTGGTGTTCTTCCCCGAAGCGAACTTCCCGCGCTCGCGGCCGTTCGAGATGACGCCCCATTCCGAGGGAACGGTGACGGCGAGGTGGAAGGTCGCCTTGTCCCGCGGGGTGTCGTTGACCGGGTACCAGGTGGTCGCGGACCTCGGCTCGCCCGCGACGAACGCACCGCCGGATTTCGCGTACTGCCAGCCGTTCTCGCCCAGCGCCGGATCTTCGATCGGCTGCGGGACGCCGTGGTAGACGATCTCGGCGGTGAACCGCTCGTGGTTCCGCAGCGGACGCGCCGGGGTGATCACGAGCTCGTGGTCACCGGTCCGGGTGAAGGTCGCCTTCCGCCCGCCGACCTTGACCGAGTCGACGGTCAGCCCGTGCAGGTCGAGGTTGAACGTGCTCAGCGCCTGGGTGGCGCGGCCGGTGATCGTCTGGAGGCCGGTGAGCTGCTTGGTGGCGGGCTCGTAGCCGATTTTCAGGTTGTAGTCGGCGACGTCGTAGCCGCCGTTGCCGTCCTGTGGGTAGTAGCTGTCGCCCGCGCCGTCGGCGCCGGGTTTCCCGGTGTCGGCGAGGGCGGTCCCGCCGCCGAGGACACTCGCGGCCAGAACGGCGGCGATGACGGCCGTACTCCGGTACCTCATTCACGCTCCCAGTCGATCGGCTGTGACTCGGTCACGAACGTAGCGCCGCGACCTCGGCCGTCCGCCCGGAAAGATCCTTCGTGCCCGGATAATCCCCACTTCCGTCGCTTGATCGGGGTCCGGAGTTCGACAGCGCGCTCCGAGAGACACAGCCTGACTGGGGTAAGCGTTCGCGGCTTCTGGAAAGCTGGGGGTCGTGCGTGTGACGCTGCTGGGCCCGGTCGGAGCGGAGGCCGGTGACGGCACCCCGGTCGACATCGGCGGTGCCCGCCTCCGCATGCTCTTGGCCAGGCTCGCGCTGGAGCCCGGACGCGCTGTGCCCGCCGCGGCCCTCGTCGACGGTCTTTGGGGCGCGGAGCCGCCCGCCGACGCGGCGAACGCGCTGCAGTCCCTGGTCTCGCGGTTGCGCAAGGTCCTGCGTGCCGAAGACGTCGCCCTCGACTCGGGCCCCGGCGGTTACCGGCTGGACGTCGCCCGCGAGGACGTCGACGTGGTCCGCTTCGAGCGCTTGGCCGCAGAGGGCCGAACGGAGCTGGCGGCGGGACGGGACGCCGGTGCGGCCGCGGTCCTCGCCGAAGCGCTCGGGCTCTGGCGTGGTCAGGCGCTGTCCGACGTGCTCGATGCCCCGTTCGCGCAGGCGCCGGCGACCCGGCTGGAGGACCTGCGGCTCGAAGCCGCCGAAGACCGTTTCGAGGCGGAGATCCGGCTGGGCGGGCACGACCGGGTGCTCGCGGATCTCAAGGAGGCGGCCACGCGGCACCCGCTGCGTGAACGGCTCGCCGGGCTGTGGATCCGGGCGCTGTGCGCGGCGGACCGGCAGCCCGACGCCCTCGCCGTCTACGAGGAGGTCCGGGCGGCGCTGGCCGATCAGCTCGGCGTCGACCCGTCGGCCGAGCTCCGGGAGATCCATCTCGCCGCGTTGCGCGGTGAACTCGGCCCGCCGCTCGCGGCCACCGATCACCTCCCGGTCCGGCTGACCAGTTTCGTCGGCCGTGACGACGAGTTGAAGCTGGTCGCCGAACTTCTCTCGGGTGCGCGGCTGGTGACGCTCGTCGGGCCCGGCGGCGCGGGGAAGACGCGGCTGGCCACCGAGGTCGCGACGCGGCATCCGGCGCACGCGCGCGGACGCGTCTGGTTCGTGCCGCTCGCCGGTGTCCGCGACCCGGGAGACCTGCCCGGCGCGGTGTTCGCCGCGCTGGAGCTGTGGGATCTCGGTCTTTCGCACGGTGGCGACCCGATGCGCCGCCCGGTGGACGCGCTGGCCAGGGCCGTGGAGACGCTCGGGGCCGGTGAATCGGTGCTGGTGCTGGACAACTGCGAACATCTGGTCGACGCGGCCGCGGAGCTGGCGAACACCCTGTTGCGCCGCGTGCCGACTCTGCGCGTGCTCGCGACGAGCCGGGAAGCGCTGGCCATCGACGGCGAAACGCTGTGCCCGCTCGGTCCGCTGTCCGTCCCGGAAGGCACGCCGACCGTTTCCCAGGCGGCCGAGGCGGGCGCGATCCGGCTGTTCGTCGACCGGGCGGTGGCCGTCCGCCCGGACTTCGTCCTCGATGAGTCCACTGTGGACGGTGTCGCCCAGATCTGCCGCAGGCTGGACGGGATGCCGTTGGCGCTGGAACTGGCCGCCGCGCGCCTGCGGTCGATGACCGTCGCGCAGATCTCGCGGCGCCTCGACGACCGGTTCCGCCTGCTGACCTCCGGCAGCCGGACCGCGTTGCCCCGGCAGCGCACGCTGCGGGCCGTCGTCGAGTGGAGCTGGGACCTGCTCGACGACGCCGAACGCGTGCTCGCCAGGCGACTGTCGGTCTTCGGGGCCGGCGCCGAGGTGGAAGCGATCGAAAGCGTTTGCGCCGGTGACGGCCTGCTCGCCGAAGACGTCCTGTACGTCCTCGGCTCGCTCGTTGAGAAGTCCATTGTGGACGCCATCGCCGGAGACCACGGCGAGCCGCGATACCGCATGCTGGAGACCATCCGCGCCTACGCGGCGGAACGTCTCGATGAAGTCCAAGAGCGGGAACAGCTGACGAAGGCCTATCACCGCTACTACGTCCAGCTCGTCGAACGGCTGGAGCCGATGCTGCGAACGGCGGATCAGCTGATCGCCATCTCGCGCTACGACGCGGAGCACGGCAACATCGTGACGGCGCTCCGGCAAGCCATCGACGCCGGCGACGTGGCAATGGCGACGCGGTTGTTCGGCGGGACCTTCTGGTACTGGCTGGTCAAGGGCGACAGCGACCGGGGCGAGTCCTTCGTCGACGAAGTGCTCACCTTCGGAGACCGCCTGGAGGACGACTTCGCGGCCGCGTTCCGGGCGATGCGGGCGATCACCGGCATGGTGCCGGGCGTCGGCGATCCCGAGGCCGTGCGGGAGCTCGTCGACGACTGTGTGCGGACGAACGCGTACACCCGGTTCGCCGGGCTGGCGATCGGCCTGCCCATGCTGGCCTTCTTCAGCCAGAACAAGGAACTCGCGCGCCGCGAGGTCGAGCGGGCGCTGGCGAGCCCGGACCCGTGGGCCAGGTCGGCGGGGTCGTGGGCACAGAGTTTCCTGCTCGCCGACGACGGCGACCCCGAGGGCGCGGAGCGGGCAAGGGACAGGGCCTACGAGGGGTTCACGGCCGTGGGCGACCGCTGGGGCACCGCGATGGCCGTGGGCATGAAGGCGAGCGACATCTCGATGTCGGGCGATCACGAGGCCGCGATCGCGCTGTACCGGCGAGGTCTCGCCCTCGCGCTCGAACTGGGCTCGCAGGACGACGTGATCCAGCAGCGCTGGCGGCTCGCGACAGAGTACGCGCGGGCCGGGGACATCGAGACGGCGATGCGCGAGATGCGCGACGCGGAGCGCTACGCGATCGACACGGGAAACGACCAGCTCGCGGTGATGGTGCTGGTGGGCAAGGCCGATCTGCTCAGCCGCGCCGGGCGGATCGACGAGGCACGCGCGGTCGGCGCCCGGTTCCGCGAGCGGATGGCGACGGTGCCGATGCCGGGCCTGTTCGGCGACGAGTTCGGCGGGTACATCGACACCGAGATCGCGCTGGCCGCCGGAGATCTGGACGGTGCCGAGCGCGGGGCCGCGGTGGTCGTGAAGTCGACCGCGGAGCGCGGTGACATGGCCGACCTCGGCCGGATCGTGGAGGTCTGCGGCCTGATCCGGTTCCGGCAGGAGAAGCCCGAGGCGGCTGTGCGGCTGCTCGGCGCGGCGAAGCTCCTGCGCGGCAGGCTGGACCTGGGGGAGCCCGGCATCCGGCAGCTCATCGACGATCTCCGCGAGCATTTCGGCGAGGAGCGCTACGAAGAGCTCCTCGTCCAGGACGCCGGCCTGACCCGAGCCGACCTGGTCTCCTGGGTCTGTCAGGAAGCGAGCGCGTGAAGGCCCCCTTCCCTCGGCTGAGCCGAAGGAAGGGGGCCTTCACGCGCGTTCCCCCTGACCCCCGTCAGACGCGCTTCCGATAAGCCCAAGTGGCGAGCGGGAAGAAGACCGCGACCGCGGCCGCCATCCAGATCAGCGAACCGGTCAGCGGACCGGCGATCGGCCCGCCGTTCATCAGCCCGCGCAGGACGTCGGACATCTGCGTCACCGGGCTGATGTCGGCCCACGCCTTCAGCCAGCCGGGCATGGTGCCGGTCGGGACGAAGACGTTGCTGCCGAAGGTCAGCGGCATCAGCACCACGAACATCAGGCCCTGCACCGCGCCGGGGCTCTTCACCAGCATCCCGACGAACACCGAGGCCCAGCAGAACGCCAGCGCGAACGCGATGACGAGCACGATCGCCAGCGCGAATTCGGCCGGTCCGGTCTGGACGCGGTAGCCCATGATCGTCGCGACGACCATCAGCACGACCAGGCACACCAGGTACCGCACGATATCGGCCAGTACGGCGCCGATCAGCGGCGCTGACCTGGCGATCGGCATCGCGCGGAACCGGTCGAACACGCCCTTGGTGACGTCGGTGTTCAGCTGGACGCCGACGGTCATGCTGGCCTGCAGGATGTTGAACACCATGATGCCGGGCACGATCATCTGGAGGTAACCCTCGGTGCTGCCCATGATCGCGCCACCGAACAGGTAGACGAACATGACCAGGAAGATGATCGGCGCGATGGTGACGTCGGCCAGCTGCTCCGGGTTCTTGCGGATCTTCAGGATGCCGCGCCAGGCAAGGGAAAGCCCGTGCCGCACGCTGCTCGACGGTGAGACGCGCCGTGGTGGTGCGGGCATCGCGATGGTCGTCATACCAGGCTCCCTTCCGGAGTCGTGTCCTTTGTGGACTCATCGGTCTTCTTGCCGGTCAGCGCGAGGAACACCTCGTCGAGGCTGGGCAGCCGCAGCGCCAGCTCGTCCGCGGTGATCCCGGCCTCGTCGAGCTTGCGGACCAACGTGGACAGCAGGACCGGGTCGGCGACGGGCGCGGTGAGCAGCCCGGTGTCGTCGTCCCGGTTCGGCCGGGCCCCGGTGAGCCCGGTCAGGATGCGCTCGACGGCGTCGAGGTCGGCGAGCGCGGACGGCCGGACCTGCAGCGTCTGGCCGCCGGTCCGCCGCTTGAGCTCGTCGGCGCGCCCGTTCGCCACGACGTGCCCGTGGTCGAACACGGTGATCGTGTCGGCCAGCTGGTCGGCCTCCTCCAGGTACTGCGTCGTGAGCAGCACCGTCGTGCCGTCGGCGACCAGCGTGCGGACCACGGCCCAGACCTCGTTGCGGGCGTGCGGGTCGAGCCCGGTGGTCGGCTCGTCCAGGTAGAGCACCTTGGGACGGCCGACCAGGCTCGCGGCGAGGTCGAGCCGCCGCCGCATTCCGCCCGAGTAGGTCTTGATCGCGCGTCCGGCGGCGTCGGTCAGTTCGAACCGCTCCAGCAGGTCGGCCGCGCGCTTCTTCGCGTCCGCCCTCGAGAACTCCAGGAGCCTGCCGATCAGGACGAGGTTCTCCGTACCGGAAAGGTCCTCGTCGACCGACGCGTACTGCCCGGTCAGCCCGATCATGCTCCGGACCGCCATCGGGTTCTTGACGACGTCGTATCCGAAGACGCTCGCGTGGCCGCGGTCCGGCCGGATCAAGGTGGCCAGGATCCGGACGGCGGTCGTCTTCCCCGCGCCGTTCGGCCCCAGCACCCCGACCACCTTGCCCGCCGGGACCTCCAGATCGACCCCGTCGAGCGCCTTCGTCTCCCCATAGTGTTTGACCAGGCCCTCGGCCCTGATCGCGTGAGTCATCGTTTCCTCCTGTGGATCTCGCCCCGTGGACAAAGGTGCACCCCGGGCCTGGCAGACCGCGCACAGCGCGCTGGCAGCGGCTGACAGGACCTGATAAGCGCTGGTAGACGCGGCGTGAGGAGGTTGTGAAGGTGTTGTGGAGACGGCCGCCACGACGCTCATGATCGGCATACTCGACGGCATGGTGATCGAAGAGCGCGTGGCGCCCCACGGCGCCGGGCGGAAGCTGGTCAGCGGGCTGCTCGTCGCGGCGGTCGTGCCGTTCGCGGTGCTGACGGCGTTGCGGCTGGTGGGCTACGACGGCAACACGTACACGATCGCGGCGCTCGCGCTCACGCCGTACGCCGGGATCGCGACGCTGATCCTCGGGGTCCTCGCGCTGGGGCTGCGCCGCTGGTGGACCGGGGTGGTCGCGCTGGTGCTGACCTGCACGATCACGTCCCTGGTCCTGCCGCGGGCGTTCGCCAACGAGCAGAAGGCGCTGGACGGGAAACACGTGCGCGTGCTGGCGTCGAACATGCTCGGCGGGCAGGCGGAAGCGGCGAAGATCGTCGGCTACGTGAAGGAGCACAGGGTCGACGTCCTGAGCCTGACCGAGATGACACCCGAGGCGATCGACGGGCTCGAACGGGCCGGGTTGTTCCAGGTCCTGCCGTACCACGTGCTACACCCGGCCAAGTGGGCGTCGGGTTCCGGGCTGGTGTCGAGGTATCCGCTCACGCCGTTGACGCTGAGCGGCAATTCGGACTACAAGCAGCCCAGCGCGAGCGTGGACCTCGGCGACGGCGTCCGAATCGAAGTCGTCGCGGTCCATCCGGCGGCGCCGATGTGGGACCGGCACGCGTGGGTCGACGAAGCCAAGGACCTGCCGTACGCCGACGCCGAGCACGACATCCGGATCCTGGCGGGCGATTTCAACGCGAGTCTCGATCACGCGCTCTTCCGTGAGCTGCTGACCAGGGGATATGTGGACGCGGCCGATCAGCTGGGGAAGGCGTTGGCGGGGACGTGGACGAACGGGATGGTGCCGCGGGTGCCGATCGACCATGTGCTGGCGGACAAACGGACGGCCATCGCGGATTTCGAGGTGCTGGAGATGCCCGGTAGCGATCACGACGCCGTCTACGCGGAAATCGTCCTGCCCTGAGGGAGTTGGCCCGGAGGCCTTGACGCGCGGCCGGAGTCCGTGAAGGCCTCCTTGAGGGACCTAGAGTCCCTCAAGGAGGCCTTCACGGACCGGAGTTCGAGCCGAGCAGGGCGTCCAGCGCTTCGAGGGTTTCGAGGCCGTTGCTCGCGAGCGAGACGCCGCGGCCGTGCCGGACCCGCGGCTCGCGCGGGTTGATCCGGACCAGCGCGCCGGTCGCGGCGCTGGCCAGCTCCGAGTACCGCCGCACCGTCGGCACGGCCTGCCCGGCGCCGAGTTCCACCACGACGAGGTCGCGATGCTCGCGGCGCCACGCGTTCAGCGCGTCGAGCTGGGCCTGGCTGCGCTGACCGAGCCAGTCGTAGTCGCCGAACATCAGGATGTTGGGCCGGGCGAGGCCGCCACAGCGCGGGCAGGACGGCAGCGGCTCGAGCGCGCGCATGCTGTCTTCGTCGATCGGGACCGCGACGTCGTCCGCCGGCCAGATCTCCTTGGTGCACCTGTCGAGACACTGCAGGTGGTGGATGGACCCGTGGGCCTCGGCGACATACGGGTAGCCCGCCTTCTGGAACTGTCCGTCCACATTGGACGTGAACGCGCGCGTGCCGCCCGGTTTGCGCGCTCCCCAGGACAGCAGGAGTCCGAACCCGTCGTGCGGGACGGTGGCGCGGTACAGCGCGAGCCGGTGCCCGTAGAAACCCCAGGCCAGCCCGGGGTCTTCGGCGAAATGCCGCGGGTCGGCGAGTTCGACGAAGCTGATGCCCAACCGCTCGTACGGCGGATACGCCGTCCAGAAACCTTCGTCGCCCCGGAAATCGGGCAGGCCGGAGTCGACGCCCATCCCGGCACCGGCGCAGACGAGCAGCGCGCCGGCGCCGTCGATCAGTTCCGCGGCTCGTTCGAGCTCACTCACCCGGCTTCGAAGCCTGGACGACCTCGAATTCCAGCAGGTTCGCGCCGGTGGAAACCGGCTTCGCGCGCTCGCCCGCGTGCGCCTCACGCGCCGGGCCGGCCGCCCACGCCTGATACGCCTCCTCGGACTCCCACTTCGTGTAGACGAAGTAGCGCGACTCGCCGGAGACCGGGCGGAGCAGCTCGAAGCCGAGGAAGCCGGGCTGATTGTCGACGGCGTGCAGCCGCGCGGCGAACCGCTTCTCCAGCTCGGGGCCTGCGCCTTCGGGAACCTCGATCGCGTTGATCTTCACGACAGCCATGCCGCCAGCCTACGACGAAACTCTTTTGCGCCGCGAGGTGATGCGTGGGACCTTCCCAAGGGTGGCTGACACCGAGATCCTCATCTCCGGGGCGAGCGTCGCCGGGCCGGCGCTGGCCTACTGGCTCGCCCGGTACGGCTTCCAGGTGACCGTCGTGGAGCGCGCGCCTTCGCTGCGCCCCGGCGGTCAGGCCGTCGACCTGCGCGGAACGGCCAAGGAGGTCGCGCGCCGGATGGGCCTGGACGAACGTATCCGCGCCGCCTGCACGGACACGAAGGGCGAGACGCTCGTCGACCGGAAGAACCGCACGAAGGCCACGATCCGCGCCGACGACTTCGACGGTGACGGCGTCATCGCCGAGATCGAGATCCTGCGCGGTGACCTGACCGAAGTGCTCTACGAGGCGACCAAAGAGACGACGGAGTACGTCTTCGGCGACCGGATCACCGCGCTGGACGAGCGGGCCGACGGCGTCGACGTCACCTTCGCCGGTGGTGCGCGACGGACGTACGACATGGTCATCGGGGCCGACGGGCTGCATTCGGGAGTGCGGGCGCTGGCCTTCGGCGAGGAGTCCCGGTTCGTCCGGCATCTGGGCTCCTACCTGGCGTTCTTCACCGTGCCGAACCGGCTCGGGTTGCGGAACTGGGCCGTCGGTTACGACGACGTCGGCCGCTCCGCCGGGATCCGCGCCGTCCGCGACGGCGACGAGGCGATGGCCTACTTCGGGTTCGCCTCGGAGAAGGTGGACTACGACTATCGCGACGTCGAGGCGCAGAAGGCGCTGGTGCGCGAGTTCGCGGCCGGGATGGAGTGGGAGGCGCCCTGGCTGCTGGACCGGATGGACGAGGCCACCGACTTCTACTTCGATTCGTGCGCACAGGTGGTCATGGAGTCCTGGTCGCGCGGCCGCGTCGGGCTGCTGGGTGACGCCGCTTTCTGTCCCTCGCCGCTTTCCGGCCAGGGCACGAGCCTGGCGTTCGTCGGCGCGTACGTCCTCGCCGGGGAACTGGCCGCCGATTTCGACACCGGGCTCAAGCGCTACGAGGCGGTCATGCGCGAGTTCGTCGAGAAGACGCAGGAGATGGGGCGGGAGAACGCGGAGACGATCTTCGCGAAGTCGCGGACGGCGCTGCGGATGCGCTACTTGATGATGCGGGTGATGCGGCTCAAGCCGTTCGCCGCGCTGGCTTCGCGGAAGATGCGGGACGTCGTGAACGGCATCGACCTGCCGGACTACCCCGGGCGCACCCGCATTTAGAGGACTAAACGCGTGGGTGGTGTTCGGTCCGGTGTGTGTCGCCGACGCGCACTGGGGTCCCGGGTCGGTTGGGGGAGGGTTGCGAAAGCCACTTTCGCAACGTTGAGCGTTGCGAAAGTGGCTTTCGCAACGTGCTCGCGCCGGTGCCGGGGCATGGGGGGGCGGCCGCATTGAGGACGAAACGCGAGCGCCCAAGCCCGCATTTAGAGGACTAAACGCATGGGTGGTGTTCGGTCCGGTGTGTGTCGCCGATGCGCACCGGGTCCCGGGTCGGTTGGGGGAGGGTTGCGAAAGCCACTTTCGCAACCTTGAGCGTTGCGAAAGTGGCTTTCGCAACGCGCTCGCGCCGTCGCCGGGGCATGGGGGCCAGCCGCATTGAGGACGAAACGCGAGCGCCCAAGCCCGCATTCAGAGGACTAAACGCGTGGGTCAGCCACGCAGCGTGCCCGGCAGCAGTTCGGCGTCCGGCGGGATCGCCGTGCCGTGGAACCACGCGTCGAAGAACGGCCGCAGGTTCTGCTCCGAAAGCTTGATCGTGAACGCCTCGAAATCCGCCCAGGAGGCGTTGGCGTTCCGGTACGCGGCCGGCCATTCCTTCAGCAGGCGCGTGAACGCGGCTTCGCCGATCTTCCGCCGCAGCGCGTGGATGGCCAGGATCCCCTTGTCGTAGACGCCGTGGAACTCCTGCCCAGCGCCCATGTCGACCAGTTTCGGCGTCCAGAAATCCTGGCTGCCCCGCATGATCTCGAGGGCGGCTCGGTAGCGATCGTCCAGATTCTCCTTGTCCCGCGACTCCTGCCACAGCCATTGCGCGTACGACGCGAGGCATTCGTTGAGGCAGATGTCGGACCACGATTTCAGCGTCACCGAATCGCCGAACCACTGGTGCGCGGTCTCGTGCACCACGGTGATCAGGTCGGCCCATTTCGCGTAGGTCGGCCTGGTCTGGGTCTCCAGCGAGAAATGGATGTCCTCGTCGAGATAGATGCCGCCCGCCGCGTCCACCGGGTACGGCCCGAACTTCGAGCTCAGGAAACCGATGATCTCCGGCAGCCGCCTGCCGGTGTCGCGCCGGTCCTCGGCGCCCGGCGCGTACGCGTTGACCACCGGGGTCCCGTCCGGGAGCGCCATCCGGTCGACGGTGAACTTGTCGATCGCCACCGTGGTCAGGTAGGACGCCACGGGTGTGCGTTCCTGCCAGGACGTCGTGGTCCAGCCGTTGGTCGCGGTCTTCTGGATCTCACGCCCGTTCGAGATGACGGTCCAGCCGTCCGGGACACGCGCGGTGAGGGTGAACATCGCCTTGTCTCGCGGGGTCTCGTTGACGGGATACCAGAACGACGCCGAATGCGGCTCGCCGACGATGAACGCGCCGCCGTCCTTCGACTTCTGCCAGCCGTTCTCGCTGCCGCCCGCCTTGGGCGTCGCGGACGGATCGCCGCCGTAGAGGACCTTCGTGCGGAAGGCGGTCCCGTTCCGGATCGGCTCGGCGGGCGTCACCACCAGTTCGAATTCGCCCTCGCGCGCGAACTTCGCCGGTTTCCCGTCCACTTCGACGGATTGCACGGTCAAGCCGCGTAAATCCAAGTTGTACCGATCGAGGTCCTGTGTCCCGTTCGCGAGCACGGTGGTGTCGCCGTCGAGCCGCCCTTTAGCGGGGTCGTACGTGATCCCCACCTGGTACTCGGTCGCGTCGTAACCGCCGTTTCCGTCCATCGGGTAGTACGGGTCACCCGCGCCCGAAGCGCCGGGAGCCGGGTTCATCGGCGGCGGCGGTGGGGGCGTGGCCGGAGGCGGATCGGCGGTGCAGCCGATAATCAGGGCGCAGACGGCCCCCAGTACCAGACCGGCGGCGAGGACACGGCTGCGCATGGAGGGGAGCTTAGTGGTGATCCAGCGCGACGGGTTGATTACTTTCGGCGGTGACGGGCCGCCGATCGTCCTTCTGCACGGGCTGATGGGCAGGGCGACGACGTGGTGGCGGATCGCGCGAAGGCTCGAGCCGTACGGGCGTGTCCACGGTCTCGACGCGCGAGGTCACGGACGCGGACCGCGCGGCGGGCCCTGGCGCACCGAGCGGTTCGCCGACGACGTCGCCGCGGTGCTGCGGACCTTCGACGAACCCGCGGTCCTGATCGGACATTCGATGGGCGGCCTGCACGCCTGGGTCACCGCGGCCACGCATCCCGAGCTCGTCCGCGCCGTGGTCTGCGAGGATTTCGCGCCGGACCAGCGCGGCCGGACCGTGGACACCTGGCGCGGGTACTTCGAGTCGTGGCCGGTCCCGTTCCGCTCACTGGCCCACGTTCGCGAGTTCTTCGGCGACACCGGTGACTACTTCATCGAATGCGTCGAGGAACGCGAAGACGGCTACCACCTGATCGCCTCCCTCCCGGACCTGTACGAGATCGCGGCCGAATGGGGCAGGCGTGACTTCTGGGAGTTCGTCGAACGCGTGAAATGCCCGCTGCTCGCGATCGAAGGCGAGCGGACCGCGATGCCGCACGGTCAGCAGGCCGAGCTGGCCGCACGCGTGCCCGGCGGCCTCGGACGGCACATCGTCGTCCAAGGCGCCGGGCACGTGGTGCACGACGAAGCGCCGGAGACCTACCTCGGGGCCGTCGAAGCGTTTCTCTCCGACGTCCTCGGTCAGCCCTTCGCGAGCTGAGCGTCGATCCAGGCGCGCAGCCGCGCTTCGCCCGGGTAGCCGATGTTCCGCGAGGACGGCAGCTCGGCGGCGTTCCGGACACCGACCAGCGTCGGGAGGTAGCGGATGTTGTACCGGGTGGACAGGTCCCGGCTCTGGTCGACGTCGACCTCGCCCAGCAGGAACCGGCCGCCGTATTCACCGGCGAGCCGTTCGATCACCGGCTTCATCTGGCGGCACGGCGGGCACCAGGTCGCGCCGAAGTCCATGATGACCAGTTTCTGCCGCGAGATGTTCATGACCTCGGCGTAGTTGGCCGAAGTCACCGTCATCACGTTCTCGGCCGCCGGCGCGGCCGAAGCCACCCCGTTGCCGAAGCCGGTGATGAGCGCCAGCACACCGGCCAGCACGCAGACGAACCGTTTGCACTTGGACAAGACGATCTCCTTTCAGGTCGAAGACCAGGTCGGCAACCCGCTCGCGACCCAGTCTTCGATGCCTTCGCGATATTTGCGGACGTTCGTGTACCCGAGCTCCAGCAGCCGCCGCCCGACGAATTCACTGTTGCGGCACGGCGTGTTCGCGCAATAGACGACGATCTCGGCGGCCTTGTCCGGAAGCACCGCCGGTGCCAGGCGATCGGTGAATTCGGCCGCCCGTTCGTACGGGAAACCCGGAATGTTGCGCGCTTCCGGAAGATGTTCCTTGTCGAAATAGGCGACCGGCATCGTGTCCACCACGACCACCGATCCGGACTCCATCCGGGAGAGCAGTTCCGTACGGGTGATCAACGGCAGCATGATGCCCCTTCTTTCCGGCGACCGTGATTGACGATTCCCATCGTCGGTCGCCTCGCGGGACACGCTCTAGTGCCGCATCGGCATGCCGAAGGGTTATCCGGCGGTCAGCCTGCCGTGCCGGTGCAACCAGGCGCGGTACGGCGCCGTCCGCCCGGCGAGCCGCCAATAGCCGTCCCTCGCCGAGGCGGCGAGTTCCGGGACGCCGGGCGCGCATCGGGCGTCCTCCCGCCAGGCCAGCACATGCCGCACGCACATCGGCGCGCCCACGAGCGGCCGGATGGCCAGCCCGTCCGCCGACGGCCGGGTCGGCTGGATCAGCCCGACGCCGTATCCGCCGCCGACCAGATCCTCCCGTGTGGTGTCGATGTCGGCGTCGTGGGTGATCCGGGGGTCGAAACCGTGCGCGAGACACATTTCGCGGAACACCACGCGGCAGCCGTCGCCGCCGCTCGACACGATCCAGTCCTCGCCTGCCAGTTCGGCTAGCTCGATCTCCTCTTCGGCGGCGAGCGGGTGTTCCGCGGGGATCGCCACGAACGAGGGCTCCTCGACCAGGGTCATCGTCCGCACTTCCGGCGGCACCGGGAGGCCGCGCCCGCCGCAGATCATGATCAGCGCGAGGTCGATGCCGCGGTTCGCGACCTGTGCGAGCAGCCGCGTGCGGGAGGTGTCCGCGCGCGTGCGGAACGGCTCGCCAGGGCTCAGGTCGCGCAGTCCGCCGAGCAGCGAACCCGTGATGGCGCTGTCGTTCCAGCCGATCCTGAGCGATTCGCCCGTCTCGGGTTCCTGGCGGTGGAAGTCGTGCTCCAGTTCGTCGAAGGTGAGCACGATCGCCCGCGCCCGCCGCAGGATCAGGGCGCCGAGTTCGGTGGGCCGCACCCCGTGCTGGTCGCGGTGGAACAGCGGGCCGCCGACCATCCGCTCGATCCGGCGCAGCTGGTGGCTGAGCGCGGGCTGGCCGAGCCCCAGTCCGGCCGCGGCACGGTTGAGGCTGCCGGAGGCGGCTATCTCACAGATCACGCGAAGATGCCGAACCTGAATCTCCATGACTTCGTATACCGCGGCCCGTTCGCGCCCGGCACCTCCGAAAGTCGAGACAACCGATTTCTCATAACCCGGTGACAACATCCGGTGGCAATACCCGCGCCATCCGGCCGTGGCTACGTTCGGTCGACGCCCCGCATATCACGCGAATCAGGAGCCGTCTTGCCGCGACCACTGCCGCTCACGGAGCATTGCGCTGATCCGCTGGCGCGAGCCGAGCACGTTTGCCTGGGTGTCAGCCCGTTCAACAGTCATTTCACCGTGGACCGTATCGCCGATCTCGCCCGCTGGGCCAGTTCGGCCTTTCACGGTTTCCATTTCTTCGTCCCCGACGGCCCGTCCGCGTTCACCCTCGAAGCGCTCGGCTACGACCCGGTTCGTGCCGCGCAGAAGGCGCAGCGGCAGGGCAATTACACACGGAACAAGATCCTCCGCGCGCTGGAGCAGGTCTGTACGCGGGATCCGCACACCTTGATCCTTGATTCCGCCGCGCTCGAAGCCGACAGCGCGTACCTCGCTCTGCTTTCCGAGGCGCACCAACGGTTCGCCACCGATCCGGAGTTCGCCGAGCAGTGCCTCGGCGCCACGGGCTGGGTGCTGGACCGGCGGCTGCCCGAGGGTGAACATCCCACGCGCGACCAGTTGCGCAGCGCGGTCCGGTACTTCCTCGCCGAGTTGCCGATGTTCGTCGGCACCGTCGCCGTGGCCGGGGTCGAAAGCTCCGTGTTCGCCTATCACCAGCGGGTCGCCTTCCTCGAACGGCTCTACCGCGGCGAACTTTCGTGGCGGCCGTTGCCGGGCCAAGGTTTCGTCGTCCTCGAACAAGCCGTCCCGGAACGAGTGGAGTGACCGTGGAACACGACGACTTCTCCCTCCGCCGGGTGCCCGCCGAACGCCGCTACTCCTGGATTTCCGTCGCGTTTCAGCGGTTCGGGCAGGTGTCCTCGTTCCACCAGTTCCTGCTCGGCGCGGTGCTCGGCTTCGGCATGACGTTCTGGGAAGCGGTGCTGGCCATCACGATCGGTTCGGTGCTGCTGGAGATCATCACCATCCTGATGGGGATCGCCGGCACCCGCGAGGGGCTTTCGACGTCGGTGCTCGCGCGCTGGACCGGATTCGGCACCGGTGGGTCCGCGCTGGTCGGGCTCCTGATGACGTTGAGCCTGGCAGGCTGGTTCGGGGTGCAGAACGACGTGTTCGCCCACGGCCTCCACGCCCTGATGGGCGGCCCGCCGGTATGGGTGTGGGCACTCGCGGGCGGCGCGCTGGTCACCGCGATCGTCGTGTTCGGCTTCCACGCGATGGCTTGGACGGCGTATCTGACGGTGCCCGCTTTCCTCGCGCTGGCGGGGTTCTCGATCGTCTCGGCGCTCGGCGACCATTCCCTGCCCGCGCTGATGGCCGAGCCGCCGCCGGGACCGTCGATGTCGCTGGCACAGGGCACCACGCTGGTGGCGGGCGCGTTCATCATGGGCGCGATCATGACGCCGGACATGACCCGGTTCAACCGGACCGCGTCCGACGTGGTGAAGCAGACCCTGGTCAGCGTCACCCTCGGCCAGTATCTCATCGGCCTGATCGGGGTCCTGCTCGCGCACGCGGCGAAAAGCGCCGACGTGGTCGGGATCATCACCTCGTCGTCCGGTGTGCTCGGCACGCTGATCCTGGTCACCGCGATCCTGAAGATCAACGACTGGAACCTCTACTCCTCCTCGCTCGGACTGGTGAACACCGTGCAGGTGCTGCTGTCCCGGCGGCTGGACCGCACCACCGCGACCCTGCTGCTCGGCGGTCTCGGCACGGTGCTCTCCGCGATCGGCATCCTCGACCATTTCACCACCTTCCTGACCTGGGTCGGCGTGCTCACGCCACCGGTGGCCGGGGTGGTGATCGCCGAGTACTACGTGGTCCGGCGCTGGAAACCGGAACTGGACGCCACCCGCGCGTCCGGGGAACTGCCGTCCACCTGCCCGTCCTGGGTTCCTTCCGCGCTGATCTGCTGGGTGGCCGGGGCGGCGGTGGGGGCCTGGCTGCCGTGGGGAATCCCCACCGTGAACTCCGTTTTGGGTGCCTTTCTCCTGTATATTCTGCTCGGCAGACGGACCGCGGCCGCGGTGTCCACCACGGCCATGACTTCTTCCGGCGGGTCGAAAACCCGTTCGTGACAAAGGAGTTCGACGTCGTACAGCTGGATGTCCACCACCTGCGGGTGATCAGGGCGATCGCGGACACGGGAAGTCTTTCCCGGGCCGCGATCGCGCTCGGTGTCACCCAGCCCGCGGTTTCCGCGCAGCTCAAACGGCTGGAGAACATGCTGGGCTACCGGTTGTTCGACCGGTGCGAGGGTGGCGTGACCCCGACGCCGATGGGCGAACTGCTGTTGCGCCGCACCGCGGCCTTGCTGCCACAGCTGGACAAACTGCTCGAAGACATCGAGCAGCGCGTCTGCCCCAGCGGCCCGCCCGACGTGGTCCGGGTGGTGGCGGTGGCCAGCGCGCTGGTGTCACACCTGCCCTCATTGGTGACCGGGTTGTGGCCCGAGGTCTCGGAGGTGCAGGTCGTGCACGACGACCACCCTGAACGGCTGTTGCCGCTGCTGGCTCAGCGGCGCGCGGAATTGGGACTGGTCAAGGACTATCCGGGATACGAGCTCGAAATCCCGGCGAACGTGGACACCGCGGTGGTGGTGACCGAGCCGACCTTCGTCCTGTTGCCGGAGTTCCATCCGCTGGCGCGCGAGAAGGTCGTCGACCTGCGCGACCTGCGGGACGAATCGTGGGTGATGGTTTCCGATTCGTCGGCGGCGACGTTCACCAAGTACTTCGCCGACACCTGCGCGCGGCACGGTTTCAGTCCGTCGTTCACCCATCAGGTGACTTCGCAGCAGGTGGCGCTGTTGGTGGTCAAGGCGGGCGCGATCGGGCTGTCGCAACCGATCTGCGATCCGGGGAACCACGGCATCGTGACCCGGCCGCTGCGTGGGGATGTGTTGCCGCGCAGGCATATCCTCGCCTGGAACAAGGAGACCTTCGTGGCGGGGCGGCGGGCGGAGCTGATCTCGGCCGTGGTCGAAGCGTACTGGGCCGAGGCGAGGACCGCGCCCGTCTACGCCGCGTACCTGGACGAAGGACGGGACAGCGTGTGAAAGCCCCTCCCCTCGGCTCAGCCGTGGGGGGGGTTCGCCGGTTCGCCGGTTCGCGGCAAGGCCGAAGACGTGACTCGCGTGATCAGGCGCGCAACTCACGTGATCGAAGGCGGAACTCACGTGATCGAAGGCGGAACTCACGGATCGAAGCCGGAACTCGCGTGTGGAGTGTCTGATCACGCGAGATGCGTCTCAAATCACGCGAGTTCCGTGTCTGATCACGCGAGTTCGCTGTCTGATCACGCAACAGGCGTCTCCGCGTGTGGCCGACCGGCCGCTCCCCTCGACGCGTTGCGAAAGCCACTTTCGCAACCTTCAACGTTGCGAAAGTGGCTTTCGCAACACGAGCCCCTGACGGCCGGGTCGTCGTTGCCGCGAAACGGCCGATTCAGAACCCGATGGGCAACCCCGCGTAGTTCTCCGCCAGTCCCGCCCGCCCCGCCTCGCTCCGTGCCAGCCACTGCAACTGCGAGAGCTGCAACTGCCGGTCGAACGGGTCGCCGGACTGGTGCAGCATCGTCGTCATCCACCACGAGAAGTGGGTACACCGCCAGACCCGGCGCAGCGCGGTGTCGGAGTAGGCGTCGGCGAGCGCGAAGTCCTTGTCGCGCACCAAAGCGGCCAGCGCGGGGGCGAGGAGAGCGACGTCGGCGACCGCGAGGTTGAGGCCTTTCGCGCCGGTGGGCGGCACGATATGGGCGGCGTCACCGGCGAGGAACAGGCGGCCGTGCCGCATGGGCTGCTGCACGAAACTGCGCATGGGCAGCACGCTCTTGTCGGTGATCGGCCCCGGCGTGAGGGTCCAGCCGTGCTGGCCGTGGCCGAGCCGGGTCGCGAGCGCTTCCCAGATCCGGTCGTCGGACCAGGTGCCGATGTCGGTGCCGTTGGGCACCTGCAGGTAGAGCCTGCTGACGGTGGCCGAGCGCATCGAATGCATGGCGAAACCGTCGGGATGCCACGCGTAGATGAGTTCGTCGGTCGACGGGGCGACGTCGGCGAGCACGCCGAGCCACGAGTACGGGTAGGTGCGTTCCCAAGTCTGTTTCGCGGCGTCGGGAATCGCGGTGCGGCAAGGCCCGAAAGAGCCGTCGCAGCCGACGACGACGTCGGCGTCCAGCCGCTGCCGCGTGCCCTCCGCGTCGGTGAAGGTGACGTAGGGTCGCTCGGTCTCGATGTCGTGTACGGCGGTGTCGGTGACTTCGTAGTGGATCTGCTGCCCGGCCCCCGCACGCGCCTTGCCGAGGTCCTTCGTCACCTCGGTCTGGCCGTACACGGTGACACTTCGGCCCACCAGGTCCACGAAGTCGAGGTGGTGGCGTTCCCCGGGCCATTGCAGGTAAATCCCGCGGTGCTCGTCGCCTTCGCGGTCGAGCCGCTCACCGAGCCCTGTCTCGCGAAGGAGGTCCACTGTGGACTGTTCGAGGATACCCGCCCGGATCCGCGCCTCGACGTACTCGCGCGAGCGGGTCTCCACGATCACCGATTCGACCCCGGCCAGATCGAGCAGATGCGACAGGAGCAGTCCGGCCGGGCCGGCGCCGACGATGGCGGCTGGGGTACGCATGACCGAAGTCTGGTCGCGCGGCCGCCGAACCGCTAGCGATCGCTTCCACTCAGTGAAACCCGCAGGCTCCGGCCGATTCCGGCGGCCGCGACCTGGAGCGCGGAGACCAGCCGGGCCCGGCCGCGGCTCAGATCGGGGACGACCAGCCCGAGTGCCGCGACGACGTCGCCCTTCGACGGCCGGATCGGGACGGCGACCGAGCACGCGCCCCGGCTCATCTCCTCGACGGTCTGTGCGTAGCCCTCTCGCCGGACGCGGCGCAACTGTTCGCGCAGGCGGCCGGGCTGCGTGATGGTGTACGGCGTGACGCGGGTCAGCGAAGCGAGCACTTGCCGCTGAACGTCCTCCGGTGCCCAGGCCAGCAGGACCTTGCCGATCCCGGTGGCGTGCAGTGGAAGCCGTCCGCCGATCCGGCTGACCACCGGCACGGACGCGTTCCCGGAGAGGCGATCGAGGTAGAGCACCTGGTCACCGTCACGTTCGCCGAGGTGCACGGTGGCGCCGGTCGCACCGTAGAGGTCCTGGAGGAAGGGGGCGGCGACCTGCCGCAGTTCGAACTGCACGGGTGCGAGCAGCCCGAGGTCCCACAGCCGTCTCCCGATGGCGTACCGGTCTTCGCGCCGCTCCAGCGCGCCCAGGCCGACGAGTTCGCGAGCGAGCCGGTGCGCGGTGGGCAGCGGCAGGTCCGCTCGCTGCGAGAGTTCGGTCAGCGACAGCTCACGATGGTCTGCGTCGAAGGCGCCCAGCAGCGCGAACGCCCGCGACGTGACACTGGCGCCGGGTGTCGACAGGTTCCCGGGCATGCGTCGATCTTCTCACTGGGTGGAAGTCAGGGCGAGCCCGAGCCACAGCCCGCCGACGGCGAGCACGATGGACGCCGGGACGGTGAGCAGGCCGAGCCGGGTGAACTCGCCCAGTTCCGGCCGGGTGTCGTGCCGGTGCAGGATGCGCCGCCACAGCAACGTCGCCAGCGAGCCGACGTAGGTCAGGTTCGGCCCGAGGTTGACCCCGATCAGTACGGCCAGCACCACCGGTGTCCCGCCGGCGGCGGCGAGCGGCAGCAGCACGAGCACGGCGGGCAGGTTGTTGATCAGGTTGGCGAGGACGGCCGCCACCGCAGCCGCGCCGAGCAAGGCGGGGAACGAGGTGGAAGTCGGCACCAGATGACTGAGCGCCTCGTCCAGCCCGTTGTCGACGACGGCGCGGACCACGATCGCCAGCGCGAGCACGAAAGCGACGAAGGGGATGCTCGCCGAGCGCACGATCGCGGCGGGTGACGTCCTTCGTCGCACGAGGGCGCGGCAGGCCAGGACGGCGGCGCCGGCGAACGCGGCCCACGCGGGGCTGATGTCCATCAGCGACGTGATCACGAATCCGGCCAGCGTCAGGCCGAGCACGACGAGGACGAACGCCGGCACCTTCCCGGCCGGGACCGCGTTCCCGCCTCGTGGCCGCGCCGCCAGGTCGGCGGCGAAGAACCGGCGGAACACCAGGTATTCGGTGAGCACCGCCGCGAGCCAGGGCAAGGTCATCAGCGCGGTGAACCGCAGGAACGAGATCCCGGTCGCGGCGACGGCGAGCAGGTTGGTCAGATTGGACACCGGCAGCAGCAACGAGGCCGAGTTCGCCAGATGCGTACAGGCGTAGGCGTGCGGTTTGGCCCGCGCGCCCATCCGCGCGGCGGTGGCGAACACGACCGGCGTCAGCAGGACGACCGTGGCGTCGAGGCTGAGCACCACGGTGACCGCCGCGGCGACGACGAACACCGCCGGCAGCAGCCGTTGTGGCCGTCCCCGGCTGAACCGCGCCATGAGTGTCCCTGCCGCCTGGAACAGCCCTTCGTCGTCGCACAGTTTGGCGAGGACGAGCACGGCGGCGAGGAAGCCGACGACCGGGGCGAGCCTCGTCACCTCGTCGAGAGCGTCGGAGAACGTGATCGCTCCGGCCGCCAGGACGATCGCCGCGGCGGGGACGGCGGCGACCGCTTCCGGGAGACCGCGCGGCCGGATCACCGCGAAGGCCAGGACCATCAGCAGGAGCGCGATGGACACCATCTCGCCGGGAATGCCCGTCAGTGCGAACCCTCCTCCGTGTGAAGCCGACTTCGGCAATCTAGGCTGGGCCTGGTGCGAGAGACGAACTGGGCGGGAAATCAGGCCTTCTCCGCGGAGCGGATCCTCCGGCCACGCACAATCGGGCAGGTTCAGGAGGCCGTCGCCGGAGCGAACGGGGTCAAAGCGCTCGGCAGCAGGCACTGTTTCAACGACATCGCGGACATTCCGGGTGGGGTCCTGCTCGATCTGTCCGCCCTCGACATGGACGTCGTCCTCGACGCGGAGTCAGCGACGGTTTCGGTGCCCGCGGCGGCCCGCTACGGGGACATCGCCGTCCAGGTGCACGCCGCCGGGTTCGCGCTGGCCAACCTCGCTTCGCTGCCGCATTGCACGGTGGCGGGCACCGTCGCGACGGCGACCCACGGCTCCGGGCGGCGGAACCGGAGCCTGGCGTCGGCGGTGTCCGGTTTGGAGCTGGTGACCGCCGACGGCGAGCTGAAGACGTTCTCCCGGCACGACGGCGTGGTCGTCGGCCTCGGCGCGCTGGGTGTGGTGACCCGGCTGACCCTCGATTTGGTGCCGTCGTTCGACCTTCGCCAGGACGTCTTCGACGGCCTGCCCTGGAAATCGGTGTACGAGCACTTCGACGAGATCCAGGACGCCGGTTACAGCGTCAGCCTGTTCACGAACTGGGCCCGCGACGAGGCCGACCAGGTCTGGGTCAAAGGGCCGGGGCGGCCGGGCGCGGACTTTTTCGGCGCGAAGGCGGCGGATGGGCCACGGCATCCGGCCCACGCGGCGGGTATCCCGGCGGACAACTGCACGCGGCAACTCGGCGTCACCGGGCCTTGGCACGAACGGATCCCGCATTTCCGCCTGGACTTCACGCCCAGCATCGGGAACGAACTCCAGACCGAGTACTTCGTGCCCATCCGGCACGCCGTCGCGGCGATGGAGGCGATGCGCGGACTCGGGCACCGGCTGGCACCCGTCTTGCTCACGTCCGAGATCCGCACGGTCGCAGGGGACGAGCTCTGGCTCAGCCCGTTCCACGGCGGCGACCGGCTGGCGCTGCATTTCACCTGGCTGCCGGACGTGAAGGCGGTCCGCGAGCTGCTGCCCGTGATGGAGGAGCGGCTGGCACCGTTCGACGTCCGGCCGCACTGGGGGAAGCTCTTCCACCGCGCGGCGGACTATCCGAAGCTGGCCGATTTCCGGGCGCTGGCCGACGAACTGGACCCGGACGGCAAATTCCGGAACCCGTTCGTCCGGCGGCACGTGTTCGGGGAGGGCTAGCGCGTGTTTCACAAGTCTTGTTCGCGGTCTTCGCGCTCAGGCGGTCCCTGACGGCACGGGCGGATGCGGCGAGTACGACCCCGGTACGAGGCCGATCCGCCCGCACCGTCAGGAACCACCTGGATCACGAAGCCCATCGAACAGACTTGTGAAACACGCGCTAGTCCGATTGCGACCACGCCGCCACGGGCAGTGAGAGGTACACGCCGACGTCGTCGATCCCGGTCGCGGATTCAATACTCGTGCGCAGCAGGTCCACCCGCTCCTGGCGGTTGTCCGCCCGGCTCGGGAACCACTTCGACCGGACCTCGACCAGGAGGTCGAGTCCGAAGCGGTCGAACGGTCCCGGTGCGCGGAAACGCAGTTCCACGTCGCCCGGCTGGAGGTCGCCGTCGTAGGGCTCCTCGGGGCACTCCACCGCGACGGACACGAGATGCGGCAAAACCGAGCCGAGCTCACGCAGCTTGGCTTCGGGAAGATGGGGCGCGTAGGTGATTTCCACGAGAGGCACGGCACAAGCCTAGGCGCAGGCGAAACTGATATCGTGGCGGCAGTTGCTTGCTCGCGCGGGAAGATCCCCGGCTGCTGCACTGGAGCCGCACGTTTCTCCCGAGGAGCCTTGATGTCTCTTCCCCTCGCCCGTCGTATGGACGGCGTCACCAGTTCTCCCGTGCGCGACCTGCTCGCGCTCACCGCCCGCCCGGGCGTGATCTCCTTCGCCGGCGGGATGCCCGCGCCGGAACTGTTCGATGTGGACGGTCTTCGCGCCGCCTTCGACCGGGCGCTCGCCGACAGGTCCGCGTTGCAGTATTCGCCCACCGAGGGGAATCCGCGGTTGCGCGAGCTGCTCGCTCGGCGCCTGTCCGGTCGCGGACTCGCGACCACTGTGGACGATCTGCTGATCACCACGGGTTCGCAGCAGGGCCTGCAACTGCTGAGCACCGCGTTGCTCGAACCCGGCGCCACCGTGCTGGTGGAAGAACCGGTGTACCTCTCGGCGCTGCAATGCTTCCAGCTCGCCGAGGCGCGCGTCGTGCCCGTTCCCGGCGACGCGGAAGGGATCGACCCGGCCGCGCTGGACGAGATCGCGGCCAGGGAACGGCCGGCGCTGCTGTATCTCGTCCCGACGTTCTCGAATCCCTCCGGGCGCACGATCGGCCCGGAGCGACGCCGCGCGCTCGCGGAAGTGATCGCGCGTCACGGGTTCTGGCTCGTCGAGGACGATCCGTACCACGAACTGCGGTATCGCGGCGAACGCGAGGAACCGCTGTCGGCCCGCCCCGAGCTCGCCGGGCGCACGATCTATCTCGGCAGTTTCTCGAAGGTGATCGCCCCGGGGATGCGGCTGGGCTGGTTCCGCGCGCCGACGGACCTCCTGCGCCGCGTCACGATCCTCAAGCAGGCGACGGATCTGCACAGTTCGACCGTCGACCAGGCGGCCGCGGCCGAGTACCTGGGCGTGGCGGATCTCGACGCGCACGTGCGGAAGCTGTGCGCGACGTACCGCGTGCGCCGCGACGCGATGCTGGCCGAACTGCCCGTGATCACCCCGCCCGGGACGACGTGGACCGACCCCGACGGCGGGATGTTCGTCTGGGTCACCCTTCCCGGCGGCGCGGACACGGACCGGCTGCTTCCCGAGGCGCTGCGGCAGGACGTCGCTTTCGTGCCCGGCTCGGCGTTCCAGGTGGGGGAGGCGGACCGGTCGTCGTTGCGGCTGTCGTTCGCCACGCACGCGCCGGAGAAGATCGCCGAGGGATTGCGGCGGCTGGGCAAAGCCCTGTCGCAGTGAGGTAAGCGTCGCCCGGGGTCTCGCACCGGCCCGGGCGCGTCAGGGGCGAGTCGGGTTGGAACCGACCGTGTCTCGCGGGACGACACCCGTGATCAGATGGACGACACGGGTGATCAGGCGGACGACACGCGGCGGACCGGTCGCGGCGTGTGCCGTCCGTCGGATCACGCGTGTCGTCCATCCGGTCACGCGAGGCGGCGCGGCCGCCGATCCGGCGGCGGAGACGGCCGGGGCCGGTAACGCCGTCGCCGGACTGTTCGGCGCGATCGCGACGGCGGAGGTGCCGATCACGACCCTGGTGATCGGGGAAGGAGGTTCAGGCGGCGCGCTCGCCTTCTGCTCGGCGGACCGCGTCTGGCTCACTCCGGGCGCCTGTTTCTCCGTCATCGCCCCGGAACTGGCGGCCGGGATCCTCAGACGGGACCCTGAAGAGATCCCCGCGCTCGCCGACGCGCTGAAGCCAAGTCCCGAAGATCTGCTCGCCCTCGGTGTCATCGACGGCATCGCGGGACCGGAACCGGTCACCTTCCTGAGATAAGGGGTTCGACATGTTCAAGCGGATGTCCGCCGCGGTGCTCGCCGCGGTCACGCTCGGTCTCCTGGCCACGCCGCCCGCGCAGGCGAGTGCACCTGCCCGCTACGTCGCCATGGGCAGTTCCTTCGCCGCGGGGCCGGGGATCCCGCCGCAGCAGCCCGGCACCCCGGCGGCGTGCGGCCGCTCGACCAAGAACTACGCGACCCTGGTGGCCGGGCGACGCGGATTCGCCCTCACGGATGTCACGTGCAGCGGAGCGACCACGGCGAACATCCTCACCGCGGCACAGGCCGGGCAGCCGCCACAGATCGAGGCCGTCACCCGGGACACTCGCCTCGTGACCGTCACCATCGGCGGTAACGACGTCGGCTACGTCGGGAGCCTGTTCACCTACGCCTGCCAGAACACCGGCGGCGCGAACTGCGGCCAAGTCGATCAGAACGCCGTCCGCGCGGCGCTGACCACGGTGCACGAGAAGATCGGCGCCGTCATCGCGGCGGTCCATCTGCGCGCGCCGCGGGCTCGTGTGCTGGTCGTCGACTATCTGACGATCGTGCCGCGCACCGCGCCCGCCTGCGACGGCGTTCCGCTCACCCCGGAGCAGCTGGTCTTCGAACGGGAAGTGGCGGACCGGCTGGCGGCGGCGACCCGCCGAGCGGCGCGCGCCGAACGAGCCACGCTGATCCCGGCGGCGGCGGCCAGCGCGGACCACGACGCCTGCGCCGCCGCCCCGTGGATGGAGCGGTACGCGGCCGCGCCGGGACGCGTGCCGTACCACCCGAACGAGGCAGGGATGGCGGCCGTCGCGGACCTGGTCACGGCGCGGCTGCGCTCTTGAGGGCGTCGGGTCGCGGTGGGCTTCCGTCCGTGACCGGCTTGCGACCGTGTTGCGAAAGCCACTTTCGCAACCTTCAACCTGGATCCACCGGTGTGGTTGTGGGTTGATCGTGGTGGTGGTTGTTGGTCAGGTGTGGGGTTGGTGGGTGTGGTGGATTGCCGGTCGTCGCATCCGGTGTGTCCACTGTGGTCCGGTTGTTGGGGTGGGGGGTCAGGCTGGTCGGTGGGTTGTGGTGAAGAGTGTCTGGTAGGCGGCTTGCCAGGGCCAGTGGGTGGGTAGTCGCAGGGTGATGCGGCGTGCGGTGCGGGTGATGCGGGCGGGGATGGCGATCAGGTGCCGGCGCAGGGTTGCGGTGCGGGCTTTGGCATGGAAAACGCTGGTCAGGCAGCCTGTGGCGCGGAGCAGGTTGTGGGTGAGGCAGGCCAGGATCAGCCAGGCGTGGTTGGCGGGGAAGCGGCCGGAGGGGAAGTGGGCGAGGGCTGCGTTGTTGAGGTCGGCGAAGACTTGCTCGATGATCGCGTGCTCGCGGTGGAGTTTGTCGGCGTCGGGCAGGTCGAAGCCGGTGTCGGTGAAGATCGCGTGGTAGTTCCAGG